>JAJVHS010000001.1:33852-127840 GCA_022072615.1 Phycisphaerales bacterium
CTTGGCGGCGCCGAAGCCGCCGGGGAACACGACGCCGGCGAATTTCTGGACGTGGAGCTCGGCGAGCGGCATGATCTGTCCGCGGGCGATCCGGCCGGCTTCGACGAGGCAGTTGCGAGCTTCGGGCGCGGGCTTGTGCGTGGCGTGGTTGACGACGTCGGCCTGGGCGACGTCGGGCGCGAAGCAGCGGTACTCGATCCCGTGCCGAGCGAGGTGGATGAGGCAGCTCACGGACTCGTGGATCTCGGAACCATCGAGAAAACCGCACCCCGAGAGGACGACGGCGACGGTGGACATGGTTGATCTCCTTGCAGCGCCGGACCGCCCCGCAAACCGATCAGCGGCTCGTTTATTCTAAGTGATTCCCGGCGGTCAGCGCAGCGGAATCGGAGGTTTTCACGGGCTCCGTGGCGGGCGTGGCCGCGGTGCGCGGGCCGGGACCGAGCAGCTCGGCGGTCCGCCGACTTCGGTAGTCGAAAATCTTCTTCACGTCGCGGGCGACGTACACCGCGTTGATCAGCGGGCTGAGCCACCAGCCGTGGAACGCGTACTCCACGCGGTCGCGCATGATGGTCGCGCCGGGGTCGTGCGGGTCGGGCTCGAAGGTGTGCTCGTGTCTCCAGAGCGTGTACGGTCCGCTGACCTGCTCATCCACGAACCGATGCGGCGGTTCCCAGGCGGCGATGCGGGTCTTCCATCGCACCGGGAAGCCGCGGATACGCAGCGCGTACTCGATGAGCGTTCCCTCCCGGACCCGGATCGGCAGGGCGGACGTGATACGAAACTTCAGCCACGGCGGCGTAATCGCCTCCAGGTTCACCGGATCGGAGAAGAACGCGAACGTGCGGTCGATCGGGCACGCCAGCGTCGTCTGCACTTGAAACACAAAGGTCCGGGCCATGCACCTCAACTCGCGCACTCGCGCCATCCGGAGTCCATCCCACGGCCGCGATCTCGACCGGTGATTCGATGCGAGGGTTCGGCCGGATGCTCACCGCCGCGACAATCATGTGCCGGTGGCGATCGGCCGTCCGTGTGGCGGGCCGGGTGTCGGATGTCGCGATGGTGGCCGTGGCGGCGGACCCGAGCGCGCGGGCGGGTTGGACGACCGGTTGATCGACAGGCTGCTCGGTCTGCCGGCAGGTCTGGAAATCGGCAGGCGTCTGGGCGGGGCTGGTCGATGGCGGTGCGAGCACGCCGGGCCTGCGGGCCAGGGCGTTGGCGATGGAGGCGGTGGATTCGGCGACCACGGTCGGTACGAACACCCATCGGCGCCAGGGCTGGGATTCGAGGACGATGCTGCTTGCGCTGCGGAGCCACGATCCGCCGTGTTCAAGGGCTTCGGTGGCCACGGATAACGCTGCTCGGACGCTTCCCAGGGCGATGATCGCTGCCACGAAGCCGGCATATTGGAGCGACTTGCGCCGCCATATCGAGACCATGAGGGCCACCCTCAAAAAACCGCTCGTCCTGAGCGGGCCGCCCGGTTGCGGGATTCCGGCCGGGCACGGCAATCTCCCCGATCGTCCATCCAGATGCGCCCCGGGCGGATTCCCGTCCGGGGGCCAGGGGGACGAAGGTAAAACGTCTCGCGGACGGCGGTCATTGCAACCTCGGGATCAGGGATGTCATCAACTCACCTGGTGGTGGGTTGATCGACAGGGGTTGCGGCGAGCGCCTTGTATTTCGGACGTTGCGGAGCAAGCCACATGGACACCGAACCGACGTCGCCGACCGGCGAGTACCCGCATGTGCCGTTCACGCCGTATGTGCCCGCGGGCTCGGCCGTCGAGGAGTCGGCGGGGTTTCTCGAGCGGATGCGCCTGCGGCGGTCGGTGAGGATGTTCTCGGCGAGGGCGGTGCCGGAGGAGGTGATCCGCAACGTGGTGGCGGCGGCGGGCACGGCGCCCTCGGGCGCCAACAAGCAGCCGTGGCGGTTTGTCGCGGTGGCGAGCCCGGAGCTCAAGCGCCGCATCCGAGAGGGCGCGGAGGCGGAGGAGCGGGAGTTCTACGCGCGGCGAGCGACGGCGCAGTGGCTCGCGGATCTGGCGCCGCTGGGAACGGACCCGTCCAAGCCGTTTCTCGAGATCGCGCCGTGGATCATCGTGGTGTTCAAGCTGGTGCGCGGCGACGGGGAAGAACCGGGCCGCGAACCCGGCGTGTACTACGTGAACGAGTCGGTCGGCATCGCCACGGGGATGCTGATCACGGCGATTCACCTCGCGGGGCTGGTGACGCTGACGCACACGCCCAGCCCGATGGGTTTCCTGACGGCGCTGCTGGGGCGACCGGCGAATGAACGTCCGTTTCTTCTGCTGCCCGTCGGGTACCCGGCGCCCGGGGCGACGGTGCCGGACATCGGTCGCAAGCCGGTCGACCAGATCCTGGTCGTGGAGCGGTAGTCGGTTGAATCGTGGATCGGCCGCGTAGGATTTGCGGATCGCGGCGCCGCGGCGTGGACGGGCGCCGCGCTCTTGTTTGATGGAGCGAGCGTTGAAGAAGCGGGTCGTCATCGTCGGAGCGGGTGGGTACAGCGGCGCGGAGGCGCTGCACATTCTCCTGGGCCACCCCGGGGCGCAGGTCATCGGTCTGTTCGGATCGGCGGGTCGCGGCGATGGTGAGAAGCCGGCGTCCATCAGCCAGGTGTTCCCGCGGTTCCGCGGGCGCTGCGAGCTTGCGGTCGAGTCGTCGTCGGTGGATCGGCTGCTCGCGCTCAAGCCCGACGCCGCGTTTCTTGCGACGCCGCACGAGGCGAGCCTGGAGCTTGCGCCGGCGCTGGCGGCGGCGGGCGTGGTGGTGTTCGATCTTTCCGCCGCGTTCCGGCTGAAGGACCCGGCGCTGTACCCCAAGCACTACGGATTCGAGCATCACGCCGCGGGCGAGTTGTCACGGTCGCCGTACGGGCTGGTCGAGCTGTTCCGGGGCGAGCTCAGGGCCGCGTCGATCATCGCGGTCCCCGGGTGTTACCCGACTTCGGCGATCCTGCCGCTCGCACCGCTGGTCAAGGCGGGCGCGATCGAGCCGGGCCGCCGGCCGATCATCGATTCGACCAGCGGCGTCAGCGGGGCGGGGCGGTCGCTCGCGCTCAAGAGCCTGTTCTGCGAGGTGAGCCAGCAGCCGTACAACGTGTTCAAGCACCGCCACCAGCCGGAGATCGATGCGTACGCGGGGACGCCGACGTGGTTCACGCCGCACCTTGGTCAGTACGACCGGGGGATCCTGTCGACGATCCACGTGGACCTGATGCCCGGGTGGTCGGAGGATCGGGTCCGAGCCCTGTACGGCCAGGTGTACGGGCGCGAGCCGTTCATCCGGCTCCTTCCGCCGGGCGCGTGGCCGGCGGTGAAGGACGTGCAGGGGACCAACTTCTGCGACATCGCGGTGGCGGTGAACGAGCAGCACTCGCACGCGATCATCGTCAGCGCGATCGACAACCTGGTGAAGGGCGCCGCGGGCCAGGCCGTGCAGTGCTTCAACGTCCGCTTCGGCTTTAACGAGACCACCGCGCTGCTGGACACGGCGCCCGGCGCGACCGGAGCGAACCGATGACGGCGGGCCCGGTGGTCGTCAAGGTCGGCGGGACGATGGTCGAGGACGACAAGACCGCGCCCGCGCTGTGGGAGACGGTCGCCGGGCTGCACCGGTCGCGGCCGGGCGGCGTGATCGTGGTGCACGGCGGGGGCAAGGCGGTCGACCGGCACCTGGACCGCCTGGGGATGAAGACCGAGCGGCGCGAGGGCATCCGCGTCACGCCCGCGGACCAGCTCGACGAGATCGTGTCGGTGCTCGCGGGACGCATCAACAAGGCGATCGTCGGCGAGTTCCTCCGCCGAGACATCCAGGCCGTGGGATTGTGCCTGGGCGACGGGAACGCGGTGCCGACCGTCAAGGCGACGCGGTACAGCTTTGATCCGGGCAGGGTCGGCGAGATTCCCGCCGCTGATGCCCCCGGGGATCGCCGCGACAACCTGCTCGGCGTGCTGCTGAGGGCGGGTTTCCTGCCGGTGCTGAGCTCGATCGGGATCGACGCGGACGGGTTTCTCAACGTGAACGCGGATGACGCCGCCGCCGGGGTGGCGCTGGCGACGGGGGCGAGTTCGCTCGTGCTGCTCACGGACGTGCCGGGGATCCTGGACGGGTCCCGGGCGCTGATCGCGGAGATCGACTCCGCGGGCATCGAGCGCCGGATCGATTCGGGCGAGATCACCGGCGGGATGATCGTCAAGGCGCGGGCCGCGGGGGAGACGGCTCGGCGCATCGGCGCGCCGGTCGTGATCATGTCCGGCGCGGGGGCGGGCGCGATGGAGGCATGGGCCCGTGGCGAGCCGGCGGGCACACGCGTTCTTCCACGCTGAACTATGCTCTGCGTTTGGCGCTGATGGCGGCCCGCGACCAGCGCGGGCCGGGACGCCTGATTCCGGAGACGACGATGGCCGCTGGCTCGACCGTTCAACATTCCTCGCTCGCGGGGAGCGACCTCCTGACCGTGGCGACGCTGAGCAGCGGCGAGCTGCTGTCGATCCTCGACCTGGCCGCGAGGGTGAAGGCGGACGTGATGCCGTATTCCAGGGCGCTCGAGCACAAGTCCGTGATCATGATCTTCGAGAAGCCCTCGCTGCGGACGAAAGTGACCTTCGAGGTCGGGGTGCACCGGCTGGGCGGCGCGCCGATCTACATGGACCAGTCCGCGTCGCGTCTGGGCGAGCGGGAGAGCATCCGCGACTACGGCAAGAACCTCGAGCGCTGGTGCCAGCTCATCGTCGCGAGGGTCTTCAGCCACAAGGCGCTGTGCGAGCTGGCGCATCACGCGGGCGTCCCGGTGATCAACGCGCTCTCGGACCGCTTTCACCCCTGCCAGGCGCTGGCGGACGTGCTGACGATCCGCGAGCACCTCAAGACGTTCCGCGGCGTGCGGGTCGCGTTCGTCGGCGACGGCAACAACGTGTGCCACTCGCTCATGCACGCGGCGACGCTGCTGGGCATGGGGATGACGGTGGTCTCGCCGCCGGGGTACGCCCCCGCGGCGGATGTCGTGGAGGAATGCCGGGGGTTCGCCGCGGCGACCGGAGGGTCGCTCACGGTGACCAGCGATTTGGAGGCGGTCGCCGGGCACCACGCCGTCTACACGGACGTGTGGGTCTCCATGGGCCAGGGCGAACAGGCCGCGGCGCGGAACAAGGCGTTCGCGGCGTACCAGGTCAACGCCGAGCTCATGGCCCGGGCGAGCCGGGGGCTCCCGTCGCCGGCGCTGTTCATGCATTGCCTGCCCGCGCAGCGCGGGGTCGAGGTGACGGACGAGGTGATCGACTCGCCGTCGTCGGTGGTGTACGACCAGGCGGAGAACCGGATGCACGCCCAGAACGCGCTGATGCTCAAGATCTTCGGCGTGGTGGCGTGAGACGCGGGGATCGACGCCGCGGCGCGCGGCTCACACGATGGTGTCGATGCAGCCCGCCGCGCCGAGCACGCAGCTCACGATGCCGTTGATGGTGAAGAACGCCATCTCGAGGCCCGCCTTGCCGCGCACCGCGAGCACGGCGTGCTCGACGATCAGGAGCAGGCCGACGACGATCACGGCGCCGCCGAACAGCCAGCCGAGGCGGCCGTCGTTCATCCAGGCCATGACGAGGCAGGCGGCCGCGATCGCGTGGAGCCCGCGGCAGATCCTGATGGCGGCCGGGACGCCGAGCCGCGACGGGACGCTCCACAGCGCGGCGGCTCGGTCCACGTCCACGTCCTGGAGGGCGTAGATGATGTCAAAGCCCGCGACCCAGGCGATCACCATGCCGCAGATCCACCACAGCGCGGGCGTCGCGAACAGGGAAGCGGGGTCGACAGCGATGGCCGCGGCGATGGGCGAGAGGCTGAGCGACAGGCCCAGGAACAGGTGGCACAGCCAGGTGAAGCGCTTGGTGAAGGAATAGAGGGCGAGCACGCCGAGGACCGGCGCGGCGAGGATGACCGGCCAGGCGTTCCCGTAGAAGAGCCAGAACCCCGCGGCCCCGGCGAAGAAGATGCCCGCGCACGCGGCCAGCGCCGCCCAGCCGAACGCGGTGGTGACCCGGCCGGAGGCGAACGCTCGGCGCGAGGTGCGCGGGTTCTGGGCGTCGAGGCGGCGGTCGGCGATGCGGTTGACGACCATCGCCCATGTGCGGGCGCTGACCATGCAGACGATCACCAGCGCCATCTGGCCCGCGAACCACGACCAGGGGGCGTCAACCTGCCGGGCGAGGAAGGCTCCCAGGACCGCGAAGGGCAGTGCGAATACCGAGTGCGCGAGCTTGATGTCCGAGGCGACGGCGCGCAGCGCTTCCAGGCCGCTGGTCGCCGCCGGGGTCGCTGGTGACACCGTTGTCGTCATGGTCGTGCCCCGGACAGGTTCGGACGATCAGAGGCGCTCGGCATGGCGCGAGTGCGGGGATGCCGGTGGGGATCAGCCGCCGCCGGTCGAGGTCCCGTCGGTGGGGGGCTCGGCGGGCGCGTCGGCGGGAGGTTCGGCGGGCGCGTCGGAAGGCTCGGGGTCACCGGTCAGGGCGGGCTTTGGCTCGGGGATGCGTCCGTCGAACTCGCGCATGCTCGCGACCTGTCCGCGGCGGATGACGACCTCGATCTTGGCGGGGTTGGAGGGATCGACCTTGCTGAAGTCGAAGACCCAGACGCCTTCCTCGGAGCCGGGGTCGGGCTTGTCATGGCGGAACACGCGCTTGACGTCTTCGAGGGTCTTGCCGCGCAGGCCCGCGGAATCTTCGAGCACGATGCGCTCGAGGTTTCCGCCCTTGGGGGGCAGTGAGCGCTTGTACATGAAGTACCCGCCGGCGGCCGCCAGCACGATGATCAGAATGCCCAGCCGAGCAAGATTGCCCTTGCGTCCGTCAGCCATTGGAGGACTCCCTTCGTTCGACCCTGATCAGCCGGGCTCCAAGCAGTTCCCCCGCCTGTCGCACGAGCGGATGGTCCGACATGCTAGAGGGTGCGAGCGGCTGCGGCGCGGCGCGACCTGGCGGCGGCGCGGGGGCCGCGGGCGCGGCGGGATCGGCGGTTGCCGCCGGTTCCTGCACGACGATCTCGATCGCGACCTGGCGGCCGGCGGCCCGGGAGACGGCCTGCGACAGCTCTTCGCGGCGCACGGTCGCGGTCCTGGCGAGGCCTTCGGGGCCTTCGAGCACGACTCGCCCGGGCTCGAACGTGCGCAGCTTCAGACCCTGGAGCACCGCCTGGATCGAGCGTGACGGGCAGGCGGCGATCAGGCCGGGCCAGTCGGTGGGGGCCGCGGGCGACTGGGGTCGCAGCGCGGAGAGATCAACGGCGGGGACCGGGGCGGGCGCGGGGATGGGGGCGGGAGCCGGGCCGTGCGCGGGGGGCGTCAGTGGGATCGCAGGCGCCGGTTCACGAGCCATCGGCGGCGACGCGGTGGAAGCGGGCGTGCCCCGCGGTCCGGGCGTCGCCGTCAGCGTTTTTTTGCGGCGGTTTCCTCCCGCCCGGCCGCGGCGAGCACCGCGGTCACTTCGGCGATGCGTTCGGTCATCGCGAGCCTGACGATCAGGGCGTCGAGGAGCGACCTGGGCGAGGCGCTGCTCTTGACGCCGCGCTGGGCGTTCTCGCACAGGGCGATCATGTGGGTGAGGCCGGCGGCGTCGAACCTGGTGGCGCGCTGAGCCTCGGATTGGCGGGACTGGTCGGAGAGGTCGACCAGCGGGGTCTGGGGGCCGCAGGCGGCGATGACCATGAGGTCGCGGAAGCGTGAGCTGATGGAATCGAGCAGGGTGTCGAGGGAGATGCCGCGGGAGAGCAGGTCGTCGGCGCGGTTGAGCGCCTTGCCGGCGTCGCCGGCGGAGATGGCGTCGATGAGGCCGCCGATGAGCTCGGCGTCGGGCAGGCCCAGGAGGTCCTCGAGCAGCTTGAGCGTCAGGTGCTTCTCGCCGCCGGCGATGAGGCGGTCCAGCAGGGAGAGGGCGTCGCGCATCGACCCGTTGCCGAGGCGAGCGACCATGTGGACGAGCTCGGCGTCGGCGGTGATCTTCTCGCCGGCGAGGACCTGCCGGAGGTGCTCGGCGATGCGCGAGGTCGGGATGTTGCGGAAATCGAAGCGCTGGCAGCGCGACTGGATGGTGGCGGGGACCTTGTGCGACTCGGTCGTGCAGAGGATGAACTTCACGTGCTCGGGCGGCTCCTCCATGATCTTGAGCAGGGCGTTGAACGCCGCGGTCGAGAGCATGTGGACCTCGTCGATGATGTAGATCTTGTACTTGCCGCGCAGGGGCCTGTAGGCGGCGTTGGAGATGAGCTCGCGGACGTTGTCGACGCCGGTGTTGCTGGCGGCGTCGATCTCGATGACGTCGGTGTCCCTGCCCTGCATGATCTGGGCGTCGACCTCGGCGCTGCCGCCGTTGAGCGCCTTGGCGAAGATCCGCGCCATGGAGGTCTTGCCGACGCCCCGCGTCCCGCAGAAGAGGTATGCGTGGGCGACGCGGTTGGCCTGGATGGCGCCGCGGAGGGTCCGAGCGATCATCTCCTGCCCGACCACCTCGTCGAAGTCCCGGGACCGATACCGCCTGGCCAACACCGTGTAGGTCATGCCCGGAGTGTAAGGAGTCGGTGGGTCGTGTCCGGGCGGCGAGGGCTGGGGGTTGATGTTGAAGGCCCGCGGGGCAATGTAAGGTATTTACCCTAACAGAATAAGAGGATTCTGTAGGTGAGATTCACCCTAGATGCCGATGGGAGCCTCCCGCTTGTGGACCAAGAGAAGATTGGGAACTATCCTCATGTCCGTTTTTGGGGTTGGTGATCTCGGGTGAATCTGTGCCCCTCACTCAAGGGTGAAACGGCCGCGCGGCCCGCTTTTATCAGACGCGTGGTCCTCAGAGTGGAGAACCTATGAAACTTTCGCGATTCCTTCAGGCTGTCGCCACCGGCATGGTGGCGGGCTCACTGCTCTTGGGCGTGGGCTGCGATTCCCAAGAAAAAACCACGACGTCCGACACGAAGAAGGGCGAGCTCTACGAGCTCGGGCCTTGGTTCCCGCGTCCGGGCGAGTCCCAGCCGGCTCCTCGGAAGGCTGAGCCGGTCGCGGCCGCCCCGACCCCGAAGCCCGCGCCCCGTTCCGGGCCTTGCAACTACGCCCCGACGGTCGGCGCCGGCATGAACGCCTCGCCGATGTTCTTCCCGACGGGCGACCAGGCGACGAGCGCGGTGCTGGTGCACCAGGTCGTTCCCGCCCAGGTCCGCGCGGGCGCCAACTACACCTACGAGCTGCACGTCACGAACATCACGGCCGGGACGCTGCAGAACGTGGTCGTCCACAACGAGGGCGCTCAGAACCTCACGCTGATCTCCTCCGAGCCCGACTCCAACCGCAGCCCCAGCGGCGATGCGATGTGGGTCCTGGGCGACCTGAGCCCCTGCCAGACCAAGGTGATCAAGATCACCGCGAAGGCTGACAAGGTCGGCACCTCCTCGAGCTGCTCGTCGGTGACGTACAACAACACGCTGTGCGCGAGCACGACGGTGGTTGAGCCGGCGCTGCAGATCAGCAAGCAGATCACGCCCGAGTCGATCCTGGGGTGCGACCCGATCAGCATGACGATCGAGGTCCGCAACAGCGGCACGGGCACGGCCTCGAACGTGAAGATCACCGACTCGCTGCCCTCGGGGCTGACGACCGCGGACGGCAAGACGGCCGTCGAGATCGCGGTCGGCGACCTGGCGCAGGGGCAGTCCAAGCCCTTCACGGTTCCGCTGAAGGCGACCAAGACCGGCCGCTTCGAGAACGAGGCCCGGGCCAGCGCCGACGGCGGCCTCTCGGCGACCTCGAACAAGGTGTCGACGGTCGTCCGTCAGCCGGTGCTCGAGCTGACCTGCAAGCCCGCGACGGATCGGATCATCATCCGCCCGGGTGCAGAGGGCTGCTTCGAACTGACGGTGAAGAACACCGGTGACGGGATCGCTCGCGGCACCACCGTGAACGCCAACGTCGTCGGCGGCACGGCAACGGCGACGGAAGGCGGCGTCGTGAGCGCGAACGGCGTGTCGTGGAACGTCGGCGACCTTGCGGCCGGCGCCTCCAAGACGGTCCGGGTGTGCGTGCGTCCGACCACCATGGGCGAGGTGGCTGTGAACGCGACGGCTCAGGGCGCGTGCGCGGCCGCGGTCACTACCAACTGCCAGATCAAGACCATCGGTACGCCGGACATCGGCACGCTGCTGGATGACGCGGACGGCGTGGTGCTCGTCGGCGATCCGCACGTGTACCGCTACGAAGTGGCGAACCAGGGCCAGGTCGACCTGACCAACGTGACGGTGGTCGTCACGCTGCCCGAGGGTCTGGAGTTCGTCTCCTCGACCGCTCCGAAGGCTCCGGTGGTGAACGGCCGCAAGCTGACCTTCACCGGCGTGACCGGCGTGCTCAAGCCCAAGGATCGCCCGTCGTTCACCCTCACCTGCCGGGCCACGACGGCCGGCGAGAAGCTGGTGATCAGCGAGACGACGGCTGATCAGATCAAGACCCCGATCCGCGACGACGAGCTCACGGTCTTCATCGACCGCTGATCCGAGCGATCGTTCCGATCATCACGCAACCGGGCCCTTCAACGGGCCCGGTTTTCTTTTTTGCACGTGCGGAGGGGCCCGGCCGGAGACCCATAACCCAGGCGGGTCCTGGCGGGTGGGCGAGGGGTGAAAGTGAACTTTGGATCATGCCCGCGGGCCGCTATGCTCGGATGACCCCCGCTCGACGACCGGGCGGGCGCCTTCATCAACCCCCGCACGTCAGGAGATTGTTCATGCAGACCGGACGCGTCTCACTTGTTGCCGCGATCGTGGGCGCGGGGGTGCTCGCGGTATCGTCGCAGGCCGGTTTCATGGTTCCGCCGCCGCCGGGCGCGGCGAGACCGAATGCGCCGGCCGCCGGTGCCGCGAGGAAGTTTGTCGAGCGGCCCGGCGACATCGAGTTTTCCGGCCAGCTCATCGTGCGGCCGCTCCAGTCGCTGGACGCGGCGCGTTCGGAGCAGGCTCGGGAGCTGGTGGCGCCGCACGTCCGGGAGTATTTCGCGGAGGTGGACGAGTACGTGCTGAACGTCCCCGGGGCCGCCGACGCGGCCCGGGGTGAGGCCGAGAACGCCATGTGCTCGCAGCTCATGGCCACGGGGCTTTTCGAGTACGCGGAGCCGAACTGGATCTGCTACCCGCTCAACACGCCCAACGACCCGCTGTTCACCAGCCAGTGGCACCACCAGAACATGCAGTCGGAGCTGGGGTGGAACGTCGCGACCGGCAGCAGCGACACCATCATCGCGTTCTGCGACACGGGGATCGAGCTGACGCACCCGGACCTTGCTCCCAAGCGCGTGCTCGGTTACGACGCGTACAACAACATCGAGGAAGCCAGCGGCGGGAGCGTGGACGACATCAACGGCCACGGGACGCACGTCGCCGGGTGCGGCGCGGCGTTCGGCAACAACGCGGCGGGCGTGGCGGGCGTGAACTGGAACGCCAGGATCATGATGGTGCGCATCGCCATCGATTCGGGCGGCGGCGCGTACGTGAGCGACATGAACGAGGGCGCGCGGTGGGCGATCGACCACGGCGCCAAGTCGGTCAGCGTCAGCTACGGCGGCGTCGACAGCAGCTCGCTGAACACGACCGGGTCCTACATCCGGTCCAAGGGCTGCCTGTACCTGTTCGCCGCGGGCAACGACTCCCGCGACCTCTCGGGGTACGACTGGCAGAACGTGATCGTCGTCGGGGCGAGCAACGCCGCCGATCAGCGGGCCGGGTTCAGCGCCTACGGCCGAGCCGTGGACCTTTTCGCCCCGGGCGAGAGCATCCTCTCGTCGGTGATGGGCAACGGGTACAACTACGCGAGCGGCACGAGCATGGCGACGCCGGTCGCCAACGGCGTCGTCAGCCTCATCTACTCCATCAACCCGAACCTCACCGCCGCCCAGGCCGAGACCATTCTCTTCAACGCCTGCGACGACATGGGAGACCCCGGGAACGACCTTGTGTACGGCTGGGGCCGGGCCAACGTGTACAAGGCGGCGCTCGCGGCGGCGGCCACGCTCGGGCCGCAGCCGCCGATCGCCATCAACGACACGGTGCCGACGGCGGTCTTCGGCGAGCCGCGCACGGTTGACGTGCTCGCCAACGACTTCGACGTCAACTCGGATCCGCTGAGCATCACGGCGTTCGACGCAACGACCGTCCAGGGCGGGACGGTCCTGCTCGCGGCCGGTGCGGGGCCGGGCGGACGCGACGTGCTGCACTACCTGGCGCCGAGCGGGTACACCGGACCCGACTCGTTCACGTACACGATCTCCGACGGCGTGACGGGGACGGACATCGCGACGGTCTCGCTGACGGTGATGTCGGAGTCTCTCTTCCGCAACCCGGATCCGTCCGCCGGCGCGGGCCCGGGCGTGCTGGTGTCGTACTACGCCCTCAGCAACCCCCAGACCCTGCCGCCATTCAGCGGCCTGACGCCCTACGCGACCGACGTGCTCTCCGACGTGAACTTCCCCTCGACCGACGGGGTGTTCATCACGTCCGGGCGGGCCGACGGCGTGGGGGCCACCTTCGACGGGTTCGTCCACGTTCCCGCGACGGACGAGTACACCTTCTACACCGAATCCGATGACGGGTCCCGCCTGCGGATCGGCAACACGGTGGTCGTCAACAACAACGGCCTGCACGGCATGATCGAGAAGTCGGGGAAGATCAAGCTCAAGAAGGGCACGCACATCATCCGCGTCGAGTTCTTCGAGAACGGCGGCGGCGCGGGCCTGATCGCCAGGATCGCGTCGAGCGGCATCCCCAAGCAGGCGATCCCCGCGTCGATGTGGCTGCGGAGCTGCGGAGCCGACTTCGACCAGTCCGGGTTCGTCGACCTGGACGACTACAGCGCGTTCGTCGCGGCCTTCGAGGCGGGCGAGGGCAACGCCGATTTCGACCGGTCGGGCTTCGTGGATCTCGACGATTTCCACTCCTTCGTCAAGGAGTTCGAGGAAGGCTGCTGAGTCTTCCGGCGAGCGTCCGACGAGAACTTCCCCAAGGGCCCCGGAACATCCGGGGCCTTTTTTCATGTTGCGGCCAGCGGGCGAGGCTCGCTACCTTCCCCGCGTGGCACACCAGCCGGACAACCTGTGGATCGCGGCGGCCCTGGTGGCGTGGTTCGGCCAAAGCGCCCGTGAGCTGCCGTGGCGCTCGGCCGTCGGGGCTCCGGCGGGATGTAGGCGCGACCCGTACCGCGCGCTGGTCAGCGAGCTGATGCTCCAGCAGACGCAGGTGGGCCGGGTGGTCGACAAGTTCCGAGCGTTCATCGAAGCGTTTCCCGATGCCGCGACGCTGGCGGCCGCGCCGGAGGAGCGGGTGCTCGCGTGCTGGTCCGGCCTGGGCTATTACCGACGGGCCAAGCTGCTTCACGCTGCGGCGAAGGAGATCGTCCGCTCGCACGGCGGGGTCGTGCCGTCCTCGGTGGGATCGCTGCAAGGGCTGCCGGGGGTTGGGCGCTACACGGCGGGCGCGGTTGCCTCGATGGCGTGCGGGCAGGCGGTGGCGCTGGTGGACGGCAATGTCGCGCGGGTGCTGTTCCGCATCCGCGGGCGCGACGCGACGCAGGGCGATGCGGCCGACATGGCGTGGGCGTGGGAAGATGCGGAGGAACTGGTGGCGGGGGCCGCCGCGGCCGGCGTCGACGTGCCCGCGTTGAACGAGGCACTGATGGAACTGGGCGCGACGGTGTGCACGCCGGCGGCGCCAACCTGCGATCGCTGCCCGGTGAGGGAGCGCTGCACCGGGTTCGCGCAGTCACGCCAGTCGAGCATCCCGCGGCCCAAGCCGGCGGGTGTTCGGTCGGTGATCACGTGCGACGCGGTGGCGGTGCTGGATGATCGCGGGCGGATTCTGCTTGAGCAGCGGCCGGCGACGGGCATGTGGGCGTCGATGTGGCAACTGCCCACCATCGAAGAAGCGGGGCGAGGCCGGCGCGATCGCGAGAAGGTCGCCGCGTGGATCGGCCTGGGCGACGCCGATCAGCTCCGCCGCCTCGAGCGTTTCACGCACACTACCACGCACAGGGATGTGCGGTTCACGCTGTGGATGTATCGATCGGCGGCGGTGCCAGCGGGGGGCGGGTCGCCCGGGCGAGTCTGGAAGTCCCGGGACGAGCTGGGCGATCTTGGAATCTCCAACGCGCAGCGGCGGATGATCGCCCGGGCGTTCGAATCGGCGTTGTCGACCGGCGGGGCGACTCTCCCCGTCCGACCGCGGCGCTAGCGGCGAGCGGCGGCACGGTGAGCGCGTCGAACCGGCGTGGAGCGGGTGGGCGGCGGCCCCGTACACTGCTCGCATGTCCAAGGCCGGGCAACAGATCGTCTCGAGCACGCTCATCGTGGGGCTCGAGGTGCACGTCGAGCTGACATCGCGTACGAAGATGTTCAGCCGGTGCCCGAGCCCGGCGTGCCCGGAGTTCGAGAGCGGCGAGCCGAACACATGGATTGATCCGGTGGTGCTCGGATTGCCGGGCGCCCTGCCGGTCGTGAACAAGGCGGCGGTCGAGCTGGCGATGATGGTGGGGCTGGCGCTGGAATGCCAGATCGCGCCGGTGACGCGGTGGGACCGCAAGAGCTACTTCTACCCGGACCTGCCCAAGGGCTACCAGATCAGCCAGTACGACCTGCCGCTGTGCTTCGACGGCGCTGTGGACCTGCCGGCGATCGACGAGCGCGGGTTCTTCGTGCTCGATTCTTCTGGTCGGGCCGTGACCGAACCGAGCCGGATCGGGATCATCCGGGCGCACCTGGAGGAGGACGCGGGCAAGCTGCTGCACGAAGCGCCGGGCGGCGCGGCGATCGATTTCTCGATCGCCGACTACAACCGCGCGGGCACGCCGCTGCTTGAGATCGTCACGCAGCCGGATTTCCGTTCCGCCGACCAGGTGGTGGCGTTCGCCAAGCTGCTCCGCACCATCTGCCGGTTCCTCGGAGCGTCCGAGGGGATCATGCAGAAGGGCCACATGCGGTTCGAGCCCAATATCAACTGCCACCTGACGCTCGACGATGGCACGCTCGTCAAGACGCCGGTGGTCGAGATCAAGAATCTCAACAGCTTCAAGGCACTGAAGGGGGCGATCGAGTACGAGGCGCTGCACCAGCCCCATCGCTGGCGGCAGGATCTCCGCGAGATGGGCCGGGGGATGAAGATCACCCGGGGGTGGGACGACCATCGCGAGCAGACGTACGTCCAGCGCGAGAAGGAGGACGCGCACGACTATCGCTACTTCCCCGATCCGGACCTGCCGGCTGTGCAGATCGCGCCGGCGTGGGTGGAGCGGGCCCGGGCACGCGTCCCGGAGCTGCCCGTCGCGCGCCTGCGTCGGTATGTGGGGTCGTACGGGCTTGCCGCCAAGGAAGCGACGGCGCTGGTCGAGGAGCGCGAGACGTGCTTCTTCTACGAGGCGTGCACCGCGGAGCTTGCCGCGGCGGGTGTCGAGCCGGTCCGGGCCGGCAAGATCGCGGCCAATTTCCTGCTCCAGAGCGGGATGAAACGTGCCAACGAGCGCGGCGTCCCGCTCCACGAGCTTGGGATCTCCCCCGCGCAGGTGGCCGCGGTCGGCAGGCTGCGCGAGGACGGGCGGTTGAGCGCGGCCGGCGCGGACGAGCTCTTCGGGCTCTTGTGCGAGCCGGGCGTGCCCGCGGACGCCGAGCACCTCGCCTCGGAACGCGGGCTGCTCATCGTGCGCGACGACGCCGCGATCGAGAAGTGGATCGACCAGGTGCTGGCCGCGAACCAGCCGATCGTCGAGCAGATCCGGGCCGGCAAGCAACAGGCCGTAGGCCGGCTGGTCGGGGAAACGATGAAGCTCGCGAGCGGGTCGGCGGATGCCAAGACCGTTCGCGAGCTCATCCTCAAACGCATCGGAGCGGGCTGACGCGGGCGACGACCCGCGCCGGAGAGTGGCGGGTCAATACTCGAAATTCGCGTACGAGTTGCTGGTCGTGATGTCGGCGCCGGCGACGCTGAAGATCGTGCCCTTGGTGTTCCCCGCGGCCAAGTTGAAGTTCGCGGCCGAGTTGGTCGTGCAGGTGTTGCGGATGATCAGGTTGTTCGAGTCGAGCACCTGGATGCCGTAGTCGTTATCCGAGCAGTTGTTCTCCTCGATGCGGTTGTCGCTGTTGAAGAGCGGGAAACCGGCGTCGGAGACGTAGATCCCCGAACCGATCGCGGACCCGCTGCCGTTGCTGTCGCAGGTGTTGGCCCGGACGAGGCAATCGTCGAAGACCTGGATCCCGTGGACGGTGTTGGCGCCCGCGGTGCAGTGGAGGATCGAGACGGACTGTCCGCCGATGATGCCGGTGCCGGTGTTGGCCTTGGCGGTGCACTCGACGATGACGCCGCGGTCGCTCATGTAGATGCCGCTGTTGCCGTTGGCCTCGGCCATGCATCCGCGAACGGTGCCGCCGGCGGTGTAGATCCCGTACCCGCTGTTGGTCGTGACGATGCAGTCGGTGATGGTGGCGGTGGTGACGGTGCTCGAGGAGTAGAGCCTCGCGAGGATGCCGTGCTGATTTGTCGCCGACCCGTTGCCGTCGACCGCGCAGCGGAAGACGTTGCCGCCCTTGCCGATGATGATGCCACCGCCGAGGTTGTCGTCGACGTGGCAGTCGTTCACCGACCCGCCGTCGCCGACCATGATGCCGACGGAGTTGTTGAGCGTGACCGTGCAGCCGGTGACGCGGCCGCCGAGCGGGACCACGATCCCCGAACCGCCGTTGCTGCCCGCTTCGCAGTTGACCAGCTGCGAGTCGCTGCCGGCGAAGTAGCCGTGGCCGCCGTTCTGGCTCGCGAAGCACTGGAGGAACTCCACGTGGTTGCTGGTCTGGCAGCCGTCGGCGGAGTTGAGGTAGAAGTAGCAGCGGGTGAAGACGGTGCCGCTGTTGACGGTGATGCCGGTCCCGGTGTTGGAGGCGAACTTCATCTCCTCGACGACCCAGGCGCCGGCGTTGTTGGCGGTCACGCCGTTGGCTCCCCAGCCGGTGATGACACCGTTGCGCAGGGTGAGGTAGGGCGCTGAGGTTGGCGAGCCGGGGCCGGTGCCGTTGCCGTCGATCCCGGCGAGCGACCCGGGCACGCCACGGATCTGGAACCCGCGGCAGTCGAGGGTGACGTGCGCGGCCTCGATCTCGATGCCGTGCTTGCCGGCGGCGCCCACGACGTCGCCGGCGAGGACGTACCGGCCGGGCTTGGTGATCTTGAACACGCTGTCGGCGTCGCCGGGCGTCGTGGAAGGGCCGACGACGATCCCCGGCTCGATGTCGCTCAGCGTCCTGTAGGTGGGTGCGATGGGGCCGGCGGGAGGATCGAGCGGCCCGGCGTGCGAGAGCACCACCGCGGCGACGGATCCGCAGGCGACCCACAGAGCTGGGGAACAGGACTTGGCCATGATCGAATCTCCTCGGATTGCCGCTCGCGCCCGAGCGGCCTCTCCCTCGCACAAGCGCAGGAACCCCGGAGGCCGGCAAGAGAATCCGGCGCTCCGCCCGTGGCGAATCTACCGGGGTCTCGCGTGGATGCAACGCGGTTTCGCGCGGGATCGACTTCATGAGAGCCGCGCGTCCCTCACAGAGCCCGACCGGGCGTGGGGAATCATCCGGTGTAGCGCCGCGGTTCAGCGATCATCTAAACGGGCATGAACAGTACGACCACGCCGTCAGGGGCACCGACCAAGGATCGTTCCATGCTCACCATCCGCAGGGCAAACGAACGCGGCCGCACCGATATTGACTGGCTCGACAGCTGGCACACGTTCTCGTTCGGCGAGTACCACGACCCGCGGCACATGAACTTCCGCGATCTGCGGGTGATCAACGACGACCGCGTCGCGGGCGGCGGCGGCTTCGACACGCACCCGCACCGCGACATGGAGATCATCACGGTGGTGCTCGACGGCGAGCTGAAGCACCGTGACAGCCTGGGATCGGAGGGATCGATCCGCCCGGGCGAGGTGCAGGTCATGACGGCGGGGCGCGACATCCGCCACAGCGAGTTCAACGGGTCGCGCGAGAGGCCGGTGCACCTGCTGCAGATCTGGATCATGCCGGAGGCGCGGGGCCTGCCGGCCGCTTATGCGCAGAAGGATTTCGGGGTCGCCGCGAGGAGGAACAAGCTGGTCCGGGTCGCGGGTCGTGACGGCGTGGAGCGCGACGGCGCCCTGAAGATCAACCAGGACGTGGACGTGTACGTGACGGACCTGGACGGCGGCGCAACGGTCGGGCACGCGCTCCGGCCAGGGCGCGGCGCCTGGGTGCACGTGGCGACCGGATCGGCGACGGTCAACGGCCAGAAGCTCGGGGCCGGGGACGCGGTCGGGATCGAGGGCGCGGCGGAGGTGACGATCGAAGGCGCGAGCACGTCGAAGGACGGCGGTGGGGCACCCGCCACGGTGCTCGTGTTTGACTGCAGGTAGCGCCGATGAGTCGAGGCCGCAACCGGACGGAGCCGTCTCCGTCCGGTTTTTTCATGCCGAGCTCAGGGACTGTCGCGGCCGTCATCGTCGTCGAGCCGGGCGAGCGCGGCGAAACGCCGTGCATCCCGGGCATGAGGATCGCGTTCGGGCATCTCGGCCGATCCGCGCGGTCGACCGGTCGGCGCGGTCAGAACTTCCGAGGCTCAAGAAACAAGGCCGGCGCGCCGCGATGAGCCCCAGTCGGGTGCGGCGCGCCGTGAAAATGCCGGCGATTACCGCCGGAAGAGCGCCCCGGCGCGGTGATCTACGTCCTGCGCCGCCGGCCGGAGGCCGCGCCGAGAACCGCCGAGGCGAGCACCATCGACGCGGGCGCGGGAATGATGACGATATCCGTCATGGTGTTGCCGTACGCGCCGGCGCCGTAGCACGTCACGTCGATCGTGTCTCCCGCGGCGACCCACATGCCGAGTGCCTCGAAGGCGTTGGGACCTCCCGCGGGCAGCTCCTGGAGGATGTCGCCGTTGTGCATGATCATCCGCGCGGAGGCGCTCAAACCGAAGCTGACCGACAGATCGATCATTCCGCTGTTGGGCGCGGTCCACCGGGCGGTCGAGGTGGAGTAGGCGTCGCCGTTGAGCGAGCAGTGCCCGGGCGCGACGTTGAACTGCCACCCGCCGGTCATGTTCTTCCATGTCTCACCGCCGAACGTTCCGCCGGCGTTGTCGGTCATGTACCAGTGGAGGATCCAGCCCTCGTCCACGGCGGTGTCGAAGGGCTGGAACTCGCCGGTCGGCTTTCCGTCTGCATCCTTGTGCTTCGCGCCGTAGGACCACGCCCCGTTGGGGTTGCCGCCGGTGAGCGAGAAGTCCGCCGCGTAGTCGTACACCGCCGCCGATGCGACGCCCGCGGCGACGAGGATCGTTGCCGTTGCAGCAAACCGTGCAGTCATGGCTCTCTCCCTGGGACGCCTCTCCGCGTCCGCTCGCGGCCCTGCAGGAACGAATGCCTCCTCCCATGGGCCGCCGGCAACGGGCAGGGCCAAACCCGGCCACGGCGGCAGTAGCGGATATATCTATCCGAATAATACCGTGACGGGTTGTCAGAGTCGAGACAACAAAAAAGCCCGGCTCGGCGCCGGGCTTTGGGGCTGGGGGGTGGTTGGCGGCGGTCAGGCCGACTGCTTCATCAGCTTGTCGAACTCCTCGGCGGGGACTTCCTCGACCTTGGCCCGGGCGACGATGGCGTCCATGGCCTTGTGCTCGCGGATCTGCGTCGCGATGCCGTTGATGCGGCCGGACTTGATCAGGTCCTGGCGGAGCTGGTCGGGGCGGGTGTTGTTCTCGGCGGCGAGCTGGGCGATGCGCTGCTCGACGTCCTGCTGCATGACCTGGACGTTGAACTGGGCGGCGGCCTTGTGGAGGATGAAGAACATCTTGAGCTCGCCGGCGGCCCGTGCGCCAGAGGCGGCCCGGAGCTCGGCGAGGTGCTCCTCGATCTTCTGGGGATCAAAGCCGCGGTACATGAGCTCGAGGCGCTGGCGCTCGAGGATCCGGGCGGCCTGCGAGGCGGCCATGCGGGGCGGCAGGTCGATCTTGACGTGCTCCATCAGGTGCTTGGCGACCTGCTGGCGCATCACCACCTGCTGGCGGACCTGGATGTTCTGCTGGAGCCGCGACTTGATGAACTCGCGGAGCTTGGCTTCGTCGGGCCACTGGTACCGGGCGACGATGTCCTCGAGCTTGGCGGGGATGATGCGGTCTACGCGATCGACCTTGAAGGTGATCGTGAGGTCCGCCCCGCGGATCTTCTCGACCTCGTGGTTCTCGGGGCCCTTGGTCTTGATGGTCGCGGTCTCGCCGGGCTTGGGGAGGCCCAGCTGCCTGGAGAAGTCGTCGACCATGACGCCCAGGATCATGCCCTTGCCGCCGCTCTCGGCGGTGGGGATCTGGATGACCGCGCCGGGCAGGTTGTAGAACTCTGTGCCGTCGCCGCCGACCATGATGCCGTGGCCGGTGAGGTAGTCGCCGGCCTCGGGGGACTCGCGGGATTCGAGGTCGCCCTCGTTGATGCAAATCTTGCGGAGCTCGTCCTCGACCATCTTGTCGGTGACTTCGAGGATCGGCTTCTTGACCGGGATGTTGTCGAGCGAGGGAAGATCAAACTCGGGAACCACCTCGACCTCGAGCTCGAAGGCCAGGGGCTTGCCGCCCTCGATCTGGACCTTGTCGAAGTTCTCGGCGGCGGGCTCGCCCACGACCTGGAGCTTGTTGTCCTCGACCGCCTTGCGATAGGCCTCGGAGACCAGCCGCGTGCGGGCCTCGTCGCGGACGGCGGTGCCGAAGCGCTTCTCGACCAGCTTGCGCGGGACGTGGCCCGGGCGGAAGCCGGGGAGCGAGACCGTGTTGGCCAGCGTGTCCATCTGCTGCTTGAGCAGGGCGTCGACGGCCTCGGCGGGGATCTCGATGGCGAGCTTCTTGCGAGCCGGGCCGAGGTCGGAGATGGTCACTTTGTTGGATGCTTCGGGAGCGGCGGTCTCGGCCATGGAAGGACTCCGGTCGGGTGGGGCAAAGGGCCCCGGTGAGAGCAAGCAATGACCCCGGAAAGGTGCTCCGGGCAGGGTCGTAAGTTTAGACGGGGGCCCTGCTGGGTCCAATCCGGGTCCAAATGCCCGGGCGGTGGCTTCCAATTCCGGACACGACCCCGCGCGGACCGCGGGAACGCGCGGAAAGCCGGGGCAGTGCGGATCGACCGGGCGGGCGCGCCGGGCGTTGCGGGCGGGGCGCAGTCTGTACGCTGGTGCCCATGATTGGGTACCTGGCTCTCATCCTCATCGTGCTCGCGGCCCCGATGGTCGGCTGCGTGCCCCAGCGGTCCCGGCAGCCCGCGACGACACCGGCGACTTCGCCGCCACCGCAGCCGCAGGCGCTGGAGACGCCGGCCGAGCCGCCGCACGTGGTGTTCATCGCCGCCGAGGACGAATACAAGTCGGAAAAGTCGCTCGCGCTGCTCGCCGAGGACGCCAGGGCCAAGGGGTGGACCACGACGCTGCTGACCGGTTACCCGGACCAGTCGGCGGCAGAGAGCATCCCGGGCCTCGAGGCGCTCGAGCGCGCCGAGCTGGCGGTGATCTACATGCGGTTCCGAAAGCTGCCGGCGGAGCAGGTCGCTCACCTTGAGAAATACCTCCATCGCGGCGCGCCCGTGGTCGGCATCCGCACGAGCACCCACGCGTTCGCCTATGCCAAGGGCGATCCGCTCGTCGCGTGGAACCATTTCGGGCGCGACGTCCTCGGAGCGCCGTGGATCCGCCACTTCGGACACGACTCGACGACCGATGTGACGGTGGCGCCCGGGGCGGAGACGTCGGCGCTGCTCGGCGGCGTCGAGCCGGCGTTCCACGTGCGTTCGTGGCTGTACGACCTCGAGGGGAAGTACCCGCCCGCGGGTTCGCAGATCCTGCTCGTCGGTCAATCGTGCGATGAGCAGGGCCGGCAGGTGAAGGATCGGCCGCCCAGCGCGGTGGCGTGGACCCGCACCAACGCGTGGGGAGGAAAGGTGTTCACGACGACGCTCGGGCACCCCGAGGATTTCGCGAATGCGTCGGTCCGGAAGCTGCTCGTGAACGCGATGGAGTGGGCGGTCGACCCGAAGGCGAAATAGCGGGTCGATGTCGCGGCGGTTACCAGGTGCGCAGCGCGGGGATGACCTTGGGCTGGTCGAGGGGGGTGATCTCGTAGGCCACGATCGGCCCGACCTCGCGGCGGAACAGCTTGAGATTCGAGTTGGGTGGCAGCGCCAGTTCACGGTCGCGAGAGGCCTGGTCCAGGAACACGAGCACTTCGCGATCGTCCACACGGGCCAGCAGCATCATGGTGTGCGGGCTGATGGGCGACCCGTTGTAGTCGTCGTTGTATCCCCAGCCAAGGACCTCGACGCCCGGGGTGGCGGTCGCGACCAGCGCGGTGCCGAGTTTCTCCTTCACGAGCGCGGCGAACTCGGGATCGGTCTTGCAGACGACCGCCGGCTGGAAACCCATCATCACCAGCCGGTTGTACATCTCGGTGGGCTGCATGAGGTTGAAGTCGGGCACGCGGCGGTCCCAGTACGCTCGGAACAGCCCGGCGGCGACCAGCAGCACCGCGGCGGCGGCGAGGATGGGCCAGAGTCGGCGCGTCGGCGCTGCTCTGGCGGGCAGCGAGATCGGGACAGGCGCGTCGCCGGCGGGCGCTCCAGCGCCCGATGCGCCCGTGCCGGGCGCGAGGTGTGCGCGGTCCATCGAATCGCGAGCACCGAGATCGATCGGGATCGCGGGCATCGGGATCGAATCCGCGGGGTGCATCCGCCGGAGGGAGGCGTCAATCTTCTCCTGCAGTTCGACCTGGGCTCGGAGGTCCGCGTCGTCTTCGAGTCGGGCCTGCATCCACGCGAGCTCATCGCCCGCGAGGTCGCCGTCGATGTAGCGTTCGAGGAGCGTGTCGAGCCGCGCCTCGAAGCCGCCGGAATCGGGGCCGCCCGGACCTGGGTGCAGGGAGCGCGAGTTCACGGCGTGCTCCTTTTCTGCCCGGCGAGGTCGGGGTCACCGTGGGTGGCGGCGAGGCGCGCGCGCATCGCTTTTCGAGCCCGGAACACATGGCTCATGGCGGTCCCTTCCGGAATCCCGAGTGCGTCGGAGATGTCCTTGTACTCCAGGCCGAGGACGACTTTCATCAGCAGGCAGGCGCGAGCGGTCTCGTCGAGCTCGTTGAGGGCGGCGGTGACGTGCTCGTCGAACCCCATCGCGCCGTCGGCGGCGCCCGAGGCGGCGGCGCGGGAGGGGGATTCGTCGGCGGCGTCGGGCGGGGCGTGCTCCCGCCGGCGAGCGCGCTTGCGCAGCTCGTTCATGGCCGTGTAGCGGACGACCTGTCCCATCCACGCGGCGAAGCTGGTGCCCGGGTTGAAATCGGTGATCTTGCGCAGCGCGATGATCGCGCTTTCCTGGACGATATCCCGGGCCAGCTCGCGATCGCGGAGCACCGACACCGCGATGCACCACAGCGTGCGCGAGTGGGCTTCGAAGAGCTCGGCGAATCGAGCCGGCGAGAGCGATTCGAAGTCGGCGTGCGGGCGCGCAGCAACCGCGGACGGGTCCATCGAAGGAGTCATGTGCGTCGGGTCGCCCGGCATTGCATCCCCGGAGATCGAGAGACCCATGGTAAGGAGGCGGCCGGAGCGAGAATCCGGCGGGAATCGGCGATCCGGCGTGCAAGGCGGGGGCGCGGGCCGACATTCACCGGTGAATCCGCTCCGGTCGGCCCGAACAAGGGCCGGATCCAAGGAGAGAGAACCGCATCGGACCGGCGATCCGGCGTGGCGGGAGCTCGAGAGCGCGGATGCAACAGAAGGAGATCAGGAATGAATCGATCCAAGGGTGTCGGTCTGTCCATGGTGGCCACCGGCGTGATACTGATCGCGGCCGGGCGTGCGCTGGCGGGGCACACGGTGTTCTCCGCTGGCGGCAGCGCGGAGCAGTCGTCGATCCAGGGTGTGGTTGACGCCTTCCGCGTCGCGGTCGGCCAGCCCAACCACGGGTCCGGAGGCGGGCCGTTCACGACCGGCCGCCGGGAGATCAACTGGGACGGCGCGGCGATCCCCGCCGATCCCGCGCACATGCCCGGGGATTTCTTCAACAACAACGTCAAGCGCGGCGCGTTGTTCACGACGCCGGGCGCGGGCTTCTTTGTGAGCCGGCGCAACCCCGGCGACCCGACGGACGCCAACCTGCGCTTCGGGAGCATCAACCCGGGCTACAGCGACGAGTTCGGCGTCTTCAGCTCGCAGCGGCTGTTCGTGGCCGACGGGAGCACGGTCACCGACGTGCTGTTCCGCGTGCCGGTCGCTCCCGATCTTGAGGCCACGGTGAACGGCTTTGGCGCTGTGTTCACGGACGTCGATGTCGCCGGGTCTTCACGGATGGAGTTCTACGGCCTTGACGGCAGCCTGCTCCACACAGAGTTCGTGCCCGTCTCGTCGGTCGCGCAGAAGGGGCTGTCGTTCCTGGGCGTGACGTTCGAGGCCGAGCGCGTGGGACGCGTGCGGATCGTGTCGGGCAACGCGGCGCTGGGAGCCGGGGTCAACGACGGAACGCTGCTGGATACGGGTGTCGTGGACGTCGTGGCGATAGACGATTTCATCTACGGCGAGCCCGTGCCCGGGCCCGCGGCCGCGACCCTCGGGTGCGCGGGGCTGCTGGCGTGCTCGATCCGCAGGCGCCGCTGAACGCGGGCGATAGAAGAGAGAGACCACGAGCTCACGACGTCTGCCCGCCCTGGGTTCACGGGCCGCAGGTGAGCAACACGCCCGGCGCGAGAGTGCCGGGCGTTGTCATTTCCTGTCTCGCGCCGCCTGGCGGGGAGAGCGGAAGCAGTCTTGCGTGTGGTCGTTGACCAGCCCGACCGCCTGCATGTAGGCGTACATGATGGTCGACCCGACGAACGACATGCCGCGCTTCTTCAGATCCCTGGAGATGGCGTCTGACTCCTCCGACGTCGGGCGGATCTCCCGGTGCGTCCGCGGCAGGTTGACGATCGGCGTGCCGCCGACGAAGCTCCACAGGTACGCATCGAACGACCCGTGCTCCTTCTGGATGGCGAGGAACACGCGGGCATTGGCCCGGGCCGACCAGATCTTCTGGCGGTGCCGGATAACGTTCGCGGTCTGGAGAATCCGCTCGAGCTGGGTGTCGGTCAGCCTGGCGACCTTGGCGGGATCGAAGTTCCTGAATGCCTCGTGGTAGCCCTCCCGCCGCCGCAGCACGGTGTACCAGGAGAGCCCGGCCTGAGCGCCCTCGAGGATCAGCATCTCGAGGAGTGTCCGGTCGTCGTGGACGGGCACGCCCCACTCGCGATCGTGGTACTCGACGTAGTCGGGCTTGTCGAGGGGCACCCAGCCGCAGCGTGTCCTGGCGTTCACGATCAATCCCTCCTTGCGCCAAAGACGCTACGCTCGCGGGAGCCAGTTTCCCGGGTGCACGCATGACGTTCCAGGCCGCACTTGCCCGCATCGAAGCATATCTCACCGAGTTTTCGGGGAGGCCGGCGATGCCGCGGGCGTTAAGGGAAGCCATCGAGTACAGCCTGCTGGGCGGCGGCAAGCGGCTGCGGCCGCTGCTCGCGTGGGTGTGCTCGCAGGCTGTGGGCGGGCGGGGTGAAGCGAGCCTGTGCGCCGGGGCCGCGGTTGAGCTGGTGCACGCCTTCAGCCTGGTGCACGACGATCTGCCCGCGATGGACGACGACGACCTGCGGCGCGGGCGGCCGACGCTCCACGTCCGCGCGGGCGAGGCGATGGCGATCCTGGCGGGAGACGCGATGCTCGCGCTGGCGTTCCATGCGCTGCTGGAGTCGCCGGATGCGTCGCTCGCGGTGCGCCTGTGCCGCGAGCTCTCGGTCGGCACCGAGGGGATGATCGCCGGGCAGGTGTACGACACGCTGGGCGGGCTGCCCGAGACGGCCACGGGGCGCGAGAAGCTGGAGCTCATCCACCGCAACAAGACGGGCGCGCTGATCCGGGCCGCGTGCCGGATGGGGGCCGCGTGCGGCGGCGCCGCGGACGATTCGGCGGCGATGGCGAGCATCACCGGCTACGCGGACGCGGTGGGGCTGATGTTCCAGATCGTCGACGACGTGCTGGACGTCACCAAGTCGTCGGGAGAGATCGGCAAGCGCACGCACAAGGACGCGCAGGCGGGGAAGCTGACCTACCCCGGCGTGCTCGGGCTGGATGAATCCCGGCGAGCGGTCGCGGAGCTGGAGGCTCGGGCGATCGGGGCGGTGGCGCCGCTGGGTGCGGCGGCCGCGGGGCTGATTGAGCTTGCCCGGGAGATGGCCAAGCGCGAGAAATGAGCCGCGGTGCGGGCTGATGCGCCGGCCGCAATGAAATCGGCCACCGGCGGACGGTCCGCCAGTGGCCGGTGACAGCGGTGCTCAGCGTCGCGCGGGGTGATCACTCGTGGTCCGCGGGCGTTGACGCGGTCTGGACGTGCAGCGCGTCGAGGATCTGCGACTGCCACGGGTGCTCGCCGAGCCACTCGACCTTGCCGGTGGCGATGTCGTAGATCGCGCCGACCACCTTGAGCTTGCCCTCGCGGGCCATGTCGCGAAGCGGGGCGCTCGACCGGTAGAGATCGAAGATCGACTGCCAGACGTTCTCCTTGACCGAGGCCGCGGCGATGGCCTGGGGGTCGGCGTCGGGCTGCGCCTTCTTGACCCGTTCGACGGCGGGAGTGATGGCCGCGACGAGCTGACCGATGTTTCCCGGGAGCGGCTGGCCGGACGCGGCGGCGGCGACGGCGCCGCATTTGGTGTGGCCCATGACGACCAGCAGCGGCGTGTGCAGGTGCTCGACGCCGTACTCGATGGTGCCGGTTTCGGCGGTGGCGGCGATGTTGCCCGCAACGCGGACGGTGAAGATCTCGCCCACGCCGCGGTCGAAGAGGCGCTCGACGGGGATGCGCGAGTCGGCGCAGGTCAGCACGGTCACGAAGGGCTGCTGACCCTTGTCGGCGGTTGACCGTCGGCGATCGGGGTCCGAGCTGGGGTTGCGGGTGTCGCCGGTGGCCCAGCGCTGGTTGCCTTCCTGGAGCAGTTCGAGCGCGCGGTCGGCGGACAGAACGCCTTCCTCTTCGGGCGCGGGAGCTTCCTTCTTGTCAGCAGACTTGTCACCGAAGAGTGGCTTTCTCGGGGAAGGGTCGGCGGACTTGGCGTTCTTGGCGGGCTTCCTGGCGACCGGTTCCTCGTGGTCGCCTTGGTTGTCCTTGGCCGGCGTCTTGCCGCGCGGGGGTTCGGTCGCGTGATCATCCTCGTGCGAGGCGTCGTCGTGGCCGCCCGTGCTCTTGGCGGCGTGATCATCGTGCCCGTCCGCGGGCGGTTCGGTCGCCCGCAGCAGGGCGTTCGGGTCCGCCGGTCCGGCAACGGCGTTGAGCGTCGGCCAGGCGGCGCCGACGGCGGTCAGCGAACCGGCGAGAATGAGCAGGGTGCGCAGGCGGGATTTCACTGGGATTCACTCCGGGTGTCGCGCGGGCTGGCGCGGCAATAACCGTCGGGCAGATCGGCTAAGGCCCCCCTGGCCGTGAGTGCCGGGGACGGGCCTCACGCACCGCACGATGGGCCGGGCGACCTGTGCGGTGTGCGCGGCCTGTTCGAGCGGCCCGGGCTACCTTTTCGCCATGACCTGTGCCCAGCATCTGATCGTCGAGAACACCCGACAGGGAAGCGTCCTCTCTCCGCGCCCCAACCTCCCGGCGCACCGGGCGGTGCTCGCCTCGCTGGCGGCGCTGCTGCTGGTCGTGTGCGGGCCGGCCCGGGCCTCTCGGCCGGAGATCGAGCAGCTCCTGCGCGACATCCAGGTCGCGGTGCTGGCGGGCGATCACGAGGCGTACCTCCGGCTGGTCGACAACACAGACCCCGTGTTCTTCCAGGAACAGCGGATGTGGGCCGAGGACCTCAAGAAGATCGTGCCGACCGACTTCCGGCTGGTGATCCGCGAGGCGTCGGGCGCGGCCGAGAACGACTCCCCCGAGGAGGCCGGCGACAAGGAGAGCGGTGGTTCGAGCGAATCCGCCACGGGCGGTCACGACCCCGTCAAGATCGGTGACGGGACGGCGGAAGCGCCGATCGAGATGGTGTGGACGCTGCCCAAGGCGGAGAAGCCGCGGACGCTGCGGTGGACCGCGAAATTCCGCAGGGGCGACCAGGGCTGGCTGTACGCGGGCGAGAAGTGGAACAAGCTCGAGTCCGAGGGCGTGCTCGTGCTGTTTGACGACGGGCTCGAGGGCGCGGCCAAGGCGGTCGCAGAGGCGCTGCCGCCGGTGCGCAAGCACGTGGAGCAAGGGTTTGAGTTCGGACCGGATTCCCCGCTGGCCACGCGCGTGCAGCAGGTGAAGATCTACGGATCGATGCAGCACCTGCAGGCGTCGATCTACCTGAGCTACACCGACGGCATCGCCGGCTGGAACGAGCCGGGCGAGGCGATCAAGCTGCTGGTCGGCCGGCGCACCACGGCCGACTCGCTCAAGCCGCTGCTCGCCCACGAATACGGGCACGTCGCCACCTTCGAACTGGGGACCGCCCGCATGCCGTGGTGGATCCTTGAAGGCGTCGCGGAGCTCTCGGCCGAGGCGTACGGCAAGAGCCGCGAGCAGAACGACAAGACCGTCCGTCACTGGAAGGCCACCGGCAAGCTGCCGCCCTTCGAGGAAATGGCGGAGTTCGACGACCGGGCCAAGAAGTGGTACGGGCAGGTCTACGGCCAGGGCCACCACATGCTCGGGTACATCTCCGACCGCTTCGGGAGCGCCAAGCGCGTGGCGTGGCTGCGAGCCCAGGCGCAGGGCGCGTCGCTCGACGACGCGACCATGAACGTGCTGGGGTTGAGCTTCGCCGACCTCGACAAGCAGTGGCGTGACTCGATCCCGGACGAAGAGAAGGCCCCTCAGCAGGGCACGTGAACAGTTCAGCAATTGCGTGAATGTGCGCGGCGTATGCGACTGCGCGACGCCGGGGCGTCCGCGCGGTGATCAGCCGCCGACCGGGGCGAGCGAGAGCAGGTTCTCGCGGGTCGTGACGACCACGCCGCCGGGCTTCTCGGAGGTGATGGCGAAGGCGGCGACATCTCCCACGCGCAGCTTGGCGGTGATTGGGATGATGTAGTCGCCGGTCGCGGGGTCCTTCTGGGCTGCGGCGATATCGAACACGCCGCCGTCGACGGGGAACTGCTCGAGCACCGGCTTGTCGGTCTGGCGGGTCTTGTCGAAGATCCAGAGCTGATACTGGAACGTCGCGGGATCGTTCTCGGCGAGGCCCTTGAGGCGGAGGAAGCCCTTCTGCTGCTGGGCGTTCCACACCACGTCGCCGCTCACGCCCGCGCCCGCGGGATCAGGCCCGGGCGACCACGACGCGGTGATCGTTCCCGGCGAGTTGATGAGCGCCGTCCGCTGCTCGGCGGGTGTCGGCACGATCGGGACGGGCACGGGCACCGGCCGGTTCTGGTAGGTGAAGACCGCGAAGATGATCGCCGCGGCGGCCGCGAGCCAGCCGATCATCCCGCCGACGGGGAAGGATGGACGTCCTCCGGGCATCGACGCCGCGGGCGACGCGGGACCGGAGCGGGTCGAGTCGTTCCCCAGCTCGGCAAGGCCCGAGGCCAGGAGGCGGTCGCGAAGGGACCGTGGCACCGGTGCGGCCCGGTCGCGCTGCATCATGACCGCCAGCGTCTCCGCGGCGGCGCGTTCGAGGCGAAGCTGTTCGGACCGGACCATCGCTCGCTGATCGGCGGGCAGCGCGGCGAGCAGGGTGTCCAGCTCCTGCTGCTCGGCGGGCGAGAGCGGACCGACCACCTGGTCCGAGAGGAGCTCGAGGATGCGGACGAGGTTGGGGTTGGAGGCGCTCATGGCGCAACCTCCTTCACCGTAGACGCGGGGGCGAGCAGTTCGCGCAGCCGCATCAGGCCTCGGCGGATCCTGGTCTTGACGGTCCCCACGGGGATCTGCGTCACGTCGGCGATGCGTTCGTGCGTGAGCCCCTGGTACAGCGAGTACCACAGCACCTGCTGCTCGTCGCGGTCGAGAGATTCGAACGCGGTGGCGGCGGCCTTGAGGTCGTCGCGCAGGGCGGCCCGGTCCACGGCGTGGTGCTCGCGTTCCTGCGAGATCGGCGCGGTGGATTCGATGGACGATGACCGGCGAGTCTGGGCCTTGCGCTGGCGGTCGGTCAACCGGCGGTGGGCGATGGTGGCGATGAAGGCGGGTTCGGACCCGAGGGAGGGGTCGTACCGGCCCGCGCTCCGCCATATCTCGACAAAGACCTCCTGAACGGCGTCGTCGATGTCGTCCCCGAGGTACTTCAGATAACGCACTGCCAAGGCGTGAATCGTGCCGCCGTACTCATCGATGCAGCGCGCGACCGCCGAGGGGTCGCCACGGGCAATGAGCTGGAGCAGTGCAACCGCCATGAACGGGGAGCCGGTTCCTTGAAGAGACGCCCACGGAGTCGACGGCCGGGGTCGCCGAGCCGCGTGATGTTCGCATCAAAAACACCCGCGGTTCGACAATCCGCGTCAAGGTCCCGTCCGAAGGGCCCGCAACGTCGGATTGAATCCCGGGCGACACGCTTCCCGCACCGTGCGGGGACGCGCTGGACATCGCTCGGTCCTCGATCCGATCCGGGCCGGTCTCAGGGACCTTCCAAGGAGAGATTACATGAAGAGGAACGCCGCCGCCATCGTCGGCATGGGTATCAGTGCGCTTTTCTGCGGCCACGCCGCCGCCGAGGGCGTGTACGGGGTGACGCTCCAGCAGACGCTGGTCTCATGGGACCACGCGTCGCCGGGAACCATCATGTCCGGTGTCCCCCTGTGGGGAATGGCGGCCAACGAAACGATCCAGGGGCTCGACTTCCGGCCGGCGACCGGCGAGCTGTACGGCCTCGGGTCGTTCAGCCGGCTCTACAAGATCGACCGCATGACGGGGCAGGCGATGCAGGTGGGGGCGAACTTCTCGACCCCGCTCAACGGGTCGTCGTTCGGGTTTGATTTCAACCCCACGGTCGATCGCGTCCGGATTGTCAGCGACGCGGATCAGAACCTGCGCGTCCACCCCGACACGGGCGCGGTCACGGTCGATTCCGCGCTCGCGTACGGGGCCGCGGACTCCGGTTTCGGGATGAACCCGAGCATCGTCGGCTCGGCGTACACCAACAACTTCAAGGGCGCGACCACGACCGCGCTGTACGGCATCGACGCGGCGAGGGACGTGCTCGTCCTCCAGAGCCCGCCCAACAACGGCGTGCTGACCACCATCGGGTCGCTGGGAACGGACGTCACGGACCTTGCCGGCTTCGACATCTCCGGCGTGACGGGCGTGGCGTACGCGGCGATCCGCGACGTGAACCTCGGGCGGACGACCTTCTGGACCATCAACCTGACGACCGGTCAGGGGACGATGCTCGGCGAAGTCGGCGGCGGATCTCTCATCACCGCGATGACGGTGGTGCCCCCGCCGGGCGCCGCGGCGCTCGCGGGAGTCGCCGCGCTCGGGATGGCTCGGCGCCGGCGGGCCTGAGCAAGGCTCCCGACGGCCGCGTGGCGCATGTCCCGACGGCGGCGTCGAAAGGCGCGTGATTCACTCCGCGCGCAAACGTGGAGGGAGAGTGGATCTGTGGTCCAGGGCTCGGGCAACCGGGCCCTGGGCTTTCAGCGACAGCGGCGGGTCACTTGCCGGGCCAGTCCTCGGGCATCCATGCGGGGAGCGCGACGATCTCGGCCCGCGCCGCGTCGGACGTCGGGACGCCCCACGCCTGGAAGAACGGCCCGAGGTTCCGCCCGCACGCCTTGCTGAAGCGGACCATCCACTGGTCGCGTTTCTGGTCGTCGGACTGGGGCCGCTGGTCGCGCGGCAGGTCCCGGTATTCGGCGAAGACTTTCTTGAAGGTCTCCCAGCCGAACGCCTGCTGGAGCTGGATGTACATCGCAAGCGCGGTGAACGGCTCGGCTTTCCAGCGATCAAACGGAGCGCCCCGAGCAAGGTACTTGGCGACATCGTCCTGCCGTTCTGCGAGCCAGCGCTTTGAATCAGTCTTGCCGCCCTCGCAGAGCGTGTCGTGGATGTACAGGCAGAAGAGGTTGCACGTGACCTCGCCGGTGCCGTCGAAGGTCCACTCGCCCTTCTGATGGTTGTGCCCGAGCTCGTGGTACAGGCCCCAGTTGCCGCTCTTGAGCTCGGCGAGGCTGGGCAGCCACGCGCCGGCATCCAGGTGCGTCATGATCGGGTATCCCGAGTGCATGTACCCCGCGCTGATCTGCACATCGGCGACGTACCGCTCGGGCCTGCGACGCTCACGCGGGATGGTCGCAAGATCGGCCGCGGCGTCGAGCACCTTGTCCCAGAACTCGCAGACGGGCGTCGGGTCTTCCAGGTCGCGGATCCGCTCGGATGGCACGGTGACGATCACCTTGGAGGTTGCCAGTTCCGCCCATGGGCTCGGCGCGTGGCGGATGGTCTCCTTCCACGCCGCCGGGTCGGTCTTGCCGAGCACGAACAGCGGCGCTTCCACCGCGCCCTCGATGGTCACCGAGATCGTTCCGAGCTTGCAGCCTCGGGGGACATCGAGGTACACCAGTCCGCCGAACGGCGATGCGATCGACGTCGATGCCGACGTGATCGCGAACGCCCGCCAGATCTGCGGCACGCGCTTCCACACGCCGTGGTGCCACAGCTCGTCGGTGTGGCAGCCGATTCGAACGGAAAGACCGGCGCCGGCGGCGCTGCCGGGCACCGACACTCGGACGACGTCGCCGGCACGGGCATGCAGCCCGAGGCTGTGCCACTCAGGTACGGATGTATCGATCTCCACCGTTCGCGACACCCATGGGGCGTCCGCCGCAACCTCGCCGGGGAACGATGCCGCGGCCGGGTGCGCCTTGATTGACTCCGGCGGCAGCAGCCGCAGTTGATCGACCTGGTAGGCCAGCAGGAAGCGGTCGAGCGAATGGTCGTTCTCGGTCAGGGGATGGGATTCGTTCGGCGCGAGCTGGTCGGACCGCGTGGCGAGCAGCGCCTGGATCTTCGGGCGGAACTGGCGATCGTCCTCGGGCAGGACTCGCAGGGCCTTCATCGCGGCGTCACTGGCCGCGGCTCGGCTCTTCCTGTCGACCGCACTCAGCGTGTTCTCCTCCGCCGACCCCAGGACGGCATTGAGGGCGGTGCCGCCGTGCGCGTACAGGCCGGGCACCGCGGTCGCGTCGAATCCATGGTCGGCGGTGGTGCCCGCGAAGCCATCGGTGAACGCCAGACCCGCCGGGGCCACCGCGTCGTTGATGGTGAACTCGAGCATGCTCTTGCCGCCCGCCAGCTGCTGCCAGCCCCACCCGCACTGCGCGGTGATGAACCCGCCGCCCCCGGCGATGAACTTCTGAACGGTGGACACGTCTTTTTCTGCGAGGCCGCCCGCGAGAATCAGCACGTCGATCGAACCGAGGCCGCCGGGCCAATCCTGAGCAAGCTCGACTGCGTCGATTCCGGCGGCGTTGAGCGCCGCGAGCACGCCCGGAGCGTTCACGGTGCCGACCTTGAACGCGCCCCGCTCCGGCCCCGCGGCCCAGTGAGCGGCGTTGGTGAGCAGGCGGGCCGTCTCGCCCACACCGAGCGAACCCTTGTCGAAGTACCCCGAGTGCGCGAGCAGCACGACCCGCCCGTCTCCGCACTCCGCCGCAGCGACAACCGGCACCTGCCGCCCGCCATCGTCACCGACGACGATCACGTGCGATCGCTCGCCCCAGCACGCGATCGCACCCGGCGACCCGGGCGCGGCGATGGTGCGGACGCCCTCGGTCAGTGCCGTGCGGGCATCCGCGTGAGTGGATTGGTGCTGGACCGCGGGACCGGGTTGAGGGCCGCCGGTGGAAGCCTGCCGGGCGCCGGCGGGGGTACACGTCAGCAGCGAGAGCACCAGGGCCGGGGCGAAGAGCGAAGAGAGTCGTCGATGCATGCGGACAGCGTATCGAGGATGAGGGCATGCCGGCGCGGCCACCGGTGACTCGACCGAGGGAAGTGTCCGACGAGCCGGGTTGCGACGCCGTTAGACCGCCGGCGCGGCACGATCGCGAGCGGATCTGAAGCAGTTTTCAGCTACCATCCTGTATACTCACGGCGGCGTGCGTTCGCGTGAACAAGAGGTACTGGACCGATACGCGGAGACGGCGATGAGCAGCAGCACCCCAAGGCGAAGGAGCGTTTGTCCGCGGATGCTCGCCGCGCTGGCGGTGACGCTGGGGGCGGTCGCGGGCCCGCTCCAGGGATGCGCGGATGACGGAGCGACCGGGCCCGCCTATGAGCAGCGGGATGTGAAGCCGGTGACGCTCGACGAGAAGAGAGGGACGTCGACGTACCGGGTGTGGAAGTGACGGGGCGGATCACGGGATCACGAGGTCGGGTGGATACAGGCGGGATACCCGTTTCGCGAGGTGGCACCGCTGAGGCGCGTCGGGACGGAGCGCCGACCCACCCGAAGCGGGCGAACAGCGCCGCCCGCGGTGCGTAGAATAATGCCTGCCCGCGTCACCCCCGCGGGCGCCAAGAACAACGCACGGGCCAGGGGGGCTTGGCCGAAGAAGGGCATCGGGCGTCGGGCACTGGGCATCGGAGGAAACCGGCGGAACGCCGGGCGTTCCTGCTGATGCCTGATGCCCGATGCCGGTTGCCTCTGGAGAGACTCTCATGAAGTGGACCAAGCAGGACCTGCTCAAGAACCCGATCCAGCACATCGACGTCACGAAGTTCGACGCCCGGCCGATCATCGATTCGTACCGGCAGATGGCGTATTCGAGCCGGACGCTCGCCAACGCGGCGGACATCTTCTCGATGATGCTCGCCGACAAGGGCTGCGCGGTGATCGTGACCCTCGCCGGGTCGCTGGTCTCGGCGGGCCTGAAGAAGACCCTGATCACGCTGGTCGAGAACAACATGATCGACGCCATCGTCTCGACGGGCGCGAACATCGTGGACCAGGACTTCTTCGAGGGCCTGGGATTCAAGCACTACATCGCGCCGGGGTCGCCGGAGGCGCCGCCGGTCGACGACATGACCCTGCGCAACATGATGATTGACCGCATCTACGACACCTACATCGACGAGGACGACCTGCGGGCCTGCGACGACGTGACCCGCGAGATCTTCGACACCTTCGAGCCCGGCGCGTACTCGTCGCGGCAGTTCATCGACGTGATGGGCGAGTACCTTGCCAGGAATCACGCGCGGAACGAGTCGCTGGTGAAGTCCTGCCACCTCAAGCGCGTGCCGATCTTCTGCCCGGCGTTCTCCGATTGCTCGGCGGGCTTCGGGATCGTCATGCACCAGGTGGAGGCGATGGAGGAAGGCCGTCCCTTCGTCGCGTTCGATTCGGGCGCGGACTTCCGCGAGCTGACCGAGATCAAGTTCCAGTCGCAGGACACCGGCCTCATGATGCTCGGCGGCGGCGTGCCCAAGAACTTCGCCCAGGACATCGTGGTGGCCGCGGAGCTGCTGGTCGAGCGGCGCGGCGGCAAGGCCCGCGGCGACGTCTCGATGCACAAGTACGCGATCCAGATGACCGTCGCCGACTCGCGCGACGGCGCGCTGTCGGGGTCCACGCTCCGCGAGGCGTGCTCGTGGGGCAAGGTCGACGTCGTGCACGAGCAGATGGTGTACGGCGAGCTCTCGGCGCTGCTGCCGCTGCTGGCCAGCGACGCCTACCACCGCAAGGCATGGAAGGGCCGCAAGGGCTTCAAGTTCGCCGACATGTTCGAGAAGGGCGAAGGCGTGCCGAGCTTCAAGGCCGCGACCGGCAAGAGGAAGGCCGGCGCGAGGTAACTCCCCGCGCCCGATCATCAATCGATGCTCGCAGAACCCCGGCGATGAGCCGGGGTTTTTCGTTTGGACCGACGGTCTTGCGCGGGTATCGCTGAATGTCGGCTAACACCGAGCAACGCGGCTCACGAACTCGATGGCCCGGGCCACTTCCTCGGGCGTGTTGTAGTGCAGCAGGCTGATCCTCACCACGCCGTCCTCGGGGTCCCGCCCGGGCAGGAGATGCTCGACGAGCCGGTGCGAGTAGAAGTGCCCGTATCGCAGGCCCAGGCCTTCGCGGTTGGCTCGCTCGGCGATCGTTCGCGAAGACAGGCCGTCGACCGTGAAGCTCACCGTCGGCACGCGTGACTCGCGTGTGTCGAACGGGCCAACGACCCGCACCCCGCCAATCTCGCGCAGCCCGTGGATCAACTGCTCCTGCAGCGGCGCTTCGAGGCGGGCCATCTGTATACACGCCCGTTCGATCGTCGATCGATCAACCAGCGGCTGGTCCGAGCCGCACGCGGCGCTGCCCGCGAGGAACCGCAGGTACGGCTGCACGCCGAGCATCGCGGCGCACAGCTCTCTCGGCACGCCGCCGAGCTCGAACTTCTTGGGCCACGAATCCTTCTCGATGAAGAAATGATTCGGCCCGGTGACCTCGGCCATCGACTCCGGCGTCCCGACCAGCACAGCCGCGTGCGGCCCGTACACCTTGTACGTGCTCCAGGAATACCAGTCGGCGCCAAAGGCGCTGACTTCCACCGGCCGGTGCGGCGCGAAGGCCACGCCGTCAACGACCACGCGTCCGCCCGCGGCGTGCACGCGGTCGGCGATCGCTCGGACATCCACGATTGATCCGAGGATGTTCGAGACGTGCGGAAAGACGACCAGCCGCGTGCGGGCGCTCAGCAGCGGTTCGATCGACCTCGCGTACCCGTCGCCGGCCACCGGCAGGTCGTTCCAGGGAGTGATCTCCCAGCCGAACCGAGCCAGCCGCAGCCACGGGCCGACGTTGCTCTCGTGCCCATGGGGCGAGACGATGATCTGCCGCCGGCCGTTCGACGGCTCGGCGTCGAGGTACGCGTCGGCGAGCATGCGCACGAGCAGGGAATCCGACGCACCGAGGATGACGTTGTCCGGGCCGCTCGCGTTCGCCCAGCGGCCCATGAGCGCGTGCGCGTCGCCGACGACGGCCGCCGCCTCGACCGACTCTGGGTACTCGCCGCCGAGCTGCGCGCAGGACTGGTGGTAATACCGCTCGACCGCCTCGGCGACGCCGCGCGGCACCTGCGACCCGCCCGCGTTGTCCAGGAACACGGTGGTGGACGCGAGCGAAGGAAATTGGGCTCGGATGTCCTGAATATTCGGCACGGACGAGCGTAGGTGGCGGCCAAATCCGAGTGTTTTCCGCGTGAGTGAATGGCGTGATCGCCCGTTCCTGCACGAGTCACCCTGGGTATGGGTCACCAAGGAGGAATGTCGTCATGCGCCAATCGCTCGTCGTATCCCTGCTCTTTATGGCGGCGTCCACGGTCGCCGGTGAATCGGCGTGGGCCCAGCACAAGTGGTACCAGGGCGGGAAGGACCGGGGATTCCAGAACAGCATCCCGGATTTCTACCAGCACCAGTATTACAAGGGCGACATGGCCGACGCATACCAGACCTGGTACCCCGACAAGACGAACTACCCGAAGTGGGGCCAGCTCGGCGGTCTGTGCTACCAGGTCGCCCTGACCAACGCCGTCGCCTCGTGGGAGCCCTACGGGTACAAGGGTGCGACGAACGCGGACACGCTCACCGAGGACAAGTGGCGCGACGCCTACCGGTCGACCGTCGAGGACGTCACCAAAGCGGGCGGCGACATGCAGAAATACCTCGACGACCGCAAGGCCGCGAACGCGTGGAAGCGCCGCCTGCTGTACAACCAGTACACGATGGAATCCGACGGAGCCGGCGGGTACACCGGCACGGTCCTGACCCCCAGCGGCAAGAAGATCCAGCAGCCCAAGAAGATGGGCGGGGGCTTCGAGACGGTGAGCGTCTTTGACACCTACAAGCGGATGATGCTCAACGAGGCGTCGGTGACGCTGCTGGTGGACCGCGACGACGCGAAGACGTACAGCGACACGCTGTGGTGGGGGAATTACCACGCGGTGACGGGCGCGGGCTTCGACGGCAAGACGGGCGAGATCTACTTCGCGGATCCCGATTCCAACAAGGGCAACCGCTCCGCCAAGGCGGGGTACGAGATCGGAAGCTCGGAGAGCGCTGACGCGGGCGACGGCGGGTGGGTGTTCGAAGAGACCAAGCGAGGCGAGGCGGATCCGCTCAAGCGCTTCAAGTTCGTCGACCCGGTCTCTGGCGCCGAGGTGGCGGACGTCAAGGACGGCAAGAAGTTCACGCTGCTCGAGCTCGAGGACGACGGCATGGGCGGCGTGAAGATCGTCAAGAACGACTACGGCGGCGCGGGCGGGCCGCTGGTCAACATCGCCAAGGGCGCCGACGAGAACATCAACAAGCGCAAGTACGGGGCGGCGGACAAGGCGGTGCCGATCCCGGGCCGCCCGAAACAGGCGTCGGACCCGACGGACTTCAACAAGTACTACGGGGCGTTCAAGGTCGACAACTCCGCGGCCGACAAGGCGTTCACGATCAAGGGCAGCGACGACTTCGACAGGAACATCACCGACAAGGGCCGCTACACCGACACGCGCATCATGGCGATGGACGTCATCCACCCGGCGGGGCTCAACGAGCTTGGAAAGGTGAAGGACGCGACGGGCGTGACGACGGACATCAAGCTCGCGTCGATCAGCACGCTTCCGGTGGACCGGATCCAACTCTGCTCGGTGAACACCGCGGCGCAGTACGACCCCTCGATCGACGGTCGCAGTTTCTTTGATTCCGACGGCGGGATGTGGACCGCGTCGTTCATGTGGCCCACCGACCCGGGCGTCACCGACGCGATGGGCAACTCGCTCTTCGGCCTGGGCGGCTGGGAGTTTACGCTGACGATGGGCGACGGGCTGGCGGGCTTCACCCGCGGCGAGGAGGACATCCAGACCGAGCTGGTGGCCAGCATCCGCACCGTGTCCGACCTGGTGCAGTTCGATCTGCTCATGCACTCGATGGAGATCACGGCGGTCGATGACGACCTGGTGCCGTACACGATCGGTGATTTCTGGTCGATCCAGTCGTTCGGGTTCGGGGGCGTGGACCGCGGCCTGCAGTACGGCTTCCAGCCCGAGGTGCCCGCGCCGGGAACGGTGGGGCTGGCGCTGCTCGGCGTCGCAGCGATGGGCCGGCGGAGGCGGTGAAGAAGACCTGCCGCGGCTGAACACAGTCGGACGCGGCGACGGCGATCTGTGAACAGGCTGGAATCGTGGCGCTGGCCGGCGCGAGAGCGTCGGCCGGCATCTTTTGCGTGACACAGGTTGACATGCCGCGACGCTCGCACCACCGCGCGACGCCTGATGCCGAATCCCCGATGCCCAGTGCCCAGTGCCCAGTGCCCAGTGCCCAGTGCCCAGTGCCCAGTGCCTTCTGCTTTAGCCGCCCTCGGCCTTGCCGATCTGCCACTCTTCGAGCTCGATCGGGGCCTGGCGGCCGAAGATCGTCACGAGCACGCGGACCAGGCCCTTCTCGGGCAGCAGCTCGTCCACCGTGCCCTCGTAGCTCTGGAACGGGCCTTCCTTGATCTGGACGTGCTCGCCCTTCTGGAAGACGAGCTTGACCGAGGGCTGGTCCTCGGGCTTGCGGCTGTCCAGGAGCATCTTCTGGATCTCGTGGTCCTTCATGGGCGTCGGCCGCCCGGCGGTGCCGACGAAGTCGCCTACGCCCGTCGTCTCCTTGATGAGGAAGAAGACGTCCTGCGGGATGCGGCCGTCGTCCTCGAGCTTCATCTCGACGAAGACGTACCCGGGGTAGAGCTTGGTCTCGGTGATCTTCTGCTTGCCGGCCTTGACTGTCTTGGTCTTCTCGGTCGGCACCAGGATGCGGCCGACGAGGTGGACCATCTTCTCGATCTGGACCTTGCGGAGGAGCGTCTCCCGGACGCTCGACTCCTTGTTGGAGGCCACGCGCAGCACGAACCAGTTCATCCCCTCCTGGCGCAAGGGCTCGTCGGCGGTGAGCAGGTCGCCGCGTTCGTTGGGCCGTCCGTCGTACACGCTGCTGGTCATGGCTGGTCTCCGTCACCCGGCCCCACGGGCCGGAAAAGGTCGATTGACGTCCTGTCGCGACCCTGTCGGCTCAAGGCCAAAGGGCGCGAGCATCTCACACGAGCGGCCGGGCCCTGCGGGCTCGGCACCAAACCTGCTGCTGAATCCCAGATTTTCCGCGAAGCCCGTCAGCACGGAAAAGAAGCCGTGGCTGGTCGGAACTCCGCGGTCGCCCCCCGACACATCCCCTGTCCCGCACCCGATCCCACGCGAACCCCAGCGGTCGACGTCGGGCACCGCCCGGCGGCGATCAGCTATTGGTGAGCAGCCCGATGAACTTGAAGAACGCGCCGAAGGAGACGTCGATCACGAACAGGAACGCGGCGATCAGGGCACAGGCGCCGATCACCACCCACGTTGATCCCAGTACTTCCTTCCGCGTCGACCAGTTCACTTTCTTCATCTCGCCGTCGGTCGCGATCAGGAACTCCACCGAGTTCCTCCGCACGCCCGTCAGCCAGTAGATGAAGATCGCTCCGGTGACCAGGATCAGCCCGACCACCGCCGACTGAAGATAGAGAAGCTCGAAGTACCGCACGCCCTGGGCCATCGTGACCATGCCCTGGAACGGACCCGCGACCGCGATCTGATCGCGGGCAGGGGTCGCGGACTCGTCCGCGGCCTGGATGTCCCGCAGCGTCACCACCGACGAATTCTGTCCGGGCGTCGCCTGCACCGCGACGACCTGGCTGGAGAGCACCTTCGGCCCCGTCTGTTCGGCCGTCGGTCCGGGGGCGAACAGATCGATCGTGTCGCCGGCCTTGAGAGGAGCGGCCGCGGGCTGATCGGCGGTGGGGGCCGCGACGATCGTGACGTTCCATTCCTTGATCGGGATGGAGACCGCGCTCAGTTCCTGGTACGCCCACACGGCGGCCGACAGCAGCATGACCCCCATGAGGCAGCCGGTCAGCATGCGCGTCCAGTACCCCTGCCCGGGCTTGTAGAGCCCGGCGAAGGAGGACCCGCCATCGCCCGAGGAATCGGGAACACGCCGGGAGGGACTCGAACCCGCAACCTGCGGATTTGGAATCCGCTGCTCTACCAATTGAGCTACCGGCGTATTGGAGTTGGAACCGTTGACCGATGCGGACACGGGCGCTCGCTTCCCGGAAGCCGCCGCCTGCTCGGCCTCGGAGGGCCGGCCAGGCGAACCTTACTTCCTCTTGATCTTGTGCAGGGTGTGCTTGCGAAGGCGCGGAGAGAACTTGTTCATCCCCTCCTTGAGTCCTTCGGGCAGCCCGCCCTTGGTGTTCACCGACGTGCGGTAGTTCAGGTCTCCCGACTCGGTGCACTGGAGCCACACGTACTCACGAGCGGCCGATTTCTTCTTCGCCATGACAGCTTCCACCTTTCGCCTTCCGGGAAGGGTACGTCGCCATTTCCCTGCCCGGTCGCGCCGAAACCTCGTTTGAAACAGCCGCCCGGATCCTTCGACCCGGGCGACGCTCTGAACACTGAAACACCGAACAAGTCCCGTTCCCTTGAACGGGTCGTTCAGGCGATGATCTCGGTCACGACGCCGGACCCGATGGTCTTGCCGCCTTCGCGGACGGCGAAGCGGACGCCCTTCTCCATGGCGACCGGCTTGCCCATGAGGTCGACTTCCATGCCGATGTTGTCGCCGGGCATGCACATCTGGGCGCCGCCCAGGAGCGTGACGGTGCCGGTGACGTCCGTCGTGCGGAAGTAGAACTGAGGCCGGTAACCGGACACGAACGGCGTGTGACGGCCGCCCTCTTCCTTGGTGAGGACGTAGACCTCGCCCTTGAACTTGGTGTGGGGCTTGATGCTGCCGGGCTTGCAGAGCACCTGGCCGCGCTCGATGTCGTTCTTCTCGACGCCGCGGAGCAGGGCGCCGACGTTGTCGCCGGCCTGGCCGCTGTCGAGCGTCTTGTTGAACATCTCGACGCCGGTCACGACCGTGCTCTTGGTCTCCGTACGCAGGCCGACGATCTCGACCGAGTCACCGACCTTGACGACGCCGCGCTCGATACGGCCGGTGGCGACCGTACCGCGGCCCTTGATCGAGAACACGTCTTCGACCGACATCAGGAAGGGCTTGTCGATCTCGCGCTGGGGCTCGGGGATGTAGGAGTCGATCGCCTCGAAGAGCTCGTCGATCGGCTTGCAGATCGTGTCGTCCTTGGGGTTCTCGAGGGCGGCCTTGGACTGGCCGCGGATGACCGGGGTGGTGTCGCCGGGGAAGCCGTACTTCTTCAGAAGCTCGCGGACTTCCAGTTCGACCAGGTCGAGCAGCTCGGGGTCGTCGACCAGGTCCACCTTGTTGAGGAAGACGACGATGTAGGGGACGCCGACCTGGCGGGCCAGCAGCACGTGCTCGCGCGTCTGCGGCATCGGGCCGTCGGCGGCCGAGACGACCAGGATCGCGCCGTCCATCTGGGCGGCGCCGGTGATCATGTTCTTGACGAAGTCGGCGTGGCCGGGACAGTCGACGTGGGCGTAGTGACGCTTGTTGGTCTCGTACTCGGTGTGAGACGAGGCGATGGTCACCGTCTTGTTGGCGTCGCGGACGGTACCACCCTTGGTGATTTCCGCGTACGACTTGATCTCACCGCCGAACTTCGCGGCCGACCGGGCCGAGAGGGCCGCGGTCAGCGTTGACTTGCCGTGGTCGATGTGGCCGATGGTGCCGACGTTGACGTGCGGTTTGGTTCGTTGAAAGACGCCCTTTGCCATGACGAGTCACTCCAGTCCAGTGTGCTCGGGCTCTGTCGACGAGCCCGTGTTCAGAGCCAGTTTTCCCGGCGTGCGCCGGGGGTTCAAACCCTCTCGGGTGTGACCGATCCGTTCATCCCCCCGCCAAAGCCGCTGACGGGATTTGAACCCGTGACCTCACCCTTACCAAGGGTGCGCTCTACCACTGAGCTACAGCGGCGCAACAACCCCGGATGAAGCCGCTCGGTCCGTCCCCTCGGCCGCGCGATCCAGAGGTGAAGTCAAGGCCGGCCACCCAGACAAAACGCCCGGCTGCTTGCCGAGCGGGGGAGCATGATAGCCCGCCCTCCAAAGGGGTCAATTCTCCACCCTTTCGCACACCAACCGCCCCCTTTTGTGCCCGCGCCCACGGACCGTTCGCGGCCCACCGAGCCGACCCCTACCATCCGACCATCCACCTGATGAGATACCTGGGCGTCGATCTCGGCGAGAAACGGACCGGCCTGGCCCTGGGTGACTCGCAGACACGCCTGGCCACCCCCGTCGAAGTGATCGAGATCCCGCTTTCGCTCGCCGGCGGCGGGCCGCTGATCGAGGCGATCGTCAGGTCGTACGACCGGCTCATCGGCCCGTCCAGCCCCGGCGCCGTGGTCATCGGCCTCCCGCTCAACATGGACGGCACCGACAGCCGCCAGACCCGCGTCATCCGTTCCTTCGCCGCCCGGGTCCAGGCTCGGCTCGCAAAGCAGGTGCACCTCCAGGACGAGCGGCTGACCTCCGCCGACGCGGACTGGGCCATGGCCAGGTCCGACCTGACGCACCAGCAGAAGAAAGAACGCCGCGACGCGCTGGCCGCGGCCGCCATCCTCCGCGATTATCTGGCCGGCCTGCCCCGGCCCGGGCCGTCGCGCGATGATGCCGACCTCCCTGATAACCTCCAGCCGGACGGCGACCGCTAAACGAGCGGGCTCCGGCCCGAGATTCACGTAGGGTGATCACCGGCGAACCGACCGACCGCCCCCGCATCCAACCTTCGCAGAGACGACCTCCGGAACACGTCCTCCCGGAGACGACCGCGACTGGAGCTTTCATGGACCTTCGTTGCTACGCAGCCTCCGCACTGATCCTGGCCGCCGTGAGTTCGGCGCACGCGCAGCCCGCCGATCCGCCGCGCAAGGCCGACCCGGCGCCCGCCGCGGCCGCGCCCCAGCCGTGCTCGGTCCAGAGCGCCGAGCAGCTCCTCGAAGAGCTCGAGCAGGCCGACAAGGGCCTCAAGGGCATGCAGGCCGAGATCCTGCTGCACCGGTCTTTCGTGCTCGAGCAGGACCGCCAGACGCGCCAGGGCATGCTGTACTTCCGGCAGCTCGAGGGCTCGGCAGATCGACCGGCGACGCGGCAGTTCCACGTCCGCTTCGATGTGCAGATCACCGGGTCGCGCCAGGAGCGCGACAAGGAGCAGAAGTTCATCTTCGACGGCCAGTGGCTCGCGGAGATCAACCCCGGCGAGAAGCGATTCGACCGCCGCCAGCTCGTCGCGCCCGGCGAGAACTTCGACCCGCTAAAGGTTGGCGAGGGCCCGCTCCCGATCCCGATCGGCCAGAAGAAGGAGGACATCCTCGCGCGTTTCGACGTCGAGCTTGTCGACGCCGCCGACGGATTGACCGACGAGAACGCCCGGCAGCAGCAGGCGTGGCGCAAGTTCGTCGCGGGCACCTGCCAGCTTCGCCTGGTGCCCAAGGCGGATGCGGAGGACGTCGATTTCACCGAGATCCGCCTGTGGTACCGCAAGGATGCCGCTGACTCGGGCGCTGGCCGCTGGCTCCCGCGGATGTCGCGCACCGTCAACCACGCGGGCGACGTCACCATCGTGCAACTGGTCAACGTCCAGTTCACCGACACCATCGAGGACCAGTACTTCGACACCGCCTTCCCCGATCTCCGCGGCTGGGATTTCAGCGAGGTGCCGCTCCGCCGCGCGCCCAAGCTCAACGCGCCCGGGCCGGAGGTGATCGACGGGAAAGCTCCCGCCGGCGAGGCGCCGGCGCTGCCCGGGCCGGCGGACCAGCCCCCGCCCGCGTCGGGTTCGGAGCCGCCCGCGGCAAACCCGGGCGCCGGCCCCAAGTCGCCCTCCTGAACCGCCGATTTTGCATGAGTGCCCAGCCCAGCGGCTCACCGAACGTGCCCGGCGTGCGTACAAGAGGACGAGGACCACGTGCAGCGAACCGCAGCAAGCCCGAGGCGATTCTCCGGATTTCTCGCAGCCCTCCAGGCGACGCTGCTCATCTCGAGCGGCGCCGCGGCCCCGCCCCTCCAGCCCACACAGCTCACCGACGCCGTCCCTCCGATGGCCATGCCGGAGGTTGCTCGGTCCGCCCGGGCCCTCGCGACCGCCGCCTACCTGTCCGAGGATGAACGCAAGGACCTCCGCGTCCGCCACGGCATCTGGGAGCCCAGCGATCTGGATACGCCCGGTCGCCGCGCCCGAGCCGCCGCCATCTGCGGCCGCTTCCACGATGCGGTGTTCGACGACGCGTCCGTTCCCGCCGAAGATCGCGCCGAGGGCCTCCTTGGCCGCGGCGACGCGCAGGCCGCGCTGAACGCGCTCGGCGCCGCCACGTCTCTCCGAGCCGCACGGCAGCGGGCCCAGGCGCTGTGGGATCTCGGCCGGCTCGACGATGCTCGAGAGTCTCTCCAGCAGACGCGCCAGACGCTCATCGATCGGCCGCTGGACAACGCCGGCGAGATCGCCGAAGCGGTCCGAGCCATGGTGATCCTCTCGCGCCTCAGCGGCGACGACGCCGCCGAGCCCGGGCGCCGGTCGGCCGATTTCAAGATGCTCATGTCGGTGCTCGCACGGGCCCGCGAGGAACTCGACCGCCTCGAGCCTCTGGTCTACCTCGCGGAGGCCGAGCTGCTCCAGGAAAAGGAGAACTACAGCGAAGCCTCTGATGCGCTCCAGCAGGCGATGGAACTCAATCCGCGTCTTGCCACCGGCTGGGCCTTGCTGGGCCGGCTGTCCGCCGACTCCTGGGACTTTGATCGTGCGCTGGCGATCGCCGCGCGCCTCGACGAGTTGACGCGCTGGGACGGGGAGGGCGAAGCCGAAACGCACGAACGTTCGGTCTTCGGTGCCGAGATCGCCTCGCGCACGTACCTCCGCATGGGCGACCCCGACGCCGCGGAGGCAGCACTCTCCCGAGCCCTGACGGCAGCGCCGGCCAGCCGGGTGCTGCTGGCGCTGCTCCCGGCGGCGGCCGCGGCCAATTTCAGCGAAGACCTGCTCGCCGATCGACTCGCGAAATTCGATGCGCTCGCGCCCGCGTCCCCGGATGCGCTCTTCGAGGTCGGGTCGGTGCTGTCGGATCTGCGCCAGTACGCCGACGCCGAGAAGTACCTGTCGCTCGCGCGCGAACGGGCCCCGAAATGGGCCGCGGTCCTGTGCGAGCTCGGGCTCCTCCAGGTGCAGGCGGGCCGCGATGAGGAGGCCCGGCGCACGCTCGAGCAGGCTGCGGCGCTGGACCCCTTCAACACCCGCGTCGCCAACAGCCTGACGCTTGTCACCGAGATCGCGACCTACGACCGCGTCACCAGCGATCACTTCGAGATCCGCTACAAGCCCGGCATCGACAAAGTCCTCGCGGCCGAGATGCTGCCGGTGATGGAAGAGAACTTTGCCCGCGTCACCGGCCACGGGCCTGGCGGCATCGACTTTGTGCCCGAGGGCCGGACGGTGATCGAGCTCTATCCCGACCACCACTGGTTCAGCGTGCGCATCACGGGCATGCGGCGCGTGCACACCATCGCGGCGGCCACGGGACCGGTGATCGCCATGGAGCGCCCGATGACCGGCCCGGGGCACTCGCTGGGGCCCTATGACTGGCCGCGCGTGCTGCGCCACGAATACACGCACACGGTGACGCTGGCGAGGACGAAGAACCGCCTCCCGCACTGGTTCACGGAAGCCTCGGCGGTGTACCTGGAGGATGCGCCCCGCGACGAGGGCCGCTGCACGCTGCTCACCCGGGCGCTCGAGACCGGCGGGCTCCTCGATTTCTCGCAGATCAACACCGCCTTCGTCCGCCCGCGCACGCCCAGCGAGCGCGGCCTCGCCTACGCGCAGGGCCACTGGATGTACGAGTACATCGTGACGCGCTTCGGCCCGCGCGCCCCGCTGAACCTCATGGACCGCTACGCCAGGGGCGAGCGCGAGGCCGAAGCGTTCGAGGCGGAGTTCAGCCTCACGCGCTCGCAGTTCTTCGAGCAGTTCAAGCTCTGGGCCCGCGAGGAGTGCCGCAAGTGGGGGACTCTCCCGCCCGAGGGCGTGCCCACCGTGCTCGAGCTTCTCGCCGCGGCGCGGAAGGATGCGGGCGTGCCCGAGGACTCGGCGCAGTTCAGCGAGCCGACGCCCGAGCTCGTCGACGAATGGCTCCAGGAATATCCCGACCACCCCGACTTCGTGCGCCTCGCGGTGGGCTTCGAGCTCGCCGAGCGCCAGGGCGAGGCGGACGAGTCGATGATCCCCATGCTCGAGAAGCTCGCGAAGGTTCGGCCCGTCGATCACATGCCCCACAAGCAGCTCGCCCGGCTCTACCTCGCGTCAACGACGCCCGAGAAGGCGATCGAGCACCTCGAGTTCCTCGACCAGCGCGAGCAGTACCTCACGACCTACGCGGTCGAGCTCGCGCGGCGCTACGCGGCCGCGAAGGACTTCGCGAAGGCCTTTGAGAAAGCGCAGCGTGCGAGCCGGATCGCGCCCTTTGATCCTTCCATCCGCGAGCTCGCGGCCACGGTCGCGATCCAGGCCAAGGACTTCGGCGCGGCGAGGCGACATATCGAAGCGCTGATCGCCATCGAGCCCGATCGATCCGTGCACAGGAAGCGGCTCGAAGCGCTTGAGAAATTGGCTCAATAGCAAATGGTCAAATAGCAATTGGTCAGGTGGCACATCCGGCCGGGCCGGATCGCCGCGTCAGAAGCTCGCGGTGGCGAAGAATCCGTGAGCGGGCCTCGGGCTGCACGTGGTATCGCCGCCCGGTTTCGATGGTGACGCCGCACGAGCCATCGCGTTTTTCACCGTCGGCACTCGATATCGCCACCCGCTACTTGCCAGGTCGCCAATTCGCGTTGGCCCGCTACGCCCTGGCCTTGGTCATGTCCGACGTTGACTTGTACATCACGCGCCCGTGATAGAACGACGTCACGCTCTTGGCGATCGACTCGGTGATGCGGGCAAGGTCCTTCAGCGTGATGTCGCACTCGTCGAACTGGCCGTCGAGCAGCCGTCGGTTGGCGAGCGTGCCCACCACCGTCTCGATGCGAGCCGGCGTCGGCTCGGCCAGCGTGCGCGTCGTCGACTCGATCGCGTCCGACAGCATCACGATCGCGGCCTCGCGCGTCCGCGGCTTGGGGCCCGGGTAGCGGTACTCGAACTCGTCGGGCACGTACGCGGGGTCCGGCGGCAGGGCATCGTCCACCTCGCCCTCTTCGCCCGCCTTCTCGCGTCTGGCCTGCGCCAGCGCCTGCTCCTGCGCCCGCTGGAAGAAGTACTCGACCAGCGTGGTCCCGTGGTGGCTCTCGATGAAGTGCTGGATCTGCCGCGGCAGCCCGAACTCCCTGGCCAGCTCCATGCCGTCCTTGACGTGGCCGACGATGACCAGCAGCGACATCGCGGGCGTGAGCTTGTCGTGCTTGTTTACGCCGCCACGCTGGTTCTCGACGAAGTACTCGGGCTTGTTCATCTTGCCCACGTCGTGGTACAGCGCCCCGACGTACGTGAGCAGCCCGTTGGCCCCGATCGCGTCCGCCGCCGCCTCCGCGATCGACGCCACCGTGAGCGAGTGGTTGTACGTCCCCGGCGCCCGCTGCAGCAGCTCGCGCAGCAGCGGGTGCTTGGAGTCGCGCAGCTCGATGAGCGTCATCCCGGTCACGACGTCGAACCACCGCTCGATCGCCGGCAGGATGAACAGCGTCACGCCGCCGATGACCAGCCCGCCCGCCGCGGCGAACAGGGCATCCACCAGCGTCTCCTTGAGCACCTGGTCGTTGATCGGCCGGTCGATGAACCCCACCAGCGCCGTCGCCAGCGCCAGCGAAAGACCCACGTACAGCCCCGTCCGGAACAGGTCGTCACGGCCGCGGATCTCCTTGAGGTTCCACACCGCCACGCCCACGCCCGTCACGATCGTCGCGAACGTCCCGACGCCCTGGTCGAGCGCGACGCAGACGAGCACGCCGTGCAGCGTGCCGAACGCCAGCGCCACCCGCTGGTCGTATGTCACCGCGAAGATCACCGCCGCGAACACCGTCGGGCACACCGCCGTCACCGCCATCAGCGTCGGATCCGCCGCCGACCCGAACACCGCCGCCGCCAGGGTCCCCAGCAGGATCCCCGCGGCCCCCGCGACCCGCGCCGGGTTGCGGCGGATGCGCGGTGCAAACAGCGCCGTGTACCCGCCCAGCGCGGCCGCGATCGCCAGCACCGCCGCGCCCAGGCTTGCCCGGCGCAGCCACACCTGCCACGCCGGCGCGTTCTGGATGAAGTGACTGATCTCCGCCGAATACAGATCGAGCGCCGTCGCCGTCAGCACGTCGCCGCGCCGGAAGATCGGCTGCCCCTCGGGGTTGATGCGGTACTTGGGCGTCACTTCCGCGGCCGCCGTGTTCTGGTCGCTGGTCGTCTGCGCCTCGTCGAAGCGGTACGTCGGCCGCACCGACGACAGCACGCGCCCGACGACCACCTGGCGGAGCGGCCCGGCGGCGAACCCCGCGTCCCGAGCGATCGAGTCCAGCGCCTGCGACAGCCGCGGGTCCTCGATGTTGATCACGTCCGAGCGCATGATCCCGCGGTCCTGCTTGCCGATCACCAGCTTCACCGTCGGCGATAGGCCCTCGGTCGTGGCGCGCTGGAAGGTCTGCTCGTCCAGCAGCGGCCGGGCCTGCAGCAGCGTCACGAACGAGTTCACCAGTTCCGACCAGCGCCTGGCTTCTCCCGCGCCCTCGGCCTGCAGCGCCGCCAGCGACGCCTCCGTGAGCCCGTACTGGTCCCGCAGCCTCGGGTCGACGTCCGAGAGGCTCTTGGCGCTCGCCAGCGCCCTGGGCAGCGAATCCAGCGAGTTGCGCAGCTCGTCGAAGAAGGTCGGGTCCGCGACGTACGTCCGGGGCGTGCGCTGCCGAGCCGCTTCGCGCGCGGCGTCGGTCAGCGCCCGGTCCTCCGCGCTCATAGTGAGCCGCACCAGGCGCGTGGAGTTCATCACGCGGCCCACCGCGACCAGCGGCCGCTCCCGAGCCCACACCACCAGCAGCGTCCCCAGGATGATGAACCCCGCCAGGATCACCACGCTCCAGGCGACGCGCGGCGACTGTGCCAGGTCGAAGGCCTTCTCGAGCAGCGATTCCTCGCGCAGCCGGATGTTCACCCGCCGTGGCGCAGCGCCGCCGGTCCGTCGGCCGGTGGAGAACATCGAGGTCTTGGAGCGTTCGCCGGCCATCAGGAAACCGATTCTCCGGGACCCGCCGCGTCGTCCTCGCCGTAGGCGTCGATCACCCGCTGCACCAGCGGGTGGCGGACCACGTCGCCGCGGTCGAGCGTAACAAATCCGACGCCGGGGGTGCGCGACAGCCGCCGCGCCGCGTCGATCAGCCCGCTCTGCCGCGGGTCCGGAAGGTCGATCTGGGTCGTGTCGCCGGTCACGATCATCCGCGACCCGTTGCCCATCCGCGTCAGGAACATCTTCATCTGGCCGCGCGTCGTGTTCTGCGCCTCGTCCAGGATGATCACCGAGTTGTTGAGCGTCCGCCCGCGCATGAACGCCAGCGGGCACACCTCCACCACGTCGCTCTCCATGAAGCGCCGCAGCGTCGCGTATTCCACCATGTCGTTCAGAGCGTCGAACAGCGGCCGCAGGTACGGGTTCACCTTCGCCTCAAGGTCACCGGGCAGGAAGCCCAGCTTCTCGCCCGCCTCGACCGCCGGGCGGCACAGGATCACCTTCGCGCAACGGTCGGTCCGCAGCAGGTGCACCGCCGCCGCCACCGCCAGGTACGTCTTGCCGGTTCCCGCCGGGCCGATCGAAAAGACAAGGTCGTTGTCCCGGATCGCGTGAATGTACCGGTCCTGGTTCCCCGTCTTTGGCCGGATCCGACGCCCGCGGACGAACACGTCGAGCGTGCCGTCCCACTCGCGCCGCTCGGGCCGCGCCGAGGGAGCGTCGGCCTGGTCCTCCTCCGACCAGCCCAGCGACGCCGGCGGAGCAAGGCCCCGGTCGCCCGCGGATGTCCTGCCTTCGTCCAGGCCAGCGGCGATCGCCCGGCCCGCCAGGTGCGCCGATTCGTCCGCGATGATGTTGAGCACCTCGGCCCGTGTCGGCGCGCGGCCGGTCGTCGAGGCGGCTCCCGCGATCCGTTCGACCACCCGCCGGGCCGTCGCGACCTCGGCGCGATCGCCCCTGACGCGGAGCTGGCCGTCGCGCACCGTCACCGTCACCCCAAGGGCTTCCCGGATCATTTTCATGTTCCGGTCGGAGGTGCCGAGCACGCTCACGCGGTCAGCGCCGGCGGGGAGTTTGATGGTGACTTCCAAGCCAGTTCGATTCCGCACACGGCCCACGCCCCGAGCGGTGCACGCCGCCAGAGTCCCGCCTCGCCGCTTGTCTGTAGTTTAGTCGGTCGCGATCTGCCATGATACCCAGAGTCCCCGCGTGGATAGGATTCTGTTCGCCCGTCCCCGGGTCGGAAAAGGAGGGTCGGATCGGATGAACCCCCGTCAGTTCACCAGGCTCCTGATGAGCGCCGCGTTGTCTGTGGGGGTCGGCGGGTGCTCCGTACCGGCGCCCCGTCCCGAGCCCGACCGCTTTAACCCGCCGACCGACGCGGTGGTGATCGGCGACTGGGACGATGTTGAATCCTCCGTCCGGGTCGGCGCATCCCAGAGCGAGATGGCCATCCTCGAAGTCAAGCGTCCCGATGACCGGACCGCCATCTTCGAGTTCCTGACGATCACCGACGAGCCCGCGAGCCTCGAGGTCCACCGCGACCACTTTCCCGAAGACAGCGGGTCGTTCCGGCTGAACCTCCGGGCCAGCGTCGGCACGTTCGGAGACGCGGCTTGGCAGGAACGGCTCATCGACCGCGTGTCCCGGCGGCTGCGCCAGCTCGCGGGCGTGGACGTCGCGCCCATCACCGAACCGTGATCGCGCGCCCGATACCATTGGTTGCTCGGGGGAATGCCCGCATGATCCCGGAAGTTGTGCAAGCCATGGTCCGCCTGCTGGAGGTCAAGGACCTCTCGACCGCCGCGCACACGTGGCGGGTCGTGCTGTACACCCGCGCGCTGGCGGAAGACGCCAACCTCGATCGCGCCATCGTCGAGCGCCTCACCTACGCCGCCGCCCTGCACGACATCGGCAAGCTCGACATCCCCGACGCCATCCTCCAGAAGCCGGGCAAGCTCACCGACGAGGAATTCGAGGTGATGAAGACGCACACCACGCTCGGCCACGACCATCTCCGTGGCATGGGCGAGGATGACCCCATCGCGGTCGGCCTGGTGCGCCACCACCACGAAAGGTGGGACGGGCTGGGGTACCCCGACGGGCTGTCGGGCGAGAGCATCCCGCTCGCGGCACGGTACTTTGCCGTCGTGGATTCGTTCGATGCGATGACGTCCATCCGCCCGTACCGAGCCACCATCGGCGAGCGGGCGGCCCAGGCGGCGATGGAAGAGATCATCGCATCGCGCGGATCCCGCTACGCGCCCGACGCCGTCGACCGGTTTCGCTCGCTGTACGACGCCGGGACCTTCGACTGGATCCGCAGCCACTTCAACGACAAGTCTCAGGTCCCCGGGTACGCCGGCCTCGACGCCGTAGACCTGGTCCTCCCGCCGAGCAGGGGCTGAACGCAGTTTCACCGCCTGCAAAAAAGCAAGCACCCCCGGCGATGAACCGGGGGCGTTGCAATCCGTGCCTGTCATGCACCGGAGCGATCACTCGCGGTCGTTCTTGCCGCTCTGATTTCCGCCCTGGTTGCCGCCGCTGCGGTTCGCGCCCGATGTCCCCGACGAAGACGACCCGGGCGAGTTCGAGGAACCGCCCGACTGCGATCCGCCGCGGTTCTGCGACCCGCTGAACTGACCGCTCTCGTCGCGCTCCTGCGACTGAGAGGACTGCTCGCCGCCGCGGCGACGATCTTCGTCGGACAGGTTGCCGGGGTTGCCCGCGCGTCCGCTCTGGTTGCCGGACTGCTGGCCGCCCTGGTTGCCCGACTGCTGACCGCCGTGCATGCCGGACCGGTTGCCCTGGTTGCCACCCTGGTTGGACTGCGAACCGCGGTCAGAACCCTGATTGCCCTGGTTTGCCTTGTTCTCGGCCATGCGTGCACCTTTCGTTGTGTTGATCTGCCTGCGTGCCGCGGGCACTTCTACGCGAGCGCCCGCTGCAAGCGACCCGGAAAGCCCGGGCGCATCGCCCGGATCGAAAGGCTGGTGGCTGCCGAGTGTGGCACCACCGGTGAAGCACTCGTGAAAGGATCTTTACGGCTTTCGTTACTGCCTTGGCTGCAATCAGCGAGCGCACAAGGCCCGGAGATCAACCGGAGGTCAGCGTCCGCCGTCTGGCGGCGGCACTTGCGAATCGCGGAAGACCAGCCGTGGGTGATTCTCCGGTGTGTCGATCATCGGCGGCGGGGACCGCAACGACGTCCATTGCGTCGCTCGTCTTCTGCCATCAAGGTCGAACGTCGCCCGTGCCGCCCAGCGCAGCTCGTCGCCGTGCGAGCCTCGCTTGATTTCATACATGGGCTTGGACAGGCCTTTCACGACGACCGGCTCGGACCATGCGCCCGTTCCGGTCGGATACCACAGCGACAGGTCATACCTCACGTTCGCGATGCGCGACCTCATGTTCGGCCCGAACACCGCGTCGTCCGACACCCGAGGGAATTCTTCCCACCGGAGCAGCGCGCCCCGGGCGGGCATCTCCACCGCCCCGTTGATCGGGCGCAGGTCGTCTCCGACGCCGCGCAGCCCGTTGACGGAAGTGCCGCTGCACGCGGCGACCACCGTCGCGCACACCGCCGCCATTGCGATCGATACCTGTGACAGCGAACGGTTCATGGAATGATCACAACCCGGAACAGCTCATCGGAAGCGATCTGAGCGATGCGTGCCTGAAGACCCGAAAGTTCCCGGCGCAGCTCGTCCGGCGGCGCCGCGGCCCACACACTCAGCTTCCGCGGGGACGCCGTCAGCAGCCACTCCCGTCGCCCGATTTCGCCCTGCTCCGTTGAACTTCGGAGCACGCCCCTGGCAAGGACGAACGGTGATAAGTCAGGATTGATTCCGCCGGTGACGCTCTGAAGCCCGTAGGCCACGACCGTGAGTTCGAGCACGGCTTCATTCGGACGCTGCGCCGGCGTGACCGTCGTCCCGGAAGGCATCAGGCGGCTTGGCAGCCGAACGTCCGTCCGAGCGTGTGCCGCGATGCGTGCCGCGATTTCATCGGCCGGTCTCATCACCTCGAGCGTTCCCATCACGCGCTCCACGTCGGCTTGCACCACCGCGTCCTCGGTCGCCTGCGAATACCCGACCACTGCACCGACCACCGCGCCGACGGGCGCGAGAACGACCCCGAGCAGCACCGAGATCCCGTACGTCTCTGTCGCACCCTCGATCCCCGCCGCCAGCGTCACTCCGGCACCGGCCGCCGCGCCCCGACCCGCCGCTCCCGATTTCTGCCACGGCCGGTCAACTCGCAGCGGCTCAGCCGCCGAGCACGAAACCACGGCCACCGAGTCGATCTGCATGCGCGATGTTTCAGGCAGCGGCGAAAGCGCTCGGTGATGCGAAGCCGCAGGGCTCCCGCAACCGGCGCAAGCAACCGCCACGCCGCAGACGGTCGCGCCCGTTCGGCGACGCCATGCACGCAGCCTGCGACACGATTTGATGCACCCCATGACCCCACCCATGAGGTTCAAGACTAACCGCCAACGCCCGGCGATGCAACGGTTCGCGCGGGCCGCCGTCGGGGACGATCACCGTCGGCACCGCCGGGATCGACACCGCGTCACGCCGCGCCGGGCGCCGCGCGGCCCGCGTCCGGTGATCGCACGCACGCGGGCAGTTCCACCGTCATCGTCGTCCCCTGCTTCCACACCGATTCCACGCGGATGGTGCCCTTGAGCGCGTCCACCGCGCTCTTGACGATCGCCAGCCCCAGCCCCGTCCCGCGGTGAGTCACGCCCCCGCCGCGCGACGCGTCCACCTGGTAGAAGCGCTCGAAGATGCGCTGCTGCGCGGCGAGCGGGATCCCCTGTCCCTGGTCGGCGACGCGGAACCGGGCATCCAGGAACGTGGTCGCGCCCGAATCGGCGGGCACGGCCTCGCCGCGCACCACCACGGCGGTCCCGTCGTACGCGAACTTCAGCGCGTTCTCGATCAGGTTGCGCAGGATGAGGTCCAGCAGCCGCGGGTCCGAGTGCATCGATTCCATCGCGGGGTCGATCTCGAAGCGCAGCTCGATCGACCGCTCCGCCGCCATCGCGGCGAACGCCGACCGCAGCGACGCGACCACCGCGGACATCGACATGTCCTGCGCGGTCGGCCTGGTCTCGGCCGCGTCGAGCCGCGACAGGTCCAGCAGGTCGCGGATCAGTTCCTCCAGCCGTCCGACGTTGGTCGCGATCATCGTGAGCAGTTTCTGGCGGAGCTTGGGGTCCTCGGAGTCGTCGATCAGCGTCTCGGCCGCGCCGCGGATCGACGCCAGGGGCGTGCGCAGCTCGTGGCTCGCGTTGGCGACGAAATCCGACTGGAGCTGCCCCGCTGCCGCCAGCTCCGTGATGTCGCGCAGGGTCAGGATCGTCGCGGCGTGCGCCGAACCCTCCGCGCCCGGGGAGCGCCACTGGACCGGCGCCGAGACCACGTCGTACCAGCGCAGCTCCGTGGCACGGGGGAGCCTGACCGTGGCCCGAGCCGACGCGCCGTTGAGCGCTGACCTGTGCAGCTCGACCAGCTCCGCCGAGGTGAACAGCTCGTCGATGCTCCGCCCGCGGATCCGATCGCCGGATCTCTGCAGGAACGCCTCCGCCGCCTTGTTCCACACCCGCACCGCGCCCTGCGGATCGGTGACCAGCAGCGGGTCCGCCACGGCGTGGATTACCTGGTCGAGGTTGTCGCGCTGGACGGCGAGCCGGTCGAGCGCCGCCGTCGCCTCGGCCGCGGCCGAACCGATCGATCCGGCCGCCGATTCATGCCGATCGGCCGCCGGCGCGGGCGACGCGCGTTCCGCCGCTCGAGCGAGTTCGTTCATCGCGTCGCGGTCGGCGGTGAGGACCCGCCCGCCGGGCCGCACCCGGCGCGCCGCATCAACGCCGGCCGCCGCGACCCCGAGCAGCACCGCGGCCATCCAGCCTTGCGGCCAGAACGCCGTGCCCGCCGCCGCCCCCGCCGCGCACAGCGCGAGCACCCCGGCCGCCGAGATGCCGGCGCCTGGGAATCGTCTGTTCGATGCGGTGTCGCGGGGAGTGCTCGGCATGGGAAACGTCGCGAGGTCGAGCGGCGGAGCGCTGCGAGATCCTGCTTTCGACCGCTCGTCCGTGACGTCCATCAACTATTTGGCGAGCCCGGCGCCTCGGCTTCGATCAGGTCTTCCGCGTCGTCGGAATCCACCATCCGATAACCCACCCCTCGGACCGTCTTGATCCTGGCGGCGTGCGGCCCGAGCTTCTTGCGGATCGCCGTCACATGCACGTCGATCGTGCGCTCGGTCACGGTCACCCCCGGCCCCATCGCCCGCTGCATCAGGACGGCTCGGGAGAGAATCCGCCCGGACGCCTGGATGAGGGCGCACAGCAGGCGGAACTCCGTGAGCGTGAGCTTCACGGGCTGGCCGTCCACGGTGGCCTGGTGGGTGTCGGTGTTCAGGACGATGGTGCCCATCGAGAAAATCCGGGAGGGGACCTCCGGCTTGGCGGTCCGCCTCAGCACCGCTTCGATCCTGGCCAGCACCACCCGCATCGAGAACGGCTTGGAGATGTAGTCGTCCGCCCCCATCGTGAGGCCGACGAGCTGGTCGGACTCGGTCCCCCGTGCCGTCAGCATGACGATCGGGATTCCCGCGGTGGCCGGGTCGGTCCTTACCCGCCGGGCGACCTCGATTCCGGAAACCTCCGGGATCATCAGGTCGAGCAGGATCAGATCCGGCGGCGTCCCGGCGATCGCCGCGAGCGCCTGGCGCCCGTTGAATGCCGCCAACGTCTGATAACCCGCTTTTTGAAGGTTGATCGCGAGCAAATCCACCAAATCCCGCTCGTCATCGACAATCAGGATCGTCTTGTGTTCATTCACCTTCATCCTCCCGGTCTTGGCAGGGCTCGTCGAATCCGCCGCCCCGCCGCGACGCCGGAAGCGCACGTGGCCCGGAGTCGCCACAGGGTAGGGAAAACGGGCTTCGCCGCGGGATTCCGAAGTGCTTTGGTTGCGCTAATACCTGGGCTTTCTGTCCGCGGGGTCCGGTTGCCGGAGGCCGCTCAACCGCGAGTTGACTTGCCCGGTTTGCCTGTGAACATGGAGTCGTTTCACGGGGTATGAAGGCGTGTTTGGTGTTTACTCGCTACTGGAGGTTCATGGATCGGGGGTAGTCGAACCGAAAAACGTTATCGGCGTGTTTGCGGTCGCTTTACTTGGAGGCTAGTATTTGCTTTCGTTCCCCGAACTGGTCGGTGAAGCGATCGAGAAAATCCGGCGACCTGGTGTGACAGGGGCCGGCGGGTTTTGTGGAGTCAGGTGATCCGAGCAAGCGGTCACGAGGGATCGGGTCAAGTCAGTGGAGCAGTTCTGTGACCGGGGCGTGTCGTCCCCGGACCCCGCGGAGTGCGGGATGTAGAAATCTGAAAGAAACCGTCCGATGGGCAGGCCTCGTGGTCGGCCCCGAGCAGAGAGTCGGACGCAAGTCGAGCCCGGGCTCAGTGACCGTCAAGTCCGGGTCACATTCGAAGGAGTTTCGCGAGATGAGTCGGAACAAGTTTCTTGTGATGCTCGCGGGTGCGGCTCTCGGCTTCGGCGCTACGGGCGCCCTTGCTCAGAGCGACTCGGAGCGGGCGTATTCGGCCGAGCTGAGCGCGGACGCGGTTGCCAAGACCCAGTCCTTCGCGAAGGCCAACGGCTTCACCATCACCGACGGGACCAACAAGCTGCGCGTCAGCGGCTTCACCCAGTTCCGGTACAACCTGAACTGGCGTGACGATCCGGGCAACGACGGCAACGGCGACCACGACAGCGGCTTCGCCAACGGCTTCGAGCTGCCCCGCACGCGCATGATCCTGTCGGGCAACGTCCTCGATCCGAACCTCTCGTTCAAGGTCGAGGGTCAGTTCTCGGACGACAGCGACGGCTCGTTCGACCTGCTCGACGCCTTCGCCGCGTACAAGTACAACGACGAGTTCACGGTCGCCGGCGGCCAGTTCCAGGTTCCCCTCATGCGCGAGTGGTACCTGAGCCCCTTCGGCGTGCAGGGCGCTGACTACGGCATGGTCACCGACGTCTTCAACCCCGGCTACAGCCAGGGCATCTGGGGCGTCTACCAGAACGACGCGTTCAAGGGCATCTTCGCCTTTGACGACGGCGGCAACGCTGCCAACACCCGCTACAACAGCGTCAGCGAAGCCGACTACGGCCTGACCGCTCGCCTCGAGGGCAAGCTCTCGGGTGACTGGGCCCGCTTCAACGACATGTCCAGCTGGAAGAGCGACAACGGCGTGGCCACCCTCATCGGCGGTGGTATCCACTACCAGAACAACGGCAACACGGCTCACCCGGGCAACGGTCCGGCCCCGCAGTTCCAGTACCTCCTCTACACCATCGACGCCTCGATCGAGTTCGCCGGCGCCAACCTCTACGGCGCCTTCGTCGGCCAGCACATCGACCCCTCCGATGAGGCGGGTGGCGACAGCTACGACGACTTCGGCGTCCAGCTCGCCGGCGGGTTCTTCCTCGCCGAGCAGGACGAGCTCTTCGGCCGCTGGGACTGGATCATCGCCGACGATGACCGTCCGACCGAGGATGAGGACGTGAACGCCCTCACTGTCGGCTGGAACCACTATTTCGTTCCCGACAGCAACGCCGCGAAGTTCACCACCGAGCTCTGCTGGTTCATCAACGAGCCGGGCGCCAACAGCCTGGTCGCCTCGACCACCGGTTCGGCGGCCACGGGCCTGCTCCCCTCCTCCGAGGATGATCAGGTGCTGATCCGCTTCCAGTTCCAGCTCGCGTTCTAATCGGCCCGCGGGTCCAGCCCGCGACCGACAGGATGTAAACATCAACGGCCGCGCCTCAGCAGGCGCGGCTGTTTTTTGCTAGCTTTCGTCCACGGCGGGGGCTGCCCCGCCCCTCAACGCTTCACTCGGAGAGTCCACCGTGCGCAACGCCATTTTTTCGGCCGTCGTCGCGTGCTCGATCTGCGGCCAGGCCATCGGCCAGACGACTTCATCCATCGACGTGCAGCGAGCCCAGCAGGCCGAACTCTCGGCCGACGCGGTCGCTCGCTCCATGAGCATGACCAAGGCCAACGGATTTACGATCTCTGACGGCGAGAACAAGCTCCGCGTGGGCGGTTGGGCGCAGTTCCGCTACCTCATGAACTGGCGCGACGATCCGGGCCCGGATGCCAACGGCGATCACGACAGCGGCTTCACCAACGGCTTCGAGCTTGCCCGGACGAGGCTCAACGTCGCCGGAAACGTCCTGGACCCCAATCTCAAGTTCAAGGCTGAGGGCGATTTCAGCAGGAGCAACGGCGATTTCTCGCTGCTCGACGCCTTCGTCGGCTATACGTTCGGCGACAGCGGCTTCACCCTGCGCGGCGGGCAGTTCAAGCCGCCGCTCGAACGCGAGCAGCTCGTCTCCGACACGGCGCAGCTCGCCATCGAGCGCTCGACGGTGGACTCGGTGTTCAGCCAGAGCCGCAGCCAGGGCGTGGAGCTCCAGTACGCGGGCGACGCGGCGCGGGCGTTCGTCATGATGAACGACGGCCTGGGCGCGCTCAACACCCGCTACAACGATTCCACGGAGGCGGACATCGGCGTCACCGCCCGCGGCGAGTGGAGGCTCGCGGGCGACTGGAAGCGGTTCGACGACTTCACCAGCTGGCGCGGGGCCGACACCGCCGCCATGCTCGGCGTCGCCGGACACTGGCAGCACGACGGCAACACCGCCACGCCTGGCGACGGGTCGCCCGGGCCGGTCCAGCAGACCGACCTGTTCCTCTACACGGCCGACCTCTCGGTCGAGGGCGACGGGTGGAATGTGTTCGCGGAGTTCGTCGGTCAGCACTTCGACGGCGACGAGGGCACCGACAGCCTCGATGATTTCGGCGCGGTGGTGCAGGGCGGGTTCTTCATCTCCGAGCACGACGAGCTGTTTGCCCGGTGGGACTGCGTCTTCCCCGACAGCGACCGGGCGGGCAACGACGACTTCAACACGATCACCGCGGGCTTCAATCACTACTTCGTGCCCGAGAGCCACGCGCTGAAGTTCACCGCCGACGTCTGCTGGTTCCTCGACCCGACCACCGACAACTCGCTGGTCCCCACCGGCGGGCGCAACGGCCTGCTCCCGACCGCCGAGGACAACGAGGTCTGCGTCCGCTTCCAGCTCCAGTTCATGTTCTGAACCAGACCGCCGCGGGCGGGCTATCTGTTCGACCCCGCCGCTCTCTCCATGAGCGCCGTCCCCGCGGACGGCGGTCGGGGTGCGCACACGCCGCCCGGTGCGGCGGGCAGCGTGTCATGCGTCGGCGGTGCGGGCAGGTCCGGGTTCAGCACCCCTGTTCGAACGCGTGCACGAAGGCGTCGAAGTCGTCCGTGTCCACGAAGCCCGACCGGTCGATGTCGGCGTCCAGCGTCCCGGCCTCGAACGCCGCGACGAAGAAGTCAAAGTCGTCGGTGTCGACGAAGCCGCTGGAGTCAAAGTCGGCGGTGCACGCCGGCTCGCATTCGTCGGGCAGGCCGTTCGAGTTCGAGTCGGCGCTCGTCCCCGAGGCCAGGTCGCACGAGTCGGGGACCTGGTTGCGGTTGCAGTCGGTGAACGACCCGGGCATGAAGTCAAAGCCCGTCGGCCGGTACAGGCCGGTGTCCGATCCGAGCACGTAGGCTCGCACCATGGCGCCGGTGTCGATGTCGAACTGATAGATCCGGGCGTCGGTGAGGTGCAGGTCGGTGGGCCAGCCGTAGGGATGGTCCTGGTCGTCGTGGGCGTGGTCGTCGTCACCGTCGTCGTGGTCGTCGTCCCCGCCGCCGTGCCCGCGCGTGACGAGGTTTCTCGACGCGTAGACGTCGCCGTCGGGGCCAATGCGGAGGCACCAGGGTTCGTCCAGCGTGAGCCGAGTCGAGGTGCCGTTGATGTTCCACCGGCGCACGAACGCGCCCGTGTCGCCGCGGTACTCGTTGATGCGGTTGGTGCCGCGCGACGCTACCAGCAGGTTGCCGTCGGGCTTGAACAGGATGCCGCGCGGATCCGCCAGCGATCCGCTCGCGGCCGCCACCAGTTCGCGCACGAACGCGCCGGTCTCGAGGCTGTACTCGAGCACGCGGTTGTCGCCGGTGGTCAGGCACAGGCGGTCGCCCGACACCGCGATACCGAAGGGCTGCGAAAGTCCTCCCGAACCGGGCGCGACGACGGTCCGCACCAGCGATCCGTCCACCAGCGAGAATTCCAGGACGCTGGCGAGCCCGCGGCTGACCACCAGCACCGTGTTCTGCTCGGGCCGCACCAGGAGCCCGGCGGGTGAATCCAGGCCCGCGGCGGCGGGGACCAGGTCCCGCACGATCGTTCCTTCCCGGTCCAGTTCGACGACGCGGTCCTGGAGCCCGCTCGACACCAGCACGCGGCGGCTTGGCGTGATGACAAGGTCCTGCCCGTCGGCGAGCTGGCCGGCGGCGGCGACATTCACCAGCACGCCGGTGCGAGAGAAGAACTCGCGGACGGACGCGTCGGAGGAGGTCGTCGCGCAGTACAGGTTCCAGGCGTGGTCGAGCTCGCGGTGGTCGGTTTGGCCGTTGGCGTCGCAGTCCTGGAACGCGTCGAGCACCACGTCGCGGTCCACGTCGAGGGTCATGTCGGTGTGGATCTGCCGGTAGTCCATCACGCCGTCGGCGTCGATGTCCGGCTCGCATTCGTCGGGGATCCGGTTGGCGTTGAAGTCGGAGCTGATCTGGAGCTGGATGTCGTGGCGGTCGGGGACGCCGTTGGAGTTGCAGTCGGCCTGGCACTCGTCGGGCAGGCCGTCGGCGTCGACGTCGCTGCTGAGGCCAGAGGCGATGTCGGCCGCGTCGAGCACGCCGTTGGCGTTGCAGTCCTCGCACTCGTCGGGAACACCGTTGGCGTTGACGTCCTGGCTCACGCCGAGCTGGATGTCCTGCGAGTCGGCCTCGCGGTTCTGGTTGCAGTCGGCCGCGAGGCACGTCCGCGTGGACATGTAGTTTCTCATCTGCTGGACGGTGTACTCGTGGAACCACAGGTCGTGGTTGGCGTCTCCGCCGCTGTAGGTCTGGCCGCAGTACGACATGATCGTCCCGCGCTGCGGGTGCGAGAGTGCGTCGTCGCAGTTGTCGAGGTTGTAGTCGTGGGTGTGGTAGGTCCCGCAGTTGTGGCCGAGCTCGTGCGCCGTCACCATGATGTCCCGGGACGACCAGTGGGGCCGGTCAGGATCCGAGAAGTAACCCAGCGTATAGCCCGCCCACGAGTACGACGAGGAGTTGCACAGCGCCGGCGCGTACGCCACGCCGCCCGCCGAAAGCAGCCGGCTGCCGAGCAGGAGCTGCGCCGCGTCGCGGTTCACCGACTGCATCGTCGTGTTCCACAGCGTCCTGAACGAGTCGAGCGGATCGGTGCTGGTGTACGGATCATCGGTGTCGGGCCAGAGGCGCACGAACACCAGATCCACCCGCGTGTTGACGTCGCGGAGGAAGATGTCGCTCACCTGCCCGTAGAGCTGCACCACGTAGGTGTTCGCGTCCTCGATGTTGCCGAAAATCTGGAAGTACTCGCGGTCGGTATCCACCGCGAGCTGGAGCTGACGCAGCCCGCGCACCGGATCGTTCTCGCGGCCGCCCCCGCCCGGGGGCGCTTCGGGCGGCGGCGTCCAGCCCGGGGGCGGCGTCACGCCGCACAGCGGCACCTCGAGAGACACTCCGCCCTCGGAGGCGGCGAAGACCGCGTACTCACCGGGGTTCAGCGCGACGCCGGATCCTCCCGAGTGAGAAAGCAGGTAGCGTCCGCGGCCCGGTCCGAGGTCGATCCGCCCGACCGCGCTGCGGGGCGCCAGCGAGAGGAATACGTGCGACCCCGGTGCGCCCGCGACCGAACCGCGCAGCATGTGAATCTGCGATGCGTCGAACTCCACTTCGCGATTGGCCCCGGACGGCGTGGCCGCCACGAAACGCGTCGCCCGGGTGATGGGCGTGAACTTCTCGAGCGTGAGCGTGACGCTCTCGCCGCCCGGCAGCGGGAAATCGGGCACCACGACCGGTCCGTCCCACGATTCGACCAGGCCGAGGGCGGAGGCGTCGAACGAAACGACCTGGACCCCGCCCGCGCTGCGCAGGGTGGTCGCCGCGATGTGAAGATCGAGGTCGTGGCTTGGCGGCAGTCCGCCGGGCTGGGCAAAGACAGTCACGGCGGTCCAGAAATACGCGAGAGAGGCCGCTTGGCGGCCGGCACGCTGTCGCATCGAGTTCCCTCACCTTCACCCCGCGGCGAAGCCGCGAGCATACCAGATGGTCCGGGAGAATCGGGACGCATCCGGCACAAACAGCGCGGGCCGAGCGGGATTTGTCTTTTCCGTTCCGGGGGTTCGTGCTAGATTCATGCCGGGAACGCCCAAGCGGCGACCCGCAACCGCCGACGCAGCCAGACGTCTCCCGGAGATTGACCATGGAACAGCATCGCCGGCCATCCGGCCGGCTTATCGGAACGGCGTGTGTGCTTGCCGGGGCCGCCGGCCTGGCGGTCGCCGGTTCGACGGCCGAGAACGCGGTCGTGATCATCGACCCGGCCTACGCCGACGGCCTGTACATCGCCAATCACTACATCAACCAGCGGAACATTCCGGAATCCAACATCCTTTACATGGATTCCGCGGCCGCGGCCAACTACCAGCAGTGGACGACCGTCCAGCAGCAGGCGTTCCGCGCGTTCCTCGACCAGCGCGGCATCTCCGACCACGCCGACATCGTGATCGTCGCCCCGACCGACGCCTTCTGGGTGTCCGAGGGCGGGCTGGTCTCCGATACGTGCTTCGACATCACACGCTTCAGCCTCGGCACGCTCTACACGATGACCTTCATCTCCGACGAGATTCTCGCCGGGCCCACGACGCAGGCCAAGGGCAACCGCTTCGCCTCGTCGACCGAGGCCGCCGTCGGCTTCGACAGCGACATCGCCTACCTCAACGGCGTGGCGAGCACCAACATCAACGCCAGGCGCTACTACATCGGCACCGGTCTTGCCTGGACCGGCGAACGCGGCAACCTCGTCTCGCAGGTCGTCAGCTCGCTCAACTCGAGCATCGCGGCCGACGGGACCCGGCCGTCGGGCACGTTCTATTTCATGAACAACACCGCCGACTCGGCGCGCAACATCCGGGCCAGCGGCTACTCGGCCGCCAGGAACTCCATCATCTCGCGCGGCGGCCTCGCCGAGATCATCGTCGGCGATCTGCCGTACGGGAAGACCGATTGCCTGGGCATCATGACCGGCGTCGCCGGCTTCAGCCTCTTCGGCACCAACACCATCATCAAGGGCGGCGCGTACTGCGACCACCTGACCTCGTACGCGGCCGCGTACGACGTCGCCGGGCAGACCAAGACCACCGAGTGGATCACCTGGAACGCGGGCGGGTCGTCGGGCGCGATCGAGGAGCCCTGCAACTACCCCGGCAAGTTCCCGCGGCCGATGATGCACGCGCACTACTTCCAAGGCCTGTCGATGGCCGAGGCGTGGTTCCGGGCCATCCAGTACATCCCCTTCCAGCTCCACTTCGTGGGCGACCCCCTCGCGCGGCCCTTCGCGCACATCCCGCAGGTCTCGGTGCTCGACGCGCCGACCGGCACGGTGTCGGGCACCCTGACCCTCACGCCCGCGGCGACCACGACCCAGCCCGGCGCGTCGATCGCCGGCTACGAGCTGCTCGTGGACGGCGTCGCGGTTGATTTCTCGACCCCCGCCGATCCCGCGCTCTGGGTGAACACGGCCGGTCTTGCCGACGGCGTGCATGACGTGCGCGTGCTGGCGTACGACAGCACGGCGGTGAAGTCGTACGGGCGCTGGATCGGGTCGGTGACGGTGGACAATTTCGGCCGGTCGACCTCGCTGAGCGTCGTGCTCGCGTCGGGCAACCTCGCCTCCAGGTTCGATTTCAACGTCGCGGGCAACGGCCACGGCGTGAAGGAGATCCGGCTGCTGCACAACGGACGCGTGGTGGGCGCGACGAGCAACTCGTCGGGCACGATCGGCGTCCATGGCCAGATCCTCGGCGCCGGCACCAGCACGCTCCGAGCGGAAACCGAGTACCTCGACGGCCGCGTGTCGCGCAGCGCGCCCGTCCAGGTGACGGTCGCGTCGTCGGGGACGCCGGCCAATGTCGCGCCCGTCGCCTACGGCTACCGCAAGATGCTGCTCACCAAGGAAGCGCATGTCGTCGAGCTGCCCGCGACCTACGACAGCGCGCTCACGGGGCCCGGGTACACCTACACGGTGCTCTCGGGGCCGACCATGTCGACCCTCGTCGGCACCTACGGCGGCGCGTACCGCATCTACAAGCCCAACCCCGATGCCGAAGGCCAGGAGGACATCACCTTCCGCGTGACAACCCCGGGCGGGGCATCCAACATCGCGACCATCACGCTGGTCTACTCGCGCTGCCCGACCGACATCGACGGGTCGGGCTTCGTGGACGGCGACGACTTCGACGCGTTCGTCCTGCTGTTCGAGGCCGGCGACCCCGCGGCCGACTTTGACGGGACGGGCTTCGTCGACACCGACGACTACGACGCGTTCGTGACGGCGTTCGAGGCCGGGTGCTGACGAAGCACGGCGTCGCACGCGCGGCAGTCCGGGCTTTGGCCCCGCGCCGCGGCGCAGCGAACATCGTTCCCGCACGGGCCCCGGCGTCGAAAGAAAAGCGGCTCCGCCTGTGCGGAGCCGCGCCTGTTGTTTCACCCCGTGCAGGGGTGATTCGCCGCTGAACTTCAGCAGCCGGCCTCGAAAGCGAGCACGAAGGCGGTGAAATCGTCGGTGTCGACGAAGCCCGTGCCGTCGAAGTCCGCGGCGTCGATGCCCAGCTCAAAGTCGATGACGAACGCGGTGAAATCATCCGTGTCGACGAAACCGGAGTGGTCGTAGTCCGACGGCGCCAGCACCGTGATCATGGCCGGGTCGGTGGGGAAGGCCCCGCACGAGTCACGGACGAGGCAGTAGAACAGTCCGCCGTCGGCGCAATCGATGGGGCTGAACGTGAGCTGTTCGGTCTGGGCGCCGTGGATGCGGTCGTTGTCGACCACGGGCTCGTTCTCGCGGTACCACTGGTAGCTCAGGGTGCCGTTGCCGGCGGCGTCGACCACCAGCGAGACATCGTCGCCTCCCTCGTACGTGGTCGACTCGGGCTGCAGCGAGATGAGAATGGTCGACGACCCGAAGTGAACGCTTCCCGGCGACCCGGCTTTGTACCCGCTCCCGCCATCCGCGACCAGGTGGCTGGTGAGCATCTGGACGTCGCAGCAGTAGAGCGCCAAGCGGCCTCCGCCGCCGCCACCGCCGCTGGAGCCTCCCGCGCCGCCGCCGGCGGAGATCATGCCGGTCCCCGCGAGCGTTCCGCACTCGATCCACAGGCTGCCGCCGGCGCCTCCGCCGCAGCGCGGTTGGCCCGCCGATCCGTCGGCGGTGATCGAACCGGCGACGGAGAGCGTGCCGTCAACGCGCAGCCGCAGCGATCCACCGCCTCGACCGCCGACGCTCCCGTAGTAGATGGAATTGCCACCGCCGCTGCCCCACTCGATCGGGATCGGCGCCGAACCGTACGACGGTCCTCCCTGGGTATTCTGGGCACCGTCGCCGCCGGCTCCTCCGTGTCCGCCGCCGCCGCCGTAGTAGAGGGACTGACCGCCCGCGCCCGGGCCTTGGGCAGCCGCGAATCCCAGCCCGCTCACGCTCACCACACCGGCGGTCTGCACGGTCATGTTTCCGCCGGCGTAGATCTCCCCGTCGTTGAGCCAGAGTTCCGCGCCGCTGTCGATCAGGATGCTGCCGGCCAGGCCCAGCGTGGTTGCCTGCGCCGGGGTCTTGTTGCCGAATTTCGCCGCTCGCCGGACGATCAGGTCCGCGTCGAACCAGACGGGACCCGAGATCGAGGTCATCGCGCCCTCGACCATGTTGTTGTCGATGAAGAGGCTGGCAAGACCCGATCCGGGCTGGAGCCAGATGGAGCCGGCGCCGCCGTACATGTGCCCGCTGCCGCCGAATGCGGTGAGCTGGCCGGTGAAATTCGACGTGCCGTATTCGACCGCGACGCGGCCGCCACCGCCGCCGCCGGCGCTGGCGTGTCCCGCGCCACCGTTGGCGGTGATGGTGCCCGAACCGGCGAAGGTGTCGCAGGTGATCCAGATGCTCCCGCCCGACCCGCCGCCGGCGCCGGTGCCGCCGTTGGTGCCGTTGGCGGAGATCGTGCCGCCCAGGTTCAGCGCCCCGCCGATCTGCAGCCGTGTCGAACCGCCCCCGGCGCCCCCCGACGACCCGTAGTACGAGGAGAATCCGCCCCCGGATCCGAGCTCAGTGGGTTCGGTAAACGACCCGTAGGCGACACCGCCGCTCGGCCCCTGCCCGGAGTTTCCGCCGTCACCGCCGAAACCGCCGCCGCCCGCGGAGTACAACCCGAGTGAGCCGGCCCCCGTTCCCGAGCCGCTGCCATAGCCAAGGCCCGACACCGTCAGCAGGGTTCCCGGCTGCAGCGTCAGGCCCCCGCCGGTCTGCAGCATGCCGTCATTGAGCCAGAACGTGCTTCCCGACTCCACCCAGACATCGCCGCTGAGGGTGAGCACGGTGCCCTGTCCCGCGGTCTTGTTGCCGAAGCTTGATGCGCCCTGCACCCAAAGGTCCGCGTCGAGCGACATCTGCCCCGTGATGGGGGTCATGGCGCCCGCCAACCCGCTGTTGTTGACGATCCATGTCGCCCGGCCGTTCTCGGGCTGCAGCCAGATCGTCCCCGCGCCGCCGGACGCGTGCCCGGTTCTGCCCAGTGCCTGGATCTGGCCGGCGAAGGCGTTGGTCGCGTACTCGACCGCGATCCTGCCGCCGCCTCCGCCGCTGCCACCGGAATTGCCCGCGCCGCCGTTGGCGGTGATGGATCCCGATCCGGCGAGCGTGTCGCACGTGATCCACAGGCTGCCGCCGGAGCCTCCGCCGGTGTTCGAGCCACCGCTCACGCCGTCGGCGAGGATCGATCCGTCGACCGTGAGCGTGCCGCCGATGCTGACGCGCATCGCCCCGCCGCCGGCGCCTCCGGTCGACCCGTAATAGGACGAATTACCGCCACCCGAACCCAGGTGCACCGGGTTCACGAGAGATCCGTACGCGGGGCCGCACCCCGTGTTGTCCACCGCGGCGCCTCCCTCGCCGCCGTACCCCGCGCCCGCCCCGCAGTAGAGCGTCGACGCGCCGGCGCCGGGCCCCTGTCCGCCCGTGTATCCAAGGCCCGTGACGCTGAGCGATGCGTCGGAAGTGATCGTCGCGTCGCCGCTCGCGGCGAGTGTCCCGTCGTTGAGCCAGAGAATGCCCGCCGAATCAACCGTGATGTTCCCGTCCAGGGACAGGCTTGTTTCCTGCCCGGCGGACTTGTTCCCGAAGTTCGCGGCGCCCTTGATCGCGAGGTTCGCGTCGAGCGTCACCTGCCCGTCGATCGGCGTCATCGCGCCGGAATGCCCGGCGTTGTCGACGGTGAGCGTCGGGCGGCCGCCGCCGTACGTGACCCAGGAAGTCCCGGCGCCGCCGTACTGCGCGCCCGCGGCTCCCTTGGCTTGGATCTGTCCCGCGAAGTCGGACGTCCCGGCGACCACGGCGATCCTGCCGCCGGCGCCTCCGCCGCCGCTTGCGTGGCCCGCACCCCCGTTGGCGGTGATCACCCCGGATCCGGTGAACGACCCGCACGTGATCCACAGTCCGCCGCCCGATCCACCGCCGCTCCCCGTGCCGCCGGTCACGCCATCGACGATCACCGAGCCGTCGACCGTGAGCGAGCCGGCCACGGTCAGGTGCAGCACGCCCCCGCCCGATCCGCCCGGACCGCCGTAGTAGATCGTGCTGCCGCCGCCCGAACCGAAGCTCGCGGGAACCTGCAACGAGTCGTATGAGTCGCCGCCCGTCACGCCCGACTGGCCGGTCCCCCCGGCGCCTCCATGCCCGGCGCCCGCGGCGTTGTACATGCCGATCGTGCCGGCTCCTGGGCCTTGGCCCGAGGTGTACCCGCGGCCAGCGAGATCGATCCTGCTGCCGATCTGGACGGTCACGTGTTCGAGCGCCGAGAGATCGGCCCCGAAGATCACATCCGTGCCCGCGCCACCGGAGTAGTCGTAGGAGAACGTGGTCGAGTGCGTGACGACGCCCGCCTGCTCGGAAGCGTTCTTCTGCACCAGCAGTGACTTGATCGTGTGTCTTCCGTTGACCGTCAGGGTGGTTCCCTGCACCACGACGTCGGCGTTGACCAGCGCCACCGGAGGGCCTCCGGCGGTGGGAACGATCGTGGTATCCAGCGGTCCGATGGTCGCTGGCGAGGTGATGAGCACGATCTCCGCCTGCGCCCAGACACTGACAACGCTGACGACCGACATGAGGGCCGTTGCACGGTGATACTTCATGGTACTTCTCCCGCCTCGCAAGAAGGTTTTCAACGAAGAACGTCGCTATGAACTAATACGGACACAAACATCCGTTGATCCCGGCACTGGTCCGGTTTTGATGGATCACGCCGCCAAGGCGTCGGTTCGGGATGGATTGGCGCACGTCCCGACCCTGCCGAACGCGAAGCGAAAAAATGGTCCGAATCGAGCTATCTTCGCCGACTCTGGATGAATTGCCGACGGGGAACACCGATCGAGCGCATCCGGTCCGGCATGAATGCCCAAGACAGCCGCTCGCATACCCGTTCACGGCGGATGAGGATGTTCCTCGCATTGTCGCTCGCGATCATCGCGGGCTCGAGCGTCCCCGCTCTCGCGCAGGAGCACGGGCCCCCGCCGGTCGTTCAGCGCAGTGCATCTCCCGGCCCGGATATCGCCGCCATCCAAGGCCGCATGAAGTCGGCCGTTGAAGAAGACGGGTTCTCGGGGGCCCTGCTCGTGGTTTCGCAGGGACGGGTGATCGTTCGCGACGGCTACGGGCTCGCGAATCGTGAAGAGAAGATCGCCAACACGCCCGCCACGATCTTCGGGATCGGCTCGACGCCGATCGACTTCACCAAGGCGGCGATCCTTCTGCTCGAGCAGGAAGGCAAGCTCCATCTCTCCGACACGATCGGTACCTACCTCCAGGGAGTTCCCAAGGACAAGCAGGCCATCACACTCGAACACCTGATGACAGGCGCCTCGGGCCTCAAGAACTTTCACGGTTCGCCACAGGATCCAAACCCCGATCACACGTGGATCGACCGCGCCGAAGCAGTGCGCCGCATCCTGTCGAGCGAGCTTCTCTTCGAACCCGGCACCGGCAACGAGCACTCCCACTCGGCATTCGGTCTCCTCGCCGCGATCGTCGAGCTCGTGAGCGGCCAGAGCTACGAGGCCTTTCTCAAGGCTCGTTTCTTCGATCCCCTCGGCATGCACGACACCGGCTTCTTCGGCGAGCCGATCGACGCTGCTCGACTCGCCGTCGGGTACGGCCGCAAGAGCGGCACCGGGATCAACGCCCCGCCGTACTGGGGCAAGACCTCGTGGCTGGTCATGGGCAGCGGGGGCATGACCTCCACGCTCGACGACCTCCGGACGTTCATCGACGCGATCCGCGGAGGCAAGATCCTTCCGCGAGAGGCCACCCGAAAGTACATGTACCGTCCGGGCGACGTGCTCGCCGGTGGAGACATGCACGGATACGAGATCCTCATCGGGCTGAGCCGCGATCCCGGTTCGCTCATCCTCCTCGTCAACAACTGCTACGACGGCCGCGGCCCGAACCCGTCCTTCGAGCAGCTCTTCCAGGACCTGCTGCGGCTCTCCGCTCCTTCGGAGGGACCGCCGCCCTTCACGATCGGGGTGCGCTTCGATCTCCAGCAGGCCGGCGTGGTCCGCATTGAAGGTGTCGTCGAAGGGATGCCCGGCCAGGCAGCGGGCCTCAAGGCGGGCGACGTCATCCGCTCGATCAACGGCAAGTTCGACGAGAACGACCCGCTCGGCATCCTGAGCAGCCTCCTCCGGCACGATGAGCCCATTGTCTTCGAAATCGAGAGGGGCGGCGCAAGACAGAAGATCTCCGTCACCCCGCGCAAGCGTCCCTAGCACGCTGTCTCGCAGTCGCGTCCACCGATCCGTCACCGCCGCCCGTCTCCGTCGGCATCGGCGGCCGCACGCGGCGCTCGAAGCGCCGCCCTGAGACCAACCCGGGCGAGGTCTACGCTCGGACCTGTGACCCACGTCCCCGTCCTGCCCGCGGAGGTCCTCGAGCTGCTCGCGCCGCGGGCGGGCGAGGTGTACGTTGACTGCACGGCGGGCCTGGGCGGGCACGCGGCCGCCGTCGCGCCGCTCGTCGGGCCGACGGGCGCCATCATCCTCAACGACGTCGATCCCGCGAATCTGTCCCGAGCTGTCCAGAACGTCCAGGCCGCGGCCCCGCACACCCGCATCGAGACACACACGGGCAACTTCGCCGACCTTCCCCGGAAGCTTTCCGAACAGGCCGGCGGTGGGGGTCCCCGAGCCGACATGGTGCTCGCCGACCTGGGGTTTGCCTCGACCCAGGTAGACGACCCCAAGAGGGGTTTTTCATTTTCCCGCGACGGGCCCCTCGACATGCGGATGGACCCCTCGTTACCGGTCACCGCGGCCGAGCTTGTCGCGACCTTGCCGGAGCGAGAACTCGCAGAGGTGTTACGGATGTACGGGGAAGAACGCCACGCCGGGCGGATCGCTCGAATTCTTGTTCGCGAGCGCGAGCACTCGCCGATAACGACCACGGGACGGCTCGCCGACGTCGTGCGGTCGGCCGTGCCCAGGCGGTCCGATCCCTCCTCGATCGACCCCGCCACGCGGACCTTCCAGGCCCTCCGCATCGTCGTCAACGACGAGATCGGCAGCCTCGAAGCACTCCTGGCGGAAGTCGGCCGCGGGGCCAGAGCGGCGGCGGCGGGGAAGCCCACGTGGCTGAACCCCGGCGCCCGCGTTCTGGTGATCAGCTTCCACTCGCTGGAAGACCGCCCGGTGAAGCAGGCGCTGGCGGAGCTGGCGTCGCAGGGATTGGTGGAACTCCTGACCGACGGTCCGCTCGGGCCGACGGAAGAGGAGGCGGCGAGAAACCCCCGGAGCCGGTCCAGCCGGTTGCGGGCGTGCCGGATCGTCGGAGTTCGCGGCCAGCGGGAGAAGTCGCGAGCCGGGCAGGTATGATGGTGCTCGCGCGGCCAGACGCCGCGTCAAGCGCGTTGAGATCGATGGTCGGCTCGCCGGTTTCGGGCGCACGGACGCGTCCGGCGGAGGGTCGGGCATCTGGGAGACCGTCCCCGGGTTTGATCGGCCCGGGCGGGAAGTGCTCAACCGGGCGTGCTCGGCCCGGACGAGCGAGGAAGTTCCTCGTGACCCGTGAACTGAAACTCTCGCTGATCCTTGGGTTCTCGCTGGTGCTGGTGGTGACGGTGCTCATCAGCGACTACCTGTCGAAGGCCCGCACCACGCGCCTCGACGGCACGAGCCCGACCGCCCCGGTCGCGGTGGTCCCCCCCAAGCCCGAGGATCTCCTGACCCGCGACCAGGCCGAGGCCGCCGAGCGCGAGCTCGCCGTGGCGGGGACGCAGGATGCGCCCGTCAAGACCAGCTTCCGCGAGCCCGACGCCGCCGCGACCCGCGACAACGGATTCAAGCCCGTCGAGATCCCCATGGGTAAGCGGGACGCGAGCACCGCCGGCGCCGACCCCGCCGCCGGTCAGCCCGGCACCGACGCCCGGGCCGCCGATCGCACGCACACCATCGAAGAGGGCGACGGGCTGTACGCCCTCGCCAAGCGCTACTACGGCAACGGGTCGCTGTGGGAGAAGCTCGCGGTCTACAACAACATCAAGCCCTCGGCCATGCTGAAGGTCGGCGCGACGATCAAGATCCCCTCCAAGGAAGTGCTCACCGGCAAGCCGGAGAAGGACTCGGTCCCGCCGGTGCCCCTCAACGCCGGGACTGGCGCTCCGGAGGATGTCACCCGCCTGGCGCTGGGGAACGGGCGAGAAATCAAGCCCCTGATCTCGACCGACAAGCCCGCTCCGGCCGACTCCGCGGCCGATGCCGCGGCGGACAAGTCCAAGAGTTACACCGTGAAGAAGGGCGACACCCTGAGCCAGATCGCCGCTCGGCAGCTCGGCAGCTCGCGCCGCACCGGCGAGATTCTCTCGCTGAACAAGCACCAGTTGCAGGCCCCCGAGGACCTCCAGATCGGGATGGTGCTGAAGCTTCCCTCGAAGTGACCGTGCTCCACGGCGGCGGGGATCGCTCGCTCGGCGGACCGGAGGAGCCTCACGGTGTTCTGGAAACTGGTCGTTTGCCTGCTTGCGATCGGTGTCATGGGCTGCTCGCTCCTGGCGATGAGGCAGGCGCGTCTCCAGGCGGCCCACGAACTTGCGCAGACCCAGCTCCGCATCCGCGGGTGCGATGAGCGGCTTTTCAAGCTCCGCACGCAGATCGGCGCCATGGTCCGGCCCGAGGACGTTCGTTCGCTGGTGAGCGGGATGGCGACCCTCAAGCCGTTGATGCCGTTGCCCACCTCCCGGCCCGCGTCGCAGGAGCGTTCGGCCGCTCCCTCGGATGCCGATCCGACCCTCGAGAGAACGGACGATCAGCCCCGGCCGCCCGCCGCGGACCCCAACGGCAAGCCAGCGCCGGGCCGGACGCCGTCCGTCCCGCCGCGTGGCCTTTCCCGCCCGGCGACCGATGAAGCCCGGCGCGACGAGGGGTCTGTCGGCGAGCCGCTGTACGCCTTCGATCAGCCCGGGGAGGACGACCAGTGACGACCGGCCCGTCATCCCAGGTCATGCCACCGCGGTCGCCGCGAGCCGACCGCACGATCACGGCGGTGGCGTGGCTGCTCACGTTGCTGCTGGTCGTGATGCTCGGGCGGGTCATCCAGCTCCAGCTCGCACCCTCGCGTGAACTGGAGGAACAGCGCCAGTCGCGCATCACCACGCGGACCGAACTCGCCGTTCGCGGCGACATCCTCGACCGCCGCGGCAGGCTCGTGACCGCCACGCGCTTTGCGTGGCGCGTGTATGTCGACCCGGTGCTCCTGACGCCCGAGACGATCGACCTTGCGATCATGGAGATCGCCCAGGCGCTGGCCAAGCCCCCCGAAGAGATCGCCGACCGTGTGCTGTGGGCGCTCGAGGAGAACATGCGGCGCGCGGAAGTGGCGGCGGGGCTGGAGCCCGCCACGCCGGCGCGTCCCGCGCCAGATCAATGGCTCCGCGAGCTCGTCGGCCTTGAAACGCCGCGCACGGAGCCCGCGCCGGTCGTGGCGGCGCCCGCCGATCCTCAGCCGTCGGTCTTCGTGGACCAGGCCTCGGGCTACGAGGTCTCCGCGATTTCCTTCGGCGATGTGCCCGCGCCGCCGGTGGTGCTCAAGCCCATCCGCTACCTGCCGTTCCGGGATCTCGTGGAAGACGCGGTCGCGGCGACGCTGCGGCAGAAGAAGATCGCGGGCGTCGTGCTCGAGCGCGTGCCCGTCCGCGAGGAAGTCGCCGGCGCGCCCGTCGCCGCGCTGGTCGGCAAGGTCGGCGTCGATGCCAACATTGGGATGGAGGCCCGGCTTGACGACCGCCTCTCGGGCAAGGCCGGAAGGGTGAGCTACTACCGCGACGCCCGGATGCGGCCGCTGTGGATCGAGCCCGGCCAGGTGCAGCTCCCCGTGCACGGTGAGGACGTGCGCCTGTCGATCGACCTTGAACTCCAGGCCATGGGGCTGGCCGAGCTGAACCGGGGCATCGAGGAGGCCGACGCCGCGGGCGGACGCCTGGTCGCCATCGACCCGCGCACCGGCGAGATCCTCGCGATGTGCGACATCGTCCGCGACCTGCCGGGCCTGAAGGAGTACCCGTGGGAGGACGACCCGCGGGCGCTGGCTCGCGACGGCAAGAAGCGCGCGCCGACGCTGCCCTACATGGCCCCGCGGCCCGGATCGGCTCGGTACCGCACGATCCAGGTCGACAAGGCCTCGCTCGAGCATCCCGACATCCCCGCCCTGCGCCGCAATCGCTGCGCGGAGGACGTGTACGAGCCGGGGTCGACCTTCAAGCCCTTCGTGTGGTCGACGATCACCGAGCTGGGCCTCGCCGGCGTCGAAGAGACCATCGACACCGAGAACGGCCGCTGGGTCACGCCGTACGGCCGCAAGCTCAACGACGTCACCAAGCGCGACGTCATGACCTGGTCCAACGTCCTGGTCAACTCCTCGAACATCGGCATGGCCAAGGTCGTCGAACGGCTCACGCACCGCCAGCTCCACGACGCGGTCCGCCGGTTTGGCTTCGGCAAGCCGACGGCCGTGGGCGTGGCGGGCGAGGCCAGCGGCCTGGTCACTCCCCTGAAGGAGTGGACGATCTACAGCCAGACGTCGTACGCGATGGGCCATGAGGTCGCCGTCACGCCGCTCCAGATGGTGCGCGGGTTCAGCGCCTTTGCTCGCACCGGCCAGCTCGCGGGGACGCTCGCCGACCTGCGGCTGACCGCGGTCACGCCCGGCGAGATCGCCTCTTCGGTGCTGTACCGCGTGCTGCCGGCCCGGATCGCCGATCTCACCCGCCTCACCATGCGCGGCGTGGCGGAGAACATGCAGAACCGCCTCCAGCAGACGGACCACTCGCAGACGGGGTGGAAGTACACGATCTTCGGGAAGTCGGGCACCGCCGAGATCCCGCTCGGCAAGCCGCCGCCGGGCAAGCGGGCGCCCGCGGGATCCACGGGCTATTACGACGACCAGTACAACTCGAGCTTCATCGCGGGCGGGCCGATCGAGGACCCGCGGCTGGTGGTGCTGGTCGTGATCGACGACCCGGGGCCGGAACTGGTCTTTGCACGTCCGCTCCCGCGGCACTACGGGGCCGTCACGGCGGGTCCGGTCGTTCGGCGTTTCATGGAACGCGCCCTGACGTACCCGGGCGCCCCGCCCCCGGCGACCCCCCGGGCCGACCTGGCGACGGCGGCGGCCGCGGCGGACTGAGCGCCCGGGCGAACGGGAGGTCGCGATCCGGTCCCCCATGGGCCGTTTCCGGACCTTTCCCCATTCAATTCGGGTTGCCACTGTTGGACGACCCACTACACTGTGGGTGCTCGCGGGCGTACCCGCGGGTGGCGCTGTTTCCTGCGTTGAGGCGCCGTTTGAGGAAGGTCGTTTAGAGAGGAAGAGTGATCCATGAAATTGGCAATGGCAGTTGCAGCACTGGCGCTTGCTGCGGGCACCGCCAGCGCGCAGTACGTGCTCCGCGGCGAGATGAACGGCTGGGGCGGCGGCGGGGACATCCCGTTTGTTGACATGGGCGGCGGCAAGTTCACCGCCGTGGCCACCGGCCTCACCCCCGGCGCCATGTACGAGTTCAAGGCCACCACCCCCGACTGGTCGTTCAACGGTCCGGGCTCCAACGCGAAGGCGATGGCCAACGCCTCGGGCGTGCTGACCGTCAACTGGTTCCCCAGTTCGTCGTGGTCCGACGGCTGGATGCCCGATGCCCGCGTCCGCGTCGGCTACGAGGATTCCGGCCTGCACGGCTGGGACCTCATGGGCAGCGTCAACGGCTGGTCTTCGCCCTTCGGCACGCTCGCCGGCGTCGGCGGCGGCGTCTACGCGACGACCATCAGCGTCGCCCCCGGCAGCTACGAGTTCAAGTTCCGCAAGGAAGGCGACTGGGCGATCAGCATCGGCGGCGACTTCGGCAATTCGGCTGACAACGCCACGTTCTCGGCCGGCGCCCTGCCGCTGAAGTTCGAGCTCGATCTTCCCAACGGCCGCTGGCGCGTGACGGAAGTTCCGGCCCCCGGCGCCCTGGCGCTCACGGGCCTCGCCGGCCTGGCCGCGCTGCGCCGCCGCCGCTGAGCCGTTCTGATCCCGCGTTGTTCATTACTCCAGAACCCGGCCTTGCGGCCGGGTTTTTTCATGCGATCCGGGCGCCGCGATCAACCTGGTCGATGGGCATCAAACAAACGGGCGGAGCCTTTTCGGCCCCGCCCGTGTCGCAGCGTGTTCATCAATGTCGACGGCGGATCAGCACGCGTGCTCGAACGCCGTGACGAAGGCCGTGAAGTCGTCCGTGTCGACGAACCCGGTGCCGTCGAAGTCGGCGGCCGGGTCGCCGGCCTCGAAGGCGGCGACGAAGGAGCCATGATCCTCGAGGTCCACAAAGCCCGAGCAGTCAAAGTCGGCCGGGCAGAGGAACTTGAGGCTCACGCTGCACTCGATGCGGCCGGACTTGATGTCAGGGCCCGGGGTGGTGAAGGTGGACACATCGAGGCCCGAATCGACGGTGTAGACGCCGGGCTGGAGAACGCCGGTCACGCGCGTGCTCGCCACGCCGGGGAGCGCCCGGGCGAGCGAGGCCACGGCCCCCTCCGCGCCCGCGAGCGTGACGCTGGAGGTGACCGTCGTGCCCGCGCCGTTGACGGTGATCTTGAGCGAGGCATCGAAGCTGAAACGCGTGGGCGCATCGACCCGGAACTGCGAGCGCAGCTGGCCGGTGGCGGTCCCCATCGCGATGCCCGGCGACGGGCACGCGACCGTTTCCTCGGTGACGAAGCTGGCGGTGTAGCCCGTGGGGGTCAGCGAGGAAATCTGCGACGAGTGGGTGGTCGCCTTCTGCTTTCCGAGCTGGAGGTAGCGGTCGAGCACCCGGTTGAAGTTGGTCAGCGTCTCGGAATGCGCATTGTCCGAGTCGAACGCCGAGGAGTACGACATCGAGTCAACCACGAACGACTCGACATAGATGTCCCGCGTCGCGCTCAAGGGCGTGACAGACTGCGCGGAGGCGACCGCGCAGGTGGCAGCGACCATGGCCGCCGCGAACAAACCAGTATTCATGCAAAGAGGCTCCTGCTCCGTCCCTCGTGGAGCGGATTCTCGCCATCCGCCCCCCAAACGCAAGCTCAGTATACAAAAGAGAAGTTTAATTGGGGTAGCCACCGTGCCTTAATGTCAGGGCAATCCCTTGCCCGGCACGCAGTTGCGTTTCATGAAGGCGTCAGGTCCGAAAACCAGCGCCCAATCCCCCATGGATTTAGGTGGACAGCGACCGCACGACTTCGGCAAGCGTCGTCGATCCCGCGGCGGCCTTGGCGAATCCGTCCTCCACCAGCGTCCGCAATCGGCCCCCGCGACGGGCCGTTGCCGCGATGGCCGGCGCCGATGTCCGGTGCATGATCTGGTCGCGCGTGTCCTCGGCCAGCTCCAGCAGTTCGTAGATCCCGACCCGCCCTCGGTAGCCCGTCCCGCGGCATTCGCGGCACCCGGCCCCGCGGACCAGCATCCCGCTTGGCGGGAGGACGAACTCGTCGGGGATCTCCGAGGGTTCCGGACGGAAGGGTGCCGCGCACGCCTGGCACACCCGCCGGACGAGCCGCTGGGCCATGATCGCCTCGACCGATGAGGCGACGAGGAAGGGCTCGACGCCCATGTCGAGCAGCCGCGTCACCGCGCCCGGCGCGTCGTTGGTGTGCAGGGTTGAGAAAACCAGGTGCCCGGTGAGCGACGCCTGGATGGCCGTCTCGGCGGTCTCCTTGTCGCGGATCTCGCCGATCATGACCACGTCGGGGTCGTGCCGGAGGATGGCCCGCAGCCCGGCCGCGAAATCGAGACCGACCTTGTGATTGACCTGGATCTGGTTGACCCCGGGGACGTGGTACTCGACCGGGTCCTCGACCGTGATCGCCTTGATCTCGTCGGAGACGATCTTGTTCAGCGACCCGTAGAGCGTGGTGGACTTGCCCGACCCCGTCGGCCCGGTGACCAGGAGGATGCCATGCGGCCGGTCGATCAGCTTGGTCCAGCGGTGGATCACCCACTCGGGCATGCCGAGCTGGTCGAGGGTCATGAGGACCGCCGACTTGTTGAGCACGCGGAGCACGACGCCCTCGCCAAAGAGCATGGGGATGATGCTCAGGCGCAGGTCGAACTCCTCGGGGGGCCGGCCGGGGAGCCGCGCCTTGAAGGTGATGCGGCCGTCCTGGGGGATCCGCTTCTCGGCGATGTTGAGGTTCGCCATGATCTTCAGGCGGCTGATGATGGCCGCCCCGAAGCGGTTGATGACCGCCGGGACGCTGGCGCGCTGGAGCACGCCGTCGATGCGGTAGCGCACGACCAGCTCGTGCTCGTAGGGCTCGATGTGAACGTCGGTCGCCCGCTCGGTGATCGCCTCGGTGAGCAGGTCGTTGACGAGCTTGATGACGGAGGCTTCCTGGGCCTGCTCGGCTTCGTCGGCGGCGGGGGCGAGGTCCAAGGCGGCTTCGTCCATGCCCGCGGTCATGGCGTCGAGCGTGTCGCCGCCGACGCCGAAGTGCGCGCGGATGAACTTGCGCAGGTCGTCCTCGTCGGCGAGCGCCAGCTCGATCGAGCATCCGGTGACGAGCTTGAGCTCGTCGAGCACCGCCAGGTCGAACGGGTCGCTGGTCGCGACCACCAGCCGCGAATCCTCGCGGCGGATGGGGATGCAGTGCAGCCGGAACACCAGCCGCGAAGGGATGGAGGAGAGCACCGCCGGATCGACGTCGAGCGCGTCCAGGTCCACGACAGGCAGGTGGAACTGCGTCGAGATCGTCTGGAGGATCTGCTCGCGCGTGACCAGCCCGCGGCGGACGAGCACGCGGTCGAGACGTTCCCCGGCGGACGTCTGCTCGGCCATGGCGTCGGAGAGCTGCTCGCGGGAGATCAGCCCCTGTTCTACCAGCAGTGTTCCGATGGCCATGCCGAGTCCCTCCGTGGTCCTGGTGCGCCGGTCACTCGGCGGGGTAGGTGCTGCTGGTGCGGTCGGTCTCCCACACCGTCACGCTCAGCAGCCGCGCGGCGCCGCCGCGCTCGGCCACCCGGGGCGCGAGCAGGTCGTAGAACACCCGGGCGATGTTCTCCACCGTCGGCAGAACGCCGCTGCCGTCGCGAAACTCCGGCGTGTCCACGTTCAGATGCTTGTGGTCGAAGCGCTCGATGATGGTCGCCGAGCACACCTGCTCGAGGTCCGCGTGGGTGAAGGCGGCGTTCCCGCCGAGTGACACTTCGACCGCCGGCTCGACCACGTAGTTGTGGCCGTGGCCCGCGGCGTTGTTGCACTTTCCGAAGCGCGCCCGGTTCTCGTCGTCCGAGAGCGACGGGTTGTGCAGGCGGTGGGACGCCGAGAAATCGAACTTCTGCCGCAGGATGGCGGCCCGGGCGGGGGGAGCGCCGCGCGTGGAAGGCGTATCGGGTTTTGCAGCGGGCGCCATCTCAAGGCAATGGTACGGAGTGAGCCGCCACCGCACGGACGCCACGCACCCGTCCAGCAGCCGGTTGAGCCGGTCCGCGCCCTCCCCCAGCAGCACGTGGAGCGGCGTTCGGGCACCCGCCGGCCGTCCTGCGTCGTTCAGAAGCCTGGTGAAAAACGCCGCAACCGTCGCCTTGTCGATCTGTTTGATATCCCGGACGTACGACGTGGTGGGGTCGAGCTGTCCGCGGCACGTGACGTCGAACTGGACGTGGGCCGGGAACGACTCGACCGACCCGACGCCGGAGAAGCCCGATCGGGCAGTTGTGATAGGATTTCGTTCGGTCTCCGGGCCTTGGACGGGGGGCAACAGGTTGAAGCGAACGCAACGGGTGAGGGTCCACATCCGAGTAACCCCTGTGTGATCTCGACTTTGCGCGGCTGATATGTGCCCGGGTGCCTGGGCCGCCGTTCAAAGGGTATTGAAGGAGCAGACCATGAATCGTGCGAAGCGTTCGGTGGCGGCGGCAATGGCGGTGGTGGTTGCGGGCCTGACGGTGCTCGCGCCGATGGGGTGCGAGAAAAAGGCCGAGCCGGCCGCCAATCCCCCCGCGCCCGCCGAGAAGGCCCCGGCGGACAAGCCCGCCGACACCCCGGCCGACTCCAAGTAAGCCGCGAGCCGGTACACTTCGGGCTGTTCGAACGGCGGAGTTTCTGGGAGACTCCGCCGTCGTTTTTGACAGGAACCTCGCCCATGAATGGCCGGTACTTCGCGAACTTCGCCTCGCTGGTGGTCACGCTGGGATGTGCCTCGATGTCGGTGGGTGTCTGGCGGGCGCCGCAGCCCGTGGCCGATCCCGCGCCGGCGACGGCCGACGCCCAGCCCGAAAAGCCGCCGGCTGAACAGCCCGGAGCTCCCGTCGCGAGCGAGAAACCCGCCGGCCAGCCCGCGGATGGCGCTGCGGCCGACACGCCGAAGGAAGACCCGGCGTATGTGCTGGGCTTCACGGTGAAGGACATCGACGGCCGCGATCAGAAACTCGATCAGTACAAGGGCAAGGTGGTGCTGATCGTGAACGTCGCGAGCCGCTGCGGCTACACGCCGCAGTACGAGGGCCTCGAGCGGCTGTACCAGAAGAACCGCGACGCGGGCCTGGTCATCCTGGGCTTCCCCGCCAACAACTTCAACGGGCAGGAGCCGGGCACCGACGCCGAGATCAAGGAATTCTGCTCGAGCAAGTACGGCGTCACCTTCCCGATGTTCTCGAAGATCAGCGTGACCGGCCAGGACCAGCACCCGCTGTACAAGAAGCTCGCGAGCCAGCCCGCGCCGGTGGGGGGCGATCCGAAGTGGAACTTCACCAAGTTCCTGGTCGACCGCCAAGGCAACGTGGTGGCCCGGTTCAGCAGCAACGCCAAGCCCGACGAGCCCAAGGAGGGCGAGAGCAAGGCGATGGCGGAGAAGATCGAAGAGCTGCTGAAGGCGAAATAAGCCCGGCCGCCGAGTTCCCGGCAATCCGACGTCCATCTTCCCCGAACAGCCCTGACCGCGGCTTGCGGGACGCACCTTGCGCGGCGACGGTGGTTCGCTGTGTGTGGGTAGCCAGTAACGTGTTCTGAAATAAATATCGAAACTGTTTCAAAAACAGATTGCACCCAAGTGCTTCCGCCCGTACAGTGCGCGGGAAGTGACCGGCACCAGCACCGAACTTGTTGCCCAGAAGAGCTTTGAGACCGAGGCCAGCGCCGCCGTGCTCGAAGTACGGTCGTTGTTTGCGCAGGCGGTCGAGGCTCGGGGCGTCGCCACGGGCTCGGTGACCGAGGTCGCCTCGGGCTTTGGCATTCACCGAAAGCTGGCGTGGCAGGTCGCGAAAGTTGCCTACAGCGCGGACCCGCTGGTGGCCGCGAGGCAGATCCCCACGGGGCGCAGCCTGGGTGTCTGGCTGGACGCCGCTAGAGCGGTGGGCGTGGCCGAGGCGCTGGTCGAGCAGATGCGAGCAGCGGTCGAGCGGTTCGAGACGCTCGCCGGTACTCACGCCGCCGACCGGGCCGAGCTCGAAATGCTTCTGGAATCGTGCGGCGGTTCGGTTGACCCGGAAGCGGCGGCTCGGTGGCGCGAGCAGTCGTTCACGGGCAACAGCTTCACGTGGGGCGCGCGGTGCAAGGTGCTGATGGCGACGATGGTGCTGCACCCCTCGGAGGATCGGCAGGGGTGGTTCCATCTCGCGCAGGTGCGCGGTCTTTTCAGCTTCCGCCAACTCCGCCCGGGCGTTCGATGGATCGTCAACCAGAGCGTGGTGGCGCACGACGACGCGAAGGCGGTGGGGTCGGTGGTGCGGCGGCCGCTGGATGCCGCGGCGGCCGAGCGGCACGGCGGTGTCCCGGTGCTGCCGAGGTTCTGCTCGTCGCCGATGCCCTCGCTGGCGCGGCGCCGAAGTGACGAGGGCGTCGTGCAGGATGAGTTCCTCTCGGGGCCGGTCGGGCTCGCGGGGGAGCGGACGCTGGTGACGGGCGAGGTCATCCGCAACCTGGGCCCGGCGCACGCCACGCCGCAGAACACGGTGGCGCACTTCGGGTCGGCGATCCGCACGCCCGCCGAGAAGCTCCAGATGGACATGTTCGTGCACAGGTCGCTGTTCGCGGGGGTCGAACGGGAGCTGCGCGTGTTCAGCGACCTTGGATCGAACATCGCGTTCGGCGAGGACGACGCGCTGCTCGCGCCCGAGCGGATCGTGCACCTGGGCCGCGGCGTCGGGCTTGCGCAGACGCCCGACATTCCTGGGTACACGGATCTGGCGCGGGCGGTGTTCGAGGCGTTGGGCGCCGACGCGAGCGAGTACGACCTGTACCGCGTGTGCATGGCGTACCCGCCGATGCCATCGTCCGTGATGATCCGGCATCCGTTTCCGCCGGAACCCGGCGGTTGAGTTGTGTCCGCCACCGGGGCGAGATCGACCCCCGCGGCGGTGTTGTTATTTCGGGGTCCCTGTTGTCTGAAAGGAAGGAAGAGATGAATCGTTCCATGATCCTTGCGGCGGTGTGCCTGACGGCCTGCGTCGGGGCGCCGGCCATGGCCGAGGTGCAGGTGAGCAACTACGACGATCTCGAGGAGGGCTTCCTGGGCACGTCGTTTGTGTACAACGGCATCACGTACCGCGACGTCAACGGCGTCGGCGGCGTGTTCCCCGACGGGTCGACGTTCACGCCCGGCGATACCGGCGACCAGCTCATCATCGAGAATGCGCAGCTGCTGTTCAACGACTTCCCCGGCTGGGGCAGCCCGAGCAACGTGATGAACTTCGGCAGCGCGTTCATCACCGGCGACAACCTGACGCTCGGGGCGCTCTCGCGCGTCTCGATGGACCTTCCGGAGCAGGCCACGTCGGCGTCGGTGGACATGTCCTTCTACGAGAACGGGCCCTGGGGCGGGATCGTGTTCCACTTCCAGGCGCTGCTCGGCGGGTCGGTGGTGGACGAGAGCTCGTTCGTGATCGCCGGCGACGGCACCGGCCGCGACAACATCGCGTTCAACACGCTCAGCGTGTCGGCGGCGGCGTTCGACGAGCTTCGGATCTTCGCGACCTTCGGAGATGAATACTCCGCGCCGCGGCTGATCATCGATGACCTGACGATCGACACCGTGCCCGGACCGGCGACGCTGCTGGCGTTCGCCCCGGCACTGGTCGCGCTGCGTCGGCGTCGCTAAGCGGCGGCGAGGCTCGCCGGGCGCGCCCAACGAGGCGCCCGCCGGTGACACCGTTGTTCTCTCACAGTGACCGGCACTCCCCGGCTTGGGGCAGTGCCGGTTTTCGTTTTTGCTTCGGTGATCGTTGCGGCCGGCGGTCGAGACACCTCAAGAAGCGGCCAATACGGGATATACTGACTTCCTTTACATGAATGCCCGGAGGTCGCGGGAGCGCCACCTCGGATGGGGGTTCCATTCGTGCGCAGCGCAAGCCTCGCGGAGTTGATCCACACACGGGCATCAAGGAAGCAACCATGAAGCACCTCGGTATGTTGACGATCGTCCTGGCGCTCATGCTTTCCGCGATCGCGCGCGGATCGCAGCCGGAGCAACTGACGCCCGACCAGGCCAGGCAGATCGCGATCGACGCGTACATCTACGGCTATCCGCTGGTCACGATGGAGTACACGCGTCGCGCGATGACCAACGTTGAGAGCCCGCAGGGCACGCAGGCGCCGATGGGCCACCTGGTGCGGCTGCGCGAGTACCCGACCGCCGCGTTCCGCGATGTGACAGCGCCCAACGCCGACACGCTCTACACGACCGCGTGGATCGATGTTGCCAAGGAGCCGTGGGTGCTCAGCTTGCCCGACGCGCAGGACCGCTACTTCCTGTTCCCGATGCTCGACGGCTGGACAAACGTGTTCCAGGTGCCGGGCAAGCGCACGACCGGGACGGGTCCGCAGGTGTACGCGATCACGGGCCCGGGGTGGAAGGGGACGCTGCCCGCGGGCGTCAAGGAGTACAGGTCGCCGACAGCGCTGGTGTGGCTGCTTGGCCGGATCTACTGCACCGGCACGGCCGAGGATTACGCGGCGGTGCACGCGCTGCAGGACAGGATCCAGCTCACGCCGCTGAGCAGCTACGGCACGCCGTACACGGCGCCGGCGGGCAGGATTGACCCGTCGATCAGCCACAAGACCTCGCCGCGGGAACAGGTGAACGCGCTGGATACGGGGGCGTACTTCAACGAGCTGGCGCGGCTGATGAAGGACAACCCGCCGGCCGCGGGCGATGCGCCGATCCTCAGGAACATGGCTCGGCTGGGGATCGAGCCGGGCAAGGCGTTCGACATCTCCAAGCTCGACGCCGGCGTGCAGCAAGCGCTGGCGAACGTGCCGAAGGAAGGCGTCGCGAAGATCCTGGGCCACTTCAAGCAGGCGGGGAAGAACGTGAACGGCTGGACGTTCACGACGCGGGCGGGCGTGTACGGCATTGACTATCTCCAGCGGGCGTTTGTCACCTACATCGGCCTGGGCGCGAACCGCCCGCAGGACGCGGTGTACCCCACGTCGGAGACCGACGCGAACGGTCAGGCGTACTCGGGCGAGCACACGTACGTGATGCACTTCACCAAGGGCCAGATGCCGCCCGCGGAGGGCTTCTGGTCGCTCACGATGTACGACGCGGATTACTTCTTCGTTGACAACCCCCTGAACCGCTACACGGTGAGCAGCCGCAGCAAGTTCGCGGCGAATCCCGACGGTTCGGTGGACGTGTACATTCAGCACGAGAACCCCGGCCCGGGCAAGGAGGCCAACTGGCTGCCGGCGCCCAAGGGCAAGTTCGTGCTGATGATGCGGCTGTACTGGCCGCGCGAATCGGCGCCGTCGATCATCGACGGGTCGTGGTCGCCGCCGGAAGTGAAGAAGCAGGATTGAGTCAGGTTTGTGTCGCGATCGAGTTCTCAGGCCACCTTCCGCTCGCGCGGAAGGTGGTTTTTTAGGCGGGTGATCGTTCTGTCATGTTCTTTCGTGTGGAGTATCGCGGTCGGGCGGGGACGGGCCGCGTGTGAGTGGGGTTGATTCATTCTGAACAAGGAGTGGCGGATGGCGCTGACGAGCAAAATCGGCCGTGAGCTTCGGGCCCTGGCGGCGACGACGCTCTACTTCGGCGTGTGGCTGGGGAGCCTGATCGTGCTCAAGCACCTGATCCTGGAGGAGTACAGGATCGAGTTTGACCGCTGGACGGCGGCGGTGGTGGGCACGCTGGTGCTCGCGAAGGTGGTGCTGGTGCTCGAGCACGTGTCGCTGGGCGAACTGGTGCGGGCGCGGCCGGCGTGGGTGGAAGTGGTTGCTAAGACGGCGCTGTACGCGTCGGGGGTGTTCGCGGTGCTCGTGCTGGAGCATGCGTTCGAGGGCCGGCACGAGCACGGGAGTTTCGGCGCATCGCTGTCGGCGGTTTTCCGGGATGCGGATTTCAACCATGTCATCGTGAACGCGATGTGCTGCACCGGCGCGCTGCTGGGGTACAACGTGCTGATGCTCGTGCGGCGCAGGCTCGGCCCGGGCGGGCTGCGGCGAGCGTTCCTGACGCCTGTGGCGGAGGAGTGAGGGAAGCGCAGACGGCCGAACGAGGACAGCAGTGAACGGTGAACACGTGACTTTCGGCGTCACATCGTTCGTTCGTGTCAGCTCGGTGTGATGCAAGGCGCTGACAATTTCAGCGCTGCATTTTTCATTCCCGCGGCCCGGGCATCGCCCGGCCGCGAGCCGGAGCGCCGATCCGCGTGCGCCCACCGATCGGGGAAATTTCCCCGTGGTCGTTTCGCCCAAGGGAGCTCCAAGATCGCAGCAAAATGTGTTCATGGGCGGCGGGGCAACGCTGTCCATCGCACAAGGAAGGAGAGAACAAGATGCGTGCATTGTGGCTTGCATCGCTGGGCGTCGTTGGAGCCGTCAGCGCCGCCAGCGGGTCGGTGATCTATGAAGATGTGATCTACTGGCTTCCAAACGGCCAATCGGTGGTCAACCCAACGAACCCGCCGACGGACGCGTGGATCAAGGTGCAGGAAACGGTCTACGACGACGTCCAGGGAAGAGCGATCCTCACCACCCAGCTCGGGCTCGGCCTGGTCACGGGCCCGGGTGTCCCGAATGCTCCTTTGAACCTGTACGCGTACTCCATTACGAACATGAACTACAACAACGGCCCGTTCACGGGCGGGGGCGCCGGGATCTCCGGTTTCAACATCGTCGATGGCTGGGTGATTCCGCTCGGCATCTGGGCTCCGATCGCGGCGAACAGCGCGTGGGAGCCCGCGGCGGGCAATTCGTCGCCGACGGACTATGAGTGGGACATCGACGCCAACCTCAACGGGTTGAACGGCGACGGCATCGGCATCCTGCTCGGCCAGACGTTCGACAGCTTCTACCTTGCCGTGCCGGACGGAACCATGCACGGGTTCCTGAATGCCTGGGCACACTCGTGGTCGGGAGGCGGCGCGCTCGAGCAACCGGCTTCGATCCAGATCGACACGGTGTACGGGCTGGTCTCAGGACCGATCCCGTCTCCTGGCGCGGCGGCCCTGCTCGGGCTCGGCGGTCTGGGAGTGATCCGTCGGAGACGCTAGACGTCCGCGAGCGAGGGAAGAGGAGTGTCGGATCGCCGGCTTACACCGGCGATCTGGCGTTTTTGACGGGGGTGGTCTTCCAGAATGCGGCACGACCCGGGCGTCGTCAACGGCGGCGCCGAGTTCGGAGAGCCTGCCCGGCTTGCTCGGTTGCGAGCGGCCGTGGCCGCACCGGTCTGGCGGATGCCTGTACGATGTTGCGACGTGGCGACCTTCGAGTACATCGCGCTGGATAAGACCGGACGCCGGACGGGCGGGATTCTGTCGGGGCCGACCGAGCAGGCGGTGCTCGCCGAGCTCGAGTCGCGGCGGCTGACGCCGATCTCGATCGAGGCGCGGGACGACTCGGTGGCTCGGGGGCGGGGGGTGTCGGCGCGGAAGCTAGGGGCGGCGTACACGCAGCTCGCGGAGCTGCTGGACGCGGGCGTGCCGCTGATGCGGTCGCTGAAGATCCTGGCGGGGAAGAAGAGCGAGCCGCGGCTCGGGGCGGTGTTCCAGGAGATCTCGGAGGCGGTGGCGGAAGGGTCGGACCTGGCGACGGCGATGCAGCGTCGCCCGGAGTTCTTTCCGCCGATCCATATCGCGATGGTCCGGGCGGGTGAGAAGGGCGGGTTCCTGGAGAGTGTGCTCCAGCGTCTCGCGCAGCTGGCGACGTCGCAGGCCGAGCTCCGCAGCAAGGTGATGGGGAGCCTGATCTACCCGATGTTCCTGCTCGGGACGGGGGGGATCGTGCTCGCGGTGATCTTCGGGGTGTTCGTGCCCAAGTTCCGCGAGGTGTTTGACAAGGTGCAGGGCGGCCTGCCGTGGGTGACGTCGCTTGTGCTGGGAATCAGCCGGGCGGTGTCGGAGTACGGCCTGTTCACGCTGGCCGGTGTGGTCACGGTGGGGGTGGTGGTGTGGCGGCTGGCGAGGCGGGAGGCAGTGCGGACGAAGATTGTGCGGTGGTGGACGTTTGCGCCGGTGGCCGGGCCGTTGATCCGGTCGCTGGCGGCGGCGAGGTTCTGCCGGATGCTGGGGACGATGCTCGGCAACGGGGTGCCGCTGCTGTCGGCGATGACGATCGCGAGGGAGGCGGCGGGCAACCCGGTGGTGGAGGAGGCGATCGTGACGGCGGCGGAGGCGGTAAAGGCGGGCAAGAGCCTGGCGCCGCCTCTTGAGGCATGCGGGCTGTTCGAGGCGGACGTGGTGGAGATGATCTCGGTGGCGGAGTCGGCGAACAACCTGGACCACGTGCTCTTGAAGATCGCGGACACGATCGAGGGCCGCGTGGACCGGATGCTGGCGGCGGTGCTGAAGCTGGTGGAGCCGATCCTGTTGCTGGCGCTGGCGGCGGTCGTGGCGACTGTGGCGTTCGCGTTGATTCTGCCGATGACGCGCATCAGTGCGGCCCTTTAGAAACTACTGAATAAAGGCCGTACAAAAAAGCAAGTTAGTGCTTCATATACGACTTGGCGCGGGGTCGGGCGGTGTGTACGCTCGGAGGAGTGAGTGAGTCGGTTGGCCTCCTCCGGGGCCGGACTTGTTCAGATGATGTTTGGTGGTGCTTCGCTCGGCCTTTCGAGGCTTGTGGATGGGGCGGGGTTCCACGCGGCAATAAAGGAGTGCGACATGAGCCGCTCTGCTAGTGCGAGAGTCATTGGATTTGACCAGCGACTGGGCCGGTTTGCGGGCGCTGCCCGTCGGCCGGGGTTCACGCTGATCGAGTTGTTGATTGTGATCGCCATCATCGCGGCCCTTGGCGGGCTGGTGACGGTGGCGGTGCTGGGTCGGAAGAAGGAAGCGACGGCCAAGCTCGCGGAGACGGACCTGAACAGTCTCAAGAGCGGCATGAAGCAGTTCTTCCTGGTTTACGAGCGATTCCCCACGGACGACGAGGGCGTGGAGGTGCTCTGGAACAAGGAAAAGCTGAGCCCGGATGCCGACGCGTCCAAGTGGCACAAGTTCATGGAAGAGCCGATGCCGACGGACCGGTGGGGGACGCCCTGGGGCTACCGCCAGGTGAGCGAGACGGGCGACGAAGAGAACTTCGACCTGTGGTCGTTCGGTCCCGACAAGCAGGAAGGCACGGACGACGACATCAAGTCGTGGAAGGACGAATCCGAGCTGATGGGATCTCCGACGGACACGGGCACCAATGACAAGGGGTCCGGCGGCTGATGCCGGGCGGTTCATTGACGAGGTGGATCATGAAGGGCGCCACCCGTCCTTTCAACCGGAAGATTCGCCGGATGCCGGGCGCTCGCCGGATTGGCGCGGCCGGTGCGCTGTCGGGGCGCGGGTTCACGCTCATCGAGATCGTGGTGGTGCTCGTGATCATCGCGGCGCTGGCGGCGCTTGTGCTGCCGGCGATGACGCGCGGGGCGGGGTATTCGTCGCGCGACGACGTGACGGACCTTCTGGACGCGGCGGTGGCGGAGGCCCGGGCACGGTCGGCGAAGAAAGGATCGGCAGTTTCGATCCGGCTGCGGGATGACGAGTCGGGCGGGGTGCTGGTGGTGGTCGCCGACGGCGCGGCGTTGGCGGAGGAGCCCTCGACCGACGCCGAGCCGCCGGACACGAGCGCCGCGGACGAGCTGGTGATCGGGAGGATCCGCCAGTCGCCGGAGAAGCCCGAGGCCGCGGAGGTCGGATCGGCGCCGCGCGAGACGTCGCTCGCGATCGTGACGCCGGATGGCACGGTGCACCCGGGCGATCCGGCGCAGGTGCGGGTCGGGAGTGAGGGGGACCCGTGCAAGGTGACGCTGGATTCGTTCGGCGGCGTGCACGTGGGGGAGCGCGGGGCGGGGCCGGGCGTCACGGCCGGTGAGACTCGGGCCGAATTCGACGTGACCGACGCGGAGGAGGAGTTGCCGGTTTCCGAGGAGGGTGTTCGACCGCGGACGGGATGGTGAGTCGCGGGGCCCGGCGGAGCGAGTTGATTTCGCCTTTCGCCGGCGAGCAGCTAAGTCAGCGTTGTGAAGTGGGGCGATGGAGCGAGCGTGCAGCTGAGGCGAGTGAACATCGTCGCTGGGGGTTGCGTCCGCCGCGGCGCGCTGCTGCTGGCGGTGCTGCTCGCGCTCTCGGTGCTTGTGGGCGCCGGGCTGGCGGTCATCTCGATTCTCGAGCAATCCACGGGTGCGATGATCCGCCAGCGCGAGCAGCGTCAGGCGTGCGACCTGGCGGCGTCGGCGATGGCCCGGCTGGAGGCGGGGATCGACACGCCGGAGACGCTCGACGGCCCGGTGCCGGCGTGGGACGGGCTGAGCGACGGTTCGGTGATCTCGGCGGGAGGGGCGGGGAGCTGGGAGATTGACGTCAAGACCGAACCCTCGGCGATCGCCGGGCTGGTGCGCGTGACGGTGGCGGCGTCGAAGCTGAGTTCAGAGTCGTCCACGGGGTCGGTGCGGGCCAAGTACGAGCTGACGCAGCTCATCCGCACGCCGCTGCTGCCGTCCGAGTCGGCGGCGCCGGCGGACGTGATCGGGGACATCCAGCGGCGGTCGGCGCCGGCGGAGCAGTCGCCATGACGCGGCCCGCGCGATCGACAGGTTCTGCCCGCGGACGTGCGGCCCGGCGGGGCGCGGCGCGGGCGTTCACTCTCGTCGAGGTTGTGCTCGTGCTGGCGCTGGTGATCGCGGTGCTCGGCGGGGTGGCGAGCCTCTCCGAGCGGGTCATGGAGCACCGGGCGAGGTCGCGAGCGTGGATGACGGCGCAGGAGACGGCGGAACTGGTCATCGGGACACTCGACCGCGAGCTTGCCACGTGCACGGCGGGCGATGAAGCGTTCGGCGCGGGCGTGAGCGGAAACGGGGGCCGCATCCGCGTGGTGTCGCGCGGGGTGCTCGGCGTGGAGGGCGACCAGATCGTCACGGAGTTGCGGTTTGACGCGGCGACGCGGACGGTCACGGGCAAGCGGCTGAACGCGGGCTCGATCGACCAGAGCGAGATGGTCCGCATCGGGGGCGGCGTGGAGGCGATGAGGCTGCTGTACCGGTCGAGCGAGGAATGGGTCGAGAGCTTCGACAGCAACCAGCGCGGCTCGTTGCCCGCGGCGGTGCAGGTGGAGCTGTGGTTCACCAGCGCCGGCGGTTCGAGCTCGGTTGCGGGCGGCAGCGTCGACACGCAGGCTCCGGCGCCGGGATTCCCGCAGCGGCCGGCGGACCGCGTGCGCATCATCGCGATTCCCGACGCGGTCGAGCAGGCGGACGAGCAGGTCGCGGGGGTGGGCGTATGAAACGCACACTCATCATGCCGGTGATGCCGCGTGCGGCAGGGGAGCCGCGACGTGGGCGCGAGCGATGGCGCACGGGCGTCGTGCTGCTCGCGGTCATGATCGCGGTGGTTCTAATCTCGGCATCGGCGTCGGTGGTGCTGCTGCGGGCCGACGCACAGGCGACGCGAACGGTGTCGATGCTGCGCCACAGTCAGTCGCGGGCGGCGGCGTGGAGCGGCGTCAAGGGCGTCCTGGCCGAACTTGCGAGCCAGCGCGGGGTGCTGGTGCAGGGCGGCGAGCCGAGCATCTCGGCGTCGATCACGCTGGTGGATGCGACCGAACGAGCGGCGGTGGTTGCTCGGCTGGTAAGCCTGGTCCCCGGCGAGGCGACGATAATCCAGTCGGAGGCGGCGAAGGTCAACATCAACACGGTGGACGAGGCGGCGCTCGAGGGTTCGACGGTGCTCGACGGCGCGGAGCTTGCGATCGTGCTCGAGCACCGGCGGGCGGCGCCGTTGAGCTCGCTGGCGGAGTTGTGCGGTCCCCCGGGACTCTCGATCGAACGGCTGTACGGGCGCGTGCTCGGCGCGGAGCCGACATTGGCGGTGAGCATGCCGGCGGAGGCTTCGGTTCCGACGGCGGCTTCTCCGGGCGTGGCGGTGGCGGGCGCCCCGGGCGGGGTCAGAGGGTCGAACGCCGCGGCGCTGTCGGACGTGTGCACGGTGTTCTCGGCGGACCCGACGATCCAGGTCGGGATCGGCCCGGACGCGAGCAGCTACACCGGGGCACCGCGCATCAACCTGGGCCTTGGGTGGTCGGACGAACTCGCGGGCCCGATCGCCGAGCGCTTCGGGACCGACGCGGTGCAGACGACGCGTCAGCTCCTGCAGGGAGGGACGAAGTTCGGATCGATGCGGGATGTGGTGGGGGTGCTCAAGCAACTGGGCGTCCCGACGCGCCAGTGGGGTTCGTTGCTGGATGCGTTCACGACATCGACGGACCCGTTCGAGCTTGGGAAGGTGGACACGCTGCGCGCCAGCGCCGCGGTGCTCGCGACCGTGCCCGGGATTGATGCATCGGCGGCGGAGCGGATGGTCGCGGTGCGGGATCGCCTGGACGCGGCGGTGCGGCGGGAGATCACCTGGCCGTTGATCGAGGGCATCCTGACGCCCGAGCAGTTCGAGCAGGCGGTGGACTGGATCACGAACCGGTCGCTGCAGTGGCGGGTGATCGTGGAGGCCGGCCGGGTGCGCCGATCGGCGACCAACGACACCACGGAGCTGACCGATCGCGTCGTGTACGAGGCGGTGCTCGACGTCGCCGGGCGTGTTCCCCGGGTCGCGTACCTGCGGGACGTCACGGCGATGCCGGCGGTACGGGCAATGGCGCTGGCGCCGGAAACCGACGAGGGTGACGGCTTGATGGAGTTTGCGACCGACACCCAGACCGATGGACTGCCCGCGGCCGCGGTGACGCCCAGCGACGCTGTCAGTCTTGCTGCGGAACCGGCGCCGGCGGATGAAGGAGAGACGGCGATCGACGAGCCGCCAGCGGAGGCCGTGTCGGCGGCGCCGGTGCCGGCCGGGGTCGATCGCCGCAACGGGCGCTGGATGGTGCGGCGGGGAGGTGGGTCATGAAGTCGCGCCAGGCCGTGGTCGTGGATCTTGATCGGTCGCGGGTGACGATCACGCTCGCATCCGTGGAGGCCGGGCGCGCGGTGGTGAAGTCGTGCCGGTCGTTCGTACGTCCGGCGGAGGTTGATCTTTTCGACGGGTCGGCGGTCGGGTCGTGGGTGGGCGAGAAGCTGCGCGAGACGGGGACGCTGGGGGCGAAGGTGATGCTGTCGCTGCCCCGCGGCGACGTGGTGATCAAGCGGCTCGCGCTGCCGGTGAGTGAGAACGTCGCGCAGGAGGACGTGGTGGGGGCGGTGCGGCTGGCGATGTCGCGGCAGTTGAGCGTGCCGGCGGAAGCCAGCGCGATCGACTACGTGCCGCTGCCGGCGGTGGAGGCGGGCGGCGATCCGGCGGCGTCGCAGGGGATGCACGTGACGGCGGCGGCGCTGCCTGGCGACCGGATGGACTGGTGCCGGGCGGTGGCGCGGGGAGCGGGGATCAGGCTGTCGAGGATCGGGCTGCGGTGCTTCGGCGCCGCGTGCGTGCTCGCGGAGGAATCGCTTCGGCGCGACGGCGGCGTGATGGGCGTGGTGCCGACGGGGGCGAGCGTGGAATTCCTGGTGATCGAGTCGGGCCAGCTCATGCTCGCGCGGGCGGTGGACATCGCCTGGCCGAGCGACGACCCGATCGAGCTGGAGGCGTACGCGGAGCGCGTGGCGGTCGAGGCCAAGCGC
>JAJVHS010000010.1 GCA_022072615.1 Phycisphaerales bacterium
AGCTCCAGTGGGAGGTCGCCGAGCGAGCGCGCGAGCAGCGCGAGCGCGAGATCCTCGACGACCAGGTGATGGTGGTCGACGAGGACGTGCCCGTCGGCGCGACCATGAAGAAGGCGGCGTGATGCGCCGGACTTGGTGCTCGGAACCGGGAACATCCGCCGGAATCACCGCGCAACCCCGGGACGTCGCACGGAAGCACCCTCACCGACCAGGGCGCGAATCCGCCGCCGCTTTCCCGAGATGATTCCACGCGTGCTCAAAGAGCGAGCAGTTCATCCACCATCAGCGCGTGGCTGCGGGCACCGAGTGTCAGGCAATCCAACTCGAACTTCTCGTTCGGCGAGTGGACGCGGTCGTCGTCGAGCCCGAAGCCCATGAAGATGGTGTCCAGGCCCAGCACGTCCTTGAGCATGCCCGCAACCGGGATGGACCCGCCGGACTTGATGAGCGCGGGGGACCGGCCGCCGGCTCGTTTGAGGGCCCGCGAGGCCGCCCGCATGCCGGGTGAATCGATGGGCGTGGTGACGCCGAAGCCGCCGTGGTGGTCGGTGAGCTCCCACCGGCAGCCCGGCGGGGTGTGGTCCTTGCACCACTTGAAGAAGAGCTTGGTGATCTTGCGCGGGTCCTGGTTGGCGACGAGCCGGAAACTGACCTTGGCGCTGGCGTGGCTGGCGATGACGGTCTTGGCGCCCTTGCCGGTGTAGCCGCCGATGATGCCGTTGATCTCCGCGGTCGGGCGCCCCCACTCCCGCTCCAGCGCGGTGTAGCCGGCTTCGCCGATGTCCGCCGCCGGGGGCAGGCCGATCTGCTTGAGCGCCGCCTTCTGGTTGAACTTGAGCGCGGCCCAGTTGGCCCGTTCCTGCTTGGTCAGCGGGACGACGTCGTCGTAGAAGCCGGGAATGGTGATCCTGCGCTTCTTGTCGTGGAGCTGCGCGAGCACCCGGGCGAGCTCGGTGATCGGATTGGGGCAACGCCCGCCCCACAGGCCCGAGTGCAGGTCCTGGTTCGAGGCATGGAGCGTCACCTCGGTGTACGCAAGGCCGCGCACGCCGTAGGTGATCGCGGGTTTGCCGCGGCCGAGCATGCCGGTATCGGAGATCAGGCAGACGTCGCACTCGCCAAGCGTCTTCTTGTGCGCCTTGACGAAGGCCTCGAGGTTCACGCTGCCGGTTTCCTCCTCGCCTTCGAGGAGAATCGTGTAGCTGGCGCCGCCCGCGGCCTTGCCGGTCGTCGCCTTCCAGGCTCGCATGGCCTCGAGGAAGGTCGTGACCTGGCCCTTGTCATCAACCGCGCCGCGAGCGACGACGCGCCGGCCGCCCGGCTCGCCTTTGCGCGCGTCGCGCACGACCGGGTTGAACGGGTCGGACTCCCACAGGTTGAGCGGATCGACGGGCTGAACGTCGTAGTGCCCGTAGAAGAGCACGTGCGGCCCCTTGTACGAGGGATCACCCTCGTTGTGGGCCAGGACGATGGGGTGGCCGCCGCCGTTGGACAGGTCGCCCGGGTGGTCCGGATCGCCGGTGGGGATCACCTTGGCGGAGAAGCCGCATTCTTCGAGTGCCCGGGCCGCCCAGTTCGCCGCCGCGACGCAGTCGTCCTTGTACGCGGGGTCGGTGCTGATGCTCTTGATCTTGAGCCAGTCAACGAGCCGGTCGACGGCGGCATCCTGGTTTGATTCGAGCCACGACAGAACACCATTGGTAGACATGATCGCCTCCGCGGATGGAAAGGTCCGAATGAGCGGAGGATAGCGATCTCGTCAGAAGCTGCCGCGCTGGAGGCTGCGCTGGGCGGTCAGGAACAGCTCTCGCAGGTGCTCGGCCTCCCCCGGGTCGTCCGAGTGCCGCGTGACAAGCGACACACCCAGGGCGGACGCGGGGTCGATCTCTGATCGCGGGCCGAGGGTCTGGCCGTGGAAGCGGAGCACCAGGTCGAACTCGGGGTAGAGGCCGGCCCAGTTCGAGATGACATCGCGCACCTGGTCGGAATCCCACGGAAGGGCGGAGGAGACGGCGACAAGCTCGGCGGTCTGGGTGACAAGCTCGTCCTTGGTCTCGGCCGGGATCACCACGCCCGGGGTTTCGCCGACGACCGTGAAGCCGAGCTCCTCGAAGCGGCCGACGATGTGGCGGATGGCGGTTTCGTGCGCGGACGAGAGGGGGCGCTGGAGGTCGACCCAGACGAAGATCGTTCCATCGGCCACCCCGTGGTCGAACGACGCCGCGGCGAGCTGGGCATCGTCCATCTCGACGGCGCCATCGGGCGGCGCGATCGCGGGTTCGGGGGCCATGGGCGGCACGGGCGCGATGGGCGGCAGCGGGATCGTCATGTTCGCCCAGCCGCCTTCCCAATCCGACTCCGAGAAGCTGGCGCCGCCGCGGCGGGACTGCGAGTTCAGGCTGTAGGCGACGATGCCGCCGACCACGAGCACGCAGATTCCCAGGAACACAAAGAGAGCCATGAAGACGCCCACGTTGGGCTCGGTCGAGAACTGCCGACCGGCTCGGCGCGACGCCATGCGGGTGGTGGCTCGCTCGCGCCGAGCGGAGGCGCGGGCGCGGGCGGACTTGAGCTGCTCGACGGCCGAGCGGCGGACATTGGGGATGGGTGTGAAGCCCGCGGGCGCGGCGGGCATCTCCACGGGCTGCATGATCGGGGCGGCGACCGGCGCCACCGCCGCGGCGTAGGCCGCCGGGGCTGCCGGGGACGCGACGGCCGCGGCGCCGCCCTGGTCGTGGCGGATCGAGAACTCGCCCGTCCACCAGTTGCGGATCGAGATCCTGGGCTTGGACGGGCGGCGATGCGGCGCGGGCGGGACGGGTGAACCCGCGAAGGCGGCTCGGCCGGGCTGGGCGCGGTCGTCGCGGAACCCGGCGGCGGCGGGCTGGCCGAACGGGGCCGGCGGCGGGTTCATCGGGGGCATGTTGACGAAGGTCGGGCGGTAGGCGGCCTCGTCGAAGGGGCGCGGCGAGTCGGGGACCTGGCCCTGCATGCTCGGCAGGTCGATGGGCTTGAGCGCAAAGGCATCGGGCGCGGAGGCGACGGCCCGGAGGTCCAGGAGCATCGCGGCCGCGGAGGGGTAGCGCTTGTCGTAGTCGGCCATGGCGCGGCGGATGACCCACTTGAGCGCCTCGGGGCAGCGGCGGGTGACCTGGCTGAGCACGCCGTGCGCGGGGAAGGAGTTCTCGATGATCGAATAGAGGACCGCGCCGGCGGCGTAGACGTCAAAGCGGGCGCCGTCGACCTCGGACACCTTGACGCCCTTGAGCGCCAGGCGGACGAGCTCGGGGTCGCGGAAGTACTCGGTGCCGTGCGTGGTCAGCGTCATCGAGGACCGCAGCGGGGTGACCAGGCCGAAGTCGACCAGGTGGGCGCGCTGCCCGTCGACGATGATGTTGTCGGGCTTGACGTCCTTGTGCCACAGGCCGCCGCGGTGGTAGTTCTCGAGGGTGTCGAGCAGGTCGATGATGTAGCTCACGCCCGCGTGCAGGTGGCGGTCATCGAGGCCGGTGCCGCCGCTGGCGGCGTGGAGCTGCGGCGTGACGAGGCCCAGCGGCTGGCCGGGAACGTACCGCATCACGTAGTGGAAGCGGCTGTTGGTGAGCTCGTGGTCCAGGACCAGGCCGAGCTTGCGAGCGGCGTCCAGGGCCCGGCTCTCGCGGACGATCTGCGGCAGTTCGCTGCCGTCCTCGAGGCTGAAGGTCTTGATGACGACCTGCTGCACGTCGCGGTAGCCGGCGCGGTCAAAGGCGGCTCGCTTCGCGGGCTCGGGGCTGGCGACGTAGAGCTTGCCGCCCGATCCGCCGGCCTGCAGCGACCCGATGATGGTGTAGCCGTCGAACTGCTGGTGCCGTCCGCCGCGCGGGCGGTCGGTGATGGGCGCGGCGGCGACGGCGGCCGGGAGCCGCTTCTCGAGGCCCTCGGTGAGGGCCGAGAGGAGCAGCAGGCGGGCGGGGTGGCCGATCACCAGGCGGTAGATGGACAGGCCGGCGGAGACGATCTCCGACTGCAGCGATCGGCCGTAGTGGGCCGAGGCGGACCAGCGGCCGAGCACGACGTTGCCGATGATCAGCGGGACCATCACGATCGCCGTGACGACCGACCCGACGAGCCGCAGCGCATCGATCAGCATCCCGGTGACGAACCTGAAGATGTGCTTGATGAGCCAGCCGATGCCCTTGAAGATCGGCACGATCAGGAAGACCACCAGGAACACGCCGACGGCGATGCCAAGCACGGCGAGCAGCAGGACGATGATGGGTGCGCCAAGCGCCATAGAACCCTCGCGCGTCGTTGGCGGGGAGAGGCCCGAGCAGGCCGTTCCCCGGGGTCACACCAGCCGAGCCGCCTGATCCTGGCGGCGGAGCTCCATCTGCTGGTGATAGATCTCGCCGATCGCTTCGTCGAACATGGCGTCGTCGGCGGCTCCGGGATCTTGTTTGGGAGTGATCAAGAGCCCGTTTCGCGCGGCTTCCTCTCGTTCGTCTTCGGTAAAGCTGTAGGTCGTGATGACCTGGGCGAGCCGGGCCCGGAGCACATCTCGGACTTTCGCGAGCCGCCGCGACACGGTTGGCTCGCTGGTTCCCAGGGCGCCGGCGACTTCCTTGCCGCTCTTTCCTTCCAGCACGCGCATGCTGAAAATCGAGAAATCGAGGAATTCCGTTTCTTTCTGGACCAGGCGGATCGCGGCTTCCACCTTGGCTCGGAACACCGCGGCCTCGTAGGCCGAATCGACGGGCGCCGCCGAGGAGGCGGACATCCAGCTTTCATCCAGCTCGGTGAATTTGCGGTGGCCGCCCCGCTTCTGGGCCATGCGGCGGTCCATCTCGTCGCCCAGAACGTGCTTGGCGATCGCCAGCAGCCACGTGGAGAAGCGGGCGCCGCGGGAAGGATCGAAGCGGTCGATGGATTCGGAGAGGGCGGCCAGGGTTTCCTGCGACAAGTCGCGGACGGTCTCGCTGCCGATCCGGCCGCGCCCCCACTTGGTGAGCTGGGCCCGGACGACGGGGCCGAAGGTTTCCCAGAGCTCGAACCAGGCGGCCTGGTCGCTGGCTTTGAGGCGGCCGATGAAGTTGGTCGTCAGGCTGCTCAGCATCGGCCCAATCCCCTTGACCCGCGGGCGCACTCATAGCCTGTACGCCACCCGGCACCGTGTCTTTGGGAGCTCGCGGGCCCCGGTTTCAATCATATCAGGGGCCAGGGCGGCCAACGGCGGCCGACTCCGTCGCCAGCGACCGCGGACGAGCGAGAAAAGCCCGGGAATGAGCGGAATCCGGGCACGGCCGTCCACGGCGATAAAGCGAAGGCGGGCATACGGCCCGAATGGCGTCAGAAAGAGGACCGCACGCCGCCCGGGCGTCCGACGAGGACTGATAACGATCGGCCTGGGCCCCCCTCGCCCCCTCGCCGGCTCCAGAATGGGGGTGCCTGGGACAAATCCATCTTTCTCCCCGGCCGGTTCATCCGGGCATGAAATTGAACGTGGCCGGTTCCCAAACACGTCTTCGAGCACACAACGGGCCGCTTTGAGACGACCCGACTAGCTGCAAGGAGACTCAGCCATGTTCGTGAAGTGCCTCGTTCGTACCGCGGTGATCGCGGGCCTCGTCGGCGGCGCGGCGGTCGTCATCGCCGGTCCCGAACGCGTCGGGTGCCTGGTCAGCCAGACCCGCGGGGCGATCAACAACCAGATCGACAAGGCCATCGACGACCCGGTCGCCCTGCGGGCGCAGATCCGGTCGCTCGAGCAGCAGTACCCGGAGAAGATCGCGGAGGTCCGCGGTGACCTGGGCGAGCTGAAGCAGCAGGTCTCGCAGCTCAACCAGGAGCGCGAGCTGTCCGAGCGCGTGGTGGCCCTGGCTGACCGCGACCTTGGCCAGATGACGACGCTCATCGCCCGGGCCGAGAACGCCCAGGCCGACGGCGCCATCGTCCGGGTGGTGTTCAACAACCAGCCGGTGAACCTCGAGGACGCGTACAGCAAGGCGACGCGCATGCAGCAGGTCAAGGAGGCCCACGCGGCCCGCCTGGCCGACATCGACCGCGACCTGGGCTACCTGGGCCAGCAGGAAGAGCGTCTCACCGAGCTGCTCAGCCAGCTCGAGACCGAGCACGCGAGCTTCCAGACCCAGCTCTGGCAGCTCGACCGTCAGATCGACGCGATCAGCCGCAACGAGCGGATGATCTCGATGATGGAGAAGCGCCAGGAGACGATCGACCGTCACAGCCGCTACCGGGCCGACAGCCTCGATCAGCTCAGCGCCCGCTTCGCGGAGATCCGCAGCAAGCAGGAAGCTCGTCTGCAGGGGCTGACCACCAGCCGGTCGATGACCAACTACGAAGACCGGGCCAGGATCGAGCTCGACGCCCGGAACTTCAGCGAGCCCAAGGCGGTCGAGGTGCAGATCAAGCCGCCGGTGATCGACATCCGCCCGGACAACACCTCGGGCGACGGAACGCACGACGTCGAAACCCTCGGTCCCAAGACCGGCGGCGGCGTGGCGAGCCGGGCGAGCTGAGCACGCTCTGATTCAAACCGCGTTCACGAACCCCCGGAGACATCCGGGGGTTTTTCATTGAACGATGACGCGATCGGCTCGCCGCACTCCGGGCAGCGGTCGCCCTTGACGCCCAGCAGCGGGTACTCGCACGCGGTGCAGCGCGGCTCGCGGATGGTGACGCGGATGACGAGGTTGCAGTTCGAGCAGTGGCCGGTGCGCGGCGCGACCTCGATGGGCTGGCCTTTCCCGCAGTGCGGGCAGGTGAGGTCGACTTTCGTGATGGCGGAGGACAACGGCCCGGCGATCGCTCCGGCGGACTTCTTCTGCAGGCGGTACAGGATCAGCACCGCCATGGTCCCGCACGTGGCCATCAGCGCCGACGCGCCCAGGATCCGCGTCGGGATGTCGGAACCGGAACTGTCGTACCACTGGTCCACGAGCACGACGATCGTGGTCGAGATGCCCGCCCCAGCCATGCCGATGATCGCCGCGAGCTTGGCCCAGAACCCGGCCTGCCCGGCGGGCACTCGCTTCATGACGTTGGCGTGGCCGATGACGAATGCCACGCTCGCCATGGCGGTGAAAAGGGTCGGGTCGCCGGACCTGTCAAACCACGTGCCGTAGATGCCCAGGGAGAACTGAACCAGCGCCGAGAGCACGCCGACCCAGGGCCACAGCGGCCCGGCTCGTCCCGCACCGACCAGGCACATGGCGGCGGCCGCTCCGGCTCCGGCGATGTGCATCGCGGAGATCCCGAGGTTCTCATCAAGCGGGTGCGATCCCGTCCAGACGGCCGCGATACCGACGACAGCGCCGAGCATGCCGGCCACAACCGCGACCCGAGCCGCCCAGGAATAGCCCGTCTTGTTCCAGGCCGTGAGGAGGAACCCCGGCACCACCCCGCCGAAGAGCACCAGGAACCCGGTGCCCGCGAGCCGGGCTTCAGCCCACCACGAGATAATCAACCCGCCCCAGATCGCGGCAAAGAACACGATCATCGCCAGAACGATCGCCGAAAGCCCCACCATGCCGCCCGGGCGGGAGGAGTCCTTGTCGAGCAGCCGCGACACCGGGATGGCAAGGGCGATGCAGAGGGCCGCGGCGCAGGCGGTGAGGGCGGCCCGGCCGGTGACGGACGGAGCGGCGAAAATCGCGATGATGCCCGTAAAGGCGGCGGCGGCGAGGGTAAGCAGGAGCAGCTTGAGGAGTCCTCGGGCCCGCATGACGGCAGCGTAGCGGAATCCCGCCCGGGGGCGAGCAGGTCGCCCACGCCGGGTCGGACGCGCACGGATGGCGGAATGCCGCGTCTCACGCCTCTCCAGCACGCCACCGGCCGTCCCCGCAACCTCCTGGCGGCGAATGGCAATCGGCCATAACTGCCGATAACCTCTCCGAGACAGTCGCTTCCCGACCGTCATTGAACCCGGCACCGCCCGGGAGCAGGAGTGCATTCCGCGTGCTGCTTGACCGGATCCTGGGCTTGTTCAGCGTCGACATGGGCATCGACCTTGGTACCTGCAACACCCTCGTGTCGGTGCGGGGCCAGGGGATCGTCTTGAATGAACCGAGCGTGGTGGCGGTGAAGAAGGGCACCAACCAGGTGCTCAAGAACGGCCAGGCGGTCGGCTGGGTGGCCAAGGAGATGCTCGGCAAGACCCCCGGATCGATCTCGGCGATCCGCCCCCTCAAGGACGGCGTGATCTCCGACTTTGAGATCACCGAGGCGATGCTCAAGTACTTCATCAACAAGGTCAACGGCCGCTCGCGGATCTTCGGCCCGCGGGTCGTGATCTCGATCCCCTCGGGCATCACGGCGGTTGAGAAGCGCGCGGTGTTCGACTCGGCCGAGCGGGCGGGGGCGCGCCGGACGTACCTGATCGAGGAGCCCATCGCGGCCGCGATCGGGGCGGGGCTGCCCTTTGCGGAAGCGACCGCCTCCATGATCGTGGACATCGGCGGCGGCACCACGGAGGTCGCGATCATGTCGCTGGCGGACATCGCGACCTGCGAGTCGGTCCGGGTCGCGGGCGACGACATGGACGAGGCGATCATCAACCACATGAAGCGCTCGTACAACATGATGATCGGCGAGCAGACGGCCGAACGCATCAAGATCGAGATCGGGTCGGCGTACCCCATCGGCCCCGAGACGACCATGGAGGTCCGCGGCCGCGACATGATCTCCGGCCTGCCCCGCAAGACGACGATCACGAGCGAAGAAATCCGCGAGGCGCTCCAGGAGCCCGTGACGGCGATCGTCGAGGCGGTCACGCGGACCCTCGAACGCGCCGAGCCGGAACTGGCGGCCGACCTCGTGGAGAACGGCATCACCATGGCCGGCGGCGGGTCGCTCCTGCGCGGGCTCACCAACGTCGTGCAGAAGGCGACCGGCCTGGACACCAAGCTCGCCGAGGACCCCCTCACCTGCGTCGCCCGGGGAACGAGCATCTACCTCGAGCACATCGAGGAGTGGAAGCAGACGCTCGAGAATGACATGGAGGGCGCGTGAGAAGGCCCTGGGCACCGGGCATCAGGCACTGGTGAAGCGATGAGGCGACCGGGCGCCCAGTTGCGGAGAAATACCTGCGAACGGCACGAGTTGCCGGCGTTCACTGATGCCTAGTGCCCAGTCCCTGGTGCCTTCTCAATGTCACGCCTCCTGCACAGTTCCCCGCTCGCTCGACGGCTCCTGCCGGTCAGCATCGTGCTGCTGGTGGTGACGGCGTTCCTGCCGCCCGCGGTCGGCGCGTGGCCCGGGTGGTTCGGTCGGCTGCTGCTGTTCTTCGTCGCGCCCATCTCCGAGCCGGTGCGGGGCATCGCGAGCTGGCTCTCACCGCCCGAGCCCAAGACCCAGGACACCGCCATCGCCGCCATCCAGCAGCAGGCCGAGGGCTACCGCCAGCAGCTCCTGCGGGCGCAGGTCGAGGTCGAGCAGCTCCGCCAGCAGATCACCGATCTCCAGCGCGGCGCCCTGCTCAACGACCTGCCCGTCCGGCAGATGCACGCCTCGGTCATCGCCACTTCGAGCGACCTGACCAGCCACCTGCTGCGCATCAAGGCCGGCACCGCCCAGGGCGTGGAGGTGAACTCGGTCGCGACGGTCAAGGGGCTCCAGCTGCTGGGCCGGGTCGTCAACGCCGACCGCAGGACGTGCGAGATCCAGCCGATCACGAGCCCCGCCGCCGGCCAGATCCGCGGCGTGGTGATGCTGTCGGACATGATCCGCGGGCCCGAGTGCCTGCTCGAACCGCGGGGTGACGGCACGCTCGTCGGCCCGGTGGAAGACCTGCGCCAGTGGCCCCCGGGGATCGTCCTGCCCGAGGGGACGCAGCCGGGGGACCCCGTGCGCGTCAAGGTGCGGCAGACGGTGCAGTTGTTTGACCCGAGCTGGCCCAAGAGCTCGCAGATGCTGACGATCGGCGTGATCGAGGAGGTCCAGCCGGCGCCCGACCAGCCGCTGCGGCAGGTGATCACCGTCCGGCCGACGCTGCGGCTGGAGCGCGTCAGCGAGGTCGTGCTGCGGTACTCGGCGGCGGATGAGGCGGACGGCGGGGAGCGGGCCGGGGAGGACGGCGATCAATGAACTGGATCGTGTTCATCCTCAACGCGTGGGTGCTGCTGGGGCTCGAGATCGGCCTGAAGGACGCCCTGCGCATCGGCGAGACGCCGGTCGCGCCGAGCTTCGTGATGCCGCTGGCGGTGGTGGTGGCGATCGCGGCTCCCTCGACCTCGGCGCTGTGGGCGTGCCTGGTGCTGGGGATGACGCTGGACCTGACCAACGCGCTGGAAGTGACGGCGGGGACCACGGTGCGGACGGTGCTCGGTCCGTACGCCCTGGGCTACGTGCTCGCGGGCCAGCTGGTGCTGACGATGCGCGGGCTGATGATGCGCAAGAACATCCTGACCGTCGGGTTCCTGTCGCTGTTCTGCTCGCTGGTGGCCAACATCGTGGTGACGGCGGTGTTCACGATCAGGTCGCGGTACGACCCGGCGGTGCCCTTCAACGCGAGCGACGAGCTGGTGTGGCGGCTGGTGAGCTCGCTGTACACCGGGCTCGTGGGCATCGTGCTGGGCGCGGTGCTGCTGCCGATGCTCGGCGCGATGGGTCTGCACATCGGCCCGGCTCGACGCTTCGCACGACGGGTGTGAGCGAGAACTCAAAGTTCAACGTTCGAATTTGGTCGCTGAAGGTCCACATGATGGGCGCAGCACTCGACGGCCACCGCTGACGGGTGGCGACGCCGCGTGTCCATCGCTTCGCGATCGGCCCTAGATTACGCCGGACCCAGGCCCATACAGCGGCGCCAGGCGCTGATCTGCCCCAGGTGCATCATCGTGTGGTTGTTCAGGAGGAAGACCGCGGCCTGCCCGACGGTCGGGAGGAACTCCCGGTAGCGCGGGTCAGGGTTCTCCTTGGCGAACTCGGCGTCGGAGAGCGCGGCGACCAGCGGGAACACGCCGTCGTAACTCCGGAAGAACGCGGAAACAACCGCTTCCATCCCGGGATAGATGGTGCCGGAGGGGTCGTCGTGACAGGGCGCGCCGTTCTTGAAGAGCCCCTCGAAGGCCGCGGGGGCCGCAACCGGGGCGGGGTCGGCGCCGATGATCTGGGCGATCTTGGCGGGGTAGAGCGCCAGATGCCCGAAGACGAACGAGGGGTGGTTGGTGTCGATGATGACGCCGCCGACGTGGGGCTTGCGGGCGAACTGGTCGGGGCGGACATCCTTGAGGAGCCGCTCGGCCAGGCCGCGGGAACGCTTGCCAGCGGCGACGACGGATTCAGCAAAGGCGCCCATGCACACTCTCCTTGGGAGGGCCCTCCGCGGCCGCCGATCGGCGTGCGCGGCAAGGGGCCGTCGGCACTGTAGACGCCGCCCGGAACGCCGCGTTACAGCAATCCGGGCGGAAGGTCACTGCTGCTGGTTGCGCATCTCACGCTCGCGTTCGCGTTCGCGCTCCCGGGCCATCTTGGCGCGGTGGGCCTCGAGGCCGTACGGCTCGGGGAACATGATGTCGAACTCCTTGCCGCCCTGCTTGGCGGCCTCGTCGACGAGGACCTTGTACCGTTCGACCAGGAGGTCGTAGGCGTAGACGCGCAGGTCGTCGGGGGCTCGGCCGTACATGAGCTGCGCCTCGTCGAATCCCAGTCCGACGGCGAGCGCCGCGAAGAGCTGGCCCTCGAACACGTTGAAGTCGGGGTGGATGAGCTCCATCCGGGAGTACTCGGGGTTCACCGAGTTGAGCCGGATCTGGTTCTCCATGTAGTAGCGGTGCTGCTGCTTGGCGTACTCGCGCTCGCGCGTGAAGACCTCGGTGCTGCCGCCGAGCAGGCCCTTCACGAAGGCCTGGTAGAGCGACCCCGTGACCTCGGCCCGGGCGACGTCGGGCGCCGTCTGGCGGTCGAAGAGCTGCTTCTCGACGAACTCGGCCATGGGGCGGGAGAGGTCAAAGGCCCGGTCCGGGTGGTTCATGTTCTGCCCGGGGTAGGTGCGGAGCTTCTGGTAGAGCTCCTCGGCCTTGCCGCGCTCCCCGCGGCGGAAGTAGAAGCGGATCTGGTCGGCCAGGAAGTTCTCGTACCCCGCGGAGTAGAAGCTCCAGGCGCGCTTGTCGGTGTCGGCCCAGGAACGAGCCGTGAGCTCCTCGAGGATGCGGCCGTAGGTCTCGATGAAGTGCGGGTTGGGGATCGCCATGTAGGTGGAGGCGCCGCCCTCCTGCTGCTCGAGGATGTTGAAGTAGAGCTCGCCGGTGCGCGCGAGTTCCTGGACGGCCTGGATGGTCATGCGGTCGGTGTTGACGAAGTCGAAGTTGTCCTTGTTCCGGTCGGACCAGCGGGGCAGCGAGAGCTCGACGCCGCGCGAGGCCCAGTAGACCGAGTGCGCGGCGGGGTGGCGCCAGTCGATGGGCCCGTACTTCTGGATGCACCGCAGCATTCGGTCGAGCTCGTAGTGGTAGTCGGCCGTGAGCACGCGCTTGCGCATGTGGCGGACGAAGGCGTCCCACGCGCCCGCGTACCTGGGGTCGTCGACGAGCTTCTGGAACTCGGTGGTCCGCGGGCCGAAACGCTGCTCCCAGTACTCGCGGCGGCCGGACTGCTTGACCGAGGCGGCCAGCGTGTAGCGGCGGAGCAGCAGCAGGTACGGCTCTTCGCCGAGGATGGTGACGATCTTCTCGATCAGCTCCCGGGCGTGGGGATCGGCCTCGAAGACGGCCTCAAGCGTGGCCGGGGCATCGACGATGGTGCCGAACCACTCGGTGTAGGCCTTGACCGCCGCGTCGCGGTCCTGCATGACCAGCGTCGCCTGCGGTGGCTTGCCCACGACGATCTCGAACTCCTCGGCGACCTTGCGCTTGTACACCGGGTTGGCGTCGTCGGCGTAGGCCTGCACCTTGTGCAGGTAGAGCCACGCGAGCTCCTTGTGCAGCAGCAGGTCGGAGGGGTTGGCGGGGATGGCCTCGTCGCGGAGCAGGCGGATTCCGGCCTGCACCCAGTTCCAGCGTTCCTCGGCCGTGGACGTCTTGACCGAGATGTTGTACGCCATGTTCCAGGCGTGGAAGACCCACACGCGCGGGAAGCGCGGCTGGAGGCGGGTGATCGCGCGGGAAAGCTCGATGGCCTCCCAGTACTTGCCCTCCTCCTTGAGGTCGTTGGCCCGCATCCAGAGGTAGTTGACGAAGATGCCGCGGAAGGCGCCCATGGCGATGCCCAGGGCGACCTCCGGCGGGTCGCCCTCCTCGGCGACCTGCGTGTAGGTGAGCTTGTTGCGCCCGCTGGAGGCGTTGATGCTGACGGCGGCGATGCCGCTGACGCCCAGCGCGGCGATCATGACACAGGCGGAGATGATCTGGATGACCCGGTCTTTCTGCATAACCGCAATCCGCCCTGGAGCCCGTACCGCCCGCAGGAACTTCTACTGACCCGAATACACCGCCAGTTCGCGCCGGCGCAGCGTAAAGACGGCGACGGCGAAGAGCGCCCCGGTGGCGGCCGCGAGGACGACGGTCCCCAGGGCGACATCCGACCAGGGCATGCGCAGGCCCTCGACCAGCCTGCCGGTGGGGTTGAGATCCGAATATACCTTGAAGGACCTGGCGACGGCGGTCGAGACTGCGTGGATGACCGTCGCGACGATGTCGATGTTGCCCTGTTCGTCCGTGGTGGCGTAGTACTCGAGCGCCTTGCTGAGGAACGTGGCGCCCTCGGCGGCGATGAAGGTTCCAAACGACACCATGCACGCGACCGGGAAGCTCAGGAACGTCCCCGCCCAGACGGCCACCATCGCCAGGAACCCGAGCTTGAGCCACAGCACGGCCATCACCCGCAGGTAGTTCCAGCGGTAGCTGCCGGCGGAGAACGAGACCTCCAGGCCCCGCTCGGGGAAGAAGATGACCTCCGGGTTGAGCTGGCCGGTGTAGGGGTCGCCGTTGAACACCTCGAGCACGACCGTCCCGTCCTCCTCGACAGCAGTCGGCAGCAGCGGGATCGTCTGGACGATCCCCAAGCCGACCTCCTTGACGATCGGCGCGCCCCCCACCGCGAAGCCCACGCGGTAGATCTCATCGGGGCGGTTGCTGCCGGCGTTGACCTGGTAGCGCAGGTTGAAGGGCTTGCCGATGCGCCGCGCCTCGGCGAGCCCCGTGAAGACGTACATCTGGCTCTGGCCGACGCCGATGGACCGGTACGCCTCGTGCTCGGACTTGAGGATGTCGTCGCGGACCTTCTTCTCCCAGCCGGCGATCTGGGCCAGCGTGGGATCGCGCCGGAGCTCCTCGTCGATCCGGGCCTGGACGTTCTTCTCGAACAGCTCGAGGTTGATCTCCGGCGGCGCGGGGGCGAGCCGCACGCGCGAGGCGAGCACCTGGGTCTCGAGGATGTAGCGGTCCTCGGACACCTGGCGGCCCTCGGCGGCGACAAAGGGCTTGACCTCGCCGACGGCGGTCTTGCCCCGAAGGTACTCGGTGAAGAGGAACACCGACGCCGCGCACACGATCAGCAGCACCGCGTTGAGCGTGACCAGGCCGAGCCACTTGCCCAGAACGTACTGCCACGCCGCGACCGGCTTGGTCATCGTCTGCCAGATGACCTTCTCACGCTGCTCGTACGCCATGGACGCGCACGCGAAGAGCATCGTGAGGATGGCGATGATCCAGAAGCTGCCGCCGGTGCCAAACTGGAGGAACGTCTGGACCCGGTAGCGGAGCGGGGAATCTTCCGTCAGCAGCCCCGGCAGCGCCGCCATGCCCAGGATCAGGCCGATGATCAGGACCAGAGAGGCCTTCATCCGCACCGACTCGATGAGCATGTTGCGCGCGATCGCGGCGACCGGGCCGGACCCGCCCAGCAGCATCCGTGCGGCCTCGAGCATCGCCAGGAACGCGGCCGTCAGCCCCACGACGCCCGCGGCCAGCCGCGCCAGGTCGGTGAAACCGAGCAGGCGCATCGGCACGACCACCAACGCCACGATCAGCGCCAGCCCGAGGTACGTCAGCCCCAGCCCCAGCCAGATCACGACGAGCGACATCCCCGCGGCCGTCGCGACCGTCGAGGCGAAGCTCGTCGGGTCGGTCCGCGCGGCGAGCATCTCGTCCACGGCCTTGCGCGTCGCCTCGAGCGCGGTGCGGCGGGAATCGGCGAGCGCCTTGAGCCTGGCGTACTCGGCCTTCTCTTCCTCGGTCGCGTTCCCCGGAAGCGGCGGGAGCTGGTCCTCCTCGACGGCGGCCGCGGCCTGGCCGGCTTGCGCCGCGGGCGCGTTCCGCACCACCACGTAGCCGACGATCAGCGACAGCGCCGCGATCACGATGACGCACGACGCGATGATCTTGAACAGCCGGGAGCGCTGCCAGCGGTCGAGGCGGTCGAGGAGTTCTCGCAGTTTCACCGCGGCGGCTCCGATCGACCGTCACCACGCTCGGACGCACCGCCGCTGCCCTCGGCGCCGCCCTCGGGCGGGTTGTTGAGCAGCGATTCGATGACCGACCGGTCCACCGACGGTCCCGCCTTCGCCGGGCGGACGGGCGGCGGCGGCGCCGACGAGGACGCCGGCGCTTGAGTGACCGGCGCGGGACCGGCGGGCTTCGACGGGTCGCCCTGGAGCAGCGCCTCGATCATCGACGTGTCGGCGCCCGCGGGCGCCGCGGGGCCACGGCTGGGGGCCGAGGGCGCGGCCGGCGTCTGCTCATGCCGCAGCCCCTTGAGCAGCGATTCGTTGGCCGCCGCGACCGCCGCGGCATCGGCCGGCTCATCGGCGCCGGCGGCAACCAGCCGCTCGATCACGTCGCGGCCGGTGTCGTCGCCCTTGAGGAACGACGCGGTCTGGCCGCCGTGGGTCGCGCCGGAGGTGGCGACCTGCTCGGCGCGGGCCCGCTCGACGATGTGCAGGAAGAGCTGCTCCAGCGACTGGCGCGGGCGCGTGACCCGCAGGACCGACTTGTTGCCCGCCGATCGGCGGCGGATGACCTCGTCGATCTCGGCGAGCGTGTCGTCGTCGAGGGAGTCGGCCTCGATGGTCGTCTTGTTCTGGCTCTCGAGCAGGGCCTCGCACGTGCCCTCGGCCCGCTTGTTGCCTCCGTAGAGCACGACCATGCGGTCGACGCAGTCCTCGACGTCGGCGAGCAGGTGGCTGGAGAGCAGGACCGTCTTGCCGCGGCGGCCCAGCTCGATGATCAGGTCCTTCACCTGGCGCGTGCCGATGGGGTCCAGGCCCGTCGTGGGCTCGTCGAGGATGAGGAAGTCGGGATCGTTGATCAGCGCCTGGGCGATGCCGATGCGGCGCTGCATGCCCTTGGAGTACTCGCGCACCTGGCGGAACTGCGCGTTGGTGAGGCCGATCATGTCCAGCAGCTCGTCGATCCGCTTGCGACGGGTCCGGGGATCAAGCCCGAACAGCTTCCCGTAGTAGTCGAGCGTCTCCCGGGCGTTGAGGAACGGGTAGAGGTACGACTCCTCGGGCAGGTAGCCGATGCGGCGCTTGACCGAGACGTCGGTCGGCGGCTTGCCGAACACCGCCACGCGCCCGGACGTGGGGCTCAGCAGCCCCAGCAGCACCTTGATGGTCGTGCTCTTGCCCGACCCGTTGGGGCCCAGCAGCCCGAACACCTCGCGCGGCCGGATCTCGAAGGTGAGGTCGTCGACGGCACGGGCGCGGCCGCGCAGCCAGAAGTCCTTGAACACCTTGACCAGGTGCTGCACCGCGACGACCGGGGCCCCCTGCGACGTCTGGGAGTTGATTGCGCTCGTGACCACTCGTGTGTGCCTCGTGCCGGGTGTGCGCCTCCCGCGGGCGGGCGAGCGCGGTGGGACGCCAGATCAGTTGCCCGGCGTGGACTTGAGCCCTTCGTCCGTGCGGAACTGCGCTTCCTTCTGCCTGCGCTCACGGTCCGCCCGGGATTCCTGGGCCTCCGCCTCGCGGACCTTGGTTTCAAGTCGGCGGGCGATCTCGGGGTCGCGGTTGAGCATGACGGTGAGGGTCCGCGTGCCCAGCGGCAGCAGCATGGTCTGCACGCTGTCGCGGCCCGCGAACTCCCGCATGGAGTCGGACCATTCGCGGTGGACCGTGACCAGGGGGTTTGACGCGAACTGCTCCTGCTTGGCCAGGAACGCCGCGAGGTCCGAGCGCCGCTTGTTGGCGATCGACGACCGGTACTGCGTCGCGTCCACGATCAGCTTGGTCACCTCGCCGGCCACCCGCAGCGCGGGCTCCTCGGCCCGGCCGTCGAGGATCGCGTCGATCTGCGCCAGCAGACGTTCCTGCGCCTGGGTGTCCCGCTTCTCGAGGGCGACCTCGTACTGGTCGATGAGGTTCACGAGCGTGGGCGCCGCGCCGCCGGCCATCTTGCTCAGCCGCTGCTGGGCGGTGGATACGGCGCTCTCGCGGTTCTTCTGCGCGTTCTGCTGGGCCGTCTGCACCGCGGCGAACTTGTCCCGCAGGTTCAGGGGCGGCATCTTCTCGATGAGCGAGAGCCGGTCGATCGTGATCCCCGACTTGGCCTTGTCGAGGGTCGCCTGGGCGATCTCCCGGGCGCGCGAGGCCAGCGACCCCGCGTCGTCGTTGGACTGCTTGAGCAGGTCATCGACCTTGGTCTGGGCCGCCGCCTGCACCACGCCGCGCTGCACCGCGGCCTTGACGAGCCGCTCCTCGATCTCCGGCAGCAGGTTCTCGCTGAACTGGCCGGGATCGGTGCGGCTGTAGCGCACGCGCCACTGGGTGTGGGCCAGGCCGCCGTCGGCGGTGATGACCGACCCGTCCTTCTCGGGCTTGAGCGAGTTGCTGCCCATCAGCTGGGCGATGGACTTGGTCTTGTCCTCGGCGCTCAGGCCCGGCCAGAACTCGTCGGAAAGGTCCAGCGAGACGACGCCGGTGCTGACCTTCACGAGTTCGCCCAGCGGGTAGGGGGCGCTGAATCCAAGGCCCGGCTGCACCAGCTCCGGGTCGCGCTTGCCAAACAGCAGGCGGATGCCCTGCTCGCCCTCCTTCACGCCGCGCATCCCGCTGAACAGGAAGAGCACGGCGAGCACCACCATGCCAAGCTGGACAAGCCGGTAGGTGATCCGGATGGCATCCTGGAGCGACTGGTTCGCCGGGTCCATCGCGTCGGCGGGGTCGATCCCCGACATGCCCGGCGACGTGAGCGAGGCCGAGACGCCGCGCCGCACCGACTCGGAGCCCGCGAGCTCCTCGGGGCGCGTGCCCTGGCCTCCGTTTGCTGGGTCGAAATTGCTCACCGGCCTCCCTCCGCCGAGCTCACCGGCTTCTCGGGCGCGGGCCGCGTCGAGGAGTCGTCCGCGGACGGCTTCGCCGAACCGTCGGCGCCCTGGGCGCCGGGGTTCACGGTCCGCACCACGGTCGACCAGTCCTGCGGGAAGCGCGAATCGGGAATCTCGCCCGCCTTCACGTTGTTCATCGCGTCGGGCGCGAGGAACGAGATGCCGGGCATCGAGGTCGGGAACACCAGCGTCGCATTCTTGACGAGCACGTCACGGATGAACTCCATGTTCTTGAGGAACACGGCAAGCTGCGGGTTGGAGTTCATCTGCTCGAGGTAGACGGCGGCCTCCTGGTCGCCGGCGGCGCGGATCTCCTGGGCGCGGCGCTCGGCAAAGGCCCGGATCCGCTTGGCGTTCGAATCGGCCTGCGCGACGATGGCCGCCGCCTCGGCCTCGGCCTTGGCTTCGATGTCCTTGGCGAGCCGGTCGCGGTTCTGACCCATGGCCTCGAACACCGCCTTGGACGTTTCCTCGGGGAGGCGCACGCGGTTGATGCCCACGTCGAGCACCTTCACGCCAAGGTCGGCCAGGCCCTGCCCGCCCGGGCCCTTGGCGATGACCTGGTCGTAGACGAGCTTCTCAAGATCGGGGAGCTGCGACCCGGTCGGGGAGGAGGTGAAGAGCTGGTCCATGCGGAACTGGCTCACGGCGCCGAGCGAGCTGCGGAGCAGGCCGCGGAGGGCTTCCTCGGCGCGCTTGTAGTGCTCGTCGGCACGCTCGCCCGCGCCCGAGAACTTCTTGAAGAAGCGGAGCGGATCGTCGACCTTCCAGGTGCAGAACGCCTCGACGACGATCTGCCGGCTGTCGGCGGTCTGCTGGGTCTCGCTGACGGTCTGGAGGAACCGCTCGCGGGTGTCGTACTTGGTGACCGACTGGATGGGGTAGGGCCACTTGAAGTAGAGGCCGGGCTCTTTCTTGACGTTGGATTCGTCGGCGCCGCCGAACGTGGTGCGGACGGCGGACTCGGTGTAGCGCACGGTGTACGTGGCGGTGTAGGAGACCAGCGCCAGCAGCACCAGGGCGGTAAGGATCATCACGACCAGTCGATTCACGATCAATCTCCTGAAGGGCTCGGCGACCGCGATCGGCGCCCGCCCGGCGGGGTTCAGTAGTCGGAGGGCGAGTCGGTCTTGGGCGTGAATGTGCTCACGCCGGTGTCAACATCCTCAAGATTCGTCTGGACGCGCAGGTCCGGGACCTGATCGCTGACCACGTATACCCGGGCGCCGGACATGGCGGCCCGGAGCGCGTCGAAGTACTCGCCGGCCTGGAAGACCAGGGGCGAGGCCTCGTACGCCACGATCTGGCCGCGGTACCGGCTGGCCCGCCCGCGCTCACCCATGTGCCGGGTCCAGCGCTCGGCCTTGGCGGTGGCGATCAGGGCCGCGGCGCTGCCGCCGGCCCGCTCGAGCAGCGCCTGGACCTTGAGTTCCTGGTCCTTGACCGCGTCGGCGGGCGACTTGTCGGTCATCATCTTCTCGAGCGCCTGGATCTCCGTCGAGATCTCGCGGGCAAGCTCGGTGCTGCCGACGACCTTGGTCAGGATCTCGATCTCGTCCTTCCGGGCCGATTCGAGCTTTGCCTCTCGCTTGCGATCCGCCTGCACCACCCGCTCGAAGCTGTGGGCGACCTCCTTGTTGGGGTGGGCGTTGGTGATGCCCACGAACAGGACCTCGATGCCCGCGCCGCGGCCCTTGCCGCTCTCGTCGGGGTTCAGGCGGTCGACACCGGCCTGGACCGCCTTGCGGATCTCCTCGTTCAGCGCGACGCGGTCGCCGCCGATGATGTCGTCCACCGACCGGCGCGACAGCAGCTCCATGATCTGGCGGCGAGCCACGGCCGCGAGCAGGTCGTCCCGCATCTCCGGCGGCGCGAACTCGTCGTAGAGCTTCACGTCGCTGATCGAGTAGAGCATCGGGATCTCGGCCGCCACCAGCGCCACGCCGGATTGGCCGGTCCGTTCCACCGTGCCCGAGTCCAGCCGGGAGGGCTGGACGATCTGGAAGACCTCCTCACCGACGTGGTCGTTGGTCCAGAGGATCGCGGCCTCGGGGTTGGCCGGCGGGGGCGACCCGAGGTCCAGCCTGCGGATGCCCGTGGTCGTGTAGCCCAGGATCTCGCGGGGCTTGTCGGGGAGCTTGCGCGAATACTCGGCGACCTCGACGCGCTCGATCGGCCAGGGAAGCTTGACGTTGAGCCCCGGGTCGAGAACGCGGGTGGCGGCGCCCCACCGCAGGACCAGGGCGCGCTGATCGGGCTGGACGACCGTGAACGACGACAGCCCCCACACCACCACGAGCGCCACCAGCACCAGCGTGCCCAGCCGGCGCGACACCAGCTGGTAGAACCAGCTCGACGACACGTCGAACCCGAGCTGGTAGTTGATCGCCTCGCTGATCGACTGCGCAATCCGATCGGGCGCCGCGATGAAGGCCAGGATGCGCGAATCGAACGCCGGGCGCGGGTTCTCGCCCGGGCGCCGCGGCCGGTACAGGTCGAGCACGAAGTTGAGGAACACCTCCGCGCCCATGATGACCATCGCGACCGTCAGGCCGATGGGCAGGTACTGGCGGAGGGTGTCGGGGCCGGCGTAATCCACGAAGTGCGAAACCGCCAGCGCCACACCGATGAGCGACGAGGCCACCGCGTACGCCGCGCCGCCGCGGAGATTGGCCCACGCCGGCTGCTTGGCCATGCCCGAGACGAACCGAGCGAAGATGAACCCCACCACCCCCAGCGTCAGGCCCAGCGCGATCGCCCACCCGTTGGGATCGCCGATCGTGAGATGATCCTCGAGCATGTGCTCGCGGATCGCCATGAACCGCACGATGCCGAACGTCACCAGCCCGGCGCCCACCAGCAGGCTCAGGCCCGGGAGGAAGAACTTGTACAGGCCCGCGAGCCGGCGGCCGGCCGCCCGGAACTCGTCCCCGCCCTCGAAGACCGAGCTGCTCGACCCGGGCGCCTGTGCCAGCGCCTCGGCTTCGAGGGCCTCGATCCGCTCCCGGCGGTGCTGGTCAAAGACGATGGCCAGCCCGAGCCACACGGGAACGCCGAACCCGACGATGATCGCGCCCGAGAGGGTCGCAAGATCGCGGTTCAGCACGCCGTAGATGACCAGGGCGAGCGTCTGGGCGATCTGGAGGATCAGACCCAGGACGGAGACACTCGTCGCCTTGCGATACGTGAGATAGTCGGCCTTCATCCGTTGACCCGCTGCCGCGGCTCCACGCTGCCCAACATGCCCGAAACCGGGCGACTGTCCGCCGTCGAAGACCCCCGTCTCGAGTCGACGCACCCTAGGCCCAAGATTCATACCGGCCGGTTACCGGAGAGGGTTCACGCCGCGGCCCCCGCCAAGGGCCCCAATTCTGCCACCTCAACCGGGGACTGTCCACCGATCGGAGAAACCGGTCGGCGCCAGACCGGCCGATCTTGCGCATTTCCCTTCCCGACCCCCCGTCGACGGCCCCTCCCCGGACCGCATCGACCGGGAGTGCCAACCAACGGTGCAAGGCACCGGGAGCACCGGCGCCTTGCGTCAGGAGGAGATCTGCCCTTCTGGCACGGCTGCTACGAATGGCGCGAACCCGGGTTCGCGCCGCAGCGAAGAAAATCCTCTCTTCCCCGCCGACCGGCCATCTGCGCCCTGTTGACGGGCGCCGGTTGCCCTCACCCCTCACCGGTGGAACACTCTTTCTCCCCGCCGATCGCTCTTGCGGGCACAGCCGGGACCCAGGTCCGACGCCACCACCATGTTCCAGCAGCTCATCCCCATTGCCCGCAACGCCTTCGTCGAGAGCCTCCGCCAGCCCATCTTCCTGCTGCTCATCCTGCTGGCCGGCATTCTCCAGGTTTTCAACACCTGGAACACAGGCTACTCGATGGGCTACACGGAGGCCGGCGAGGTCAGCGGCGACAACAAGCTGCTGCTGGACATCGGCATGTCCACGGTGTTCGTGGCGGCGATGCTCCTGGCGGCGTTCATCGCCACCAGCGTGCTCTCGCGTGAGATCGAGAACAAGACCGTGCTGACGGTGGTCTCAAAGCCGGTCGCGCGGCCGCTGCTGATCATCGGCAAGTACCTGGGCGTCGCGGGCGCGATCACGGTCGCGACGGTCACCATGCTCATCTACCTTCTGTTCGCCATCCGCCACGGCGTGATGAGCACGGCGGCCGACGAGCTCGACGGTCCGGTGCTGCTGTTCTCCTTCGGCGCCACCATCATCTCGCTGGGCCTGGCGGCGTGGACGAACTACTTCTACGGCTGGAACTTCCCGCAGACCGCCGTCTCGCTGCTGCTGCCCTTCTGCGCCGTCGGCTACTTCCTCACCCTGTGCCTGAGCAAGGAATGGCAGCCCCAGTCGCCGTTCCTTGATTTTAAGCCCCAGATCACCCTCGCCTGCTTCTGCCTGATGATGGCGGTGCTGGTGCTCACGAGCATCGCGACCGCGGCGTCGGCCCGGCTCAAGCAGGTGCCGACGATCGCGATCTGCATCATCGTGTTCGTGCTCTCGCTGCTCACCAACCACCTGCTGGGCCGCTACGCGTTCAACAACAAGTTCGTAGCGATCATCAGGGAGGCGGCGCCGGTCGAATTCAACCAGACCGGTCTGATCAAGCCCGGCGACGCCTACACCGTCGAGCTCCAGCAGGACCCCACCACCTCCATCAAGCCCGGCGACCCCTTCTATTACGGCCCGAGCCCCAACGGGTCGGCGATCCTGGTCCGGGGTTTCGACCGCTTCCAGGGCGACCCCGCCGACGGCAGCAGGTTCATCAACCCCGAGACTCCCTTTGCGCTCGTGGTGACCGAATCAAAGGGCACGCACCTGTCCGTCCGCGTCGCCGGCAGCGGCGCCGAGGGCATGATCGTCCGCCCGCCCGCCGAGGGCGATTTCGTGTTCACCGAGCCCACCAGGCTGACCTGGGCGGCGCTGGTTCCCTGGGCCATCCTGCCCAACCTCCAGAACTTCTGGCTGATCGACGCCGTCACCCAGAACCAGTATGTGCCGCCCTACCACGCGGTGCTCGTGGTCGTCTACGCCGGGGCGCAGATCTGCGTTTTCCTGTGCCTGGCGGTCATGTTGTTTCAGAAGCGTGACGTTGGATAGGCCCTGGAGGGCCCAAAACGCCCTTCCTCAGGGCCGTCCGGCCCTGATGGGCTAGCCCCGGCGTGGATACCGGGTTAGACTTTTCCAGGAACGAGAATTCTGCGGACGCCCGCCACGTTTTCCCGCGGCCCGCATGTTCCGGGGGCCGCCGCCCGGGCGTCTTCGCGTTCAAAAGTGGAAGGACACCCATGGGATTCGCTGAACTCGACAAGCGCAAGAAGATCACCATCATCGTGGCCGGCGTGGGCCTGGCCGTCGGGGCCCTGCTGATCATCAACGCGGGCACCGGCGGCGGCATCAAGGAAGCCATCGCGCCGACGCCCAAGCCCGAGCCCCCGGCGATGGAGACCAAGGCGAAGGAGACGTACGTCCGCCAGCGCGAGGAACTCAAGGAAGCCGAGGAAACCGGTCAGGCCTCGAGCGCCGGCGGCTGATCTCCCCAGCCATCCCTGAACAAAAGAAAAACCTCGCCGACCGCATGAGTCGGCGAGGTTTTTTATTGGACGTGCAGCTCGCAGCCCGGAGCGTGCCGACGCGGACCGTCCCCCATCAACCCGCGCTGGCGGGCTCGGGGGCCGGCGCCGCCGGAGCCGCCGCCGCTTCTGCGGGCGCCGCGGCCTGGGTGCCGCGCAGGCGGATCTCCGACTCGAGCTCGCGGCGGCCGTCGGTCGCCTGGATCTCCTCGGGCGAGAGGTGATCGGCCCGGAGGATCAGCACGCGCAGCACCTTCTCCGAAAGGTTGCAGTCGCGCTCGATGTGGCCGAGCTGGTCGTTGGGAGCCTTGAAGTACACCAGGATGTACACGCCGCGCTTCTGGCCGTCGATCTCATAGGCCAGGCGGCGGTCGTCCCACTTGCGCATGGCGAGGATCTCGCCGTGGCCGCGGCTGATGATCTCCTTGATGTGCTCGACCGCCCCGCCAAGGTCGGCGGCGACCGCCTGGCTGAGGAGGAACATGGCTTCGTACGTGTATTCACGGCGTCCGGGCATGATCGACTTCCTTCCTTCGTGATTCAGCGTGGGCCGATTGCGTCCCACCGTTTCGGTCTTCGACGTGTTCTCAACCACCCGCGGGAGGGGTCGCGTTCTCGCCCGCCCCGCTGTTCTTGACGTTGTACTTGTTCATGGCCGCGTCCACCCCGCGGCTGATGAAGAGCTCCAGCGCCCCGCACGCGTCCTCGATGGCCTTCTCCAGCAGCGGCTGTTCCTCGTGGATGAACCGGCTGAGCACGAAGTCCGCCTGGTTCATCACCGAGGGCTTGCCGCCCGAGGGCTGCATGCCAATCCCGACGCGCAGTCGGGGGTACTGGTCCGTTCCCAGGGCCCGCTCGATATCTCCCAGGCCGTTGTGGCCGCCCGCCCCCCCACCCGGGCGGATGCGGATCATCCCCGTGGGCAGCGCCAGGTCGTCGGTGATGACCATCAGGTCGCGAGGCACCTCGACCGTCTTGAAGAACGCCACCGCCTCGGCGACGGCCATGCCCGACCGGTTCATGTACGTCGTGGGACGGACGAGCAGGCACTTCTCGCCCGCGATTCGCCCTTCCACGCACGCCGCGTGGAACCGCGACCGGACCGTGCCGTCGATCCCCGTCTTCCCCGCGAGGCGCTCGATCACCATGAACCCGACGTTGTGCCGGGTCCTGGCGTATTCGAGTCCGGGGTTTCCGAGTCCGACGAGCATTTTCATGACGCTGGAGGCAGGAGGAAAACCGCAACAGGCAACGGGGAACGTGACCGACGCGGATCGGCGCCGGGCGCGGGTGGGTGTTGCCCGCACGCGCCCGGCACCGGCCGGGTGTGTGGTTACTTCTTGGGCGCCGCCGCCTTGGCGTCCTTCGCGGGCGCCGCCGCCTTGGCTCCCGCCGCTCCGGCGGCGGCCTCGCCCTCGGCGGGCTTCTTGGCGGTGATGACCTCGGGCTGAGCCGCCTCGCCGGTCGGCGCCGCGGCCGCCTCGGCCACGACGATCTCGGCCTGGACCACGATCTGCGCGACCATCGCGTGCGGATCGGTGAGCAGCTTCATGTTCGCCGGCAGCTTCACGTCCGAGGCGTGGATCGCGTGACCCACGTCGAGCTCGGCGACGTTCACCTCGATGAAGTCGGGCAGCTCGGTGACCACGCACTCGACCTCGAGCTCCGAGACCGGGTGCATCAGGATGGCGCCGGCCTGCTTGAGGCCCTTGGCCTCGCCGATCAGGTGCACCGGGACCAGCGTGCGGACGCGGTCGGTGAGGCTGACGCGGGTGAAGTCCGCGTGCACGATGTTCGTGCCCAGGTAATCAAACTGAAGGTCGCGCAGCAGCACCATCTGCTGGGCCTCGAAGCCGGCGTCGGCGGCCACGTCGAGCCGGAAGATCTTCTCGCCCTTGGAGACCAGCCGCGTGAAGTCGCGGTGGTTCAGGGCGATCGCCACGGGCTCCTTGCCGCGGCCGTACACGACCGCCGGCAGTGACCCCGCCTCGCGCAGACGGTTGTTGTACCGCGTCCCGACCCGCTCGCGACGCTTGACGCTCAACATCGGTGCTTTCTCGTGCATGACTGGCTCCAGATCCTTTCGGTCGAGGGCAGCGCCCCACGACCCGCTTCCATCTCATATTTCAACTTTGAACTTTGAACTTTGAACTTTGAACTTTGTACTTTGAACTGTTCCCTCTACCGCTTCGTCCCCCCGCCGTCCTTGAACAGGGCGCTGATCGACTTCTTGTGGTGGATCCGGTGGATCGCCTGGCCCAGCAGCGGGCCCACGCACAGCTCCACCAGCTTGGGACGCAGCGCCGCCACCCGGTCGCCCAGCGGGATGGTGTTGGTCACCACCACGCGGTCGAACGCGTCGCTCGACAGCCGCTCGATCGACGGCCCCACGAGCACCGCGTGCGTCGCGGCGGCGATCACGTGGCGCGCCCCGCGCGACCGCACCAGCCTCGCCGCCTCGTACACCGTTCCCGCCGTCGAGATCATGTCGTCGAACATCAGCACCGTCTTGCCCTCGACGTTGCCGATCAGGTTGCCCGTCTCGACCTTCGACCCCGACAGCCGCCGCTTGTTGATGATCGCAAGATCGCCGCCCATCAGGTTGGCCATCGACTCGGCGACCTTGACGTTGCCCACGTCCGGGCTCACCAGGCACAGCTCGCCCAGCTCCTGGCGGATCGACTGGAAGTACTGGACGAACACCGCCGACCCCGCCAGGTGGTCCACCGGCAGGTCGAAGAAGCCCTGGATCTGCGCCGCGTGCAGATCGAGCGCGAGCACGCGGTTGGCGCCCGCCGCCGTGATCATGTTCGCCACCAGCTTGGCCGTGATCGGCACCCGGCCCTCGTCCTTGCGGTCCTGCCGCGCGTAGCCGAAATAGGGCAGCACCACCGTGATGCGGTCGGCGCTGGCCCGGCGGAGCGTGTCGATGAAGATCAGCAGCTCCATCAGGTTGTCGTTGACGGGCTGGCAGGTCGAGCACACCACGAAGCAGTCGCGGCCGCGCACGTCCTCCTCGACCTTGACGAGGATCTCGCCGTCGGGGAACGACTGCGTGCGCGACATGCCCACCGGCAGCAGCAGGTGCTCGCAGATGCGGTGCGTGAGGTGCACCGCGCTGCGCCCCGCGAAGATTTTCAGCGTGTCGATGTCCTCGGCGCTCCACCCGCCGCGAGACCGGTACAGCCGGTCCACGATCTCAAGGTCGTGCGGCGTGTTGATCGAGAGCACGTCCTCGGGCGGCACCGCCGGCAGCACCTCGACCCGCTTGCCGGCACGCAGCAGCATCTCCGGCACGTCGGTGACGTAGTACTCGCCGCTCACGGGGTTGCGCTGAACGTTCTCGAGCGCGGAGAAGAGCTGCTGCGCGTCGCAGCAGTAGTAGCTGGGGTTGACTTCCCTGATCGCGAGCTGGTCCGGGGTCGCGTTCTTCTGCTCGACGATCGCCTGGAAACGCCCCGTCGCGTCGCGCACGATCCGGCCGTAGCCCTGCGGGTTCTCGATGATCGACGTCGCGAGGGTCATCGCGGCCTTCTGGCCGCGGTGGCAGTCGAGCATCTTCTTGAGCGTCTCGGCCCGGATCAGCGGCCCGTCGCCGCAGAGCACGAACACGTCGTGCCCGGGCGCCTGCGACTCCTTGGCGAAGTGGCCCGCGGCGGACCGGACGGCGTGGCCGGTGCCGAGCTGCTCGTCCTGGACGGCGAACTCGACGTTCATCCCCTCCAGCGCCCTGCGGACGACTTCCTGCTTGTACCCCACCACCACCACGATGCGCTCGCAGCCGACGGCGCGGCACGCGTCCACCACGGCGCACACCATCGGCCGCCCGCCGACCTTGTGCGCGACCTTGGGCAGGTCGGAGTTCATGCGCGTGCCCTTGCCGGCCGCGAGGATCACGGCCGAGGGCGCGGCGTACGTGGATGGGCGTGTCGTGGTCACCGTCGAACTCTGAACAAGCAACGCGGAACTCGAAGGACCGGGAACGACCGTGGTCATCGATCGACTCCGTGCGGGCCGGCGGCGGGGCCGGCGGGGCTCGAGATTCGTCTGAACGAAACGTCCGGGCCAGGGAGGTGGCGCTGTCGGCGATGGACCGAGCCGGGCGCCCGTCGCCCCGGGCGAACCTGGCCGCTCGCGAGGAAACTGGTCGACCTGGACTCGAACCAGGACTAACAGAACCAAAATCTGCTGTGCTGCCGATTACACCATCGACCAATGGAGGTATCAGGAGGCTCCGGGTGGGCCCGGCACGCCGTGCCTGCCCTCAGACCGCCCGTGGAACACGGACGCTCCTGCCTCAAGATCCTCAGTCGCGGGCCTGTTCAATCCTCCGTACTGGGCGCTGAACCGGCTGGTTCAGCCGCGGGACCACGAACAGAATCTGTCGCGGTCCGCCCGGGCAGTCCCGAAGGACGCCGATCGGAGGCCGCGGCACAGGTGCCCGAAGCGACCGTCGCTTTGGGCTAGGGCTGACCCTCCCATCTGCCGCGATGAGAGGCTCATGAACGTGCCTCCAGGGCCCCGGCGAGTGCTCGCCCGGGCTCTTTCCGTCACGCTCGGCCCCGATAGGGGAGGCAAGTCTAGGAAGCACCCCCGGAGGCGTCCAACGAGCGGCTCAATGGCTTCGAAACCTGCCCCGCTTCACTTGGCACGGGCCTCGTCAGATATCCGTCGAGCCCGTTTTCGGTTGTAACTCACCACCTCATCCCTCGACGGGTCCGCCCGGCGGCACCAACCCGCACTCGGGGCACGGGACATCGCGGGCGAGGGAGCGGCGTGGGTAGAAACATCGAGCACACACGCCCCGTGACGCGCGAGTCTTTGATCGCGCATCGAGCGCCCACGCACTCGCCGAAGCGAGCAACGGAAGTGCCACGGCGCTCCAACCCGGGATAAAGCACATTCTGGTGGTGCGACCTGGCTTGGATGGAACCATGTCGAACCACCAGTTATGGAGCACCCACCTTTCGCTGTCGAACACGAACCAGCGACGCTCGGATGCAGACGGGATTCCGGCATTCCAGCTGATTGAAAAGTGTCCGCTCACGATGCCACATCCAAACCAAGATGTGCTGTAAGAAACAGTCCACCGACCGCTTGCAATCCAGAGAGCCAAAAACACGAACGCGAGACCTGCCCCTCCCCACTTCACGAACTTTCTCATCCACACACGCGGTCGCATGTCAAGCAGCATACTTGCGAGCAACGCATACCACCAGCCGCGAAGCGGCACCAGAGCGAAGCTCGGGGCGTCAGCCCCGAGAAACCCGTTCCGTCCGTCACCCCGCACCCCTCCGCCGAGCCGCAACGCGGCGATAGATCGCTTCCGCTCACCCGGCGACCCGCACTAGGTTCATTGAGGCGTCCGCCAGGAGACTTCAACCCGCCACCGGCGCCGCCTCCGCCGGATCGGCTCGCATGAACAGCGCTTCGCCCTTGCTGATGGCCTGTCCCGGGTTCAATTTGTACTCGCCGCCAAACTCACAGAGATGCCGGAATTCAGCTCCTTCTGGCGGGAAGCAGTTCCATGCGTCCCAGATATGCCTCGCCTTCGAGGGCATGACTGGTGAGACCATTACAGACGCAATCCGGACCGTTTCGGCGCAGGCCCACAGGATTGTCTGCAACGCGCTTTTTTTCGACTCGTCCTCGTTTATTTGCTTCGCCAGCGTAAACGGCGCCGTGTGAGAAATGAAGTCGTCAACGAAGCGAACCAGTTGAATTCCCATCTGAACGGCGCGAACAAGGTCCAGAGCATCGAGGGCTGCCAGCGCCTCTGCAACATGATGCTTGACGACGTCCGGGAAATTGAAAGCCTTGACGGACTGGCCCGTTGGTACTGGCGTTCCAGCAACTTGCCTGGCTGCGAGGGCTTGACCAAGGACCGTGCTGGTATCAAACGAGCCGTCAGGCAACAGCCTCTGGTAAAAACCCTGCTGATAGTCGCGGGGTTCCGGCACTTTCCCGCCGAAGTACTTCTCGATCATGTTGCCGACGCGGCTCGCGCAGTTGCCGATGCCGTTGGCAAGGTCCGCGTTGTACACCTCCACGAACTTGGCGTGCGAGAAATCCGCATCGGTCGCGCCCAGCGGGCCCTGCGTGAGCAGGTACCACCGCACCGCGTCGAGCGAGTACCGCTTGGCGTACGCCTCGATCGTCTCGATCTCGATGAAGTTGCCCAGGCTCTTGGACATCTTGCGGCCCTCGCGCACCCAGTACGCGTGCGCGTACACCGTGCGCGGCGGCTCCTCTCCCAGCGCCATCAGCATCGCGGGCCAGATCACCGCGTGGAACCACAGAATGTCCTTGGCCATCAGGTGGACGCTCGCCGGCCAGAACCGCCGGCGCGACCCGCCCTCGGCCGCCGCCGTGCTCGGCGCACGCTCGTTGTCGACCACCGTCAGGTAATTGCACAGCGCCTCGATCCACACGTACACGCGGTGCGCGGGGTCGCCGGGCATGCGGATGCCCCAGTCCGCGTCGCCCTCGCGGATGCGACGCGACACCGGCACGCGCTGCAGCCCGCCCCGGATGCGCCCGAGCACCTCGTTGCGCCGCGCCTCGGGCAGGATCCGAACGCCGCCGGGCTCGCCCCGCTCGCCCCTGGCGATCGCGTCGAACAACTGCGCCTCGTACTTGTCGAGGCGGAAGAAGTAGTTCTGCTCCTTGCGACGCTCGAGCGGCTTGCCGCTCACCGGGCTCACGAAATTCGCATCCTTGGCGACCGTCTCGGTGAGGTACTCCTCCTGGGAGGCGTCCCACCAGCCCTCGTAGTCGCCCAGCTCGATGTCGCCCGACTTCATCAGCCGCTCGATGTAGTCCGACGCCCGGGCCTTGTGGCGATCCTCAGTGGTCCGGACGAAGTCGTCGAACGAGAAGCCCATGAAGTCGAAGGCCTTGCGGAATTCGCCCGCGTTCTGCGTCGCCCATTCCATCGGGGAAAGCCCCCGCTTCTGGGCGGTTTCAACGACCTTCTCGGCGTGCTCGTCGGTGCCGGTCAGGAAGAACACGTCCCGGCCGGACCCCCGCCGCAGCCGCTCGAACCGGGCGGCGACATCCGCGACGAGCGTGGTATAGCAGTGACCGATGTGCGGGCGGTCGTTGACGTAATAGATGGGCGTCGTGACGTAGAACGGTGTCTGGTCGGTCATTGGCCCCCACTGTAGTTTGGGAAAGGCAAACCCGAAAGAACCGCGACATATTCCTCGCGTATTCCCTAGGGGCCGCCCGGCACCCCTTCCAGCCACAGGGCCTTCCGCTACCATGATGCGGACTTCGCTCGTGCGCCGGAATATCCCTGCTCCGGCCAGCGTTCTTCATGTTGCCAGGAGTTCGCCGTGGACCGCGCGGAATTCGAACACCAGGCCCTCGAGCATTTCGAGGCAATCTACCGGATGGCCTACCACCTCACCGGGAACCATGAACGAGCGGAGGATCTGGTCCAGGAAGTCTACGTCCGTGCTCTGCGGCCCCAGTCGGTCGAGGCGTTCAACCCTCACGGCGGGGGCATGAAGTCGTATCTGCTGGTGATCTGCCACAACGCCCACTACTCGGCCCTCAAAAAAGCCTCCCGCGAGTCGGGAAAACTGGTTTCAGCGGAAGACGCGGTCGATCACCGAGCCGGGCCCGCAGACGACAGACTCTGGATCGGCCGATACGGGATGGACTGGGAACAGGTCGATGAACGCCTCAAGAACGCCATCGAACGTCTCAGCCCGGAGTTTCGAGAGGTGCTGCTCCTCTGGTCCGTCGAACAGTTCAAGTACCGCGAAATCGCGGATGTTCTGGGAGTCCGAATCGGAACAGTGATGAGTCGGTTGTACAGGGCGCGGCAGATGCTGACCGACGCGCTCCGGGACGGCTCCACCGGCGATGACCCGTGGAAAATTCCGGATGACTCGTCGCCGCAGCAGTCTCCGAATACCGCATGAGTGAGCGCAGGATCTCGATGGGGAGCGTCGGGTTGGAGTCAAGAGGAGCGAGGGTGTGAGCAACGAGCAGTTCCCGGGTCAGAGGGCCGAGCCGAGAGCCCCAGAAATGACCGAGAAAGACCCACGATCCCACGATGATGCGGTCCCGAGCACCCCGATCGACGAGACCAGGGATCTCGCGCTCTCGCACCTCATCGAGCGCTTCGCCGATGGCGAGTTCCGCCCGGAGGAATTCCGGCGGATCGAAGCCGAAATCGGGGCGATGCCCGGCGGGCCGCAGCGCCTCGCGTTTGAGCGTCGCCTGAAGGCCGCCTGCGCGCGGGTCATGGGCGATGTGTCCGTCGATCCGGGGTGCAAGACACGCGTCATGGAGGCCGTGCGCCTCCGCCTGCGCGGGGAAGCGGATGCCCTGGAGAACCAGGCAGCGCTCACGCAGGTCGCGGGCCGGATCGGCCCGGCGGCCGCCCGGCCGCAGCGCACGGTGCGGCTGCGCCGCTTCGCAGCCGCAGCGGCCCTGGTGCTCGCCGGGTTCCTGTGTGCCCGCCTCACCGGTGAATACGCCGGGTCGCGCGACTTCTCCGGCCCGTCCTCGGCCGGTCTGAACCTCTCCCGCCAGATCCTCAGCGCGGACTACGACCGAGCCGTCCAGCAGGCCGAGACTTTCCTTGGGCACGGGGTCCGGCTTCCGGCCGGCGCCGGCATTGTGCCCGTCCGCTTCGAACCCGGCGGCTCGGACCCGGACCGCCGAAGCGTGAGCTTTGAATATACCGTTCGAATACCAAACGACGAGCAGCCCGGGCGATACCGCCGGATGCCGGTCACGGTCTTCGTGGAGATCCACAGCTCATCGTCGCGCCAGGGGGTCGTTTCCGAGGTACATGGCGACGTGACGTGGTGGAGCCGCCAGATGGGCGAGCTGAAGTACAGCATCCAGTCGGAATCCGAACACGCCGTCGCCGTGGTCGCCAAGTCGATGGGATGGCCGTCCGCCGGCGAGTCCTCGCGATAAAGCGGGCCACTTCGGCCTCCTCGGCCCTGAAACCTCAGATTCAGACGGCCGTTGCCCGATCTACCCCCCAGCCCGGGCGTATCAAAAAGGGCGGTCCGTTTCGCCCAAATGCCGTATCATTCCGGTACGGGCATGGACGCACGGGCACGACGTAGAGCGGGGCAATGAGTCATCTTTTCTCAGCCAGCCGATGGACTTTGGCCTTGGCCGCCGTGGCCGGCTGTGCGGTCGCCGCGCAGGCACAGTTCCGAGCCGGTGGGGATGGGCGGCTGCTGGAACGCGACCTTGGGGTGTACAACTCCGGCGGCCTGGCAGGGCGTGACCTGACCTCCTCGTTCCGGTTCGCTCGGAACGTGTCATTCGGACGCGCCGGCGGCGGCTTCTCGTTCATGGGCGACCTGGGGACGCAGGATTACTCGGACTTCGTGGGCGGCCTCGGAAGCAACGACCTGCGCGACTTCCGCAACCGCAGCCAGGGGTCGGCGCTGTCGAGCCGCGGTGTCCGGGCCTCGGATACGGCCTCGTATATCCAAAGTCTGACCTCGGGCACGCGGCGACCCAACGCATTCCGCGGCAGCTACGAACTGCCCAGCAGCACCTACAGCAAGTCGTTCGAATTCGACACCTCGCCGGACTTCACCGGTCTGCCGATGGTGTCCAACGCAAACTCCGGGCGACGCCGCGCGGGGCTGCTGACCGACCCGCTCCGCCAGTCCGACGCCGATTCGCAGCGTCGGCTCGGCGCTTCGGGCGGGCGCGGGCTGCCATCGCTCGCGGATTCGCTCGGATCCACGCGTCTGTCGGCCGGGGCGGCGAGCCGCGGCGACCTGGGCGTTGATCCGGCGCAGCGGCGATCGAGCCGGCCCGACACGCTCTCGGGACTGACGGGGCGCGGGCTTGACAACAAGGGAGTCGGCGCGCTGGCCCCACCGGGCACCACGACACCGCGCTCGCTGGAGGAGTCGCGGATCGCGAACGAGACCGCTCGTCGATCGATGCGTGAATCGGCCAAGAGCCGGGCAAGCGCGGCTCCGGATCGGCTGGACACTTCGATCGACACCAGCCTGCCCGACACCAACCTGGGCCCGGCGAGGCAGGACACGAGCCGGCCGGCATTGCCGTCTTCCTATGACCGGTTGCTGGAGCGGCTCGACAAGATGGCGGCGCCGCCGGGATCCACGCAGGATGTTCCCGAAACGACCATCCCGGGCGTGACGCCGCGGCAGCGTCCAGCCGAGCGCGGGGCTCCGGGCACGAATCCGCCGGTCGGGGTCACCGGGCGCCTCGAGGACCTGCGGTCGCGGCTGAATCGCGGCGCGCCGGTCGCGGCGAGCGCGGATGATTCCACGCCGTCCGCGCGGCTCAAGCCCGTGACCGGGCTGGTCGGCGGATCCGACTGGCTGACGAGAAAGTCGTCAACGCTGGTCGAGAGCGGCGCGGTGCTTTCGAGCGCGGAGCGAGCGGCTCGCGAGGCGGCTCGGACGCGGGCGCAGCGCAGCGTCGTCGTTCCCGGGCAGTCGCCCGAGGCGGTCGATCCGAACGCCCCGCGCGCCATCCCCGATCTTGATCCGGAGACGCTCCGCGTGATCCGCGAGGCCGGTGGGATGGTTGATGCGTACATGCCGGTGGACGCGAGCAAACGCGATCCGTTCGGCGAGCACATCGCCGCGGGCGTCGAGGCGATGGCCAACGGCCAGTATTTCCAGGCCGACGACCGGTTCACGAGCGCGGCGGGCATCCGGCCGACCGAGCTTTCGGCGCAGTTCGGGCGGATCCACGCGCAGCTCGGCGGCGCGACCTTCAAGTCCGCGGCCACCAATCTTCGCAGGATGTTCCGGACGCGCCCGGAAGTCGCGGCGATGCGGTACGACCCCAAGCTGCTGCCCGGTGCCGATCGGATCGCCGACCTGGCGCTGCGGCTGCGTGGCCTGTACGACGGACAAGAAGGGCAGACGGCGCGCGACGCGGCGCTCCTGGCGGCCTATCTGGGGTTCCAGACCGGCGACACGGCGCTCAGGGACGAAGGTCTGGCTCGGCTTGAAACGCTGTCGGCGCCGGACCGGGCCGAGTCGGACCCGCGCGACGCCGTGCTCGCCCGGTTCCTGAGAGGCGTCTGGGAGAAAGCGCCCGATGCGCCGGCGCCGGAGCCCGAGGAGAAGGGCGGTAAATGACCGATTCGTCCCTCTCGCCCGGTTCCGCGAATCTCGACAAGCCCGTTCACGTACACGTCGAAGCCGCGGGGAGTGCAGCACCGCCGGCGCAGGAGTCCGCGTCCGACCGACCGGGCGAGTTCTCGGCGCCGCATGGCCCCCCCTCGATCACCGATTTCCTGACGGACGGTTCGCTCGCGGGTTTGTGCGGCGAGCTGACGCGGCTCACGGGGGTCGCGGTCGAGCTGCGCGACCGCGACGGCCGGTCGATCGTCACGGGATCGGGCCGGCGCGCCTGGGACGTGCTGGACGACGCAGAGGACGGCGCCAGGAGCGACGCGACCCGTTATCCGCTGCGCGTGAGCGGCGAGACGATCGGCTGGCTCGCGGTGGCGCCGGGGACGCCGCGGCTGTCGGAGGATGCCCGCCAGCGGCTCGAGCACGTCGTCACGCTGATCGCGTCGGCCTCGGCGGAGCTGTGCGAGAACGGCCTGGAGCTGCGTCACCGCCTGCACGAGCTCTCGGTCCTGTACCGGTTGAACTCGCTGCTGACGCGCAACCCCAACGTGGCGGCGATCCTCGATACGGCGCTGGATTCGGCGCTTGACGTGCTGGACCTTGACGCCGGCGCCATCATGCTGCTCCCCGAGGACGCCGATGGCGTGCTCAGCGAGCACGAGAAGGACCTGGTGACGGCGGCGTCGCGCAACCTGAGCCGGGAGTGGCTGGAGGACCCGCAGCCGCTGAGCAAGGACCGGGTGTTCGACCAGCTCGCCCTGCGCGGCGAGAGCGTCGTCAGCCCGGACGTGACCGAGGACCCCCGCGTGCTGATCCCCGAACGGGCGCGTCGCGAGGGGCTGGCGGGCTTCATCAACGCCGGCCTGGTGTTCCAGGGCCGGCCGATCGGGGTGATGCGGCTGTACAAGCGGTCGCGGCGGGATTTCAGCGACTGGGACCGCCGGCTCCTCAAGTCCATCGCGCAGCAGTCGGCGGTGGCGGTGCAGCAAGCCAGGCTCCAGCAGGCTCGGAAGGAAGAGCGGCGGATGCAGCGCCAGGTGCAGCTCGCGGCGGATGTGCAGCGGCGCATGCTGCCGCGCACCGTGCCGTCGATCCCGGGGCTGGACATCGCGGCGGCCTACGAGCCCAGCTTCGAGCTGGGCGGGGATTTCTACGACTTTGCGAACCTCGGCGGCCACCTGGGACTGATCGTCGGCGACGTGGTGGGCAAGGGGATCGCCGCGGCGCTGCTCATGTCGGCGGTGCGGGCGATGCTCCGCGCGCACGCCGAGGATATCTACGACCTCGATGAGGTCGTGGGCCGCGTGAACAAGGCCGTGTGCCGCGACACGCAGGACCACGAGTTCGCCACGCTGTGGTACGGCGTGCTCGACCCGGCGACGCTGCGGCTGACCTACTGCTCGGCCGGTCACGAGCCGCCGATGGTGATCCGCAGGTCTCCGAGCGGCTCGCCCCCGGCCACGATCGAGGAGCTCTCCGTCGGCGGGATGGTGGTGGGCATCGATCCGACGCAGAAGTACCAGCGCGGGACGTACCAGCTCTCGCGCGGCGACGTCCTGCTCGCGTACACGGACGGCCTGCCGGACGCGCTGACCTTCTCGGGCGAGAAGTTCGGCAAGGCGCGGCTGCGGGCGACGCTGCTGCGCGTGCTGCAGGAGAACCCGGAGATGCCGGCCCGGCAGATCGTGGACCAGATCCTGTGGGAGGTCCGGCGCTTCGTCGGTCTTGCCCGGCGCGCCGACGACCAGACCATCGTCGTGGTGCGAGCGGTCTGAATCAAAAAAAGAAAAGCCCGGCGTGCTGCGCCGGGCCTGTTGAATTCGCTGTTCCCTCGGGCGATCGCGGGATCAGACTTCCTGCGTGATCTGCGTGAGGTTCTGCTCGGACCAGACGTCGGTCGCGGGGTTCCACCACAGGCGGATGACCTCGCCGCCCTCGGTGGAGCTGATCATGCTCATGCTCTGATCGCCGCCCGGGGCCGAGAGGCCGGTCACCGGCCCCACGGTGTGGGTCGCGTTGGGAACGACATCGCGGAAGTAGGCGACGTTCCACTGGTCGTTGTTGAAGCCGGGGACCCACCAGTAGACGCTGATGGTGCCGTCGGTTTCGCGGCCGGCGATGTTCATCGCGCCCCACGAGGTGGTCCAGCTGGTCATGCTGTTGGCTTCGAGCAGCGGCCCGCCGATGATGTCGGTGAGGTTGTCGTTGTTCCACTGCTCGTTGTTGTAACCGGGCACCCACCAGGTCGCGGAGAGCTTGCCGTCGGTGTCGGTGCCGGCGATGTTGATGGCGTTCCAGCTCGTGAGCCAGACGGTGAGCCCGCCGGTGAGGGCGGCGGCGCCGGTCTGATCGCTGAGGTTGTTGGTGGTCCACTTTCCGGCGGTGGCGAGCGACTGGTGCCACCAGACGGCCTGGATGTCGCCATTGGCGTCGAGGCCGACGACGTTGAGGGCGTTCCACGGGGTGACGAAGCTGGTGATGCGGCCGGTGAACTGCGGCATCGTCAGGCCCTGGTCGCGCAGCTCCTGGCCGTGGTTGACGGCCGTCCAGGCGTAGTTCTCGGCGGTGCCGGTCTGGTAGTAGCGGATCAGGTCGCCGTTGGCCGCGACACCGGCGATGCTGACCATGTTGTCGATCGAGTTGAAGGTCGTGAGGTTGCCGGTGATCGCGGGCGTGCCGGGCACCAGGATGCTCAGGTTCGTGTACGTCCACGTGCCCGAGTTGTCCTTGAACACCACGAGGCCTTCGGTGGTCATCGCGGCGGCGTAGCTGAGGCCGTCCTTGGCATCGACCCAGGTGACGACTTCGCCGACGATCGGCGGGCTGCCCGCCTTGGTCTGGAGGTTCGACCCCGTCCACTCCTGCGAGGAGCCGGGCTTCTGCATGACGACCGGGAAGCCCTGGGCGTTGCGGATGGTGACGTTGATGTTGCCCGAGGTGCCCGCCGACGCGCCGATGAGCTGATCGGGCGCTGCGGCAAAGAGCGACTCGGAGAGAACGGTCAGCGGCGCCGACACGACGGTGCTCGACTGGGTGTCGCTGTCGACCGCCACCGCCAGCAGCGAGGCCGATCCGAGGGTCACGGTGAGCGGCACCTGGTACGACAGGGTGTACCCGCCATCGGCGTTGTCGTCGGAGCCGATCAGCTCGCCCGCGTCCGCGACGCCGTCGCCATCGGCATCAAGATAGAAGTCGACGCGCGTGATCGTGCCGTCGGTGTCCGAGACGTTGTTGGCCGTCAGCGTGACCGTCTGGCCGCGGGCGATGAAGGCGGCGGACGGGGTGAGCGACCCGACCGTGGGCACACCCGCGTACTCGAAGGCGCCGATGTCGATCGCGTTGCCGCGGACTCTGGACAGCCCGCGCTGGTCGGTGGTCAGGCCGCCGGTGTTGCTGCCGGCGTTGATCGCCGGGCTGCCGGGCTGGAGCGCGATCGTCTGCGTGGGGCCCCCGTTGTCGGCGAGGGCTCCCAGCAGGGGATCGACGCCGACGAGGTTGCCGTTGACGTCGTTGCCCAGGCCGCCGGAGTTGTCGACGTGCTGGATGAGGTTGTTGGCCGAACCGGCGGCGAAGGTGCCGACCATGGGGGCGGTGGGCGCGCCGCCGATGATCGAGCTGTGCAGCGTGAGCGCACCGCTGTTGGTGATGGCGGGAGCGCCGGTGTTGCCCGCGATGGTCGAGTTGGAGACGGTGAGGGCGTTGAAGTTGATGATGGCCGCGCCGTCGAGGGAGGCGGTGTTGTTGGCGATGGTCGAATTGGTGATGGTCGTGGCGACGCCGAAGTTGGCGATGCCGCCGCCGCCGGTCGCGTTGTTGCCGGAGATGGTCGAGCTGCGGATGGTCAGCGTGCCGCCGTTGCGCACGCCGCCGCCGTCGCCAATACCGCCGTCGTTGCTCGCGACCGTCGAGTCGATCAGCGTCAGCGTGCCCAGGTTCTCGATGCCGCCGCCCCCGCCGACGGTGGCGCTGTTGTTGATGATGCGCGAGCCGGTGATGGTCAGCGTGCCCGAGTTGCGGACGCCGGCGCCGTTGAACGCGTTGCCGCCGCCGATCGTGACGCCACTGAGCGACGAGGTGCCGGCCGTGAACTCCATGACGCGGACGGCGTCGTTGCCCGAGATGCGCAGCAGCGAGGCGCCGGGGCCGTTGATGGCGACCGAATCGGTCACGATCAGGCCGGTGTCGGCGAGCGTGATGACGCCGTTGACGGCGGCGTCGAACTCGATCACGTCGGCGCCGTCGGCGGCGTTGGCGTCGAGGATCGCCTGGCGCAGCGACCCGGCACCGGCGTCGGCGACGTTGATCACCGTGAAGACGGCCAGCAGCGCGCGGGGCTCGAGCTGCTCGGCGGACACCCGGTCAGCGCCGCGGCCGCTCCGGGCCTTCCCGGCGTTCTGGATCATCGAGCGGGACCGACCAAGCACGCGGTTCAACAGACCCTTCATCTCTCAGCTCCCTGGACGGCGCGTTTCCGCCGCCCGCGTTGTGTTGGAATATGTCCGATCGATTTCCGGACTCGCAAACCTCTATCGGCGGCCCCCCGGGCTCGGGCATCAGGGGAAAGTCCCAGCCCGCGTGGAGAGGCACAATGATTGCACACAGCCCCCTTTCGGGGCACCAAGACCGTGGGATGCCGTCGTGGACGGAGGCGGCGTCTGAAACTGCAAATACCGGCCCACTGAACGGGCTTTGTTCGGATGGTCGCCGCTCGTCAGCGACCGGCCTTGCGGCCCGGTGATTTGGCTCGACCGTCTTTCGAGCGCTGCTTGTTGACGGTCCGGGCGGCGATCTCCTTGGCGCGCTTGGTGGACCGGCCTTGTGCGCGCTCGCTCGATTTGACGTGCTCGTATTGTCGTTCGTCCTTGGCGGACCATGCCTTGGGCATCGGTTTGACTCCTTGAGATGTCCTTTTTTCGCGTGAAGGGCCGTCATGAAGGCCAGATGAGCCGTTCATGAGTGCAGCCGGTGTGGACGCGGGGCGTGGGTCCAGTCCAGCCCGCCGGAGCACCTTGGCCAGGGACGTTCTGCTCTTCTCGAAGGCGGCCCATGGATCACGCTTCTGGCGCCGGAGCCGGTCGAGGACGTCGGCCGCGTGGAACGTGACGAGTGTGTCGAGGGCGTCGAGTTCCTTCCAGTCGAACGGGACGGCGATCGGCGCGCCCGCGCGGGCCCGCGTTGAGAAAGGCGCGATGGAGGTCGCGCCGCGGCTGTTGCGGAGGTAATCGAGAAAGATCAGACCCTTGCGGCGGGCCTTGGTGGAGACCGCGATGAATCGATCGGGCTGCTGCGCGGCGAGCGACTTGGCGAAGGCCGAGCAGAACTCCTTGACCGGCTCCCACGCAAGGTCGGGCGTGAGGGGAACGACGACGTGAAGCCCCTTGCCACCCGTGGTCTTGAGGAAGCAGGCCAGGCCAAGGGCTTCCAAATGCTTGCGGACTTCGAGCGTGGCTCGGCGGAGCTCGTCGAACGAGACTCCTTCGCCGGGATCAAGGTCAAAGGTGAGCGTGTCGGGCTGATCGATGTGGTCGCGCGTGGAACCCCACGGATGGATCTCCAGGACGCCGAACTGCACCAGCGAGACCAATCCCTCGACCGAGTCCACGGCGATGTAGTTCGCTTCCTCACCGTCCTGCTCGCGCACGCGGATGGATTTCACGGGCCCGTTGCTGAACGTCTCGCGGACGTGCTTCTGGAAGAAGCACTGACCGGCGATCCCTTCGGGGCAGCGGACGGTGCTGAGGGGACGGCCGACGAGGAATGGCAGCATGCGAGTCGCGACGGCTTCGTAGTACCGAGCAAGATCGAGCTTGGTGAGGCCGGCGCCGGGGTAGAGGACGCGGTCGGGATGGGTGATGCGCACGCCCGCGACCAGTGAATCGGAGTCGGCAGTGTTCCGCGAGCGCGCGGGCATGGGAGCTTCCTTGGATTCGCCGCCCGACGCGGAGCGGGCGCGGCGCGCGGACCGAGCGGGGCGCTTTGATGCTGATTCCGCCACCTCTTCCACCGGCACGGGGACTTCCGGGCGGACGAGAGCCGCTTTCTTGTCCTCGCGCAGGCCCTGGAACGACGGATGGCGCAGCCTTCCGTCATCGGTCCATTCGGTGAACTCGATTTCGCCGACGAGCTCGGGCTTCACCCACGTGACGCCGCGGGTCTCGGCTCGCGTGAGGGTTTCACTCAGCGGCGTCGCCTCGATCCTGCGGTCGTCGAGCTTGCGCTTGATGTCGGCGAGCGTTTCGTCGTTGAACCCGGTTCCGACGCGCCCGGCGTAGTGAAGCTCGCCCTGGGGGTCGTAGGTGCCAAGCAGCAGCGACCCGAAGTGTGAGCGCGCGCCCGAGGGCTTCGACCAGCCCACGATCACGAACTCCTGGCGACGCGAGCACTTGACCTTCAGCCACGACTTCGACCGGGCCTGGGTGTAGGGGGCGTCGGCTCGTTTGCAGATGATCCCTTCGAGCGCAAGCTCGCACGCGTTCTTCCGGACGGCCTGGCCGCTGCCGACCACGTGATCGGAGTAGCGCACCATGCCCGCCGCGTCGCCGGGAACCAGCGGCTTCAGGAGCGTTTTTCGATCGATGAGCCTGGCGTCGAGCAGGCTGTACCCGTCGAGGTACGGCAGGTCGAACACGTAGTACACCATGCGGTCGGACGACCCGGCCTTGAGCGCGTTCTGGAGGCGCTGGAACGATGGATGACCATGGTCGTCGAGCACCGTCAGCTCGCCGTCGAGCACGGCGGTATTCGCGTCCAGCGCCGCGACGGCCCGGGCGACGGGCTCAAACTTCCGCGTCCAGTCGGCTCCGGACCGCGTAAGCAGGCGGACGTTCCGACCGTCCTTGATCGCGATGATGCGGTAGCCGTCGTACTTGATCTCGTGGAGCCACGCGGGCCCGGGCGGGGCCTCGTCGGTCAGCGTGCAGAGCTGCGGGTAGAACTCCCGCGGGAGCGGGGCTCGCCGCGCGCCATCGACCGCGGACGGATCGACGGCGTCGCCGGCCGCCGCGGGGGCCTCCGCGGCTCCCCGCGCCATGCGGGCCGACTTTCGCGATCGCGCCCGCGGCCGAGCCGGATGCGAGTTGCCGGATCGATGGTCGGGCCGTTTCTTGGGCTTTTCGTCGTTGCGGCGCGTGCTGCTGCTCGACCACACCGCCGTGGACTTTGCGATCTCCTCCATCGTGCGGCCGGTTTTCACGCTGGTGACGTGCTCGGTCACGACCGACTCGCCGGGCGTGCGGGCGTGATCATCGTCAGTCTTGATGAGCAGCCAGTTGTCCTTGCTGTCATCGGATCCGCTCCGCGTGCCGGCCAGGCGAACGAGTTTCCAGCCGCCGCGGAGACGCTTGCCGCGGAGCTCGAACTCGAGCTTGCCGCGTTTGATGGCTCGGGCGGGGTCCTCGCCGGGCTTTGGGGTCCATGTGCCCGTATCCCAGAGCATCACCGTGCCCCCGCCGTATTCACCCTTGGGGATGGTGCCCTCGAACTCGCCGTACTCGAGGGGGTGATCCTCGACGTGGACGGCGAGGCGTTTGTGCGACGGGTCGACCGACGGCCCCTTTGGAACGGCCCACGACGCGAGCACATCCCCCACCTGGAGGCGCAAGTCGTAGTGCAGGCGGGTGGCGTCGTGCTTCTGGATGAGGTACTTGAGCGTGCCGGAGCCGGCGGGGACGCCGCCGCCGCGCGGCTCGGCGGTCTTCTTGAAGTCGCGCTTCTGCCTGTAGCGTTGAAGGCCCATGGCGAGTGAGCGGCGTCAGCCGGCCTTGCGTCTGGATGGCTCCTTGCGCGGCGCCTTCCGCTGGGTGGTACGGGCCCGGGGCTCGGCGTGCGCGAGGCTCCGTTTGAGCGCCTCCATGATATTGATCGGCGCAGGGGCTTCCTCTTCGGGGAGTTCGCCCTCGGCGACGGGCTCTGTCCGCCCGGTGTCGATCTTCTTCTGGATCCAGTTCATCAGGGCTTGGCGGTACTCGTCGTGGTACTGGTCGGGCTTCCACTTCTCTTCCATGGACGCGACGAGCGTCCTGGCCATCTTGAGCTCGGCCTTGGTGACGCCGACCGACTGGGCGTCGCCGGGGAGCTTGAGGTCCCTGAGCGAGCGCAGCTCGGCGTGGTAGCGGAGCAGGTTGAGGATCAGCGCATCGCCGCGTGGCACGAGCGCGGCGATGTACTGACGGGTGCGGATGACGACCTTGGCGATCCCGGCCTTGCCCGATTCCTTGAGGGTTTCGCGGAGCAGGACGTAAGCCTTCTCACCCTTGGGCCCAGGTTCGAGGTAGTACGGGGTGTCGAAGTACACCAGGTCGATCTCCGCCAAATCCACGAAGCCGGCAATCTCGACGGACTTTGTGACCTCTGGGGCGGCGCGCTTGAGCTCCTCGTCCGTCAGGAGCACGTAGTTTCCTTCCTCGTACTCGTAGCCCTTCACGATACGGTCCCACGGGACCTCCTCTCCGGTCTGGGCGTTCACCCGCTCGTACTTGACCCGAGCGGAATTCCGCGAGTCCACCAGGTGCAGGCTGAGCTCGCTGCGCTGCTCGGCCGGATAGAGCGTCACCGGGACGTTGACCAGCCCGAAGGTGATGTGCCCTTTCCAGATCGGACGCATGTCGCGAGCTCCGCTCGGGCCTCCGGCACGTGGCCGGACGATCCGGGCGCGTCGAACTGGTCGTGACGGGCTAAGCACCCGGTTGCCTGTCCATGAATCCGGTTTCACTTCTTTTCGCGCCGAGCGCTTTCCGCGGCGCGACGAGCGCGTCCCCTGACGCATGCTGAACCCGCTTGTGCGAACAGCGGGCGAAAAGACCGGTCACACGCACGGGCTGTACGCGAGACCGGCCTCGCCCCTGCCGCGCACAACATCACACGCACTGTGGATGAGTGATCCAGCAGGTATCACAAGTCTCATGCGCGACTCGCGATACGCAGCGCACCGACGTGACCGCCACGGGCAAGGTCCGTGTCACGGCATCGGAACAGATTCGGCGCCGACGCAGGCGGATGCGGGACCGAAACCTGATCATCGCGCGATCGGTGTTTCGGGCACGCCCTCGAAGGTGATCTTCACCGGCCGGATGCGCCCTTCGGCATCGAACTCCATGCGGTCGATGCAGACGACGCGGTGGTTGCCGTCGGTTTCGCCAAGGGGGCGCCGGTGGTACACGATGAAATACTCGTCGCGACCGGGCACCTGGAGCACGCTGTGGTGACCGGCGCCGGTGGCGACGGCGGGGTCCTGCTGGAGGATCTTGCCGATGCGCGTGAACGGCCCGAGCGGCGAATCCGCGATCGCGTACGCGACGGAGTAGTTCGGACCGGTCCAGCCGCCCTCGGACCACATGAAGTAGTACTTCCCGCCGCGGATGAACATGAACGGGCCTTCGACGTAGCCCTCGGGCGTGATTTCCCTGAAGGTCTGGCCGTCGGGGAACGCATCAAAGCCCGCAAAGTCGCTCCGGAGCCGCGCGATGTTGCAGTGCCGCCAGCCCCCGTAGATGAGGTAGTGCTGCCCGTCGGCGTCGCGGAAGACGAACTGGTCGATGGGCTGGGCACCGTTGTGGAAGCGATCGACGAGAGGGCGGCCGAGATGATCCTTGAACGGGCCCGCGGGCGAATCGGCCACGGCGACGCCGATTCCGCCGAGCTCCTGGTCGCTCTGGATGTCGTTGGCCCCGAAGAACAGGAAGTAGCGGCCGTTGTGCTCGATCGCGGCGGGGGCCCACATCGCTCGGCGCGCCCACGTGACGGCGGACGTGTCGAGAATGCGCGGGTGCTTCGTCCACGTGACCAGGTCGGTCGAGGAGAACGCGTCGAAGAACGTCTGGTCGTCGTACCTGGCGGAGAATGTCGGGTAGATCCAGTAGCGGTTCTCAAAGACGGCGACTTCGGGGTCGGCGTACCAGCCGGAGATGATCGGGTTGCCGGACATGGCCCGCGGAGCCGGTGAGCAGGCGCTGAGCGTGGCCAGCGCCGCGGCCGCTGTCAGAAGAGGCTTGAGCATGCGCCCCGTTGTAGCAGCCCGGGCTCGTCGATGCAGGGTCGGTGCGCGAGCGGGAAGCCGAATCTCAAAAAGATGCTCTTTTTGTCCACAATCTGCGATCCACGGGGCCGTGCGCGCCGTAGCAGGTTGTGGATCGCGACCTTCCCACGCGATCGGAGCCACCCATGCGCAACTCTCAGTCAGGCGGTCGCCGCCCGGTCGGTCTTCTCGCGGCATTGCTCGCGGTGGTGCTCGGCGGATTCATGGTCCAGCCGGCCCTCGCCGAGACGGTGTTCAACCAGCCCCCCGACCCCAACGGCGGGCAGTACAAGTCCGCGTGGTACGCCGAGGACGGGCTCGACAGCGACGAGTACGTGTGGGACTCGTTCATCATCCCGGCCAACACGCCGATCACCGAGGTGCGCTGGCGCGGGGCGTATACGAACTACCTGTCCGGAGTGGGAAAAGCGCCGGTCTACAACTTCACGGTCGCGATCTACGCGTCCAACATCACCGGCTTTGAGCCCGACGTGACCAAGCCGCCCCTGGTCGAGTACGAGACCGGCGGCAACGCGGGCGAGACGCCCGCCGGGACGTTCGGCGGCGTGGCGATGTACGACTACGCGTTCACGCTGCCCTCGCCTTTCCAGGCGACGGGCGGAACCAAGTACTGGATGCAGATCGAGGCGTGGCAGGGGCTGACGCCCACGTACGGCTGGCCGCCGGACTGGAGCATCGCCAAGGGAACCGGCGGCAACGGCGCTCACTTCCGCAAGGTCGGCGGAACGGGAGGGATGTTCCACTCCATCTCCGGCGACTGCGCGTTCATGCTGCTCACCACCGGCGGGCCGACGTGGACGATCAACGCGTCGGCGTCGCCCGCAAACTCCGGGGTGATCCAGGGCGCGGGCGTGTACCCCGCCAACTCGACGGTCACGCTCACGGCGACCGCCAACTCCGGCTGGGGGTTCCAGAACTGGACCGAGAACGGGTCGCAGGTGAGCACCAACTGGCGGTACATCTTCACGGCAACGCGTGACCGGACGCTGGTCGCGAACTTCGTCCCCGCCTACACGATCACAACGTCGCACTGGCCGGTCTACGGCGGGACGCAGACCCCGTCGGGCGTCTACAACAGCGGAAGCCAGGTCACGGTGACTGCGACGCCGCGCGAGGGGTTCGTGTTCACGAACTGGACGGACTGGGGAAACCCGGTCAGCACGTCCGCGGTGTACACGTTCACGGCCAGCGCAGACCGGAACCTGGTCGCGAACTTCGAGCCCGGCCCGCAGACGGTGCCGTTCGACATGGACAGCGGCGATCCCCCGCCACAGGCCGGCTTCACGATGACGCCGTTCAGCACGACCAAGTCGGGGCTGACGGCGGACTTCTTCTCGCCGGACGGGAACTTCTCGCTGCAGACCGACGGGACGTGGCTGCACCAGGAACAGCTTGACGCGAACTTCCTGTACCCGAGCTCGGCGTTCCGCGCGACGCTGCTGGTGAAGTTCAGCCGCCCGGTGACCGCGGCGAGCCTGGACTTTGCGACCGTCGAGATGGAATCGTGGGCTGACACGCCGTCGCCGATGGTGCTCCGGGCGTTCATGGATTCGACGAGCAACCCGGTCATCGGGACGGCGCAATCGGCGGGCGTGTACGCGGCGACGACGTACCCCGAGGGCGTGCTGGTGTTCACGAGCGCCGAGCCCTTCAACCTCATCGAGCTGAAGGTGGGGACCAACCCCTACGGCACGGGCACCTTCATGGCGGACAATGTGAGCGTCGTGATGGCGGACCTGCCGTGCCCGGCGGACTTCGACGGAACGGGCTTCGTGGACACCGACGACTTCGACGCGTTTGTTGCCGCGTTCGAGGCCGGGACCGACAACGCGGACTTCGACGGAACCGGCTTCGTCGACACCGACGACTACGACGCGTTCGTCCGGGCGTTTGAGCTGGGGTGCTGAACGAGCTGCCGGAGCGTCGGCGTGTGAGGGGTCACGGGAAGGACCGCATTCCCCCGGCGCTGCTGCGGATCTCTGTGCCACGCCGGCGCGAAACCGGCTACTGCTGCGACCCGTTCACGACGCTCCGCCAGCGTTCGAGTTCCTCGTGGCGCGTCAGGTCGTACTTGAGCGGCGTGACGGTGATGTGCCCGGACTTGAGCAGATCGACGTCGGAGTCAGGATCGGTGGCGTGGAAGTCAAGGCCGTGGCCGACGGCCCAGTAGTAGGCGTCGCCGGAGGGGCTGAGGCGCCGCTCGTAGCGGTCCACGAGCCCGTGGATGTTCATCGGGCACACGCGAACCGGGGGCATGCGATCCTCGGACGCCCCCACCGCTGTCTCCGGGATGTTGATGCTCAGGCACTCGTGCGGCCGCGGGAGCTTCTCCCGGATGAGCATGTCGATGGTGCGGCGGGCGTACGCGGCGGCGACATCGAACGCGGGCGTTCCCTTGCCCAGGAGCAGGCTGACCGCGATCGACGGCACGCCCAGGAACGCTGCCTCGATCGCGGCGGCGACGGTCCCCGAGTAGATGACGTTCACGCCGCAGTTGGCGCCGGCGTTCATGCCGGAGATCAGCAGATCGGGCTTGGAGCCGGCGCCGAAGTGCTCGGGCCAGATGGTGGAGATCGCGACCTTGACGCAGTCGGCGGGCCGGCCATCCACGGCGACGCCGCGCATCTCCGGCGTGACCTGGGTGTCCTTGGTCATGAGCGGGGTGTGGAACGTCACGCCGTGGCTCGTCGCCGACTGCACGGTCATGGGCGCGACGGGAAAGACGACCCATCGCGGGGACCTGGTGATCGTGTCGCGGTTGTTGACGATGGGTCCGCCGAATCGGCCCTCGGAATCGTCCAAGGTCTTGTGGAGCGCGACGATGCCCGGCGCGGTCAGCCCGTCGTCGTTGGTCAGCAGGATTCGCATGGAGGGGAACGTAGGCCCGCGTGCCCGCGAACGGGTCAACCGACGGGCCGCCGGGAGACGCCCGCGAACTCGTACCGCCCGCCGCCGACGTGCAGCCCCAGGGGCGCGGGATCATTGAGCAGGCACGTCCGGGCGTACACCAAGAGAGGCTGGCCCGGGCTGGTTCGAGCGCGGGATGCGAGGACATCACCGGCGACCACGAGCAGGAGCAGCTCTCGGCCGTGGCGCGTCAGCCGGATCGTCGTCAGGTCGTGCTCGTCATCGCGGTCGACGCGGGATCCCGGATCTCCCTCGTGCATCGCGACGAGCTCCACCGGATCAGACCCGCCGCCGGCGTCGAGCGCGGCGTGTCCGCGGATGAACCGGGGATCGGTATCGCCCGCGAGAGTGAGGGTCCAGCGCAGCGAGACTTCGCGAGCGTTCGATCCGCGAGCAAGATCGGGCCGGCCAAGCCGAACCGCCTGGCCCGAGACGAGCCAACGGGCCTCGATCTGCAGCTGGTCATTCTGGCGGACCGCGGCGGAGGGATTGCTGACCGCAACGCTGACCGGTCGCACCCCCCGGTGGGTGGACGTCATTGCGGGACCTCCGTGGCGGGGTCTGCGTCGGTGACAACGGCGGCATCGTCGGCGGCGGGCCGACCGCGTCGAAGCAGCGGCGACTGGAGCAGCGAGGCGGCGGCCGCCATGCCGCGTCCGGCCGGCCCGGAGAACGTCTGCGCGACACGCTGGAGCGTGATGGTCAGATCGATGAGCGCATCAAGGCGGCGGTGGTGCGATTCGAGGGGATCGGGCAGGGAACCCGCGCGCCTGGCCGCCTTGGCCGGGCGCTGCGTCAGGTCCTTGATCTCGTACAGGTTCGCGAGCAGCGGGTCGACTTCGCGCTTCACGCGCTCGCGGACGATGGCCCGGGCCATGGCCCAGACGTCCTGCTCGGCACGGAAATACTCCTTGCGATCACCGCGCTTGTGCGTCCGCGTGACGATGCCCCAATCGACCAGGGCTCGCAGCGACATGGACGCGTTTCCGCGGCTGATCTGGAGGCGGTCCATGACGTCGTCGGTGCACAGCGGCTCGTCGGTGATGTAGAGCAGCGCGTGGACCTCGGCCATGGTCCTGCTGATGCCCCAGACGACGCCCATCTGGCCCCAAGCGGCGACGAAGCGATCCTGGGCCTCGAGCAGCGTGTTGGATTCGCCGGGCGTGTCCTTTGGGGCTGGTGCCACGGGGAAGTATGAGGGGGCTGGCGGGGCGAATCCATCGAAGTTTCAGAAATCACTGAAACCGAAAGGAAAAAAAACAGGCGGCGAGGCACCGAAGCACACTCGCCGCCCTTCCGGGGGCAAAGGAATTCATCTGCCTCCTACCTCGTGTTGACACGAGGTATAGAAGCGCCGGGACTATATCGGAGGCGGATATCCCGTGCAAGCGTATCGGCACAGAAACTGATTGTGATTGTGCACAACTGGCGATGTTTGGATTTTGTTTTGGGTCCCGCACTTGACATGGCGATCAAGCATCCCTTTCCTGTCGCCCGAGGAATGATGCTCGGCGGCGGCTGGGCGGCACCGCAGAGGAGGCTCGTCGCACCTTTCTTATGGCCAAGAACAGCTCGTCAACATCGGCGGTGGCAAAGGGTTCGGGGGGGCGTTCGGCTCGGGGCGGGAGAACGATCAAGTCGTTCAGCTATTCCGCCGGGGCCGCCAAGGGGAAGGACTTGGTCATCGTCGAATCGCCGGCGAAGGCCAAGACCATTAATAAGTACCTCGGGCAGCAGTACCTGGTGATGGCGAGCGTGGGCCACGTCCGCGACCTGCCGAGCAAAGAGAAGAGGCAGGCGGCCGACCCCGCCGCTCCCAAGCCCGCCAAGGGCAAGGCCAAGACGAAGGTTGCTCGGTCGCCGGTCCCCGGCGTGGACCTCGAGCACGACTTCAAGCCCACGTACGAGGTACTGCCGGGCAAGGAGAAGGTCGTCAGCGACCTGAAGCGGGCCGCCAAGGACGCGATGACGACGGGCGGCAACGTCTGGTTCGCGACGGACTTGGACCGCGAGGGAGAGGCGATCGCGTGGCACCTGGCGCAGGAACTGGGCATCGGGTCCAAGGACGCCAAGCGGGTGATCTTCCCGGCGATCACCAAGAGCGAGATCGAACGCGCGTTCCAGCATCCGCACCCGATCGATGAGGATCGCGTCAACGCGCAGCAGGCGCGGCGGATCGTCGACCGGATCGTGGGATACCAGGTTTCGCCGCTGCTGTGGAAGAAGGTGGCTCGCGGGCTTTCCGCGGGGCGCGTGCAGAGCGTGGCGGTGCGGCTGGTGGTCGAGCGCGAGCGTGAGATCCGGGCGTTCGTGCCCGATGAATCGTGGCAGATCCTCGCCGACTTCTCGCTGTCGGCGGCCGATGCGCAGCGGCTGGCGCCGCTGTGGGCGGGGTTCCTCGCGACCAAGGACGAGAAGGGCAACACGCCGTCGCTCAAGGCGCAGAACGCGTGGCTGGGCGCGCACGGCGGGATCCGCGGCGAACTGGTCGAGATCGGCGGCGAGAAGTTCGATCTGACCACGACCGGAAAGTCCGACAACGCCGTCAAGGACGACCGTTTCGCGACGGCGATGGCCTCGGACCGGACGGCCCAGGTCTCGGCGATCGCGCACGCGGCGGGGCTGTCGAACGTCAAGGGATGGGTGACCGAGGACCCGACGGCGAGGGGACCGGCCCGGTGGCAGCGGACGGTGACGGGGACGATCGACCCGAGCACGGCGTACCGGATCGACTCGATCGAGACGAAGCGGACGTCGGTGCGGCCCGCGGGCCCGTTCATCACGTCGACGCTGCAGCAGGCGGCGGCGAACCGCCTGGGCTTCGGCGCGCAGCGGACGATGCGGGCGGCGCAGCAGCTCTACGAGGGCGTCGACATCCCCGGCGAGGGCCCGGTGGGGTTGATCACGTACATGCGTACGGACTCGACGCACCTGTCGGGCGAAGCGATCGACATGGCGAGGGGGTACATCGAGAAGGCCTTCGGCGCCAAGTACGTCCCGGAAAAGCCGAACTTCTTCGCGTCTTCGAACAAGGCGGCGCAGGAAGCGCACGAGGCGATCCGTCCGACGAGCGTGAACCATCCGCCGTCGAAGGTGAAGAACGCGCTGACGGCCGACCAGTTCCGCCTGTACCAGCTTGTCTGGGACCGGTTCATCGCGTGCCAGATGGTGAGCGCGCAGTGGGACGCGACGACGGTCCTGATCAGGGGCGGCCGCGGCGGCACGATGCCCGATGGCCGGAAGATCGGCGAGCTGACGTTCAAGGCGACGGGGCGCACGCTGGTGTTCGACGGCTTCTACAAGGTGACCGGCGTCCCCGGCGCGGCGGAGGAGCAGACGCTGCCCGCGCTCGAAAAGGGCCGGGCGATGCATCCGTTCGGCGTGGAGGTGAACCAGAAGTTCAGCTCGCCGCCTCCGCGGTACTCCGAGGCGTCGCTGATCAAGATGCTCGAGAGCGAGGGCATCGGCCGGCCGTCGACGTACGCGTCGATCATCGGCGTGATCCAGGAGCGCAACTACGTCGAGCAGGTCGACCGGCGTTTCTACGCGACGGACCTTGGCGAGGTGGTGACCGACAAACTCGTCGAGGCGTTCCCCGAGATCATGGACGTGGGCTACACGCGGGACATGGAGCAGCAGCTCGACAAGGTGGAAGACGAGCACCTTGACTGGGTGGACATGCTGCACAGGTTCTACGGGCCGTTCAAGAAGAGCCTGGCGCACGCGATGGAAACGCTGACGCACGCCAAGGCCGAGACGGTGCCCGCGCCGAAGGAATACACCTGCCCCAAGTGCGAGCAGGAGGGCCGCGGCAAGTCGCCGCTGGTGTACCGGTTCGGCAAGAACGGCCGGTTCCTCTCGTGCTCGCTGTACCCGACGTGCAACTACGCGAGCCCGGTCGATCGCGAGGGCAGGCCGCGGCCCGCGGCGGACACCGTGAACATCGCGTGCCCCAAGTGCGGCGGGCCGATGACGCGGCGGACCGGACGGTTCGGGCCGTTCCTGGGCTGCGCGCGGTACGGCGACAAGACGAGCCCCTGCGACGGCATCCTCAACATCGACCGCAAGGGCCACGTGGTGGCGCCGAGCACGCCGCCCCTGGTGACGGAGCTGCCGTGCCCAACGTGCGAGGCGCCGATGAACCTGCGCGGCGGCGTGCGTGGTCCGTGGCTGGGCTGCTCGAGGTTCCCCAAGTGCCGCGGGCGGGGGAAGTGGGCGGAGCTCCCGGAAGAGAAGCAGAAGGCGCTCGAGAAGGCGCTGTTCGAGCACGAGAAGGCAAACCCGGTGAAGGTGATCCGCACGCTCGACGGCAAGCCGCTGACGGATTCCAAGGGCAAGCCGCTGCCGACGGCCCCGACGGTAGATGTGCTCGCGGGCAAGGGCGATTCAGCGAGCGGTGAAGGCAGTACGAGCGGGGAGACGTTCGAGAGCGTGGCGGATGAGGTGGGGGTTTGACGGTGAGACGGTGAGACGGTGAGACGGTGAGACGGTGAGACGGTGAGGATCGTCCACCATGCCCGCGTTCGTTCAAAGCCGCGATCGCGGCTTTGATGGCGTCGGTGAATTGCCTTGGATGCTGCACGGAGCGTCGGCATTTCCGACTCCGCGGCTTGCGTGCGTCGGAAACATTCGCTGTCACCGCTCGTTGAGAAGCATGCGTACCGGCGCCATGAACGAGCTATTTTGCGCGCTGGTCGCAGACCACCACAACCGATTGAACTCTTGCCACGAATAGGCTTTCGCGAGGTCGCGCGGAAGGACTACGTATGCGCACGAGGATTTCGGCGTTCGCCGCGGCGGCCGCGAGCCTGGCGGTCGGCGTGCCGGTTGCCCGATCTGACCAGTCGTTCACGCTCTTGCCGCACGCGCCCGGCATGACCCGCTCGGCCAGCACCGGTATTTCCGGCGACGGACGTACGGTGGTTGGTGTTTCGCACTTCGGAACCGGAAGCTACGCGCCTTCGAAAGCGTTTCGATGGACCGCGGGCGGCGGGCTGTCGGTGCTCCCGATGCCCGATGGCACGTACCGGGCGAGCGCTAGCGCCGTCTCAAACGACGGGTCGGTGATCACCGGTACTTTCTCTCGCGAGATCCTCCCATTTGAGGTACCGGAGGCGTACCGCTGGTCGGCCGGCGACGGGACGAGCATCCTGCCCACGCTTTCGAACGCCACGAATCCGCATCGCACGGGACTCGGAGTGTCCGGTGACGGACGACTGGTAGTCGGTCAAGGACGCAACAACGTCAACAAGGCTCGCGCGGTGTACTGGGATGGAGTCTCGACGCCCGTCGCATTCCTGCCGGGGATTCTGGGCAGCGGGCAGGCAAGCCGCGCTTCGGCCGACGGCAGTGTGCTGGGGGGAACGACGGGTTACGGGATCTTCCGTTGGTCGGCGTCGGAAGGCTACAGAGGAGTTCCTCCGAAAGACGAGTGGTACAGCGTTGAACTTGGGGGCATGTCCGACAATGGTGAGGTGATCGCGGCAAATGCCCGAGGGTATGGATTTCGCCTCGCCTATCGATGGACACAGGAGACGGGATACGTCACGCTGCCCCTGTTTGCGAACTGGAAGAATTCGCGAGCGACCGATGTCACGCCAGGCGGAAATGTCATCGTGGGGGAACTCCTCCCCGAGAGTGAGAACCCCGGCCAGGCCTTTTACTGGTCCCAGACCACCGGCACGGTCTATCTGCGTTCACTCCTGTACCCATCTGTTCCTGATGACTGGACGCTCATCCGGGCAACCGGCGTCTCGGACGACGGCCTCACAGTGACAGGGGTCGCCACACGAAACGGCGAGGTGCGGGCGTTCGTTGCGACCATACCCGCAACGCCGTCGCTCGCCCTATTGGGAGTTGCGGGCGTTTGCTCACGTCGCCGCGCGCGATGATAAAGACAAGTTAAGCGAATGAGGGCCGGTGAGACGTGAGAAGCGTCCACCATCACCGCTTTCTGCTCGAAGCCGCGATCGCGGATTCGATGGCGTCGATCACGCGTTGGATGCCCGGTCGCTGCTTGGGCTTGGCCCGGGGCAGCGCCTTGCGAGCGTATTCAAGCGCGGTCTTGCCCTTGCTGCACTTGAGTGTGGGATCGGCTCCGTGCTCCAGCAGCGCCAGGTGGATTTCGCCGTCGTCGTAGCGCTGGCACATGAGAGGCGTGCCGCCGGTGGGGATGCGGGGGTCGGGGGAGGCCTTGTACCGGCGGTTGGGATCAGCGCCGGGCTTGAGCAGGGCGAGGATCACGCGGGCGAACTGGCTGCGCTCGCCAGGGGTTTCGCTTGTCGCGTGCGCAGCGTAGCGACCGACGGCAAATTGCAGCGGCGAATTGCCATCGCCATCGGCGGCGTCGATCTTCGCCCCGCGCTCGATCAGGAGCGCCACCACCTGCGGTGAAGGCGCCTGCCTGACGTACGACGGATCACCGTCGTCGGCGAGGTAGTGGAGCGGGCGCCGGCCTCCGAGCCCGGGGAGATTGGGATCGCCATCGTGCTCGAGCATGAGCCTGATGTTGTCGAGCCGGCGCTGGAAACCAACCGCCGAATGGATCGGCGCATGGTCCATGGAGTTCTTGGCGTTGGGGCTCGCGCCTCGCTCGAGGAGCATGCGAACCACGTCAGCCGGGCCGGTGGACGCGAGCAGCAACGGAGTGGCTCGGCTGCCGCCGGGCGCCTTGACATCCACTCCGGCCTTGATGAGGTCGCGAGCGAGGCCGTAGTTTGGTCCTTGGAACCCGGTCGCACCGCACGCCTTCATCAGCGTGGTGTTACCGTCAGCGTCGCGAGCGTGCAGATCGAGACCGGCCTTGATGTACGCTCGGAGGTTGAAATCGTCCGAGTTCATGTCGAACTTCGGGTTTGCTGGTTTGGGATTCTCGGGCTTGCGGCGGGCGGGCTCGGCCGGACGCTCGACGATGTGTTTCCGCGTCGGAGGTTTCCACCCTTCCTGGGTCACAACGCCGAGGTCTTCCGTATCGCCGCTCTGATAGCCGAAACCCACGCCGCGGAAGTCGCGACCGCCCAGCAGGCGTTTGCGGTTCACCTTGTCGAGCGCGTGGCGCACGAGCAGACCGCAGTACGCGAGCGTGACGCCGGAATAGATGTCATCCGGCGCCTGGGGACGGTCGAGGTCCTTGATGTCACCCGGACCGATGTTGCACGCCCGCTGCACGTCGCGGAGCACCGTCGGAACGAACTCGAGCGGGAAGCGCTTGAGACCGGCTTTCTCGGCGAGCTTGGAGAGATTCCAGTCGTCGGAGCAGGCCCACTGGCCGTCCTTGGTGTGAAATGAACGGCTTCCGACGAAGTAGGTGAACGGGTCATTGAGCTCGATCTCGGGCACATAGAACCACAGCCCGGCGATATCGTCCTCGAGCAGGAATTTCGCGATCACGCGATCAACCCATTTCGCCAGAGGCGTAATGTCCCGGTCCCACGGAACCTTGCGGAGCGCGGCTCGCCATGGCGCGGCTTTCTTCGGCGGCAGCGCCGCGAGAAACTGATCGATGCCCTTGGCGATCGCCGGTGGACGGACGGCCCAGGCGGTGGTGTGCTTATGTACGATGGATTCCCAATGCATTCGGGGAGTATGGCAACTCGATCACACTTCCGCAACACGGTCGGAGTCGGCGGTTTTTGGGCGTGCGGCCTTCTCCCGAGCTTGGCGTGCTCGCGTCATGCCGGCAGCGACGGAGTAAGCGATTCGCATTTCATCGGCGGCGTGAGCCGCCATTCCTGATAGCATGCGGGACGGTGGAAGAGCGGCGCCAGAGGGTGCAGTCAAGTTTCCCGTGCCGTATTGCAAGAAAGGCCGGGGTGCGCCCTATTGACGGCCGTGGGTATCCGCGTGAGGTCGTGTGCAGAAGACCGCGCGCCAGGAGAGATTGCCATGTTCACACGATCTTTACGGGCCCGGCGCCCGCGTTTCGCAATGGGCGTGCTGGTGGTCGTTTCCGCGGCCGGCTTCTCGGACGCGGGCGTGATCCATGTCCGCGCGGGGCTCGCGACGGGGGCCAACAACGGGGCTTCCTGGGGTGACGCCTACCGCGGGCGCCTGGGGCTCGTGGCGGCGCTGGCGGCGGCGGGCCCGGGCGACCAGGTGTGGGTTGCGGCGGGCGAGTACGCGCCGGCGGCGGCGGGCGGATCACGCATGGCTTCTTTCATGCTCGAGGACGGCGTCGAGATTCTCGGCGGGTTTGCGGGACATGAAACCAGCGCGGATCAGCGGGACCCGTTCATCAATTTCACGACGCTGACGGGGGATCTGAACGACAACGACACGGGGCCCGAGTCCAACACCTGCGACAACGCGGCGCACGTGGTCCGGTCGGTCGGCCGCGACGCGACGGCGGTGATCGACGGGTTCGTGATCGAGGGCGGGTACGCCGCCGACTGCGGGAGCATGAATGTTGTGGACCGCGAGGAGGGCGCGGGCATGCTCATCGAGGGAGGCGGGCCGACGGTGAGGCGGTGCTTTTTCCTGATGAATGTCGCGAGCTGGACTGGGGGCGGCCTGTGCGTGGACGGCGCGGCGCCGGTGCTGGTCGGGTGCGAGTTTGACCGCAACAAGTGCTACGCGTGGGGCGCGGGGGCGGCGACGATCAACGCGTCGTCCGCGACGTTCGATTCGTGCATCTTCATCGAGAACAGCGGCAACCAGGGCCCGGGGCTGCACGCCGGCGCCCGGTTCGGCGAGCCTGTTTCTGACGGCGGGACGGTGGCGGTGCGTGGCTGCTGGTTCTTCTCCAACGTGGGCGAGATCGGGGCGGCCAACGGCGGCGCGATGAACGTGTCCTGGTGCTCGGCGAACGTGGACAACTGCCTGATCGCGAACAACTACGCCAACGGCGGCGGCGGGATCTTCGTGGATGGCGGTAGCCTCGTGGCCGTGAATACCGCATTTGCGGGCAACCTGGCGAACGGCGACCTTGGTGACGCGGTGTACCTGCTCGAGGGATCGGCGTCGCTCTCGGGCTGCACTGTCACCGGGCACCTGCGGCGCGACAACCAGGGCGATGCGAGCGCGTTCATCGTGCGTGGGGCGATGGACGTGGACAATTGCACGATCGCTCGCAACGGCGGGGCCGACACCGGCGCGGACTGGGGGGCGGGCGTGTTCGTGATGCAGATGGAGGGCGATCTCAAGGTTCGCAACTCGATCATCTGGGACAATCGGACGTTCAACGGCGGCGGGCAGCAGGCGGTGGTGACGTTCGCGGGCGGCGGGACGGCACGGTTCGACAATTCGTGCGTGCAGGGGTGGAACGGGTCGCTCACAGGCACGGGCAGCTTCAATGCAAACCCGCTGCTCGCGGACGTGGACGGGAACGACAACCAGGTCGGCACGACGGATGACAACGTGCGCCTGGTCGGCGGGTCGCCGTGCATCGACCGCGGCAACAACCTGATCGTCGCGGTTCATGGGCCGACGGACATGGACGGATCGGATCGGTTCATCAACGACGTGGCGGCGGCGGACACGGGCACCGGCGGCGGCCCGGGCGGCTGCGCGATCATCGACGTGGGCGCGTTCGAGTATCCCGACAGCGCCGCGTGCCCGGCGGACGTGGACTGCTCGGGCTTCGTCGACACCGAGGACTTTGATCGCTTCGTGCTGCTGTTCGAGGCGGGCGACCCCGCGGCTGATTTCGATCTCTCGGGCTTCGTGGACACGGACGACTTCGATCGATTCGTTGAATCGTTCGAAGCTGGATGCTGAGCCACGATCAGCGCTCGGCGTTCCCAAAGAACCGACATTTTCGCGCAGGTGAGATGACTTCTCATGTCGCGCAAAGCGCCGTGAGTTGCGCAGATCGCCTTGACATTGCTGGTCCGCCGAATGAGGCGGATCATGTCGCCATTGGCGACGGGGTTTGCTTCGGTGGAGCACGAGGGTCACGCATGAGCACCGTCTCAGCGGCGGTGCTCTTTGGAGGCTCAACATGGGCGCGAACGTGGCATTGCGCGCACGGCGGGGCGGCGGAACCTGGGCTCGAAGGCTCTGGATCGCGGGCCTGGCGGCCGGCGCCGGAGCGGCGCTCATCGGCGCGAGGCGCTTCGAGATGGCGGGGCCGACGCACGTGGTGCTCGCGTACAACGAGCTTGGCATGCACTGCATGCAAGAGGACTTCTCGGAGATGATGATCCTGCCGCCGTTCAACACGCTGCGGGCGCAGGTGATCGACCGGACGCACGGATCGCCGGAGATCGTGACGGAGGGTGTGACGGTCAGGTACATCCTGCCCGACAACACGCGGTCGGCCGACAAGTGCAACTTCTGGACGTACGACCTGGCGCTGCTGGGGGTGGACCTGCCCGCGGACGTCGGGCTTGGCGGCAAGGGCATGGCGGGGACCATGTCGCTGTCGCCGGAGCGCGACTGGCAGGCGGTGGGGATCCCGGTGACGCCGATCGAGGACTCGGGCAGGGAGAACCCCTACCCGCTCGCCCTGGTCAGCGTCGATCAGAACGGCGCGGTCGTCGCGCAGACGCAGGCGGTGGTCCCGGTGTCGTGGGAAATGAGCTGCAACATCTGCCACGACGACCCGAACGTCTCGACGGCGACGGACATCCTGATGGACCATGACCGGCTGCACGGGACGAACCTCGTGAACGCCAAGCCGGTGTTCTGTGCGTCGTGCCACGCGGACCCGGCGGTGGGATCGCCGGGGCAGCCCGGCATCCCGTACCTCTCAACGGCCATGCACGGCGCGCACGCGTCGCGGATGGCCTCGGCGAACCTGGAGAACGAGTGCTACGCGTGCCACCCGGGCTTCCGCACGTCGTGCCAGAGGGACATCCACTCGGCGAACAGTCTTTCGTGCAACGACTGCCACGTGGGCGGCATGACCGGCCTGGGCGATCCGGGCCGCACGCCGTGGGCGGATGTGCCCAGCTGCGGGTCGTGCCACACGCGGGCGGGGTTCGAGTTCGAGGAGCCGGGGAAGCTGTTCAGGACGTCGCGCGGGCACGGCAAGCTCATGTGCATGACCTGCCACAACTCGCCGCACGCCATCACGCCGACCTCGACGCCCGCGGACAACCTGCAGGCGATGGCGGCACAGGGGCACCCGGGCGTGATCAACACCTGCACGGTGTGCCACCAGACGACCCCGGATGATCCCTTCCCGCACCGCCTCACCGAGTGACCACACCACGGAGTAGAACACATGAACCGCAAGCAGTGCTGCATCATGGTCGCGACGGCCGCGGCGACCGGCTCCGCGGCGTTGGGCCAGACGTACACGATCGTCGATGCCGGGACGCTCGGAGGGGGATCGGCCGGTCTGGCGCTTTCACCGTCGGGGGCGGTGGGCGGGTACGCATCGGTCCCCGGCGACAGCAGCCGATTCCACGGCATGACGTGGGATGGATCGGTGCACGATACCGGCGTCGGGGGCGGACTTGACCAGAGCGCCGTCGGGGCGTTCGACGCGAGCGGCACCGCCTGGCTGACCGGCTATTCGTTCAAATCGCTGTCCATCAAGGCGCTGACGTACTCGGGCGGATCGCTGCTGGCGATCGCCGACTTTGCGCCGCAGGCGGCGGGCGCGGGACGCGTGGTGGGGACGATGCCCGTGATGACGGGCACGCTGCGAGCGCAGCACGCGTGCTCGTATGCCGGGGGCCTCGTCACGGACTTGGGCACGCTCGGCGGTGATTTCAGCCACGCATCGGGCATCAACGCGGCGGGCTGGATCGTGGGCAATTCCACGACGCTTCGGAACGCCGCCATGCACGCGTGCCTGTGGATCAACGGAGCGCCACGGGACCTCGGGACGCTGGGTGGAACCACGAGCGACGCGACGGGGATCAACTCGGCGCGGCAGGTCGTGGGGTTTTCGTTGACCTCCGCCGGCGCGCCCCGGGCGTGCGTATGGCAGCTCGACGCCACGGGGGCGGTGGTGAGCCGCACCAACCTGGGAGTGCTGAGCGGCAACAACTCGTCCGCGTACGCGATCGACAGCTACGGCACCGTGGTCGGAACGTCCGACGGCCGGGCCACGATCTGGCGGGGCGGGGTCGCTTCGGATCTCAACGCGCTGGCGGCGCCGTCGCCGGGCTGGCGGCTCGAGGTCGCGCGAGCGATCGATGACACCGGCCGGATCGTCGGATCGGGTTCATTCAACGGCTTCCCGCGGGCGTTCCTCTTGGTCTGCCGGGCCGACATCGATCAGACCGGATTCGTCGACACCGACGATTACGACGCGTTCGTCGCGATGTATGTCGCCGGCGGCCCGGATGCCGACTACGACGGCAGCGGGTTTGTCGATACCGACGACTTCGACGCGTTCGTCCGGGCGTACGAAGCCGGGTGCTGACGGCGGTGACCGCGCGGTGCCGAATGCCGGGGCATCGGCCCGCAAACGCCGGCACTTGGTCAGTCGAACATGCCGCCCGCCTCGGAGCGCGCGACGGTGTCCCACCAACGCACTTCGCCCTCGTTGCCGACGGTGATGATCGATTTTTCGTCGTGCGAGAACGCGGCGAGCCACACCGCATAGATATGACCGCGCAGGACGAGGAATTCCTGGCCGGTCTCGAAGTCCCACACCCGGGCGTTGTTGTCCCAGCCGGCGGTGACCATGCGCTTGCCGTCGGCGGTCAGGCCGACGGAGTAGACGGCGCCCTTGTGGCCGGCGAGCACGCGCGGCTTGCCGCCGCGGTGGACGTTCCACACATACACGCCGCCGTCCTCGTTGCCGGAGATCAGCAGGGACCCGTCCTTCGAGAAGCCCAGGGTCCACGCATATGACGCGGGTCCGGTATAGGTGGCGGTCGGCTCGAGCACGGCATCGCCCGGCGTGATCTGCGGCTGCGGTGTTTCAACATCCAGTTTGCCGGGGGCATCGAGGACCGATCCGACGTCCCACAGGCGGACGCTGTGATCGAGCAATCCGGCGGTGGCAAGCCTGCGCCCGTCGGGGTGCCACCCGACCCGGCAGGTCCCGGTCCGGTGGGCGATGAAGCTCAGCCTTGTCTGGCCGGTGGCGGCGTCGGCGACGATGACGCGGCCGCTTGTGTTGCAGATCGCGACCAGCGACGAGTCCGGCGAAAACGAGACATTCGTCGGCGGCTTCTCCATCAAGGGGAGCCGGACCTCCTGCTGGAGTGTGGCGGCGTCGAAAATCCGGGCGTAGTTCTCGTTCATACCGCACATCGCCACGCGGGATGAATCCGGTGAGACCGTGAGAAAGACGATGGGACCGGGGATGACATGGCCGGTCCACGTGGGCGGTCCGCCGGCGATCGCCGGACTCCACCGGCGGATGTTGCCGCTGGCGTCGCCGACCAGCAGGGCTGATCCGTCGGGGGCGGCCGCGGCCGCGACCACCGCCGACGGCACGCGGAACCGTCGGTACCCGGATTCCTCGGGCCCCCACCATCTGAACGTCCCGTCACGAGCGGCCGACAGGATGCGGTCTCCGGCCGGGTCGAACTGAACACGGACCACCGTGTTCTCGTGGCCCACGTGCGACCGGATGGATTCCCCGCTGAGAACGTCGCTGACGCGGACGAACAGATCCGTCCCCGCGGAGGCAACCCGACGGCCGTCGGGGCTCAGCGAGACCGACCAGACCTTGTTGTCGTGCGCGTGCACGGTGTTGATGAGCTCTCCGGAGGCGGCGTCCCAGGCCTTGATGGTCTTGTCCGCGGCGGCGGAGACGACCATCGCGTTGTCCCTGCTCATCACCAGCTGCATGATGGTGCCGGTGTGCCCGCTCCACCGGGCGAGCTGGGAACCGGAGAGGGCGTCCCAGACCAGGATGTCGCCGGTAATGGTGCCGCCCGCGACGCGGGTTCCGTCGAAGGAGAGGCAGGCCGCGCCGAGGCTGGGCAAGACGACCCGCAGCAACTCGCGGCCGTCGGCGGCGTCAAGGATCGCCCAGCCCGATGGCCGTCCCCCCTTGACCGGCACGGACAGCAAGCGGTTGGTCGCGGCGTCGAAGGCGACCGGCGTCATGTCGGCATCGAGCTTGACCTGCTGGTAAGACTGGCCGGTGGGGAGCACGCACCATTCGAGTGATGGAGGATTGACGCGGCCGATGACCACGGTGGTCGCGTCCGACGAGAACGCGGCGCCGTGGACAACCCCGGTTCCTTCGATGCACGCGATCTGCTCTCCGGTGGCGGTGTCGTAGACGGCGAGGTTGTCCTCGCCCGAGAGCCACGCGGCGGCTCGAGATGCATCCGGCGCCAGCGCCCAACCTCCCACCCCGCGGTATCCGACGTTCCGGGTGGCGAGCGAGGAGTCCGAGAGGCGGTCGAGATAGAACCACTCCCATCCGCGCAGGGCGGGGTCGCATCCTGCGAGCACGCGTTTCATCCGTTCGACGTCGGCGCTCGAGAACGACGCCTGGGCGAATGCGATGGCAGAGGCGTACAGGTTGCGAGCCAGTTCGTTCGAGCGCGCATCGGCTCGGGCTCGCTCGGCATCGGCGATCTGGCGCTGCTTTTCGGCGACGGCCCGGGCCTCGTCGGCGGTCTTGCGCTCGATCGCCTCCTGGGCGAGGGCGTTGAGCGCCCTGGCGCGCTGGAACTCGGCGTAGAGCGTGAAGGCGATGAGGGCGAGCACGAACACGACGCCCGCGGCCACGGCGTGCCGGTACCTGCGGAGCTGCTTGCGCAGGATGTAGAACGCCGAATCCTGCTTGGCGATGATCGGGTCGCCCCGGAGCAGTCGCCGCAGGTCGTCGGCGAAGTCCGCGGCGGACTGGTAGCGCCGCGCGGGCTCCTTCTCGAGGGCCTTGAACACGATGGTCTCGACGTCGCCCCGGAGCGTGCGGTCGATGGTGCTCAGCCGCGCCGGGGATTCATCACGGATCACCCGGGCCGCCTCGACCAGGGGCTTGCTGCGCAAATCGTGCGGCAGGCGGCCGGTGAGGATTTCGTACAGCAGGACTCCCAGCGCGTAGACGTCGGTGCGGGTGTCCACTGCCGCGACGTCGCCGCAGACCTGCTCGGGGCTCATGTAGGGCAGCGTGCCGATGATCTGGCCGACGCCCGTCTGCATCGTGGTCATCCGCTGGTCGGCATCGAGTGCGCGGGCCACCCCGAAATCGAGGATCTTGGGCTGGCCGTCCTCGGCGACGAGGATGTTGGCGGGCTTGAGGTCGCGGTGGATGACGCCGCATCGGTGGGCGTGCTGCACGGCGTCGCAGACCCGGGCGAGCAGCTCGATCCGAGCCTCGACCGTCAGGTTGTGACGCTGGGCGTAGCGGGTCAGCGGGAGTCCGCCGACGAACTCCATAGCGATGAACGGCCGGGTGCCGTCGGGGCTGAGCCATCGACCGGCTTCATAGATCTGCGCGATGCCCGGGTGCGCGAGCTTGCCGAGCACCTCGGCCTCATATTCGAACCGGCGGAGGATCCGATCCGACCGCGAGAAGGCGCGGACAAGCTTGAGGGCGACGGTGCGCTTGGGGGCCTCCTGCTCGGCGACGTACACCACCCCCATGCCGCCGGACCCGATAACCCCGCGGATGGTGTAACTGTTGATCCTGGTTCCGGTTGCGAGCGTGGGCTCTTCGACGGCGGCAATGTCGACGCCGATCTGCGTGAGCAGCTTCTTGCCCGGCGAATCGCGGGAATCCAGGAAGTCGTCCTGCCCCGCGTTGCTGAGAAGCGACTCCACCTCATTACGGAGTTCTGCATCTTCTTTACACTGTTCGTTGAGAAAGACGGACCGCTGGGTGGTGTCGAGGTCCGACGCCGCCAGGAAAAGTTCCTCGATCCGCTGTTGGCGCGGTGCACTGGCCATCGTGGGAAGTCATGGTAACAGCGTCGGGCCGGCGGACGCGATCACGTTGCGTGGCGGTCAGCCCGATGAGAAGTTGGTCCGCTGATGTACGGTCAGGCTTGACTGGCCTCGTAAGTTCTTGATAACTTGGGCACATTCGCCGGGTCTTGGACCCGTCCTTCCCACCATTCGGTCTCGCGGGCGCATCGAGAGGAGTTGCGTGATGAAGTTCTCGGCTTACGCCGCGATTGCGGCGCTGGTCCTGTCGGCGGGTACGGCCGCCGCGGCTGATCTGGGTGCTTCGTACTGGGGTTCTCAGCCGACGGCCGCCGTCAGCCCGACGGTCGCCGCGGCCGCGGACCGGTTCGTGGCCAACAACGAGGGTGCACGGCTTTACTGGACGGGGGGCCAGGTCACTTCGATCTACGGCCAGGCGTTCTCGACGGGTCTGTCGGTCCAGGCGAGCGTGGACAGCTTCCTCGAGCGCTCGGTGGGCGTGCTGGGGGTTCCGCGCGAACAACTGACGCCGGGGTCGCTCGCGGCGGACGGGGCCGCGGTCCGTCCGATCATGCCGGACCTCGAAACCGGGGTCATGAAGTTCACGGTCGTGTCGTACGTGCAGACGGTCAGCGGCATCCCGGTGCATGGCGCGGACGTCAAGATGCTGGTCCGCAACGAAGCGGGCAACCCGCTGGTGCTGGTGCGCAACAACCTGCGCGAGCTTGGCGGGTTCGCCGTTGATATCCAGGCGGCGGAGAATCCCAACCTCGCCGCGGCGTTCGCCGACGCGGGCGACCGCATCCCGGGCATCACCGACTGGGGCGACCCGGAAGTGGTGATCTGGGCGGGAACGGCCGAGCAGCCGGCGAATCCCGTGGTGGCGCTCCGGTTCACGGTGACGGCCGGCGAGCCGCACGACCCGGGCTATGCGCGCTGGATGTTCCTCGCGGACGCCAAGACTGGCAGGATCGTCCACGGCGAGAACCAGATCCACCACGTGGACGTGACGGGTTCGGTCAAGGCCGAGGCGACGCCCGGCAAGAAGGCCGACATCTGCGAGAACGAGACGGTCCAGCCGATGAAGTACGCCAGGGTCGCGATCGGCGCGACGGTGGCGTACACCGACGCCAACGGCAACTTCGTGATCCCCAACGCCGGGACGGCGGCCGTGACGGTGAACGCGGGGATGCGGGGGCGCTGGTTCCGCGTGTACAACCCGTCGGCCGATGCGCCGGGGCTGAGCGCCTCGGTGACGCCGCCCGGGCCCGTGAATTTCGAGTTCAACGACGGCAACGCCAGCGCGCAGCGCCGGGCCGAGGCCAACTCCTACATCCACGCCAACACGGTCCGCGACTTCCTCCTGACGTACGCGCCGTCGTTCCCGACGATCCCGAACCAGTCCGAGTTCCGCGTGAACACGGGCGTGACCGGGACGTGCAACGCGTTCTATGACGGCGTCTCGATCAACTTCTACAACGCCGGCGGCGGCTGCGCGAACACCGCCTTCGGCGACGTGGTGTGGCACGAATACGGGCACCACATCGTGAACGTGGCCGGTTCCGGACAGGGCGCCTACGGCGAGGGCTACGGCGACCTGATGGGCGTGCTCATCAGCGACGAGCCGGTCCTCGGCTACGGCTTCCAGAACAACTGCAGCGCCGGCATCCGGTCGGCGACCAATGTGCGGCTGTACCCGTGCTCGAGCCCGATCCACGACTGCGGCCAGATGCTCTCGGGCGCCTTCTGGGCGACCCGCAACGAGCTGGTGAGCACCGGCGTGAGCAACTACAAGGACCTTCTGGCGCAGTGGGCGTGCAACAGCGTGCTGGTCCACTCCGGGACGGAGATCACGCCGCAGGTGACGATCGACGTGCTGACGCTGGATGACAACAACGGCAATATCAACGACGGGACGCCGCACTACAACCAGATCGCGACGGGCTTCGGGTCGCGCAACCTGGACGCCCCGCCGCTCCAGCTGCTGACGTTCAGCTATCCCTCCGGCCGGCCTTCGGCGATCAACCCCAACGGCAACGTCGAGTTCTCCGTGCAGGTTTCCGGGCTTTCCGGAACGCCCCAGCAGAACACGGGCGTGCTGATGGTTGACGCGGAGAACGACGGTTCGTACGTCGCCTACCCGATGGCGCAGACCTCGCCCAACGTGTACAACGCCGAGTTCCCCGCGACCGTGTGCGGCAACGTCGTGCGGTACTACGTCACGGCCAAGACCACCACCAACATCACCGCCGCCGATCCGACCAACGCTCCGGCGGGCTACTACGCGGCGATCAGCGCCGGCAGCGTGACCTCGGCCTTCACCGACAACTTCCAGACCAACAAAGGCTGGGTTGCGACGGTGAGCGGGGCGACGTCCGGCCAGTGGCAGCGGGGCGTTCCCAACGGCGGCGGCGGTCGCGGCGACCCGCCGACCGACTTCGACGGCTCGGGTGCGTGCTACGTCACCCAGAACGGCGCGGGCGATACGGACGTGGACGGCGGGTCGGTGATCCTGACCAGCCCCACGATGAACGCGACCGGCGGCGTCGAGGCGATCCTGTCGTACGCTCGGTGGTACGACAACACCGGTTCGGGCACCGGCGCCGATCCCAACAACGACCTGTTCGTGGTGGAAGTCTCGAACAACAACGGGACCACGTGGGTCAACCTTGAAACGGTCGGCCCGGTGGTCGAGTCGTCGGGCGGCTGGTACTCCAAGACGTTCAAGCTCTCGAGCAAGCTCTCGCTCACGAGCCAGATGAAGGTTCGCTTCACGGCCTCGGACCTCAATTCGGGGTCGGTGGTTGAAGCGGGCGTGGACGCGGTGAGCCTCCAGGTCGTCACCGACTGCGGGTCGTGCCCGGCGGACTTCGACGGATCGGGCTTCGTGGACATCGAGGACTACGACGCCTTCGTCGTTGCCTTCGAAGCGGGCGACGACACGGCCGACTTTGACGGTTCGGGCTTCGTGGACGTCGAGGACTTCACGGCGTTCGTGTTGGCGTTCGAAGCCGGCTGCTGAGACTGCGTTGAAATGCAAATACGAGGGGACGCCCGTGCGGCGTCCCCTTTTTCGTTTCACGGGGGGGCTGACGCCGACAGACGAGCCCCGGCGCGACGGCGGCCACCAACGAAAACGGCCGCCCAACGTGGGCGGCCGCGATCGGAAGTGGGAGCGGAGGGATTCGAACCCCCGTAGGCATAAGCCAACAGATTTACAGTCTGCCCCGTTTGGCCACTCCGGCACGCTCCCAGGGCCCCGTCGGGCGTTTCTGCCCGATGGGAAGGGAAATGTACGCGCCGGGAAGGCGTCGGGCAATCCGGAGCGGATCAGCCGTTCTTTTTCGCCCGGCCGGCGGTCGCAGGATGGCACGGACACCCCAGATTGCCATCGCCCAGCCACGTTTCGGGACGTGAGGGGGTCTCTCGGCGTCACCTCGGCGCGGTGTCGGCTTCCTACACTTTCCGCTCGTTTCCTGTTGAATCAACGCTCCGGCGCCGACACGGGGCCGGCTGGATCGCCGCAAGCAACCCGCAGACATTGGCTGCGCCTCGTCGAAGGAGGAACTGGGATGCGTCAGTATTCAACCGCGATGATCGTGGCTGTGTGTGCCGGCCAGGCGGCGGCTCAGTGGAACCCGGTCGCCGGGCAGTGGGGCAAAACGGATCCCAACGACGTGCGGATCATGACCTGGAACATCCAGGACGCGATCTGCCGCACGAACCTCAAGACCGAGGACCTCAACGACTGGGCCGCGATCGCGAGGATTATCGCGACCCTCAAGCCCGACGTGTTGCTGCTGCAGGAGTGCGGCGACAACTCCGGGCAGGGGACCGGCAGCGGCGTGGACTCGACCACGCAACTGACGACCGTGGTCAACTACCTGTTCGACGGCGGCAACGACTCGTTCCGGTCCAACGCGCCGATCACAGCGTGGGTGAAGAAGTACGACCCCAACTACGACCTGAACCACGTCTACGTCAGCACCGTGACCGACAACTTCAACCGCAACGTCGTGGTCTCGCGGTGGCCGTTCGCCGACCTCAACGGCGATGCCGTGGCGACCATCTCGAACTTCGTGATCGACCCCGACCTGTACGCCCCGGGCGGGTCCGGCGGCATCCGCGGGATGATCTGGGCGGAGATCGACCTGCCCAACGCCACCTACGCGGGGAACCTGGTGGCGGGCACGGCGCACCTCAAGTCTGGAGGGGCCTCGGGCGACCTCGCCGAGCGTCTCGCTGCCGGCAAGAACATCGCCTACTACATCGATTACCTGTTCAACGGCGGCGGCGGATCGACGCCCGACCCGCGCAACCGCATCTACGACGCCGGGGCGACGTCGATCCTCTCGTCCACCACCCCGGCGGTGTGGGGCGGCGACTTCAACGAGGACGAGAACTCGAACGGGCGAGACGGTCCGGCTCGGTGGATGACGGCGGCCGAGTTTCTCGCCGGATCCGACGGCACCGACCGCGACCGGTCCGACAGCACGTACGACGATGCCCGCGACCCGTTCACGAACAACCGCAGCACGCAGTCGTCGAGCAAGCTCGACTACCTGTGCTGGCAGGATTCGGTGGCGACGCTCCGCCGTGCGTTCATCTTCAATTCCGGGACGATCGCGGGCGGCGGGGGCACGTTCCCGCCCGAGTGCATCGGCTTCACGGGGAGCCCCGCGCTGGTGAGCTCGTCGGCATCGGACCACCGGCCGGTCATCATCGACCTGATCCTGCCGCCGGCGGTGACCGCGCCGGGCCCGTTCACGCTGGTTTCGCCGGCGGACGGTTCGCTGGGCGTTGCGGTGGAGCCCGCACTGAGCTGGAGCGCGTCAACCGGCGCCACGAGCTACATCGTGAAGATCGCGACGGATTCATCGCTGAGCTCGCCGGTGTGGACGACCGTGACGTCGTCCACGTCGGTGGTGGTGCCCGCGGCGACGCTGTCGACCTGCTCGGAGTATTACTGGGGCGTGACGGCGACCAACTCGGCGGGGTCGACGGCCTCGACGCCGGGGTCGGCGTGGTTCGAGACGTACCGTCCCGCCGATTTCGACGGCTCGGGCTTCGTGGACATCGAGGACTACGACGCGTTCGTCCAGGCGTTTGAGCTGGGAGGCGACGACGCGGACTTCGACGGGACGGGATTCGTCGACATCGAGGACTTCAACGCGTTCGTGGTCGCCTTCGAAGCCGGCTGCTGATCGACGCCCGGGGCGAACGAAAAGAAACCCGGCATCGCGCCGGGTCTTTCCTGATGATCGGTGTTGATCCCGCCGGCCGGGCTACGCGGCCTTGGATGCCGGTGCTCGGCGAGCGACCACGGCCTCGACGTATCTAGTGATCTGCGAGACGACGAAATCGCGGTGGCCGGGGTTGTGGGCGAAGTCGAAGGCCAGGCCGGCGTAGGTGTTCTGCGCGCTGTCGATGTGCGTGTGCACGCACCGCGCGGTCATCGCGATGGGCGCCGGGATTTCCGGCCGCAGGTCGATGCGGAGCCACAGGTTGCGCACGCAGTCGAGGCCGGCGGCATCGGATCGGTCGATGACCAGGCCGGCGCCGCCGCCGCCGATGTTGACCAGGCGCGCATGGAACATCGGGCCGACGTCGGGCAGGAGCGTTTCCGAGGCGTCAGGCGCACGGATGCCCGAGATGTCCTGGTTCTGAAGGTCCTGGATCAACGAACGGTTGGCGACTTCGGGAGCGATCGCCGAGGCGGGATCGCGCAGCGCCCAGCACTCGACCGACGGCAGTGTGAGCTGCGCCGTGGACATGCGGTAGAACGACCGGCGGGAGCAGCGCTCGACGTGGTCGGGCATCGTCAGCCGCAGCGCGGACTGGTCGATGGCGCCGCGGCCGCGGCACATGCGGTCGACGCCGGTCACCGTCGTGTGGAACATCCAGCGGTTCTGGCCGATGGCCATGGCGGCGATCAGCTCGGTGCCAGGCTCCAGCACGAGCGACCGGCCCAGCGCGTTGGGTGCTTCGACCAGCACGGCGTCGTCGGTCACGCCGAGCAGCCGGACGCGCCATACCAGGTCGGACCCCTGCGGGGCGCCCTGAGAGTCGCGGCGCAGCGACAGCTCGATGCCGCCGTTGCGCTCAAAGACCTGGTGCAGACAGTCACGCCATCGCTCGGTTCGGGATCGGCTTGCAGGCACGGTGGGCTCCGCTCGTGGACTCGCATCAACGATCGGTCTGCGGTGTCGGTGAGTTCATCGCACGACCCGGGAAGGGCCGCGTGCGGCACGGTCTGTACCGGGTGGCGGTCACACGACGGACCGGTAACGCCGGAGGACCGCCTCGACGACCTCCGCGACGGTGATGCGTTCCATGAGGGCCGTGCCCGCGGCGTCGTTCTTGTGGTCCAGGCGGTCGGATTCCCGGACGTGCTGGATGACGTCGGCATCGCGGCGGTACGGGCCGACACGGTTGACCCTTGTCGGCCCGTAGAGAGCGACCAGGGGCTTTTCGAGCCCGACGGCCATGTGGAGCACGGCGGAGTCGTTGCAGAGCACGGCCGTGGATCGCGACACGAGCGCGAGCAGTCCGCCGACGGTGGTCGCGCCGACGCGATCGATGATGCGCGGGTCGGACCGGGCGAGCTCAATCAACCCCGAGCACTGGTCACGCTCGGACGGCGCCCCGACGACGACAACCCGCCGCACGCCCGCGTCGAGCATCGCGCGAGCGGCGTCGATGAACCGCTGCTGCGGCCATCTCTTGCCGGGCCAGCGGGAGGTCGGAGCGATGATGATGAAGGGCTCGGGCCCGATCTGGCCTTCGAGCGCTCTGGCCTCGTCCGGATCGGGGTAGAGGCGCATGTCACGGACCGGATCGACCCCCGCCGCGGAGACGAGGCTGAGCATCCGGTCGACCGCGTGCATGTCCATGTCGGCCCGGCTGAGCGTGGTGTAGGCAAGCCACGCCGCTTCGGGCGCGTTGGCGTAGCCGATCCGCCGCGGGGCCCGAGTCGCCCATGTGAATATCGCCGACCGAGCCAGGCCCTGGCAATCCAGCACCAGGTCGTAATGCCGGCGGCGGAGTTCACTCATCCAGCGAAGGATGGGGCCGTAGCGCATCCGCCGGGCCATCCGCCCGAACTCGTTTCGCGGGAAGGCGATGACGCTCGTCAACGCCGGGTGGTGCGCGATGGCGGGGGCGAAGGAATCCTGGACGATCCAGTCGATGCGTGCGGCGGGGTAGGCCCGGCGAAGGCTGGCGAGCACCGGGACGGATCGGCAGACATCGCCGAGCGCACTGGGCCGCACGATGAGGATGCGTTCAGCCGCTGGCGGGGCCTTGGAGCTTGTGCCGGGTCGGGACTTGGACATGTCCACCGATCAGGAGGCGCAGGCGCTGTCGATCTCGAACAGGAACTCGATCTCGACGGGCACGCCCAGGGGCAGCGCGATGGACCCAACCGCGGCTCGGGCGTGCTGCCCCGCCGGACCGAAGATCTCGACCAGTAGCTCGCTCGCGCCGTTGGCGACCTTTGGCTGGTCGGCAAACCCGGCGTCCGAGCACACGAACACGCCGACGCGAACGACCTGCTTGACCGCGTTCAGCGAGCCGACCGCGGCCTTGAGGGCGGCCAGGCCGTTGAGCACGCACTGCCGGGCGCACTGCTGGGCTGTTTCGATCGACACCTGGCTGGGGACGGGCCCACGGGCCATCGCCTGCGGCTTCCCGTCGGGCCCGGGCACCACCGGCACCTGCCCCGAAACAAAGACCAGGTTGCCGGTCCGCCGAGTCGGGATGTACGCGGCCACAGGCTTGGGGGCCGCGGGCAGCGTGAGCCCGAGCTGGGACAGGCGTGCTTCAGGATCAGAGTGCGTGGTCGTCATGATGGCGATGTTAGGAAGTCTCTGGTCCGCCGGGCACGGACGTTCGTCGATCCCGGCGGTCATCCGATGCCGAACGAATGCTGACTGTGCATAGGCTATGTCATGCGATTCGTGTTCCTGGGCACCGGAACGTCGGCCGGCGTACCGGCCATCGGCTGCGACTGCCCGGTGTGCTCCAGCGCGGATCCGCGCGATCACCGGACGCGGACCAGCGCGTTCCTGCACCTGATCGACCCCCAGGGCCACGAGCGCGTCATCCTCATCGACACCAGCCCCGATCTTCGGGCCCAGGCACTCCGCGAGCGGCTACGCCGCTGCGACGCGATCCTGTTCACGCACAACCACGTCGATCACACCTTCGGCCTCGACGAGGTCCGACGCTTCAACGCGGTGCAGAAGACCCCGATCTCGATCTACGCGGAGGCCAAGACGATGGGCGACCTGCGCCGCGTCTTTGCGCACATCTTCGACAAAGACAAGAACGTGAACGACAGCTTCGTGGCGTCGCTGATCCCGTACCAGATCGAGCCGGAGAAGCCCTTTGACCTTTACGGTCTCCGCGTCACGCCCCTGAGAATCCTGCACGGCAAGCTCGGCATCCTGGGCTACCGCTTTGACGTGCTCGACAAGGCCAGCGCGGCCGCCGAATCCCGTCTTCCGCTCGCGTACTGCACGGATGTCTCGGGCATTCCGCCGGAGACGTGGAAGCACCTCAGGGGGCTGAAGACGCTGGTGCTTGACGCGCTGCGCCACCGCAAGCACCAGACACACCTGTGCGTCGACGAGGCGGTGACGGTGGCCGAGAATGTCGGGGCCGAAGAGACCTACTTCGTCCACATGTCCCACGACCTCCCCCACGCCCAGACGAACGCGGAACTTCCCGACGGGATTCGCCTGGCGCACGACGGGCTTGTGCTCGGCCAACTGGAAACGATCGGCCCGGCCGCGGGCTGAAATCCGCTTGCATTCCGAGCGGTCGTTGGCGACCGACCCTCGTTCTTACCGCGCCGCCTGCGACAGGCGGTGGCTCACCTGTTCGATGACTTCGGCGGCGATCCGCTCGGGGTTGTACCCCGCGGGCAGACGCACGAGGGGCTTCCCGTGCCGGTCGCAGAACTCGGCGACCTCTTCCGCGTGCAGGTGGCCGACGAGCCGGATCAGCACCAGCACGAGCCGGGTCTCCGGCCGGCGTATGGGCGCTTCGGCGGCGGCGGTGCTGCCGTGCTCGGTGAGCGAGACCCAGTCAACGTCGGCAAGCTCGAACGCGTCGCGGATGCGACGGGCGGCATCCTCGCGCCGTTCCCCGCCGATGATGACGCAGCGAGCGCCGCTCAGCATGGCGCGGACACGGAGCACTTCCTCGGAGTACTTATCGGGCGCTGATTCCGGAACCGGCGGGCTTTCGTCCTGGCGTTCGGCCGCGAGCGCACGGCTCACCGCCGTGAACCGCGCGGGCGGCGGCGAAGCGGCCGCGGCACTCCTGAGAACCTCGACGACGTCCGGATCGCGCCCGCGCCCGGCCTTGAGGAGCCCTTCCAGGGCTTCGTCGATCCGGCTCCAGTCGTGGTCGGCGTCGTCGCCAGGGTGGGCGATCAGTCGGCGGGCGTGGTGGCGGACCTTGGTGACGAGCGTCCTGAGCTTGCGCTGCGAGTCCTCGTCCGCCGCCACCTCCTGCATGAATGACGCCAACCGAGCCTGCAGGTTCGGCCACGCGGCCGGATCCGCCGGATCGCTGAGCTTCATGTGCCGCGCGATGAACAGCTGCTCGTAGCTCGTGCTCTCGTCCAGGTACCGGAACGCATCGTCCTGGTCGCGATCGGCCTGCGTGAGCCAGGTGTCTTCGAGCAGCACCCTCAAGGCCGATTGAGATTCGGCGAGCAGGCCCAGGGCGGTCGTGCGGCGGTCCGGCCGGGAGCCGCGCGGCACTCGCTGGCACAAACGAGCCGCCGACGCGAGGTTCTCGTACGCGGCGGCGATCATCGTGAGGGCCGCATCGCTGGGCTGTGGTTTGGACCGGTTCACCATCCACAGGTAGCAGTTGTCGAGCTGCTTGCCCTGGGCGATGAGCGCGCCGATGGCGCGGTTGTGGTCGGGCTCATCCGCGGCGGGCGCCGCGCGCCGGGCGAGCGAGGCTCGGCACGCCTGGGCCTTGAGCAGCGAACGGGTCGCGATCAGCTCGAGGTCGGGCGGGTGGAACCGCCGGAGTTCCTGGTCACCGTCGTCCGCCCCGGCGTCCTGCAGCGAGTTGCGGGCGGCCGCGATGTCGGCGCCCGTGCCCGCGACGCGCACGTGCGTGACTTCCCCGTCGGCGAGCTTCAGCGGGACGTATCCGCTCGCCAGCGGCGTTAATGCGGGCCGCTGGGCTTTCGCCGCCGGCGGCGGGGCGAGCCTGGTCGCGGGCGGTTCGGGACGCTCGACCACCGGCGGCGGGGTCGCGGCGGGAACGGCGGGCGTGGGTTCTACAGGACGGTCACCGGGCGCGGGCTCGATGCCGCGGGCGAGCCTGGCGACGTGATCAGCAATATCCGCAATTAGCGGGGCATAACCGGCATTCTGCCGCAAGAACTGCCGTATCAAAGCATCGATGGCCTCGGACAATCGCGTAGTACTCATATCGCATCTCTCAGACCCCTCAAGGCTTCTGGTGATATCGGCCCGGTTTTTGCAGGATTCACGTTGCCTGCCGGCCGTCAAAGGCGAGCGTATCACATGTGCGGTCCAAAAGATACAACGCCGGCCCAAAGTGGACCGGCGTTGAAGAAGGGTGGATCCTGCGAGAACTCTCACACGCCGACGGGCTTGCGGCTGGTCGCCAGCAGCCTGCGCAGGACGGTGTGCAGCACGCCGCCGTTGCGGTAGTACTCGGCTTCCACGGGCGTATCGATGCGGCACCGAGCGGTGAACACGGTGTGCTTGCCGTCGGCCCCGCGAGCGGTCACCCTCACTTCGCAGCGCGGCTCGACCAGGCCCTCGGCCGAGACCGGCAGATCGATGTCGAAGGTTTCCGACCCGGTGAGGCCCAGCGACGGGGCGTTCTGGCCTTCCATGAAGCACAGGGGGAGCACGCCCATGCCGACCAGGTTCGAGCGGTGGATGCGCTCAAAGCTTTCGGCGATGACCGCTCGGACGCCCAGCAGAAGCGTTCCCTTGGCGGCCCAGTCGCGCGACGACCCCATGCCGTAGTCCTTGCCGGCGAGGACGATCAGCGGCGTTCCTTCGGCCTTGTAGTGCCTGGAGGCGTTGAAGATCCAGTCGATCTTGCCGCCGCCGGCCTTTGACATGTCCCGCGTCCACCCGCCCTCGCGGACCTTGCCGGTCACGGGGTCGACGGCGAGCTTGTTCTTGACGCGGACGTTGGCGTACGTGCCGCGGAGCATGACCAGGTCGTTGCCGCGACGGGTGCCGTAGCTGTTGAAGTCGGCCTTGCGGATGCCCAGGCCCTTGAGGTACTCGCCGGCGGGGGAGTTCTCGGCGATGTCGCCGGCCGGGGAGATGTGGTCGGTCGTGATCGAGTCGCCGACATACACGAGCACGCGGGCGTTCTGGATCGGCTGGGGCTTGCCCGGAACCGCGGACATGCCCTCGAAGAACGGCGGCTTGTGGATATACGTGCTCGACGGGTTCCAGTTGTAGAGCTCGCTCCGCGACACGGGAACGGCGTTCCAGGTCGGGTTGCCGCTGAACACGTTGGCGTATTCCTTGCGGAACTGCTCGGGCGTCAGGCACTGGGCCTTGACCGCCTGCACCTCCTGCCACGTCGGCCACAGGTCGCGGAGGAAGACGGGCTTGGAGTCCTTGTCGATCGCCAGGGGCTCTGTGAGCGGGTCGATGTTCACCGTTCCGGCGATCGCGTAGGCGACGCACAGCGGCGGGCTGGCGAGGTAGTTGGCCTTGACGGCCGGGTGCACGCGGCCCTCAAAGTTGCGGTTGCCCGAGAGGATGCTCGCCACGACCAGGTCGCCCTGCTTGATGGCGCCCTCGATCTCGGCGGGCAGGGGCCCGGAGTTACCGATGCACGTGGTGCAGCCGTAGCCGACGGTGTTGAAGCCCAGGGCGTTGAGGTCGTCGGAGAGGCCGGCACGGTCCAGGTACGCGGTGACGACCTTGGAGCCGGGGGCGAGGCTGGTCTTGACCCACGGCCGCCTGGTCAGGCCGCGTGCCCGGGCTTTCCGAGCGACCAGACCCGCGGCGATGAGCACGTCGGGGTTGCTGGTGTTGGTGCAGCTGGTAATGGCGGCGATCACGATGTCACCGTGGAACATGCGGAAGCGACGGCCGTCGAGCTCGACAGGGGTGCCCGGCGATTCCTTCACGAGGGTGCCGGAGGAGCCCGCCAGCCCGCCCTGCGTCGCCGCGGTTGTCGCGGGAGCGGGCGTGCCCGTGCTCGCGACGTTGACGGCGGGCATGGTCTGGCCCGGCGCCTTCACGCGCCCGGATTCGCCGCCCTCGTCCGCCCAGCGGTCCTGGTTGGTGATCTCGGCGTTGGTGGGTTTCCCGAAGGAGTCGGCCAGCTCGCGCAGCCAGCGGGCCTTCATCTGCGAGAGCAGGACGCGGTCCTGCGGGCGCTTGGGACCCGCGAGCGACGGCTGCACCGTCGACAGATCGAGTTCGAGGAGGTCGGTGAACTCCGGCTCGGGTGAACCGGGCGTCCAGAACAGCCCATTGGCCTTGCAGTAGGCCTCGACGAGGGACACCGTGGCTTCGTCACGACCGGTGAAGCGCAGGTAATCGAGGGTGGCCTGATCGACGGGGAAGAAGCCCATGGTCGCGCCGTATTCGGGCGCCATGTTCGCGATGGTGGCGCGGTCGGGGACCGACAGGGCCGCGAGGCCCTCGCCGCAGAACTCGACGAACTTGTCCACCACGCCCTTGGCTCGGAGGATTTCGGTGACCGTCAGCACCAGGTCCGTCGCCGTCGTGCCCTCGGGCAGCTTGCCCTTGAGGCGGAAGCCGATGACCTCGGGGGTGAGCATGTAGATGGGCTGGCCGAGCATGACCGCCTCGGCCTCGATGCCGCCCACGCCCCAGCCGACGACGCCCAGGCCGTTTTCCATGGTCGTGTGGGAGTCGGTGCCGACGCACGAATCCGGATAGGCCACGGTCTCGCCCGTTTCCTTGTCCTGCTGCGTCAGCACGCCCTTGGCGAGATACTCGAGGTTGACCTGGTGCACGATGCCCGTCGCGGGCGGGACGCAGGAGAAGTTGGTCAGCGACTGCTGGCCCCACTTGAGGAACTCGTAGCGCTCGGTGTTGCGCTCAAATTCCTTCTGCGCGTTGATCGTGAGGGCGACGTTGCTCCCGAAGGCGTCCACCTGGACCGAGTGATCGATGACCAGGTCGCACTTGACGAGTGGGTTGATCAGGTTCGCGTCGCCGCCGAGGCTCTTCATCGCCTCGCGCATGGCGGCAAGGTCCACCACGCAGGGCACGCCGGTGAAGTCCTGCAGCACCACGCGGCCGGGCATGAAGGGGAACTCCTCCTTGACCGGGTTCCTGGCGTTCCAGTTCGCCATCCCCGCGACGTCGTCCTGCGTGACGATGAACCCGTCCACGTTGCGGAGCATCGCCTCCAGAAGCACCTTGATCGAATAGGGGAGCTTGTTGACGTGGCCGATGCCGGCCTTGCTCAGGGCGTCGAGCGCGAAGTAGGTGTACGTGCCGTGCGCGGTCTTGAGGGTGCTTCGGGAATTGAACGGGTTGCGGGGGGCGGGCATGATGGGCTCCCAATGGCCGGTGCGGGTTCGCCGGGTCGCTCGCCCGGGGCGGGCTCTCCGACGCACAACCCTAGCCCGCGGAAGGCATGAATCGAATCGATCATGATTAGACACGACATTATTTGTATTTATGACCAGCCGCCGCGGGCTACCGGCCGGCCGCCCACTTCGTCAGCGACTGGACGAACTGCGTCGTCGCGACGGGCGCGGTCCGGTCCTTACGGCGGACGAGCCCGAGCTGGCGGCGCAGCGGCTGGTCGCCGCACAGCAGGCCTTCGCCCTCGCTCAGCGCAAAGCGCGAGACGAGCGCCACGCCGATCCCCGCCGCGACCATGCGCTTGATGGATTCGATCGAACGCAGCTCCATCACCACGCTGAGCGTCACGCCCGCCGCCCGGGCCGCGTCATCGATGATCGCCCGGACCGCCGTCCCGGCCTCGAACGCCACGAACGGCTCGCCCGCGAGATCAACCCACGCGAAGGTGCCGGGCGGGCCCGGCCGCCGGGTGGGAAGCACCGCATCCGCGCCGAGCGGCGATGCCGGGAGCTTCCGCCGATCGATGGCTCGGCGCGGCGTCTCGGGCTTGTCTCCTCGCCCTGGGCGCGAGCGCAGCGGGTGCCCGGCCGGCGTGATCAGCCGCAGTTCGTCCTGCACCAGGGGTACGACGGTGAGGTCCGCCGCCATGTGCTTGGGGACCGGAAGCGTGATGATGCCAAGATCGAGTTCGCCGCTCGCCACCGCCTGCGCGACCTGCGCGGAGCCCGCCTCGCGAACGAAAAATCGCAGGCCCGGGTGCTTCTTGCGGACCGTCGACACAACGGGCGGGAGGATGTACGCCGTGGCCGTGGCGCCGCCGCCGACGCGGATCGACCCGCGTTCAAGGCCGAGCAGCTCGCGGACCGCCTTGACCCCCGACTCGGCGGCTCGGATGGCGTCTTCGGCATGGGCGAGGAGCACGCGTCCGGCATCGGTCGGCTCGACGCCGCGGCCGGTCCGGTGGAGCAGTTCGGCCCCCACTTCCGCCTCGAGCTTCTTGACGACCGCGGAGAGGGCGGGCTGGGTAACGCCGAGTTCCCGAGCCGCTCGGGTCATATGCCCGGCGTTGACGATGGCCCGGAAGTAGCGGAGTGGCGTGAGTTCCATTGGTTGGCGGCAACACTGTACCGCGGCGCGTACATCCTCACGCACGACCCGGCGCGTCCGAGCTGAGCGGATCCTCGCGCCTCGGGTCGTACCACAGACCGAGCTTGTCGCGCGACTTGACGGCTGTCCGCGGCGACAAGCCCATGCGCAGGAACGCCCGGAACACCTCGCCGCCCGTGTACGTCCGCAGCTTTCGGCCGGACGTGATGACGGTGGACTTGACGATGACGAAGCGGCCGAGTTTCTTTAGCCGCCGGGCCATCTCGATTTCTTCGCTCGCGAAGAGGGTTTCGTCCCACCCGCCGGCGGCGTCGAAGGCGCGTCGCGTACAGAAGAGGAAGCAACCGCCGGTGTACTTGAAGAGCCGGAAGCCGATCACCAGGGGCGCGAGCATCACGCTCGCCCACCACGGCACCGGGCCGTCGAACGTGATCATCGCCCCACCACCCGCGGCGCCCCGGTGCATCGCGTCGATCGCCTCCTCGACGGCGCTGGGCGTCACGCGCGTGTCCGCGTCGACGAAGATCAGCACCTCGCCGGTCGAGGCCCGGGCAGCCGCGTTCCGAGCCGCGGCGATCTGCCGGGCCTGAATCGACACAACACTCGCCCCGTGGTCGCAAGCCACCCGCACCGTGTTGTCGGTCGACCCGTCGTCCGCGACGACGATGTCGTACTCGAGCTTCAGCCGCCTCGCCGCGTCGTGGATCGCGTCGAGCGTCGCGGGCAGAAGCCCTGCTCGTTGTGCGCCGGGATGGCGAAGGAGACGTGCACCCCTGTGATACCCCGCCGAGCACGACCGGTTTCACAATCTCCGGCGGTTCCACGTCAAGGTGGGAACCCGGCAGCCGCCATCGCAGACACCGCAGGGCCGTTCAGCCGAGCATGCTCGGGCTGGCCGTTACTGCCCGCATTCCGGGCATCGGCGCCGGGCGTTGTCCCGCCCTGCGTCAACTCGAATCTCGCTCGAGACCTCCTGCCCGCACAGCTTGCATCGAACACGCTGCGCTTTATTCCAGTCCCCTCGGCGCAGCATCGCACCTGCGGCGACCGAGGCCGCCGCGATCCCAACAACGACAAGAACCGAATTCATGGCGGATGTTGACAGCACCACAGCGACGGGCACGCCGATCATTGCCCCGAGGAGCGCACTGCCGACGACGACGGGCATCCATCGGATTCGCCGGGCCCTGCGTACTCGCGCCGGCTTTTCATCAGGCACCGGCGCGGGGTGGTACTTCAGCGTCATGGGCTCAACCGATGATCACGGGGTCGCGTTGAATCGCGCCCGTCACCACCGGGCCCTTCTGCGGGTCGACATACACGTTCACCTCGCTCCGCACGCCGAACCTGCCGTCGAGGTAGATGCCCGGCTCGACCGTGAACCCCGTCCCGGGCATGATCCGCCGGGTGTCGTGCGTTTCCATGTTGTCGAGGTTCATCCCGATGCCGTGGGCCCCTGGCGTCCCCGGGCTGAGCGAGTGGCCCGTCCGGTGCTTGATGTGCTTCTCGTAGCCCGCGTCGATGATCACCTTCCGTGCCGCGTCGTCGAGCATCCAACCCTCCCCCGGCGCGCCGCCCGCCTGCGAGCGCTGCCACGCGGCCTGGGCCGCCGCCACCGCCGCATCGCGGGCCCCGAGCACGGTCCGGAAGACCTTCATGTGCTCGTCGGGCACCTTCGTCCCGCAGAACCCGGTCCACGTGATGTCGCCGTACACCGTGGCGTCGCCGGGCTGCTTGGCCCACAGGTCGATGAGCACCCAATCGCCCGGGCGGATGACCGCGTGCACCTTCTCATCCGGCTCGTAGTGGCAATCCGCGCCGTTGCCGTTGACGGCGACGATCGGCCCCGAGTCGGTGGTGATGCCCGAGCGCTTGAACTGGTCGAGGATGTACTGTTTGATCTCGAGCTCGGTTGCGGACCCGGCCGCCTTCAGCCGCTGGCCCAGGAACGAGAACGCCTCCTGCACGATCCGGTCGCAGTGGCCGATGGCGAGGCGGTGGGATTCGAGTCCCTTCTCGCGCCACGCCGCGGCGTAGAGCTGCACGAGGTCGGCCGAGCTGCACACTTCGACGCCAGCCGACCGGATGAACTCGATCGTGCCCGCGTCCACCACGCCCGCCGTCGGCAGTGCGCCGCCCGGCGAGTATTCCATCGCGACGCGGCGGTAGGGCGCCAGCAGGCCGCGCACCGTCTCCTGCATGCCCTGCCAGGTCCCGTAGGTGCGGTATGGCACGCCGGCCCGCTTGAAGCTCGCCTCGTCGATGAAATGGCACAGCAGCGTGGGCTCACCCCTGGCGGGCAGCAGCCAGAACACGCGGCGCGTCAGGTGCAGCGTCGCCCCGAGGATCGGGGCGAGCACGGGGTTGTTGTTGCGGAAGTCAAAGACGAGCCACGCGTCGATCCGTTGATCGGCCATGTACGACTGGACGGGAGCGAGTGTCATGGAACCCTCCGACACGCCTGGACGGCACAAGAACCCACTCCAGCAGCGTAGACCCAGCCGGGGCCGGCCGGAGGGTGCAAGCCTGGCCGCCGATCACGCCGCCCGGCGCTTGAACGGGCCGGCCTTGGCCATCGAACGCTGGAGCAGGATGAACCCCACCCCGCCCGCGCACGAGAGCACGAAGGCGATCAGCAGCACGATCGCGGCCGAGGTGGACACAGGCAGATCCCAGGCTCGGAGACGCTCGTACAGCGCGACCGACAGGAGCGGGGCGAGCAGCCCGCGGACCCCGTTGAGCGTCACGTGCGTGGCCATGTACTGCGACGTCTCCGCCGGGGGCGAGAAATCCACGTGCCCGAGGTTCCACGCGATCGTGCCGCCGCCGTACCCGATCGCGAGCAGGATCGACCCGGCAAAGAGGAGCGCCGGCGCGTCGAGCACGACGGCGAGCAGGAAGAACAGCGCCGATCCGCAGAAGCTCCAGCTGTGGATCGATCGGAACTGCACCACGTGGGCGCGATCCAGGAACCTCGCCCACAGCGGCACCGCCAGGGGCATCAGGAAGTAGGGCACCGCCGACGTCACCAGCAGGCTCCCGAAGTACCCGAAGCCGAACTGGTCGCGCAGCGCGATGACGAGCATCGGCCCGACCATGATGTTCCCGAAGCCGAGCACGAACATGCAGATCATGAACTGAGCAAACCGCCGATCCTGGCGGAGCACGCGCCACACGATCGCCGGCCCCTGCCACGGGCGGCCGACACGGCGGCGACGCTCGGGGTGCTGCTCGTCGGCGAGCAGGGATCTCTCCCGCCGAATCCGTAGCTTGCGCGTCGCGAGCACCCCGACAAGCCCCAGCAGCGCGGCGGCGGGCGCGGCGGCCTCGAAAAGATCGGGCACGCGGTCGAGCCAGAACCCCAGCACCATCCCCACGGACGCAACCAGGAACTGCTGGATGGACGAGAAGCGGCCGACGACCGATGCGCGGTCCTTCCTGTAATTCGCTCGCCACACGGTCGGGCGGAGGAGGATGATCCCCGACCACGCGACGCGGGCCAGCATGATGAGGCTCGCGAAGACCAGCAACCCCCCCACCGAGTGCGGCACGACCGCCAGCGCCGCGACCAGCGCCACGACCGCGATCTGCAGGCCGTTGATGAAGGGAACCTTCCGGACGCCGTGGCTCATCGACACCCAGAAGAACGACAGGATGTTGGCGATTTCAGACGCCGAGCCCACCAGCGCGACCACGAAGTTGAGCAGCACGTCGGGGGCGACGCCCGCGAACGTCTGCTTCACGTACACGCTCACGAACGCGTTGTCCACCACCGCGAGCGTGATCGAAAAGAACAGCACCGTGACAAGTTCGACCCTGTAGCTGGGCCGCGCCATCGGGTGGAACCGCCCCGCCGAGAAGTACCCCACGGCGCCGGAGATGAACCCGCCCGGCGCATCTTCGGCCGCGGGCTGTTCAACAACCGAAGCCGGCGGATCTGATGAGGGCTGGGCCAATGGTGCGATCGCGAGAGGGTCGTTCTTGTCCGGAATGCGCCGGTGCCAATCGTGTGATCGTCCGGACTCCGGGGCAAGCCGGGGCGCACGCGGCGGCACGGAATGCTCATCAGGGCGCACTGGGCTTCAGCGCCTAATATTCCGTCTCATGTCCAACGCGGCATCCGTCAAAAGCGCTCGCGCCGACGAACGCGAGTACGTGCTCGGCACGCACGCCGAAGAATCGGTGCGGCTTGGCCTCCAGCACCGCCTGTGGTCGGCGTCGGCGCACCAGTTGTGGGAGCGCGCGGTGGTGGCGCCGGGCCAGACGGTGCTCGACGTCGGGTGCGGGCCGGGCCACGCGTCGATGGACCTCGCGCAGATCGTCGGCGCCGGCGGCCGCGTGCTGTGCGTGGACGAATCCGCGTCGTACCTGCACCAGGTTTCCGATCAGGCCAAGGCCAAGCGCCTCGACAACGTCGACCGGATCCTGGGCGACGTGCAGGAACTCGACACGCTGCTGGTGGACTGGTCCGGGCGCGTGGATGTCGCCTACGCCCGGTGGGTGCTCTGCTTCCTGCGCCAGCCCGAGCGGGTGATCGAAGGGCTTGCTCGGGTCGTCAAGCCCGGCGGCCGCGTCGCGATCCAGGACTACTTCAATTACGAGACCATGACCCTGGCGCCAAAGCGGGACGAGTTCTCGCGGGTGATCCGGGCCGTCGGCCGGAGTTTCCGCGACCATGGGGGAAATCCGGACATCATGGGCGTTGTTCCTGAGATGCTGGCCAGGAACGGGTTCAAGGTGACTCACCTCTCGCTGAACCAGCGCGTGGCCCGTCCCCAGGACCAGATCTGGCACTGGCCGGACTCGTTCTGGAAGGTGTACGTGCCCCGGCTTGTGGCGGGCGGCTTCATCAACCAGCACGAAGCGGACGAGTTCATGACGGTGTGGCACGAGGCGTCGGCGAGCCGCGATGCCTTCATGTTCCTGCCGCCCGTCGTCGACCTCATCGCGGTGCGGACCTAGAGCATTCACCCCCAGATCCGGCCTCCCCGCGTCCGAACTTGATCTGGAGAGGGTGCCTTTCTACCGTTGCTGCTCATGGTTTCTGCCCGTTCCGCCATTCTCGCCCTGACGTCCGCGTGCAACACCGCCGCGGTGGCGAGCAAAGCGCTCAAAGTGACGAAAGCCAAAGGCCCCACCGGGTCGGCTGTCCTCACGGGCGCGTAGCGGAACTCACCGAGTATTCCCCGCGTGTTCAAGGACCCGCCGACCGTTCGGCGGGTTTTTTCATTGTTCGCCGTCCTTCCAGGGAATTCACAAGGAGCCAACGACATGTCCCACACGCCCACCGCCAGCCCCACGTCAAGCGAATGCCCCGAGTGCGCCGGGTCGATCACCGTCACCCGCACGGTGATCCGCGGCGAGGTCCTCCGCTGCGGCGATTGCAGCGCCGAGCTCGAGGTCACGGCCACCACGCCGCTCCGCCTCGAGCTTGCCCCGCAGGTCCAGGAAGACTGGGGCGAGTGAGCGGGCGACGGCGCAGGCACTGGCCCCAACTGGAGTTGACCGCATGAGAATCGGTTTGCTGACATCACGCATCCGCGTCGAGGAGAAGCTCCTCATCGACCGACTCGCCGGCCGCGGCATCGATCACGACGTCATCGACGTCCGCCAGGCGGTCTTCGACATCCACGACCCCGGGCCGTGGCGGCGATACGACGCGTTCCTCGAGCGCTGCATCAGCCAGACCGAAGCCCTCACCGCCGTCCGCTGCCTGGAGGCCTTCAGCCTGCCTTGCGTCAACGCCTCGACGGTCATCGAGACGTGCGGCGACAAGCTCGCCACCTCGCTCCGCCTGGCCGCCGCCGGCGTGCCGACGCCGCGGACGCTCGTCGCCACCGATCCAGAGTCGGCCCTCGCCGCGATCGAGCGCATGGGCTACCCGGCGGTGCTCAAGCCCACGGTGGGGTCGTGGGGCCGGCTGCTGGCGCGCGTGAACGATCGCGACGCCGCGGAGGCGATCGTGGAACACAAGTCCACCCTCGGCAGCGTGCAGCACTCGGTGTTCTACGTCCAGGAGTACGTCAACAAGCCCGACCGCGATCTGCGGGTGTTCATGGTCGGCGGTGAGGCCATCGCGGGCATCGTCCGCTCGAGCGTCCATTGGATCACCAACACCGCCCGTGGCGGCCGAGCGGCGGTGCTCGAAATCACGCCGCGGATCCGCGACCTGTGCCGGGCGGCCTCGGACGCCGTGGGCGGCGGGATCCTCGCGATCGACCTTCTCGAATCGCCCGATCGCGGGCTGCTGGTAAGCGAAGTCAACCACACGATGGAGTTCCGGAACAGCATCGAACCGACCGGCGTGGATATCCCCGGCCGGATGATCGATTACGTCGCCGCGGTCGCCGAGCGGCCCGCCGGTGCCGGGCGCCCCGTGCCCGTGGTCGTGACGCGCGGCGAGGCAACCGCGTTCGACCGGCTTTCCGCGACGGGTGCGGCGTGATGGATCCGACTCGATACACCGCGACGATCGTCGGCGGGTCCGGCTACACCGGCGGCGAGCTGCTGCGCCTGCTGCTCGACCATCCCGCGTTCAGCGTCAAGCAGGTCACCAGCCGCCGCCAGGCGGGGTCGTTCGTTCACAGCGTGCACCCCAACCTGCGCGGACGCACGAAGCTCCAGTTCACCACGCCCGAGCAGGTCGAACCCTGCGACGTGCTCTTTCTCTGCATGCCGCACGGTGAAGCGTCGTCACAGATCGAGCGCTGGCAGAGTCTTGCCGGGCGGATCGTCGATCTCTCCGCGGACTTCCGCATCAAGTCGCCCGAGCTGCACCGCCGGTGGTACGGTGGTGACCATCCCGCCCCGGCATGGTGCGACCGCTTCGTGTACGGCCTGCCCGAACTCCAGCGCGACCGCCTCCGCGGCTGCAAGCTCGCCTCCGGCGTCGGATGCAACGCGACCGCCGTGAACCTGGCCCTGCTCCCGCTGGCCCGGGCGGGGCTCATCGAGTCGGTCGTCGCCGACCTCAAGGTCGGGTCGTCCGAGGGCGGCGCTTCATCCTCCGCGTCGAGCCATCACCCCGAGCGCAGCGGCGCCGTGCGCTCGTTCGCGCCCGCGGGCCACCGGCACCAGGCCGAGATCACCGAGCAGCTCATGACGGAGGCAAACCCCTTTGCGCTCCACATGTCTGTCACGTCCATCGAGCGCGTCCGCGGTGTGCTCTGCACGGCCCATGTCACCACGCGACGCCCGGTCGAGGATAAGGAGCTCTGGAAGCTCTACCGCGAGGCCTACGGCGCCGAGCCGTTCGTCCGCCTGGTCAAGGACAAGACCGGGCTGCACCGCTACCCCGACCCCAAGATCCTCAGCGGGAGCAATTACTGCGACGTCGGCTGGGAGATCGAGCCGGGCACGCGCCGCGTCGTGGTGCTCTCGGCGATCGATAATCTGATGAAGGGTGCGGCCGGGTCCGCCTTGCAGTGTGCAAACCTGATGCTCGGGCTCGAGGAATCGACCGGCCTGACGTTCCCCGGCCTGCACCCGGCGTGAGGAGATCCGTGGCGGCGCGAGCACGAGCTCACCGGTCAGTGTGCAATGATGGAACGAGCGCGGCCCTTGGTGGTGCTTTCGCGTTGTGAACGCCGTGACCTGTGTGCGTCGGTCTCACGAAGTTGGAGTCGAGCATGATCGTCGTGAAGCTTGGTGGGGCCGCTGGAATCGAGCCCGCCGCCTTCTGCTCGGATATCGCAGGGCTCGTCCGATCCGGAGAGCGCGTCGTCATCGTCCACGGCGGGTCGGACGCAACCACGCAGCTCGCCGACCAGCTCGGGCATCCGGCGGTCTTCCTCACGTCTCCCTCCGGGCACACCAGCCGCCGGACCGATCGGCGCACGCTCGAGATCTTCCAGATGGCGTGCCGCGGGCTCCTGAACCAGAAGATCGTCGAAGAGCTGCAGCGGCTGAACATCAACGCCGTCGGCATCTCCGGCATCGACGGCCGCCTGTGGGTGGGCAAGCGCAAGGACGCGATCCGAGCCGTCGAGAACGGCGTGACCCGCATCATCCGCGACGACTTCAGTGGAACCGTTGACACGGTCAACCCCGCGATCATCAACACGCTCGTGGCCGGCGGCTTTGTCCCGGTCATCTCGCCGCCGGCGCTCAGTACCACCGGCGAACCCATCAACATCGACGCCGACCGCGCCGCCGCCGCCACCGCCGCGGCGCTCGGGGCATCGTCGCTGCTCCTGCTCTCGAACGTTCCCGGCCTGCTCCGCAGCTTCCCCGACGAATCGTCGCTCATCCGCGAGATCAAGCGCCCCCACTTCGCCCAGGCCGAGGGCTACGCCCAGGGACGCATGAAGAAGAAAGTGCTCGCCGCCACCGAAGCCGTCATCGCCGGCGTCACCCGCGCCGTCATCGGCGATGCTCGCGGGCAATCGCCGGTCACCCGGGCGCTCGCGGGCGAGGGAACCGTGTTCGCATGATGGATGGCTCGACCACGCCCCGGCACGCCCTCCGCGGCCCGCTGATCGGCGACGATCAGGCCGTGGCCCTCCTGAGCGAACTGGTCGCCATACCCAGCGTCTCCGGCGATGAACGCGCCGCGGCGGCGTACCTCTCAAGTTGGCTCGCGGCTCACGGGGCGGACGCGCACGTCGACGACTCCGGCAGCGCCGTCGGCGTCTTCAGCGGCGAATCCACCGGCACCGGCTGGCGCGACATCGTGCTCCTGGGCCACATCGACACGGTGCCCGGATCGATCCCTGTCCGCATCGAGAACGGCGAGCTCTGGGGCCGCGGATCGGTCGACGCCAAGGGGTCGCTGGCGACCTTTGCCGTCGCGGCCGCGGGCCTGGCGATCCCGCCCGGCATCCGCGTCATCGTCATCGGCGCGACCGAGGAAGAAGCCGCCAGTTCCAGGGGCGCGCGTCACGCCGCCCGGCGCTTCAGCCCGCGAGCATGCATCATCGGCGAACCCAGCGGTTCAAGCGCGGTCACGATCGGTTACAAGGGCCGCCTCGTCGTGCATGCATCGATTATCACCGACGGTGCGCACTCGGCAGGCCCGGAGCCTACCGCCGCCGAACTCGCGTTCGACCGCTGGAAAGCCGTCGAAGAGCTGAGCCGCTCGCTCGCCGCGCAAAACGCCGGCGTCTTCGACCGCGTGCAATGCAAGCTGAGAGCCATCAACTCGTCGAGCGACGGGCTCCACGACCGAGCCGAGATGCACATCGGCCTCCGGTTGCCACCGGGCGTTGACCCCGAGGCTGTCGAGGCCCGCATCCACGAGGTCTGGGAAGGCGTTGAAGCCCGGTTTACCGGCCACGAGCACGCCCACGTCGATGACCCCCGATCCTGGCTTGTGCAGTGCATGACGCGAGCCATCCGAGCACGCGGGGTCCATCCCCGCTTGCTGAAGAAGACGGGAACAAGCGACATGAACGTCGTCGCCCGGGCCTGGTCGTGCCCCATCGTTGCCTACGGACCCGGGGACAGTGCCCTGGACCATTCGCCCGTCGAGCGCCTCCCGATCACCGAATACCTCGATGCGGTGCGGACGCTCCGAGCGGCCCTGTCCGACGCCGCGGCCGAACTCGCGGCGACGCCTGCCTGATGCTCACGCGGGTCGCTTCCCGTCCTGACGATGGCACTCACCGCCGCACGGCGGCAGCCTTTGCCGCGGAAGCGTTCGACGTCGCCGCCTTCGGCGCCACCGTCGCCTTGGGCACCGCGGCCTTGGGCGTGGCGGACTTCGGTGGCGCCGCCTTGGGCACCGCGACCACCTTTGGTTCCACCTTCACCGGCGCGACAGCCGGCGCTTTGGCGTCCCCGACCTTCACGGCCTTGCCCTTGCCAACGCTCACGGCCGACGCCATCGGTACCGCGGCTGGGCCGGCCTTGGCCCGCGCCGCCGCCTGCGCCACACGGTCGGGCCGGTGGGCCTTGTGCTTCGCCGACGCAACGGACTTGGCTTTGGACTTGCCGCCCGGTGCGACGGCGCCTGCCGCCTGATCCGGGCGGCCCGGCATCAGTTCGCTCGACGGCATCGCTGGGCTACCCGACTTCGCCGAGCATTCGCCCGGCGTATCGACAGGCTTCGCGGGCAGCACCTGATGCTCGGACGCCGGCCGGGATTCAGCGGGCTCGGGCGCCTGTTGCGCGGACTTCTTCCCGAAGGTCTGCACGGGCTCGCCCGCGTTCGCCGGAGCGGCCGCCGCGATCAATCCCGCCACCCCTGCCGCCATCGCCATGAACCTGCTGGTGCGCATACGTACTCCCCGGGCCGTGCGGAAACCGCAGGGCCGGGGGTGATGTACGAATTGCCCGCGATCACGGCAAGGCTGCTCCACCGGAACCGGGGCGCGGGCGGACTCGATGGCCGCGCAGGCCGCACATGTGTCAAAATCGGCACCGTGCTGGATCGATCACGGCGTTGTGTACTTCGAAGCCGCCGCCCGGACGATGGGCACGAACTCTCCGACCTTGAGCGACGCCCCGCCGATCAGCCCGCCGTCGATATCGGGGCTGAGGAACAGGTCGGCGGCGTTCGACGGCTTGACCGAGCCGCCATACATGATGCGGATCCGCTCGGCCGCGTCCTGGCCGAACATCCCCGCGATCAGCTTGCGGATGTTGGCATGAACTGCCTGTGCGTCCGCGGGCGTGGCGGTCTTGCCGGTGCCGATCGCCCACACGGGTTCGTACGCAATGGTGACGCGGGAGATCTGATCGCCGGTGACGTCGGCGAGACCACCGCGGACCTGGCGCTGGTTCACGGGGTCGGTGTGCCCGTTGTTGCGCTCGTCGAGCGTTTCTCCGACGCACAGGATGGCCTCGAGCCCGGCATCGAGCACGGCCCGGAGCTTCGCGTTGACGTGGGCGTCCGACTCACCGAGCACGTGCCGACGCTCGGAGTGGCCGCAGAGCACGACCTCGACGCCGCAGTCCTTGAGCATCTCCGTGGAGACTTCGCCGGTGAAAGCGCCGTCGGGCTTGGGGTACACGTCCTGCGCGCCGAGCTTGATGGACGAGCTGCGGTCGCGCAGGATGGCCCGGACCGCGAGCAGGTAGGGGAACGGCGGGAACACCGCGACATCCACGTGCGCCGCATCGCGCAGTCCGTCCACCACGCCACGGGCCAGGTCGGCCGACGTGGTGCGGTTGGTGTTCATCTTCCAGTTTCCACCGACATATGGCTTTCGTTGCGACACAAATGCTCCTTCGGGACGCCTCGAAAGCTGTCCCCGCCCCGTCTGAGAAAACAGTAGCGGCCGAAACGAGGCTTGTGTGGCCCCCGCCCCCGATGCCGGGCGATCTCCGGGTGTTACATGCCCGGTGGCGCCGGCGGCGGGATTTCGCCCAGCCACCGCTTCATATCAAGGTCCGTCAGTGAGATGCCCTGGACTTCTGCCAGTAGTTCCATCAGCACGGGATCAACATGCTCGGGCCGAATACCGGAATCAAAGAGCGGTTGCGACGGCCGATCAGCGCCCGGCTCCGAGGCTGCCGGGCGCTTCCGATGGTGAGAACCCGCCGAACCGGGCTTCGCAGATCGGTCGCGGGAACGATCCATGTCCGGTGGCCGCACCGTCGATTCCACTTCAAGCACACGGCCGGCGGCGTGGTCCGCGGCTCGTACATCGACGCCGAACTCCCGCAGCCATAACTGCACGTCCATCTGCCCGAGCGGGATCTTCTGCCGCTCGTTCGGCGCCGGAGCCTTTGCCGGCCGACCTTCGTCGTGCGCGAGCTGCCTGAGAAACGCCCCGCTGTCGAGCGTCTGCGCCCCGGCCCGGCCCGCGGCGCGCCGCACCCGGTGATCGCTCGACACCACGGTCCAGCGTCGGGCCGCGGAATCCTGCTCGAGCATGCGCTCGATGAGCGAGTCGGCGTCGTTCCCCGCGCCGGCGTACACGATCTCGACAGCGGCTCGGGCATGGGAGGACGCCGCGCCGGCCGACTTCGCGAGTCCGCTCGCCTGCCGCGGAGGTCTGGCGTGACCCCCGGCCGGGGCGCCGTCGCACACGAGCACGACTCGCGCACGGGCGTACCGCGAAAGCGATATCAGGTTCGAGAGGCCATCGAGATCAATCCCCGCGAGGTGCCCGGGGAGCACTCCCTGAACATGCAGCACGTTGTACGCGTCCACGAGCAGCATGGTGAAAGCAGCGGACAGCGGACGGGGGAGGCTACGGCTTCCGTGTGGGCGACTCTTCCGAACGCGGGACGACCTCGAGCACGATCTTGCCGCGCGTGTGGCCGGTCTGGCTCTGCTCGTGCGCCTTGCCCGCCTGGTCGAGCGGGAACACGTGGCTCACCGTGGGCTTGAGCGCGCCAGAATCAATCAGCGCCGCGATCTCGGCAAGCTGGGCCCCGTTCGGCTGGACGAGGAACGCCTTGCCGCGGATGCCGTGCTCCTTGAGCTTGTCTGGTGCGGGCGGGCCGACGATCGAGACGAAAAAGCCGCCCTTCTTGATCACGCCGTAGGAACGCTCGCGTGTCTCGCCGCCGACCGTGTCGAACACGACATCGACGTCCTTCACCACGTCTTCGAACTTCTGGGTCTTGTAGTCGATGACCTGGTCCGCGCCGAGTTCCTTGAGGAACTCGTGATTAGGCGCCGAGGCGGTGGTGATGACGGTCGCGCCGCGCCACTTGGCGAGTTGAACGGCAAAGTGCCCGACGCCGCCCGCTCCGCCATGGATGAGGACCGTCTGTCCCTTCTCAAGCTTCGCCGTGTCGAACAGCGCCTGCCAGGCGGTGAGCGCGGCGAGCGGAACCGCGGCCGCGTGCACGTGATCGATGGTCTTGGGCTTTGCCGAGACAACCATCTCGGGCGCGCACACGTACTCGGCGTACCCGCCGCCCGATTGCAGGGGCAGGTACGCGAACACTTCATCGCCGGTCCTGAACCTCGTGGCCGCCTCGCCGAGGGTGTCGACAACTCCCGATACGTCGTAACCGACGATCATCGGGAACTTCCCGGCGCCGAACCCGCCCTTGACGATCTTCCAGTCGACCGGGTTGACGCCCGCGGCGTGGATCCTGATGAGCACCTCCCCGGTCGCGGGCACGGGCCGCGGCGCTTGCTCGTAGGTAAGCACCTCCGGCCCACCGAACTGGTGGATGCGGACGGCGTGCATGGTGGCTGCGGGCTGGCCGGCGGCAGGTTGGGGCACGGAGAAGAACACGAGGCCAGTGCCCACAAGGAGCGGGAGGGTCATGCATGATGCTACGGCATCTCCGGGCCGATTACATCACGTTGCCCACAACCAGGCTCCGACGCCCAACACGCATGGCGGAGACGGTGTGCGTGCGAACTTCGCACGTTGGTTACAGCAGCGGGTTCTTCGCACCCAGCGTGTAATCACCCATCGGGCTCATGTTCTTCTGCGGGTTCACGAGCACGTCGCTGTAGAGCTCGGTCGCCACGTCGGGCACCGGCGATTCCTCGGCGAACTCGACCGCGTCGCGGACGATGTCCTTGATCTCGGCCTGCATCTCCTGGAAACGCGCATCGCTCAAGGCAAACTCGCTCGCCGAGGCGTTGTTGCCCGCCTTGCGCTCGGACATCAGGTAGTGGGCCATCCGGTCGATCGAGTCCTTGGCCTTGAACTGCTCGACCTCTTCCTTCGTCCGGTACTTCTGAGGGTCGGACATCGAGTGCCCGAGGTAGCGGTAGGTCTTGAGGTCGACGAAGGCGGGCCGCTGCTCGTCGCGGCAGGCATCGACGAGCGGCTTGAACTTGTCGTACAGCTCCATCACGTCGAAGCCGTCGATGACGCGGCCCTCGATGCCGTACGCCCGGGCCTTGGCCATCAGGTCGTGCGCCATCGTCGTCCCGCGGTCGATGGCCGTGCCCATCGAGTAGCCGTTGTTCTCGACGACGTAGATCACCGGGATCGAGAAGAGCCCGGCCAGGTTCATGGCTTCGTGCAGGGCGCCCTGGTTCAGCGCGCCGTCGCCCAGAAACGCCAGCGCCACCTTCTTCTTCGCGGGGTCGCCGTCCTTCACGCCGGGGTTCGGCAGCGCCTTGCCGAGCACCTCGACCTCGTACTTGGCCGCGAACGCCAGCCCCGTCCCCAGCGGCGTCTGCGCGCCCACGATGCCGTGGCCGCCGAAGAACCAGTGCGGCTTGTCGAACATGTGCATCGACCCGCCCTTGCCCTTGGCGCACCCCGTCGCCTTGCCGAACATCTCGGCCATGCAGACACCCGGGTCCATCCCCCGGGCCAGCGCGTGGCCATGGTCGCGGTACGCGTGCACGATCGGGTCGTCGGGGTTCAGCGAGTTGATGGTCCCGACCGCCACGGCCTCCTGGCCGGTGTAGAGGTGGCAGAAGCCGCCGATCTTGGCCTGCTGGTACGCCTGCGCGCAGCGGTTCTCAAACTCGCGGATCAGCAGCATGTCGTAGAGCCACTTGATCAGCGTCTCATCCGGGAGCTGCGCGGAAATCGTGTACGCGGGACGAGAACGGGCCGGCGTGTCGAGAGTCGTGGGCATGTCGGTCCTGCTGAAACTGAACGGCTTGTGTTTGGTATCCGAAACTTCGGACGGAAACTATAGGTGAGCCCTTCCACACGAGCCAAAGCGACAACCCGGGCACATGCCCGGGTCGTCGTCCGATGGGCCAGGTGATCAGCGCCGGATCTCGGCCGAGATTCTGGAGGCCTCTCGACTCGTCACCGACACCGAGAACGGCAGCACCGCCGCGGAAATCGCCCGTTCCAGTTCGGCCGCGGCCCGGTCCGGTGGCCCGGCGAAGGTCCCGGTATAGGTCGCGACCCCGTTGCTGCCCTCAAGCCGGAATGCCGAGGCCCCGCCGAGCACCAGCGTCCGGCTGTGCGCGGTCACGGCATCGGCCACCAGCCTGGCCTCTTCGTCGCTCGAGAGGCCCGAAATCGTGAGCACGACCGGGGCACCCGACGACCACGCAGCCGCGAGCGAGCCGGCCACCTCGGACGACGCTCGCGACGCGAACGACTCGGACGAACGCCGCAGCGTGTCCGACGCGGAGAGCCCCTTGAACGGCGCGGTGATGAGCGCCGCGCCCAGCCGCCGGCTCGTCGCCAGTTCCACCGTCTCGACGGTGTACACCATCTCGTAACCGGCGATCCCGCTGACGATCTTCCCGCAGCCCACCACCGCGATGTCCGCAACGTCCTCCTTCTTGAGCAGGCCAAGAAGCTGGTCGGCGCCCATGTACCGCTGGCCCGCCGCGATGTCGGCAAGCAGCGAGGCCCGGGCAAGATCAGGGGAGATCTGTACCGTCACGCCGTGCCGCTGCGCCAGTGACTGCGAGACCGACTGCTCAACCTGGCGAGCCCACAGCTCCAGCAGCGTCGGATCGATGAACTCGCCCTCGTCCTTCTTCTCGGGGGTGACGGTCGCGCCGCCGGCGGCCCCGCCGATCACGATGATGTTCTCGGCGGTCACCGGTCCGCTCGGGCCGGGCTGGTTGTTCATCTGCCGCCAGTCGGTCAGTTCTTCGCGCGTGGCCGCTCGGTTGATGAGCACGACCACGCGCGGCGACCCGTGCTGCACGTACAGCGACTGCAGGTCGCCCGATGCGGGCTGCTCAACCTTCGCGGGCGGCTGCTCCGCCTGCGGTTCGGGCGCCGGTGCGGACGGACCCGGCTGGGGCGTGCTCGACGTCGGGATCCCGGGCGTCTGCGGCTGCGCGGGCGTCGCCGGACGGGTCACGAGCTTCCCGGGCGCGCCCGGCGACACGCGGATCGCGACGCGTCCGGCCTCCGCCTGACCGGGCCCGACCGCCAGGTTGAACCGGGACCCGAGCACCTCGGACAGATCCGCGACGAGCTGCGTCGGGTCCGGGTCCATCCCGCGCAGGAACGCCACCTCGTACTCCGTCACCGCATCGCCGCCGGTCCCTCCGACGGTCGACGCGGCCCTCGTCCGAGCCTGCCCGCGCAGGCCCGAGAGCGAGTTGATCGCCTGGAGCACGTCGTGCTGCGACTGCACGGTGGCGGCGCCCAGCACCTGCACCGTGTACCGCACCGGGTTGTTCACGCGCAGCGCAAAGTCGTTGACGTATTTCATCGCCATGGCCCGGGCGTTGGCCTTGATGTTGACCACGTCCGTCCCGCCCTTCCAGTCGAACGGGAAGGACGCGCCGCGCCGGCCCCGGGCAAGATCGGTCGTCTCGACGATCACCGAGAACGGCGACCCCTGGAGCTCGCTGTCGCCAAGACGCACCAGGATCACCTGGTCGGCCCCGAGCTGCTGCTTGAGCAGCTCGCCCGCGTTGTAATCGCCCGCCTGCTGCACGTTCTCCTTCAGGCGGGTCATCAGCGCGCGCACGGCGTTGTCATCGACGAACTCTACGTCCGCACCGGGCTGGTTCAGTTCACCGATGAACGCCGACCGGATCTTCTGCGTGACGTCGGTGGCGTCCAGGTTGCTCAGCACCATCCCCGGGTCCATCGCCTGATGGCGATCCGTCCCGCGTCCGCACAGCACCAGCAGCCGCGGCCGGTTGGCGTACGCGTACACCTGCGACCACAGGTTCACGTCCAGCTCGGGCTCCACGTACGGCTCGAGCGGCTGCGGGTTGGGCTTGGCGGTCTGTCCCAGGGCGACGGGGGCGGCCGCGCCGACCGCCATCGCGACCGCGGCCGCGGAGCTCATCACCAGGCGACTCATCCAATGACCGGCCGACATATCAACCTCCGTGGAAAAGTGTTCGTGCGACTTGCAACCGGGCATCAGCGATCAAACCGCACCTCGAGCCGCCAATCGGCGGCGTCCGGCGAGATCGCGTTGCCCTGGAATGGAACCTGAAGGCGAGGCCCGACCGTCGTGTACGCCCAGCCCGACTGGCCGACGGGACGTCCCTGCGCATCGCGCCACAGGAACTGGTACTGGAGCTTCATGGTGTGCTCGACCGTCGACCGCAGCGGCACCGTCACCTTCAGCGGCCTGCCCTGCGGGTGATCGACGACCACGGTCGCCGGATCAACGACGAGCATCCCCGACAACTCGGGATCATGGAACGCGACCTTGGGGTAGTTGCTCGCGGGCAATGGGTCGCCGCCCGGCGCGTACGGCGCTTTCACGGTGTCGCACCCGGCGGTCACCAGCACGGCCGCCGACATGCACGACATCAGGACGAGCGCTACCGCACCGATACCCCGCGCACGAGGCGCGAAACGACCTGTGAGATCAGACACGGTTGATTCCGACGTGACCATGGGCTTCTCCTGAAGATTCATCCAGATTCACCTGAACTCGCGCCGCAATGCCTCATCGACGAGCCCGCGGTCCATGCTCTGCCGCTGCAGTTCGACGCTCGCCGGGTGCGGCTGTTCCGCACTCGGGGATGAGGAAGTCTCCGTCCGCGGCCGGGTCGCACGCTCCTCGAGAATCGCCCGGCGAAGCTCCTTCACCCGGGCCGAGCGAGGCTTGTACGGCTCGTGATCGCGGTAGAACAGCCGCTTGTACCCGGTGCTCGCGGGCGCGGGCGTATACAGCCACGACCCGCCCTCGAGCACGTGCAGTCCGACCTGGTCCCAGGTCCCGTCGGCGCCCGCGATACGGATCTGTTCCTCGCGGTACAGCTCGCGCAGATCATCAACGCTGAACCCGAGCAGATAGCCGCTGCGCTGGTAGCCCTGGAGCGCCCGCAGCGACGGCGGCTGGACGTCACGGCCGCCCAGGATGTACGGGAGGCACTCGCGATCCAGGTCGCCGGTGAGCTCGTTGGTGTACCGCAGTTCCTCCGACGTGGCCCACGCTTCCGGCGTCGAGGGCATGCGGACGTAATGGAGCCTCAGTTCGCCTGGCGGTCCGCCGGGGACATCCGGCAGCACCAGCCGCGACGACCCGATCGAGAACTCCACTCGGTTGACCGGCGACTGAAGGTCCGCGAGCGCCAGGTACGACCGCTGCGGGAACAGTTCGTTGTGACGGACGTCGGCGCTGCTGGTGGCCTTCAGCAGCGCCCCGAGGCCCGCCGCGGCCAGCCCGATCAGTTGCTGCGTCTCGTTGTCGTCATCGGAAACGGCGGCGGTCACCAGCCCGCCCGCGACCAGCAGCGACCCGATGCTGCTCTTGGCGACCCGCACGTCCTCCAGGTTCGCCCAGCGCGTGCTGGAGGCGATGCGGTTGACGTCCGTCGCGATCGGCCACTGCGACGACTGGCCGGCGATCCCCACCACAAGGGCCGCATCGGCGCTCTTGGTCACGGGCATCCGGGCCGCTACCGCGTTGTCCGGGCCCGTCCCGTACTTCTCGGGCGCCACGCCGTACTCGACCACGAACACCGTGTTGTAGTTTCCCGAGGCGATCAGCCCGGCCACAGGCTCGAGCCGCGGCGCGACTTGCACCACCGTGCGCAGCGCTTCGTCCATGTCTTCCCGCTCGCCCAGTCGCCGCGAAGCCACCGCCCGCAGCAGATAGCCGATCTCAAAGTCGGACGCCACCGCCGTGTAGTCCATGCCCAGCGCATCGCCGGATTTACCCTCGCGCTCCGCCTCCGCGGCGGCGCGGACGAGTTCAACCTGTTCGCCCGCATCCTCTTGCGACTGCGTTTGCGAGGGTGATCGTGAGGCCGCGGGCCTGCCGCCCGAGCCGTTCTTGCGGATCGACGCCGCGTTGCCCGACTGGAGCTCCTGGCTGAAATCCCGCAGCAGGAACAGCGACTGCTGCGCGGCCGCTCGCATGTTGCCCCAGTCGCCCATCACGCCGTCCATCACCGCGATCTCGGTGAACGCCAGCGCCTGCTCGAACGGGTCGCCCTTGTAGATCCGCACGGCGCCCTCGGTCAGAACCGCCGATGCAAAGCGGTTGTCATCGTTGAGGCCCTGGGTTCGCAGCCTGTCGTACAGCCGGTCGGCGACCGGCTCGACGGCCTGCGGGATTCCCTCGGCCAGCGCCATCGACACGATCTTCATCCGATCGAGGATGTAGTTGCGATCCTCGGGTTTGACCGTCGCGGTTTCCTGGACGCGCTCGAGCGCTGCGCCGAAATGCCCGCGCTCGACCAGCGCCACCGCCGACTCGTCGCGCTGGTACGCGCACGCCGGCAGCAGCAGCGCCGGCGCCAGCGCCGCACGCACCACAAGCTGGGTCACCCGGGGACTCATCGCTAATCCGCCACCGTGCCCGTCCGGGACCAGACGACGCGGCTGCTGTCAAACTCGACGATCCGGTAATCGATCAGGTATACGTCCTGGCGGTGATCGCTCACCGCGCCCGCCACCGCCGATCCCTGCCGGGCCAGCGACCTGATCTCTGCTCGCAGCACGTGCGTCGGCGCCGTGCGGTCGATCCACCCCGGATCGACGCGCGAACCGGGGCCCAGCCCCATCGATTCGAGCACGACTTCCGTATCCTCCGGCAGGTACAGCCGCACGTTCCGTGATTCCAGGAGCTGCTGCACCTCGAAGTCGTACACGACCAGCGCCGTCAGCGCCCATCGGTCGGCCGCCGCGAGCCGATCCGACGACTTGTTCACCGCCTCGGCCAGCCCCAGCTTGATCGGCGGCGAAGTTCGGTCGCGCCCCGCGAGCAGTGCACTATCCGCGAGCGAAGCCCGGACCTGGTCACCGGTCTCGATGATGTCCCGGCCGGTCAGGCGGGACGTCCTGGCCTCCGGAGCCTGCGCGGCACAGCCCGACGCGAGGAGCGCCGCCGCCAGCAGCACGAACGACCGAATCCAGCCGCGGACCATCGCGTGAACTCCCGTCTGGGTTGCTCGATGAACCGGTTCCCGAGACCCGCGCCGCCTCAGTTGGTCCGCGTCTGCGTGGACTGGTACCGGTCCGCGAACACCACCGCGCTGGTCTTGAGGTTCACCAGTCGCCAGTTGAAGATGTACGTGCTGTCTCGTCCGGCGGCGCGGCTGATCTCGCCGAACTCGCCGTTGAGGATGTACGTGATCGCCGGGTCGTAGCGCGCCGATCCGCCCGCGCCGTACCGGCCTTCGTCGAGCCGGTCCGGCCCGCCCGGCTGCGCGTAGCGAGCCGCCTGCTCGTCCATCACCTCGAGCGTCTCGACGATCATCGCGTGCTGCGCGACCGTGCTGTTCACGAGGTCGGAGAAGATCTTGCTCCGCACCGTCACGAAGTCGTTGGACGGGGTCTGCGTCCGGTTGGTGATCGCGCCGACCGCGATCACGACCTTCTGCGGCGCGTTCGAGATCTCGGGAATGGCCGGGATCTTGTCCGCGAGCCGCGCCGTCACCTGGTCGGTGAACTCGAGCAGCGTCCGTGGGCTCACCGCCGGGTCGTTGAGCGCCGCGTCGCCCGGACGGGCGTACGGGTCGGCACGGTCGTTGGGCCGGGCCGTCTGGCAGCCCGCGGCCGAGAGGCCGACCAGGCTCGCGACGCACGCGAGCTTGCGAACCGAGCACGAACTCATCGACCGCGCCAATCCGTTCATGGCTTTCTCCACTGACGAGTTTGGGTTCTGGATTCGGGTGCGAGAGTCGCTCGAGCCGATCGCGCCGGCAGCGCAGGCCGGCAAGGGCGTCACGATGATCGGTGCACGCACCGAGTCGCCGAGCGTCATCTACCTCCGTCAATGATAGTACGCACTTACCACCGGTTTGTTCCTCGCGAAACCCCGGTCGGAATTGCATGAAATCCGCTTCAGACCGCCGTTCCACGCCCCGGCCGTCGCGGCGGCCCGTCTTGATCGGTTCCCGATCGGTCACCTGTGGCGAGCACCAGCGCTGGCGCCCCAAGTTGAACCCGCCGCCGGAAATCGCCTCGCGTGATTTGCCTACCATCCCCGTTCCCAAGAGCCCGGACCCCTCCAGGGCTCGAGAGGGCGTAGCTCAGTTGGTAGAGCATCGGCCTTTTAAGCCGCTGGTCCAGGGTTCGAGTCCCTGCGCCCTCATTCCTTTTCGCCTTCAATCCACGCCTTCGCGGGCGGCTGCACGCTGTCGCGGGGTTGACGCCCGATCGACGGTTCGCGTCGTCGGTTCATACCGGGAGCCGTCCGTTGAAGATCGTTGTTCACGCGAACTGGTCGGGTGAGTTCCTTCACCTCTGGGCCGAAGACGCCGAGCACTGGGCCCGCACGACCTCGCACGCATCGCCGACCAGCAGTGCCGATCAGCCCGGCGACGCTCAGCACCCTTTCTGCATCGATCCCGAGCGCCTCGCTGACGCGCTCTCTTCCGTGGGAATCAGCGTCAATTCCAACCCAGGCACGCTGACGCTGCGTCTTCCGGGAGAGGGTGTCCCCCAGCCAAGTTCGCGGCTGCGCCTCCTGCTGGGCCTCTCGACACAGTCCCAGGGCGATGCCCGGCCCGTGCTGGGCCGCTTCGTGGTTCCGACCGTTCGCCTGGCACCCATCGCCGCGTCGAACGTGCTCGAGGACCTGATCGACTCCGACGGCCAGACCGGCGGCGAGGGCGACCTGGTCCTGGGTCCCACGATCGACTTCTTCGCCACGGCCGGGCGCCTTGGCAGGCACCTGCTCGTGCAGCAGCGCTTCGTCCCGATGCTCCGCCAGCGCGCGGGGGGCGAGCTGCTGGGCATGTGGCAGCCATGGACCGCCGACGAATCGACTTCGCACAAGCGCGACGTGCTCATCCGATCGATGCCCGCGTCGGCCCGCGCCGCCGTGGACGAGTTCTCGCACGACGCGGCCGCGATCCTGGACGACTTTCTCACCGCGCTGGTGGACGAGTTCTGCCGGTCCGTGTTCCGCCGCGAAGACCTCATGGACGCCGTGCGCGAGCGCGACCCGGCGACCGATCCCCAGGTCGCCTGGCTCCGCGGCCTGCTCGATGAAGGCCGCGGCGTCGAGGTGACCACCACCGTCCGCCAGGACATGACCCGCCGCGTCCGCACGTGGGTCGCGGGCCTTGAAGACCGCGGCCAGAGCTCCGCCTGGCGGCTCTGCCTCAGGCTCAACGAACCGCTCGAATCCAAGCTCGGTCTCGCCGACGGCGCCGCCGAGGCCGACGCCGTCTGGTCCGTCAGCTTCCACCTGCAGGCCGTCGAACGCCCGAGCCTCATCGTCGACGCCTCCGACATCTGGCTGCTCACCGCTCCTTCCCTCGTCCTCAGCGGCCAGCGACTCGACAACCCGCAGGAACTCCTGCTCGCCGAGCTCGGCCGAGCATCCCGCATCTACAAGCGCCTCGAGTCAGCGCTCGAAGACTCCGAGCCCATCGAGCTCACGCTCACCACCCGCCAGGCGTACGAGTTCCTCCGCGAAGTCCGGCCAGTGCTCCTGGAGCAGGGCTTCGGGTCGCAGGCCCCCGAATGGTGGGAATCTCCCGCCGCGCGACTGGGCGCACGCCTCAAGCTCGAGAGCGACGCGACCCCGCCGGGCGAACGTCCCCCGGGCATGTCCGCCGTCTCGGGCAACTCGGCGCTGGGCCTGGGAACGCTCGTCAAGTACCGCTGGGAGATCGCCATCGGCGACACATCGCTCTCGCTCGCCGAGTTCGAGCAGCTCACCCGGCGGAACAGCCCGCTGGTCAAGATCAACGGTCGGTGGGTCGAGGTCCGCCCCGAGGACGTTCAGGCCGCCGTGAAGTTCATCCGTGAGAACCCCGGAGGCGACGTCTCCATCGGCGACGCGCTCCGCATGGCCTACGCCTCGGACGTCGCGTCGATCGGCCTGCCGGTTGTCGGCCTCGAGGCCACCGGCTGGATCCACGGCCTGCTCTCGGGGGATGGCCAGAGCGAAAGCCTTCAGATGCTCGCCACGCCGGGCACCTTCCTGGGCACGCTGCGGCCGTACCAGATCCGCGGCGTGTCGTGGCTGGCGTTCCTCGAGAAGTTCGGCCTGGGCGCGTGCCTCGCCGACGACATGGGCCTTGGCAAGACGATCCAGCTCCTGGGCCTGCTCGCCCATGAACGGCTGACGTCGCCCGACGCGGAGACGTCGCCCCCGCAATCGGCCGCCGCTGAAGCAGCGCTGGCCGCCGCGGCGCCCGTCGCAAACGGCGCAGCGCCAGGGGACGCGGCCGTGGTCTCGTCGACCGCCAAGGTCATGCCCACGCTGCTGATCGTGCCGATGTCGGTCCTGGGCAACTGGCTGCACGAAACCCGACGGTTCTGCCCGCACCTGAAGATCATGCTCCACCACGGCTTCAGCCGCCGCCAGGGGAGGGATTTCACCGACGCGGCCCGGGCGCACGATCTCGTCGTCACCACCTACTCGCTCGCCCACAGGGATCGCGAGCTCCTCGGCGCGGTCGAGTGGGGCCGCCTCGTGCTGGACGAAGCCCAGTACATCAAGAACCCCCAGGCCAAGCAGACCCAGGCCGTCCGCAACATCAAGGCCGACCGCCGCGTCGCGCTCACCGGTACGCCCGTCGAGAACCGCCTCAGCGAGCTGTGGTCCATCATGGACTTCCTCAACCCCGGCTACCTCGGCACGCCGCACAACTTCCGCTCGCGCTTCGCCGTGCCCGTCGAGCGCTACCACGACCGCGGCAAGACCGAGCAGCTCCGCGGCCTGGTCCGGCCGTTCATCCTCCGCCGCCTCAAGACCGATCCCAACGTCGTCGCCGACCTCCCCGAGAAGATCGAGTCGCGCGAGTTCGCTCACCTGACCACCGAGCAGGCATCGCTGTACGAGAGCACGGTCAAGCGCATGCTCGGCGAGGTCGAAGGCGCCGACGGCATCCGCCGCCGCGGGGTGGTGCTGGCCGCCCTCATCAAGCTCAAGCAGATCTGCAACCATCCGTCGCAGCTGCTCAAGGACTGGGCGGAGGGCAGCGTCACCCCGCCCGACCCCGCGCGCTCGGGCAAGTGCGTCCGCATCCTCGAGATGCTCGAGGAAGTGCTCGCCGAGGGCGACCAGGCCCTGGTCTTCACGCAGTTCCGCCAGATGGGCCACCTGCTCAGCGTCATGATCCGCCACCGCCTCGACCGCGAGGTGCTCTTCCTCCACGGCGGTACGCCCCAGAAGCAGCGCGAGGAGCTCGTCCACCGCTTCCAGAAGGACGGCCAGCGTTCGCCGATCCTCCTCGTCAGCCTCCGAGCCGGCGGCGTCGGTCTCAACCTCACCGCCGCGACCCACGTGTTCCATTTCGACCGCTGGTGGAACCCCGCCGTCGAGAACCAGGCGACCGACCGGGCCTACCGCATCGGCCAGACCCGCACCGTCCAGGTTCACAAGTTCGTGGTGCGCGGCACGCTCGAGGAACGCATCGACGAGATGATCGAGCAGAAGACCGAGCTGGCCATGAACATCATCGGCGCCGGCGAGCGCTGGCTCACCGAGCTCTCGACCGACCAGCTCCGCGACATCCTCACCCTTCGCGACGAGGCCGTGGGCGACGAGATCTGAGCCCCGACCCGAGGGCGCCGCCGCGCGGTCAGTACAGCACTTCCAGGACGTTCGAGTAATCGTCCGTCCACAGCGAGAACGGCCGGTGGAGCTGGATGCCCTTCCAGTTCGTATTGGGCGAGCTCAGCAGCGGCGCGACCGCGTCGCCGCCGCGCGAGATGATGATCCAGCGGCTCTCACGCTTGCCCACCCGCCGCTGCTGGTCGGTCACCACCATGTCGTTGTTCAGCAGGCACGACATGCCAAGCTGCTGCGCGATCCGGGCCACCACCGGCGTCAGGTCGAAGTGGCGGTTGGAGACGTGCACCATCAGAAGGCCGTCCGATGAGAGCTTCTGGAAGTACCCCTCGAACGCCTCCACCGTCAGCATGTGCACCGGGATCGCGTCCGAGCTGAACGCGTCGATGATGATGAGGCCGTACTCGCCGTCTTCGGCATTCGCCGCGAGCCCCTGCCTCCCGTCCGCGAGGATGACCCGAAGGTTGCCCACCGCGTCCTTGAGGTACGTGAACAGCGGCACCTCCTCGATGCGATCCGCCTGCCCCGCGGCGTCGCCGCCGGCCTGAGGCACGCGCTTGCGGACCGTCGTCTGACCGGTCGCGATGCCGATCACCGATCGATCGATGTCGTAGAACGTGAACTTCTCATTCGGCTGCGCGTACGCCGCGATCGACCCGGTCCCCAGCCCGACCACCGCCACGTTCTTGAGCCGCTCGTCGCTCCCCATCGCGTCGAAGAGCTGGCCGACCGGCCCGCTGGGGTGGTAGTACGTCGTCGGCATCAGCCGCAGCCCCTCGTCCAGGAAGATCTGCGCCCCGTGCACGGTGGTGCCATGCGACAGCAGGTGCACGGCGCCGTTGTACTGCGCGAGCACCCTGATCACGCCGAAGAACGACCGCTCCTTGTAGATCAGCGCCGACAGCCCCGTCGGCTGGACAAAGTACATCGACGCCGCGATCACGCCGATGCTCGCCGCGAACACCAGCGGGCGCGAGATCACGATCGCCGCGATCACCAGCGGCAGGCCGACGCGCACCCACGCCCCGAAGTCCCTCACGTGCTCGATGAACGAGTCCGCGGTCCGGTCCTTGACCTCGTACATCAGCGCCATCCCGACCAAGAAGACCAGGATCAGGGCCGGGATCGACCACGCCAGCCGTTCACCGCGCGCCTTGGCCTTCGGCGCCGCGCCCTCCCGCGGCGGACGCCTCAGGAGCAGCACCGCCACCAGCGCGATCGGGTACTCGTAGATGTCGTTGAACAACGTCGGCGCCACCAGGCTGTTGAACGCTCCGCCCACCATCCCGCCGCCGGCCATGATCAGGAAGTACGTCGTCAGATGCTCGGGCGGCGGCCGGTCCGCCGCCAGCAGGCCGTGGCACAGCAGCGACGCGATGAAGAACAGCCCGAAGTGCAGCGCGATCAACCCCATGATCGGCGTCATCACGCCGATGGCCATCGTCGCGATCACCGCCGGCACCAGCAGCGCCACCAGCCAGCCCAGCAGCCCGAAGGGCAGCTTCACCCGCGGCGAGAAGACGATGATGAACGTCAGCAGGTACAGCCCCAGCGGGATGATCCACAGCAGCGGCACCGACGCCACGTCCGTCGAGATCTGCTGCGTCACGCCGAGCATCAGGCTCGACGGCACCGCCGCCAGCAGCAGCCACCGGAGCATCCGCTTCCACGACAGCCGGATCGCCGCCGCGGGTTCCGCCTTCGGGCTCGCCCCCGCCGCCGACTCCTCCGGCCGGGCCCGGCGCGCCATCGCCACGCCGCACGCCGTCGCCAGCACCACGAACACGCCATACGCCCACGACCACGCGACACCCTGCACCTTGAGCCCCATCATCGGCTCGACCGCGAAGGGGTACGCCGCGAGGCCGAGCATGCTCCCCGCGTTGCTCGCCGCGTACAGGAAGTACGGGTCCTTGGCGTGCGTGTGCCCGGTCCTGCTGAACCACCGCTGCATCAACGGGCCGGTCGTCGACACCACGAAGAACGGCGGCCCGACCGCCATGCCCAGCACCACCAGCAGCCACACCGAGAGCATGAGCTCCGTCGGCAGGTTCCACTCAAGACCCGCGAGCGTGCCGGCCCGATCCGGCAGCCCCAGCGGCAGCGACGCCGCCGCCGCCGCCATCACCAGCACGTGCACCAGCACCTGCTGCCTGGGCTTGAGGTACCGGTCCACCAGGTGCCCGTACAGGTATCCGCCAAGCAGCAGCGCCTGGAAGAACAGCATGCACGTCGTCCACACCGCCGGCGTGCCGCCCAGCAGCGGCAGCACCAGTTTCGCGGCCAGCGGCTGCACCAGGAACAACAGCGCCGCGGAAAGGAAAATCGTGACGGCGTAAAGAAGCAGCATCAGACCGGGAGTGTACGAGAGAACTCGCCCGGGCACGAGCCACACCCCGGCTCTACTTCAGGTTCAGCACCCCCAGCACGTTCGACCAGTCGTCCGTCCACAGTGGCGCCCTCGAACCAGGCTCGACCGGCATCCACAGGGACTCGGGGTGCACGAACGTCTCGATCGGCCCGCCGGGACGCCCGACCACCATCCACTTGCTCTGCTGCTTCCCTTCCGCGGCCAGTTGCGGGGCCGGCTGTGCTTCCATGTTCAGCAGCGCCACGCACCCGATCTCCGACGCGATCCGTGTCACCACCGGCGCCAGCTCAAAGTGCCGGCTCGACACGTGCACCAGCACCAGACCGTCCGGCACCAGCTTGCGGAAGTACAGCTCGAAGGCGTCCTTCGTCAGCAGGTGCACCGGGATCGCGTCCGAACTGAACGCGTCGAGGATGATCACGCCGTAATGACCGTCGGGGTCCGCCGCCAGCCCCAACCGCCCGTCCGCGAGCCGCACCTCGACCTCGCCAGGGGCGTCGTACAGGAACGTGAAATACGGCTGCTCGAGCCCCGTTCCCGTGGCGACGTCGATGACGGCCTTGTCGATCTCGTAGAACACGTACTCATCCCCGGGCCGCGAGTACATCGCGATCGAACCAGCCCCCAGGCCCACCACCGCCACCCGCTTCTGCAGCTCGCTCTCGCCGAGCGTCATGAAAAACTGGCCCACCGGTCCCGTCGGGTGGTAGTAGCTGGTCGGCCGCAGCCGAGCGGTCTCGTCGTGCAGGAGCTGCACCCCGTGCATGGTCGTGCCGTGCTGAATGGTGCGCCGGGCTCCGCCGAGCTGCTCGTTGACGCGGATGACGCCGAAGAACGACCGCTCGCGGTACAGCTCCGTCGAGTACGACGCCTGCTGGACGAAAAACCCGCTCGCCGCGAACACCGCAAAGCACGCCGCGAACTGCAGCGGCCGCGCGATCGTCCACCCGGCGATCGCCAGCGGCAGCACCGTCCTCAGCCAGGGCTCAAGGGCGTAGACCTTCTCCAGCCCGGCCCGAGCCTGCCACTCCGGCTTCTCCAGGAAAAGCCCCACGCCCACCATGATCGCGAGCATCGTTAGCGGCAGGATCGATCGCCTCAAGAGCGGTGATGAGCGTGACGGCCGCGCTTCTTCCGGTTCCGGCCGCTTTTTCGTCGCCGGTCGCAGCGCCAGCACCGCCACCAGCGCCGCCGCGTACTCGTACACGTCGTCGAAAATCAGCGGCGCCACGATGCCGTTGAAAGCCCCTCCCACCGCCCCGCCGCCCGCCATCGCCAGGTAGAACAGCGTGAGGTACTCCGTGCTCGGCCGGTCGTCGGCGAGCATCCGGTGGCAGAGCGTCGAGCACGCAAAGAACGTCAGAAAATGCAGGCCGATCACGCCCCACAGCGGGTTGCGGACGGTCAGGATGTCCGCCGTCACGACCGTGCACCCCAGCAGCGCGCACACGAGACCCAGCATGCCGACGGAGAACCTGATCCGCGGCGAGAACGCGATGATGAACGACACCAGGTACAGCCCCAGCGGAACGATCCAAAGGAGCGGGAACGCCGCCACGTCCGTCGTGACCTCCTGCGTCACGCCCAGCATGAGGCTCGAGGGAGCCGCCGCCAGCAGCAGCCACCGCCCCACGCGCCGCGCCGACGGCCGCGCGGTCCGCTCTCCGCGGACCCCGGTCGCCGGCGAAGGCGAAGGCGGCGGTCGCTTGGGATCACCCCCGGCCCGGCCGGGCTTGCCGATCGCGCCGGCCGCGACCGCCCCGCACGCGATCAGCAGGACCGCGAACACCCCGTAGCCGATCGACCAGCCCAGGTTCTGCGACCGCACACCGACGTTCGGCTCGACCAGCAGCGGGTAGGCGCCAAGCCCGAGCAGACTGCCGGCGTTGCTCGCCGCGTACAGGAAGTACGGGTCCGACGCGTGCGCGTGGCCGGTCCGGCTGAACCACCGTTGCAGCAGCGGGCCGGTCGTGGAAACAACAAAGAACGGACCCCCCACCGCCACCGCCAGCACCCCGAGCAGCCACAGCGACAACTCAATCTCCGACGAAAAGCCGCCCAGCACGCCCGCTCTCGTTGCGAACGCGGGCAAGCCGACCGGCAAGAGCGCCGCCACCCCCAGCGCCACCAGCACATGCACCGCCATCTGTGTCCGCGGCGCCAGACGCCGATCCAGCACGTGGGCGTACAGGTACCCGCCCAGAAGCAGGGTCTGGAAGAACAGCATGCACGTCGTCCACACCGCCGGAGTGCCGCCCAAAAGCGGCAGCACCAGCTTCGCGATCATCGGCTGCACCAGGAAGAGCAGCACCGCAGAGAAAAAAATGGTGAACGCGTAGATCGCCAGCACGGGTGCCCAGTGTAACCCCGACCCGTCCGGACGGGAGGCTTCCGGACACGGGCGTACACTCTGGCCCATGCCGGAGAAGAGACCGCGGAAATCATCCACCGCCCGGGACGATCAGCCCGCCGCCCCGGCGACGCCCGCCAATGAGGCGGCGGCCCGCTCACCCCTCGGCGACGACGATATCACCGCGCCGCCCTCCGACGCCGAACTCGCGGAACTCGCCCATTTCGACCCCGGTCCCCTTCGCAAGTTTGACGCACTGATCTGCGACATCGACGGCTGCCTCGTCCCCGAGAGCTCCGAGCCGTTCGACGCCGGCGCCCTCCGGCGCATCGCCGATCACAACCGCGCCGCCATCAAGGAGGGGACGCTCCCCGTCCTCACGTTGTGCTCGGGCAGGCCTCAGCCCTTTGTCGAAGCCGTCTGCCGGCTCGTGGGGAACACCCTCCTGCCCTGCATCGCCGAGAACGGCGTGTGGCTCTACTTCCCGGCCACCAACGAGTACCTCCGCGACCCTTCGATCACACGCGATCATCTCCAGGCGGTCCGTGAAGCGTCGGACTGGGTCGAAGCCGAGCTCTTTCCCAAGGGCTTCTCCATCCAGCCCGGCAAGACCGCGTCGGTGAGCCTCTTCCATCCCGACCCGGACCACCTCGCTCCCGCGATGCCGATGATCGAGGCCGCCTTCAACAAGCACGGCTGGCCGCTTCGCGTCTCCAAGACCTGGTACTACATCAACTGCGATCTTGAGCACATCAGCAAGGCCACCGGCCTGGACTGGCTCATCGCCGCCGCCGGCCTCAACCCCGATCGCCTCGCCGGCTTCGGCGATACCGCCAGCGACCTGGCCATCGCCGAGCGCGTCAAGCTCTTTGCCTGCCCGCCCCGCCACGACGAGCAGATCGCCAAAGTGGCCCATCACATCTCACCCTACTGGCAGGCATGGGCCGTGCTCGACGTGCTCGAACGCGTGCTCGTGGAATAACCCCGTTTCGGCAGCTTCTTCAACCGGCCGTTGTCCGCCGGTGGATCAACCGCCGGCTCACTGATACTTCTCCGCGTACCTCAGCGCATTCAGCGCGTACGCGGTAATCAGGATCGGGTCGTTCTCCATCCAGCGCTCGTGAACGCTCGTGAACGATCCGTCGGGCTGCTGGAGTTCCGCCAGCTGGCGCACCAGGTCATCGGCCCAGCGCGTCGGCTTGTACACGTCGCCGGCCTTGCTCGGGACCCCCGATTCATCCGGCTCACCCGCCCGGACCATCAGCTCCGGCTCACCCCAGCTCGAGAGCGCCTTGGCCATCACGACGTAGTAGTAATAAAGGCCTTCCTTGCCCATCCCCGGGTTCTCGTCCACCGTGTAGTTCGACCTGATCCACGACATGGCCGCCTGCACCCGAGCATCCTCCCTGGGAAGATCCGCGTACAGGTAACTCTTGAAACCCGCGTAGGTCATCGACCCGTAGCACCGAAGCCGGCTGACCTTCGTCCCGTCATCCAGCGTCTCTTCGATCATGCCCGCCGACATGCTCTGGCCTTCGCCCACGCGGTCCTGGTTCACGGACGTCGAGTAGATGAAACCACCCTGATGCGATCCCTTCGCGTAGTCCATGTCATTGACAGTCGTACCGTCCGGCGTCGTCTCGAGCATCTGTGTCCGCTGCAGGAACACCAGCGCCCGCTGGAATGCTTCGTCCGACCCTTCCACCCCCGCATCGTGCAGCGCCTCCAGCATCCATCCCAGGTTGGACAGATCCGGCCGCCCGTGCCGCCCGTAACCGACTCCCCCGTAGAACGGGTGCGACCTGTCCACCGCCGACGCCGATTCGGCGTGTGACCCGCTCGTCGCGGGATTCTCGCTGAACTGCAATCCTCTCAGGAACTGCGCCGCCCGCTTCACCGCGGCCCTCGCTTCCGCGGAATCCACCGCCGCCAGAGACGACACGCAGATCGAGGTGTTGTAGCTGGGCAGGCCGGCGTCATAAATGCCGCCGTCGGGCTTCTGTGTCGCGAGCATGTACGCCACGGCCCGGTCGATCGCCGGGTCGACGCCGGCCTGGATCCGGCCGTCGGCCATGCCCCGCACCACCAGGCCCGTGATGGCTGGGAATTTCGGCCCGGTTCCCTCGGTCCTCCACCCGCCGGACGCATCTTGCCTGGACTTGAGGTATGCCGTCGCCTTTGCGATCAGTTCGCTCGCCCGTGGGCCGGCGTCGTTCTCCATCGCCCCCTCACGGCTCGAAGGCTCGTCGCCCGGCTGCGCCATCAACACCGGCGTGGTGGTCGCGACCGAGCACAGGACGGCAACCCCTGACCAGAGGCGTGATCGAATCGGCATGCATGATCTCCCGGTTATCGGCCCACCGAGCATACCCGCCACGTGCACCCTTCCCCGCTCGACATTGAGGACGCATCTGGACAAATTCCAAACGGATCTTGCGGGCGCCTTCAAGTTTGGTCATTGTGTCCACCAGCCGAGCCGATAAACCCTTGTCATTATCCGGGCCCTCCTTTGCATGACCTCCCCCCGCGCTGACGCCCTGCTGCTCGTCTTCACCGCCGGGGTATCGCTCCGCCAATGGGTCGGCTCCGGGCTCTTGGGCCGAGAGTGGCCGCTCTACCAGCGCCTCCGTGCCGACTACGGGCGGCTGGTGATCGTCTCGTACGGAGACGCCGACGACCTGTCCATTGTCGCCGACTGGGAGAAGCTCACCGGCGATCCCTCCGCGCTTGCGCCGCAGATCATCTGCAACGCCGCGGGCGAGAGCGCCGCCGCGTACGCCGGACGCGTCCCCGTGATGGTCGCCGAGAAGCTCGCGGGCTGCCGGTCCGTGCTCGTCAAGACCAACCAGATGCAGGGCGGCGACGCCGCCGTCCGCATCGTCCACGATCTCCGGGCCGCCGGCATGCGCGTCGGGCTCGTGGGCCGCGGCGGGTACCTGTGGTCGCGCTTCGTCGCGTTCGAGCACGGCCCCGAATCCCGCCAGGCCGCCGACGCCGCGGCCGCCGAAGGCGAACTGTGCCGCGCATCGGACGTCATCATCGGCACGACCCAGCGCATGCTCGAAGACCTCGCATGGCGCTACTCGCTCGACAACGACCGCCTGCACTTGGTTCCCAACTACGTGCTCGCGTCGGAGGAGCCCGCCTCCGCCTCCAGACGCGACCGCCACCGCCTGCTGTACGCCGGGCAGCTCGTCCGCCGCAAGCGCGTCGACGTCCTCATCGAAGCGGTCGCCGCCGTGCGCGAATCCGGCGTCCCCGACGTCGTGCTCGAGATCATCGGCGAAGGCCCCGAGGAGCAGGCGCTCCGCGAGCTCACCGCGCGCCTCAACGCGCCCGTCGAATTCCGCTCCCGCGTGAACCACGCGCAGCTCATCGAGCGGATGTCCCAGTGCGCCATCTACGTCCAGGCGTCCGAGCTCGAAGGCCACCCCAAGACGGTCCTCGAAGCCATGGCCACCGGCGCCGCCGTCGTCGTCGCCGATTCGCCCGGCCTCGCCGAAGTCGTCCAGATCGGGGCGACCGGACTGCGCGTGCCCTGTGACGCCGCCAGCTTCGCCCACGCCATCACCCAGCTGCTTTCCGATGAAGACTGGCGCGACACGCTCGGCTTCGCGGCATCCCGGGCCGCCCGCGATTCGTGCTCGCTCGACCGCGTCATCTCGCTCGAACGAGCCGCCCACGACGCCGCCATGCACCGAGCCGGCCAGGGCGCCGCTCCCGCGCCGCCCCCGGTGCGGTTCGATCCGACGCTCGTCAACCTGCCCCCGGACCAGGCGGCCTCGGCGTTTGCCCGGTCGATCGAGTCATTCCTGCGGCGCAACAGCCGGGCGTCCAGCGACGCGTTCCTGGCGTCGCTCGAGCAGCGCCTGCACGACGGCCAGCGCGCCGCCGTACCGCCCGCCCACGGCGCATGACCGCGCGCCCGCGGCGTTGCACGGGACTCTCCTTCGCTACTTCAGCAGCCGCTCGAGATACTTGATATCCACCCCGCCCTTGCGGAACGCCGCGTCCGCGATCAGGCGCTGGTGCAGCGGGATCGTCGTCTTGATCGGCTCGATCCGGAACTCCCGCAGCGCCCGGGCCATCCGGTCCAGCGCCGCGTCCCGCGTCTCGGCGTGCACGATCAGCTTGCCGATCATGCTGTCGTAGTTCGGAGGAACCACGTATCCGGGCACCGCGTGGCTGTCCATCCGCACGCCCGGGCCGCCCGGCGCCTCATACGTCGTGATCTTCCCCGCGCTGGGCCGGAATCCCTGCGCCGGGTCCTCCGCGTTGATCCGGCACTCGATCGCGTGGCCGTGCAGCTTCACCTCCGACTGGCGGAAGCTGATCTTCTCACCGGACGCGATCAGGATCGACATTTTCACGATGTCGATCCCCGTCACAAGCTCGGTCACCGGGTGCTCGACCTGCACCCGCGTGTTCACCTCGAGCATGTAGAAGTCGCCCTTGTCGTCCATCAGGAATTCGCACGTCGCCGCGCCCGCGTACTTCGCCGACCGCACCATCTTCGCCGCCGACTCGGCCACCTTCTCAAGCTTCCGCCGGTCGATGTTCGGGCTCGGCGCCTCCTCGATCACCTTCTGGTGCCGCCGCTGCATCGAGCAGTCACGCTCGAACAGGTGCACCGCGTTGCCGTGCTTGTCGCCCAGGCACTGGATCTCGACGTGCCTGGCGAACTCGAGGTACTTCTCGATGAACACCGCGCCGTTGCCGAACGCCGCCTGCGCCTCCTGGCTGGCCACCCGCAGGTTGGACCGCAGCGCCAGCTCGTTGTGGCACACCTTCATCCCGCGCCCGCCGCCACCCGCCGACGCCTTGATGATCACCGGGTAGCCGATCTTCGCCGCGACCTTGACCGCTTCTTCCTCGTCCTCGATCGCCCCGTCGGACCCCGGGAACACCGGCACACCGGCTTCCTTGGCCGTCCGCTTGCACTCGACCTTGTCGCCCAGCTTCCCCATCGCCTCGGGCGACGGCCCGATGAACTCGATCCCGCAGTCGCGGCACGCCTGCGAAAAATCCGGCCTCTCGGCCAGGAACCCGTACCCCGGGTGGATCGCGTCCACGTCGGCCACCTCGGCCGCCGCGATGATCCGCGAGATATTCAGGTACGACTCCCGCGCCGGCGGCGGGCCGATGCAGATCGCGCGGTCCGCGAGCTTCAGGTACGGCGCGTCCTTGTCGGCGGTCGAGTACACGCAGACGGTCTCGACCCCCAGCTCGCGGCAGGCCCGCATGATCCGAAGGGCGATCTCACCCCGGTTGGCGATCAGAACTCGGTTGAACATGAGATTGCACTGGGCACTGGGCGTCGGGCAAGGAAAGGAAAAATCCGCCGGAACGCCGCCTGCCCCAGCGCCCAGTGCTGGTGCCCGGTTCCCATGAGGCGGTCAACGCGGGTTCATGCGGGCCGGATCGCAAACAGCTTCTGGCCGAACTCCACGGCCTGCCCGTTCTTCACGAGCACCTGTTCGATCGTCCCCGACTTCTCCGCCTTGATCTCGTTGAACACCTTCATCGCCTCGATCAGGCACACGACCGTGTCGGGGCTCACCGCCTGGCCGACCTTCACGAAGGG
>JAJVHS010000014.1:0-90950 GCA_022072615.1 Phycisphaerales bacterium
CCCCAACCGCAGCCCGAGCCAACGCCCAACCCCGAACCGGCCCCCGCGCCGAGTCCCGCGCCACCCGAGCCGAAGCCTGAACCAAAGCCCGAGCCGAAGCCCAATCCCGAACCGGCCCCCGCGCCCGCGCCGAATCCTCCGGCGCCCCCGCCCGAACCCAAGCCCGAGCCCTCCCCAACCCCACCAACTCCGGTTCCCGAGCCACCGCCAACGCCCGAGCCGAAGCCCTCTCCATCACCGGAGCCCAAACCCGAACCACCGCCCCAGCCAGCGCCCGTGCCGCCGGCACCGCCGCCCGAGCCGGCACCTTCGCCGCAGCCGCAGCCGCAGCCGACGCCCGAACCCACGCCCGGTCCTGCAACGCCGCCAACCCCCACGCCCGACCCGGCCATCCCTCCGCCGCCGGACGTTGTGCCCGTTCAACCCCCTGCGCAACCGGTTCCGGCGCCAGCACCACAGCCCGCGCCTCAGCCGGCGCCGACGCCCGCGACTGAACCTGTCCCGCAGCGCGAAGCGGGGTATGCGGGATTGGAGCTGCGCGATACGCCGGCGGGCCCGGTGGTCTCGGCGGTTCGGCCCGGTCCGCTCGGCGGCGACGGCATGCGCTCGGCCACGCTGTGGCGTGGGGACCTGATCGTTTCGGTGAATGGGCAGCCGGCGTCGGCATCGGGATGGCAGCAACTGGTGGCCGCCCTGCCGCCGGGGTCGCAGGTGACCGTGACCTACCGGCGATCAAAGACGCCAGACCCCGCGGCGGCGGTGCCGGTGCCGGACGCGGCGGGCGATCTTCTCTCGACCACGTTCTCGCTCGACGCGGCGTCGCGCTGGAGCGGGACGTTCGGCGGCCCGCGACGGTCGAACGCCGCGAACCCCGAGGCCGAGGAAGGCGAATTTGAGCGGGAGATCATGACCCGCCTGGAACGCGTGCAGGCGACGGCGGCCGATGGCGGGCCCGCGGCGCTGATCGCGGCGCTGGCGCAGCTTCAGCAGCAGTCGCCCGACACGAGCGAACTGCCCTCGATCGTCAACGCGTTCCGGCGTCCCTTGAGCCTTGACGCGGTGGAAAAGCCGCTGCGCGCGGCGGCGGTGCAGGCGATGACAGCCGATCCCGCGGCGGTGGTCGGGTTCGTCAACCTGGCGCTCGACAACCCGATGCTCCCCGACGCCGTCCTGCGGCTCCCGTCGTGGTTCACACCGCTCTCGGGCGTAAGCGGATATGCGCAGGCGCTCGCCGACGCGCAGGGCCTTGTGCGGCACCACCGCGACAGCGTCACCGTGGGCACCGGAGACGCCGCGCTGGCGAATCTCGCGGCGATCCGCCGGGGCGCTCAGATCGAGCCGATCCTCTCGCACCTCAGCGACCTGCTGAGGTCCTCGTACGCGGCGGTCGTCGCGGCGGGCACGGCACACGCCAAGGACGCGCCGGGCGTTGAACTGCCGCCCGCCATCCGCGGCGCCGTCAGCGGCGACGTGCTGTTCTTCGATCCCGGCACGGGAGGGGAAGGACCGCTGGTGATCGGCGGCGCCGGGCCGAACACCTATGACATGTCGAAGGTCGCGAGGGTGTACGACATCGGTGGCAACGACATCTACCGGTACCTGCCCGGCGATCTCTTCGTTGATCAGACGATCAGCGGCGAGGGTGGAGCGGCGACCGTCAAGGCGCGCGTGCTCGCGCGGGTCGTGGTGGACCTCGGCGGCGACGACGTCCACGAGGCCTCGGGGGATTTCTGCGGCCCGGCGACGGGCGTGTTCGGCGTGTCGATCCTTGATGACCAGGGCGGCAACGACCAGTACCGATCGACCGGGCAATGCGCGATCGGCGCGGGGCTTGTCGGGATCGGCGTGCTCATCGACCGCGGCGGGAACGATCGGTACGAGAATCCCGGCCCGGGATCCGGGTGGTCGATCGGATCGGGGTATTACGGCGCCGGCATCGTCATCGACGTAATGGGCGACGACACCTACCTGGGCGAGAAGCTCACGCAGGGGGTCGGCGGCCCCCGCGGCCTGGGAGCGATCATCGACGGTGCGGGCACCGATCTGTACCGAGCCAACGGGCCCTCGTTCCCGTCGGCGTACGGCACGCCCGGCGTGTGGCTGGGCATGTCGCAGGGCTTCGGCGTGGGAGTCCGCGGCTACGCGCAGGGCGGTATCGGCGGCATCTGGGACCTGGGCGGCGACGACCGCTACGAAGCAGGCGAGTTCTCCCAGGCGTGCGGCTACTTCTGGGCCCTGGGAATCCTGCACGATTCGGGGGGACACGACGTCTACCTGGGCAACCGGTATTCGCAGGGCTCCGCGGCGCACCAGGCCGCCGGGCTGCTGATCGACGAGAACGGCGATGACACGTATTGGTCCATGACCGCCGCCGGCCAGGGCGCCGCGTGGGACCAGTCCATCGGGATGCTGATCGACCGCGCGGGGAACGACAGCTACCGAGCCGGCGGGCTTTCGCAGGGCTCGGCGGCCCAGCAGGCCATCGGCGTGCTCATCGATCTCGGCGGCGCCGACCGCTACAGCGCCTACGCGCCGTCGCAAGGTGAGAGCGGCCAGAACCAGTACCACTACGACCAGTGGAAGATCTTTTCGCTGAGCGTGCTCCTCGACCTGGCCGGACAGGTCGACTCGTACAGGCCCGGCCGCGAGAACGGCACCGCGCTTCTCACGGGCCAGGTCTCCGCGGAGAACCCGGCCGCATCGTCGGCGTGGGGCGTCTTCGCGGACGAGTGACGGCCGCCAGCGAACGCGGGCCCCAAAAAAGCAACTTGCCGGCGACGCTGCCGGCAAGCTGGGAGATAAGGAAAACTCTCGGTTGGGTCGAATCAGCGGCTGGTCGTGCCGGAGCTCGAGCCCGAGCTGGTGCCCGACCGGTTCGCGCCCGATCCCGAGCGCGAGCCCGAGTCAGAGCCCGATGTACCGCTCGAACCGCCGTAGGAGCTCGATCCACCCAGGCCGGATGATCCGCTGGTCGAACCGGCGCTGCTGGTGATTCCGGACGAGCTCAGCGAGCTGCCCGAATCGCTGGTCGACCCGGCGAACTGGCGCTTGACGCGAAGCTGGTTGGAGACGTCCTTGACGCCCAGGATGTCTTCGGCGATCTGTTCGGCTCGGAACTTGGCCTGGCGCGAATCCACCGAGCCCGAGAGGGTGACCTCGCAGTTGGAGACGGAGACCTCGATCTCGCTGGGGTCCAGATCGTTGGACATCATCAGCGCGTCATTGACCTCCTCTTTGATTCGATCATCTGATCGGGTGTACCCCTTTGGTGACTTCCCTGATCGAAAGGCCTGGTTGCGGCTACCTCCGAAGCCGTAGCCGGACTGCATGCCTTCGCCGCGCTGACCGCCGTACTGGCTGCCGCTGGACCCCTGCCAGCCCTGACCGCCCCAGCCCTGCCCGGCGCTGCCGCCGGAGCCGGGGCTGCCGTAGGACTGGCTCATGCCGTAGCTCGAGCCGCTGGAGCCCTGGCTCCCGTAGCCCTGATTGCCGTAGCCCTGGCTGCCATAACCCTGGCCGCCGTAGCTCCCGCCGCCGTACCCACCCTGGCCCATGCCATAGCTCGAGCCGCTGTAGCCCTGACCGGTGTAGTTCGAGCCCATGCCGCCGTAGCCGCCCTGGCTGCCAAACCCCTGGCTTGCGTAGTTGCCCTGGCCGCTTCCGTAGCTCGACCCGCCGTAGCCGCTCTGCCCGCCGCCGTAGCCGCCCTGGCTGGCGTAGCCCTGGCCGCCATAGGTGCCGCCGCCGTAGCCCTGATTGCCGTACCCGCTCTGGCCGCCGTAACCACCGCTCTGCCCGTAGCCTTCGCCGCCATCGCCTTGGCTGCCGTAGCCGCTGGACCCGGAGCGCGATCCGCCCTGGCCCATCATTCCCTGACCGCCGTACGAGCTCCCGTAACCGGACGAGCCGTACTGGCCCTGAGACCCGTAGCCCTGGCCGCCGTAGTTCCCGCCGTACCCGCCCTGGCTGCCGCCGCCGTATCCGCTGCTGCCGTAGCCCTGGCTACCGGAACCGCCCTGGCTTCCCCAGCCCTGGTTGCCGTAACCCTGCCCGCCGTAACTCTGGCCTCCGTAGCCTTGGCCGCCCTGGCTTCCCCAGCCCTGGTTGCCGTAGACCTGCCCGCCGTAGCTCTGGCCTCCGTAGCCCTGGCCACCCTGGCTTCCCCAGCCCTGGTTGCCGTAGCTCTGGCTCCCGTAACCGCCCTGGTCGAATTGGTCCTGCTCGCCGTAACCGCGATTGTGGCCGCCGTACCGGCCCCATTCGTCACTCCGGTACTCCGACCCGAAACCGCCGTAATTGCGGTTGTGTTGCATGATGTTCTCCTCGGTGGATGGTCGAATCGCGACCGGACAATCCAGCGCGTGACAGGAGAACGGCTCCGGGCCTGATCGGTCGGTGAGCCGCGCGTGAAAGGAGTCTTATCGAACCGAGACGAGCGTCACGCCGACGCCGGATGCCAGATCGTTTTCATCTCGATCATGGGCTCGATCCACCAGGGCGAGCAGCACGCGGCGGCATCGAACCAATCTACACCGGTGCGGGTGGTGACCCGCTTGATGTTTTCGGCAGCGCCGCCGCGGAGCAGCGCCGCGGTCTCATTGTCGACATCACCCGCGTGAACCGCGTCGATGTCGCGGTGGCCGGCGACGAACGGCGCCAGCTCTGTTCGCACACCCGTCAGAATGTTGATGACACCGGCGGGCACGTCGCCGGTGGCGCACGCTTCGGCGAGCACGGCGGCAGGCAAAGGGTTGAAGTCGCTGGCGATGCAGACGACGGTGTTGCCCGCGCACAGCGCCGGAGCGGCGAGCGACACCAGCCCCAGGAGCGACGGCCGGTCGGGGGCCACGGCGGCGACGACACCGCACGGTTCTGGGACCGTGAAGTTGTAATGCGGGCCGGCGACGGGGTTGTTGCAGCCGAGCACCTGCGCGTACTTGTCGGCCCAGCCGGCGAAGCTCACCAGCCGGTCCACGGTGGCATCGACTTCGTCCCGGCCGGACCGGGCACGCGTCCTGGCGGACGACTTCGCCGATCGGCCTCGTGCGCCGCGACCGGCCGTCGCCGAGCCCTGGCGGGCATCGAGGAGCTCGGCGAGCTCGTCGCGCTTGCCTTGCACCATCTCGGCGATCCGGTACAGGATCTGGCCGCGGAGGTACGCGGTCGCGTCCTGCCACGCGGGCTGCGCCCGCCGGGCCGCCTCGACGGCTTCGCGCAGGTCCTTGCGCGAGGCTCGGCACACGTGACCAAGCACGCGCCCGGCGCTCGACTCGATCGCGACCGACCGTCCCGACTCGCTGCGCGGGAACTTGCCGTCGATGTAGAGCTTGTATGTCTTGAGGACGTCGAGACGCTGATCCATGGATCACACTCCGCCGCAACCCGGGACTCGGTCTCCCGGCGTCCGTCCCGAATCGTAGTTCACACCGTCGCGTCGCCCAGACGAAGGTCGAATTCCAGCTCGTCGCGGATCGGCACGCCGTCGGCCGTGACGCGCGGGATCTGCTGCTGGATGACGCGGCACCGGTCGATCATGCCGGGGTACACGGCCCGGAGCCGCCAGCCGCGCCGCTGGTAGAACGACATCGCACGGAAGTTGTCGTTGCTGGTGGTCAGGAAGATGCGCGAGCAGCCCAGCCTGCGGGCTTCGTCTTCCGCCGCTTCCATCAGCCGCGACCCGACCCCGTTCCCGCCGTCCAGCGCGCTGAGCGTCACGATCTCGCACTGGCCCTCGGGCGCGCCCTGTCCGGGCGTTGCGAGCGTCAGCAGGCCGGCGCGCTTGCCGCCGACCCACGCGACAAAGCCGGGCAACCGGTCGGCCTCGAAAGGCTCGCCCCGCGAGTAGATAGTCGTGCTCGTCCAGTGCTTGACGAGCTCGCCGCGCACAAACTCCACGTCGCCGGCGTCGATCGGCCGAACGGTGACGCGATCTCGGCGCCGGATCCACTCGATGACCCGCGCCGCGTTCTCCGCCGGCGGGAAGACCGGGTACCACACCTTGCGGATGCGCGGGACGCCGGTGGCGTCGGCGTCGACGTACCACGCCATCCGCCGCACGAGCGTCGTCGGTCCGCCGCTCTCGACCGGGAACTCGAACGTCGGCAGCTTCAGCGCCCGCACGAGCCGGAGCTGGTCGTCGCTGAGGAACTCGAACGAAACCTCCAGCCGCCGCTTGAATTCAAGCTGGTGCTCGGTCGTGTTCGTGCTCACCCCCCAGACGCGGACACCCAGGGCCTCGAACTCCTGGTGCTGGTCGCGGAAGCCGCAGCTCTGCGGCGTGCAGCCCCGCGCGCCCGGGATGGATTCCCATGCCTCGCCGGAGAAACCCGGTGACGGCGGCTGACCGGGCACGCCGGTGCGCGGATAGAAGAACAGCACCGCGCGCCGGCCGATCGCGGCGGATGCGTTGAGGCGGACATGCTCGCCCGACGTCGACGCGAGCCGAAGGTCCGGCAGCGGCCGGTGCAGCAGGTGCATCGCCGCTCCATCATCGATGGGGACCGGCAGCCCCTGCGGGAACTGCGTCGGATCGTGCGATGAAGGGTCCGTGCTCATGGACGCCTGCTCTGCCAGGACCAGTTCATGGACGCGTCGAACACGGTCGGCGGGCTTGTCGCCAGCAGCCGCCGCGCGAGCTGATCCATCGCGATCCGCTCGAGGCGCGAGCGCAGCTCGGCCCGCACGCGCTGGGCGGCGTCCGCCGGCTGGGATTCAGCGGCGATCGACCGCACGCCAAGGAGGAGCGCAAACCCGTTGTCGAGCGCGATGACCGCGGAGAGCTCGTTGGGCGGCAGCGCTGTCACGGCGCTGCGAACGGACGCGGCGTACGAGACGTCGGCCGGGCTGATGGGTTCGAGCAGCCCGCCGCGGTCGCGCGAGGGGTCGATCGAGCGCTCGAATGCCTGAGTCGCGAACGCGACCTGCCGCTGGTCGGCGGGGATCTCCGCGAGCCGACCGCGGATTTCCGCGGCCTCGAGCTGCGTCGCCGCCACGATGATGCGGACCACGTACCGCGGCCCGTAGCGCACCTCGATCCCCTGCGCCACCTGTTCGGCCGTCGGTTCACATTCGTCACGCACCAGGCGTCGGAGCATCGCGTTGCGTTCCAGCAGCGCGGCGTATCGCACCGGGCCCAGCCCGCGCGAACGGCGCATCTGCATGATGAGGTCTCCCGTGCCCGGGCCGCCGGCGCCCGCTCGTTCGAGCGCGTCCTGCAGCGCTCGCTCCTCGGCCTGGATGTCCGCCGTGGAGATGGTCAGACCGGATCGTTCGAGCTCCCGCCGTGCGAGCAGGTCGATGGCGGTCTCCTCGACGGCCACCGCCCCCGCCGCTTCTCCCAGGACGGGGAGCACCCGGTCCATGTCCACCGGGATTCCCGATACGGTGACCGTGGGACGGGCCGACGCGCCGGGCGCACTCGCGGCCGCGGGCGACTGGACCGATTTCTCCGCTTCACGCACGCCCTGCAGCGCGTCATCGGTGGCCTGGTGCGTGGAGACCGGCTGATCTCCGGCGCAGGCGGACAGAAAAAACACCGCTGTTACAACGGAAAGAACCACTGCCGTTCCGGTGGAGCATGCTGCAAAGTGTCCCATCTGCCGATACCATAGACGATGGACGGGGGACGCAGGCGCCCAGCCTCCGGCGCCGCGGCTAACAGCCGAGTGCCTCGGTGAAGTCCCGAGCAGCCCGGCGATGAGCTTCCCGCCCCAGCGGGCCGCCTCACGCGGGCGCTCCGAACCAGAGAACCGCCCATGAACGACCCACTGTCCGACTCCAAGGACGATTCCGGGCAGCCCATCGCAACCGGTGATGTTTCCGCGGACCTTTCGAGCTCGGATCCCGCCGGACGTGTTCCGGACCGCAAGGTCCGCGTTCTGTGCCCGTATTGCGGCAGGCCGACGCTTCTCGGGGCCAAATGCGAGCAGTGCCGGGGTCTGCTAGACCCGCTGTCCCGGCAGGCGACCCAGAACTCGATGGGCCCGTGGTTCCTGCACGACCCTCAGAATCCGTTCCGGCCCGGCTGCTCGTACGACGTGATCCGCGACATGGTCCGCCGCGGACGGATCACGGCGCAGACGGTGCTGCGCGGTCCGACGACGCGGCAGTACTGGATGATCGCGGCCCGGACTCCGTCGATCGCCAATCTCCTGGGCAAGTGCCACAACTGCCAGGAAGCGGTGACGGGGACGGAAGTCGCCTGCCACGCGTGCGGCGCGGATTTCTCGCCCGAGCTTGATCGCCAGTTCCTCGGGCTGGGACCCGTCCACCTGCTGCCCGGGCAGGCGCCGCCCGAAGAAATTGCCCAGAGCGCCCACCGAACGACGCATTCGCCCGCGGCCTCGCACGCTCGGACTGCCCATGCCGCGCACACGACTGCGGGCACGGCAACACGGCCCGCGACCGGCGACAGCGGCGTCGAAACCGGCGAATACCGAGCACTCCTGACACGGCTTGACCGGCTGGACCGCGAACTTGGGACCGCGCGCCTGCTCCTGGCTATCGCGTCGGTCGCGGTGATCGTGCTCGCGGGCGCCGTCCTGTGGTTCAGCGGCGTGTTCCGATCAACCTCGGCGCAAACCGCGTCGGAAACGGCGTGGCCCGGGTCGCAGCCGGTGCCGGCGCCGGCACCCGCCGAGGACCCTGATGGGACGCCCGAAGATGAACCGATGGACGGCTCGATGCTCGGCGAGCCGCCTCCACCGCCCGCCACAGATGGCCCCGCCGACGCCGATCCGGATGCGGACGCGGACCAGCCCGAAACGCCCGATGAACTCGACCGAACGGCGGCGGTCCCGACCAACGAGCGGCAGCCTTCTCCCTCGCCGGCGGTGGATCCGCGGCTGGCGGAGTGGGCGCTCCTGCGCGGACTTCCCTGACAGGGATCTGTTGATGCCCGGCCGAGGGGCGCCCGGAAGCAACCATGCCGCTGAACGACTCCGAACGCAGGCTCGCAAGCTACATCGATCGCCTGCACGACCGGCTCATCGAGGACCTGCGCCTGCACGTCGGCCTTCCGACCGGCGGAGACAATCGATCGGCGCTGGATGAGACTCGGTCGCTGTTGTGCGCTCGATTGGCGAAGCTCGGAGCGGAAGTATCGATGGTTCCGCCGGCGCCGCGTCCATCGTGGCTGCACGATGCACCGATCGAAGCCGAGGGGCCGCCCACGGCGGTGTGCTCGAGGATTCGTGGCAAGGCCGGCCCGCGCATTCTCCTCAGCGGGCATCTCGACACGGTGCACGACCCGTCTCCGTCGAGCACGTTCCGGTCGCTGGTCATCAACGCCGACGGGAAGTCCGCGACCGGCCCGGGCTGCGTCGACATGAAGGGCGGGCTCGTCATCGCGGTCGCCGCGCTCGAGGCGCTCGAGGCGTGCGGTCTCAGCCCGGCGTGGTCGTTCATCCTCAACAGCGACGAGGAAACGGGGTCGTACTGGTCAGAGGCGGCACTGCGAGCCGAGGCGCGCCAGCACGATATCGGACTCGTCGTCGAGCCGGCGCTCCCCGACGGATCGCTCGTCACCGAGCGGCCCGGCAGCGGGCAGTTCATGATCGAGGTCCGCGGGCGATCCGCTCACGTCGGGCGGGACTTCACGTCGGGCGTGTCGGCGGTCACCAGGCTCGGCGAGATCCTGGTCGAGCTCTCCAGGCTGCCCGACCCCCCGCGGGGCAAGATCCTCAGCGTCGGGCCCATCGAGGGCGGGCCGGCCACCAACGTCGTGCCCGACCGGGCCCGCGCGTGGGGCAACGTCCGGTTCAGGGACACGTCCATCGCGACCGAACTCGAGCACCAACTGCTCGCCTTCGCGACCGACCCCGGCGCCATGCCGGCCGTGATCGTGCGGACGAGCCTGAACCGACCCGCGAAGCCCGCGACGCCGGACGTCATGAAACTCGCCGAAAAGGCAGCGGCCGTGGCGGCGGACCTGGAACAACGGCTTCCCTTCGGACGAACCGGCGGCGTCTGCGACGGCAACATCCTGCAGGATGAGGGGCTGCCGGTCATCGACACGCTCGGCGTGCGCGGTGGCGGCCTGCACACACCGCAGGAATGGATCGATCTGACAAGCCTTGTGGACCGCTGCAAGCTGCTCGCGATCCTGATCGCCCGGCTGGCGGACGCCGGCCCGGGTTCCTTCACGCCGCGTTCATGAACTGGCGGCTCAGCCGACCATGCCAGAGGCAACGGATTATGAGGTCGGCGGAAGAACCGTCTCGCTGTGGCACGCCACGGCCGATTCCATCCCCGCCGCCGCGGCTGCCGGGCAGCCTCTCACGGCGCCGGGAGCGGGCGAGCTCGACGTCTGCGTCGTTGGAGCGGGGATCGCCGGCCTGACCTCGGCGTATCTCCTCGCCAAGGCCGGCAAGCGCGTCGTCGTCCTGGACCAGCACGGCATCGGCACCGGCGAAACCGGCCGCACCAGCGCGCACCTGGCGAGCATCCTCGATGACCGGTTCAAGCACGTCAACCGCATGCACGGCGCGGACCAGGCCAGGCTCCTGCACGAGAGCCACGCGGTGGCCATCGACCTGATCGAGAAGATCACCAGAGACGAACGCATCGACTGCGACTTTGCGCGGGTCCCCGCGTTCCTGTTCCTCGGTGCGGACCAGGCGGCATCCGAGCTCGGCGAGGAGTACGACGCGGCGGTCGCGGCGGGCGTCGGCGGCATGTCGCGCGTGGACGCCGTGCCCGGGCTCGGCAGCGTCCCGGCGATCCGCTTTGAGTCGCAGGCGCAGTTCCATCCCCTGAAGTACCTGCACGGGCTGGCACGGTCGCTCGACCGGCTCGGCGTCGCGATTGTCAGCGGCCGCCGGGTCGTCGACATGAACGGCGACGGTCCCGTCACCGTTCGCACCGCCGACGGAGTGACATTCACCGCCGGCGCCGGCATCGCGGCGACCAACGTTCCCGCGCCGATCAACAACTGGCCGGGCATCTACACCAAGCAGGCGGCGTACCGGACGTACGTCGTCGGGCTCGAACTGGGCGCGGCAATGCTCGGCGAGGCGCTCTACTGGGACATGGAAGATCCGTACCACTACGTCCGGCTGGTCATGACTCACGGAAGCCCGGTGGTGCTCGTCGGCGGAGAAGATCACCGCACCGGGCAGGATCACGGCACCGATCCCGCGTCGCGGCTGGACCGTCTGGAGCAGTGGGCCCGGAGATGGATCCCGGGGATCGGCAGGCGCGTCTCGCAATGGTCGGGGCAGGTGAACGAGCCGGACGACGGCGTCGCGTTCATCGGGCGCGTGCCCACGCGCGACCATGGCGGCTGCTACGTGGTGTCGGGCGACAGCGGGATGGGCCTCACGCACGGCACCCTCGGCGCGATCATCGTGGCGGACCTCATCCAGGGCAAGCACAACCTGTGGGCGGACATCTATGACCCGGGGCGGAAGGCGACCGCCGCGGTCCGCCAGTTCGTGCGGGAAAACCTGGCCGCCGCGGCGCAGCTCAAGGACTACCTGCTCCCCGGCGACGTCTCATCCATCGACCGGATCGCTCCGGACGAAGGCGCCGTCATCCGGCGCGGGCTGCACCGCGTGGCCGTGTACCGAGCACCCGATGGCCAGGTCCACGAGTGCTCGGCCGTGTGCCCGCACCTCAAATGCGTGGTGCACTGGAACAGCCTGGAGAAGACTTGGGACTGCCCGTGCCACGGCAGCCGCTTCGACCCGCACGGGAACGTGCTCATGGGCCCGGCCGTGGACCCGCTGGGATCGTCTGAACGCAGCGTTGAAACATACTGAGACGAGCCGGCGGCAGCCCTGCGGGGTGCTGTGGAAGGTATCCTGCGCCGCATGATCGCCTCACTGGGCCTGTTCATTTCGCGGGTCTTCCGGGCATGCGTCCCCGATCCGTTCGTGATCGCGGTGGCGCTCACCCTCATCACCGCGCTTCTCGCGCTGGCGCTGGGCGATTTCCCGTCGTCTGCGGGCGCGGCCTCCATCGGTCCGAGGCTCGTCGTGCTCCTGGATTCGTGGCGCGGCGCCGAGGGGCTCTGGAAATTCCTCGCGTTCTCGATGCAGATGTGCCTGGTGCTCGTCACCGGGCACGCGCTGGCCGAATGCCCGGTCATCAAGCGCGGGATTGGCCGGCTCGCCGCCGTCCCGACAACCGCGGCCAGCGCGGCCGCGATGGTGGGGTTCGCCGCGGCGATGACGGCGCTGGTCAACTGGGGACTGGGGCTGATCGTCGGGGCGCTGCTGGCCAGGGAAGTCGGCCGGTCGCTGCGCGCCCGACACGTCCCGCACCATTACCCGCTTATCGTGGCGGCGGGGTACATGGGGCTCATGGTCTGGCACGGCGGGCTCTCGGGGTCCGGTCCGCTCTCGATGACGACGATCGCCGGGGCGAGCAAGGTGCTTCCCGCGGAAGCGGTGAACCGCCTGGGCGGGGAGGGCATCCCGCTCACCCAGACGCTCTTCTCGCCCATGAACCTCGTCATCACCGCGGGGTTGCTGGTGATCATCCCGGTCGTGCTCGCGCTCGCGGCTCCCCGCAGGCCCGGCGACATGCGTCCCACACCGGAGACGATCGCGCAGCCGGAACCGAGGAGCCCGCAGCCGCGGGAAGCCCCGACGTTCGTCGACCGGCTGGAAACATCTCCCGTCGTCGCGTGGATTGTCGGGGCGCTGGTGGCCGCGGCGATCTGGCGGTTCGGCCGGGTCTCGTCGCTGCAGTTCATCGGCCTCGACGAGATCAACGCGGTCATGCTCGGGCTTGGCATCGTCATGCACGGATCGGTGCGGTCGTACCTCGCCGCGGCAGAATCCGCCGTGCGCGGATGCACGGGCATCATCCTGCAGTTCCCGCTCTACGGCGGCATCATGGCGATGTCGGTGGCGTCGGGGCTCATCGGCGTGGTCGCTCGGGGCATGGCCGGCGCGGCGGACGATCGGATGCTGCCCATCCTCACATTCTGGGCCGCGTGCGTGGTCAACATGTTCGTGCCCTCCGGCGGCGGCCAGTGGGGCGTGCAGGGACCGATCGCGCTGGAAGCGGCGGCGCGAGCCGGCATCGCGCCGGGGACGATGGTCATGGCCGTCGCCTACGGCGATCAGACGACCAACATGCTCCAGCCGTTCTGGGCGCTCCCGCTGCTGGCGATCACCGGCGCCCGCGCCCGGGACATCGTCGGGTACACCTGCCTGCCCATGGTGGCGTCGATGATCTGGATCTCCGCCGTCATGTTCCTCATGGCATGAACGCCGGAGTCAATGAAAACGCTCGGATTCCTCCGAGCGTTCCGGGTCACGTGCTGCTGCCGGCCGGCCATCGGCCCGCCCGCGGGCTTATTCGAACAGCTTGAAGCTGTTGAGCGAATCGCCGACGAGCTTGCCCAGGTCGCCGCTCATGAGCCGGTTCATCTGCTCCTTGAACTTGGCGGTGAGCGAACCGAGCTGATCGGAGTTGGCGTCCTTGACCGCCGCCTTCTCGGCGTCGGGGAGCGACCCCAGGATCGTCGAGTTGGTGTTCACCTTCTTGGCCGCGTCGTTGAGCGCGGGCAGGTTGGCGGGCACGTCGAGGGCCGACTTGATCTTCTCCATGACGGCGTTCGCGTCGCCAAGGCCGGCGAGATAGTCGTTCATCGCCGTCTTTGCCTGCTCGGAGATAGCCGCGGCCGTTTCCGCCACCTTCTCCTCGACCTTGGCGGCCGTTTCCTGCGCGGCCTCCTTCACGTTCGTCGCGGCGTCGGACATCGCCTTGCCGGCCGAGTCCGCCGCGTCCTTCATGGCGCCGGAGGTTGATTTGTCCCCCGCGGGCGCCGCGGCGGGCTCTTTCTTCTCGCAGCCGCTCATGCCGATGAGCGCCGACATCCCCACCACCGCCATCGCCCCCAGGATCCCCTTCACGCTGTTCATGTCGATCTCCTTCGTGTCACGGGCACGACCAGCCCGTGTGCGCAAGCTTACGCGGCTCCGACCCCGTGGATACGCCCGCACGCCCGCTCGCCTGCCGACATCCCGCAAGTTACGCTGACCACATGACCGCGCGCGAGTTCACCAACGTCATCGTGTTCAACCACCCGCTGATCCAGCACAAGCTCACCTACCTGCGCGACCGGTCCACCAGCCACCGGCCGTTCCGGGCCCTGCTCTACCAGATCGCCGGCCTCATGGTCTACGAGGCCACCCGCTCGCTGCCGGTCACCCCCGTGGAGGTTGAAACGCCGGTCGAACGCACCATCGGGTCGCGGCTGGGGGCGAAAGTCACGGTCGTCCCGGTGCTCCGAGCCGGCCTGGGCATGGCCGAGGGCGTGCTGGAAATGATGCCCGAAGCCCGCATCGGCCACCTGGGCCTGGCAAGAGACGAACGAACCCTCGAACCTGTGGTGTACCTCAAGCGGCTGCCCCGGGACCTCGACGCCGGGCCGGTCCTGCTGGTCGACCCGATGCTCGCGACAGGGGGGTCGGCGGTGCAGGCGATCCGCCTGCTCCGCGAGGCCGGGGCGCAGGACTTGCGCATGCTGTGCCTGGTGGCGGCGCCCGAGGGCATCACCCGACTCCTGCGCGAACATCCCCAGGTCACCATCTACGCCGCGGCGGTCGATCGCCAGCTCAACGACAAGGGGTACATCATCCCCGGCCTGGGAGACGCCGGTGACCGGCTGTACGGAACGGAATGACCGTTCGCCCGGTTTCCCGAACAATCCCCTCCCCGGCGCGTACACTCCACCATCATGGCAAGTGAATCCGGTCGCGACCGGGCATCCAAGTCGGTGGACGGCGGAACCAAGTCGCTCGAGACGGTCGAACCGATCGGCAAGCGCGTGCTCATCCGCAAGGATGAGGACAGGAAGCAGACCAAGAGCGGCATCCACCTGCCCGACAAGATCGAGATCCCCACGCTGACCGGCCGCGTCGTCGCGATCTCCGCGCAGGTCGAGCGCGACGCCGACTACCCGCTCAAGCAGTACGACCGCGTGCTGTTCAACCCCAAGCAAGCCATCCCGGTCGATTTCGAGGGCGACAACCGCCTCTATGTCGTCCCCGTCGAGGACGTGGTCGCCGTCCTGATGCGCGATGCGCCGAAGAAGTCCTGAACCTCCCCGGTGGAGAGGGCTGTTTCCGCGTGCTCGAAGTGTTCCGTCAACCCGTGAGCGAACTGCCCGCGGCGCTGGCGCTCCCCGCGCCGCGGGTGCCGCTGCGCGCGTTCGAGATCTGGCTCCGCCCGCCGGGGAGCAAGAGCCTCACGAACCGCGCCCTGCTGCTGGCGGCGCTGGCCGACGGCCGTTCGGTCCTGCGCCGGCCCCTGGTCGACGCCGACGACGCGCAGCGCATGATCGCGGCGCTCGAGGTGCTCGGAGCGCGCTTCGACACAACACCGACGGGCGACATCGAGGTCGCGGGTGTCAGCGGGTCCTGGAAGGTGCCGCCGGCGGGCGTCACCGTGAACCTGAACAACGCGGGCACGGCGACCCGGTTTCTCGCCGCCGCGGCGGTGCTGGCCCCCGCGCCGGTGACCATCGACGGCAACGCCCGGATGCGCCAGCGGCCGATCGGCGAGCTCGGGACGGCGCTCGAGCAGGTGGGCGCCAAGGTCGAGTACCTGATGGAACCCGGGTTCCCGCCCATGCGGGTCGCCGCGCCGGCCGATCCTTCGCACCTGCGTTCGTCGATCCGCTTCCCGACGACGCAGTCGAGCCAGTTCATCTCGGCGCTCGCGCTCATCGGACCGTGGATCAACTCCGGCCTGACCATCCGGCTGGAGGGTGAGATCACCAGCGCCTCCTACATCCTGATGACGATTCGGCTGCTCGAGCGGTTGGGCGCGATGGTCCGTCACTCGGCGGACCTGCGGGTGCTGCGGGTGTGCGGGCCCGATGCAACCCGCCGCGGGCTGCCTGCCTTTGACCTTTCGATCGAGCCGGACGCGAGCGGGGCCACGTATTTCTGGGGCGCCGCGGCGCTGGTCCCGGGCGCCAAGGCCCGGATCATGGGTCTCGGCGCACACTCGCTCCAGGGCGACGCTGATTTCCCCGACGTGCTGGGGTCGATGGGCGCGACGGTGACGAAGTCAGCCGCCGCCGACCCGTGGATACAGGTCGTTGGTCCGCCGCGGCTGGCCCCGATCATGGCGGACCTTGCCGACATGCCCGACACGGCGATGACGCTGGCGGCGGTGGCGGCGTTCGCGGACGGCACGTCGGTGCTCAAGGGACTCCGGACGCTGCGCGTGAAGGAGACCGACCGCATCGCGGCGATCCAGCAGGAGCTCGGCAAGCTCGGCGTCACGGTCACGACCCCGATCTCCGGTGACGAGGGAGCGATCTCGATCACGCCGCCGCCGGGCGGCGTGGATTGCTCGGCGTCGTGCCCGACGGTCGAGTTCGAGACTTACGACGATCACCGCATGGCGATGTCGATGGCGCTCATCGGGCTCCGGCGGCCGAACGTGGTGATCAAGCACCCATCGTGCGTCGCCAAGACGTACGCGACCTTCTGGTCGGACTTCGCGCGGATGCTGTGACCACGGTCGCGCGGCCTCGGCTCACGCCAGGCGCAGCCATTTGCGGCCGAGCCACTCGGCCGTCAGCAGGATCATCAGCACGACGAAAATGACCGGGCGGTCCCACAAGGGATCGATCTCCGGCGTGCCGAACACCCGCACCTGCCGGTTGGGGAGTTTCTCCGCGAGGGAGGCGAGCTGGTCGGGCGGGATGACCGCACCGCCGGTCGCGGCCGCGAGCGCCGCGAGCGTCGAGTGATCGGCCTGCGGTGTGCGACGCTCGTCGTCGTCGGTGACGACCTCCGCCGTCGCGGTCGGCGGGCCCTGGCCGCCGACGGTCCCCGCCAGCGCCGCGTCGGACACCGTGAACTCGAACCGGCCCGCGTCGGAGGGGGTCCACGTCGTGGCGAACGAGACCGGGCGTCCGTCTCCGGCCGCCTCCGGCAGGAGGGCGAGCTCGGTCCCCGGGTCGTCGACGGGTGCCCCGGCGCGCCTGACGCGGACGGAGATCTTCTGGGGCAGCCGACCGCTGATCGACTCATCCACCACGCGCAGCCAGACGCGGACGGGCTGGTCGACGACGGGCTGGTCGGGCACGACCTCGAGCACCGCGGCCTGTCCGGTCGCCGCGAGACTTTCGCGCGCCAACAGCCGGATGATCGGCAGCCAGAACCGCTCGTAGAGCGCTTCGCCGCGGCCGAACCGCCACCGCCAGATCTCGTCGGTCGCCACGTACACGCTGCGACCCGACCCGTACCGCATCGTCAGCACGGCGGGCCACTGCTCGGCGCTGCCGGGCTCGGCGCCGAGGGTGGCGAGGATCTCCGCGGTGGGCTTGACCTGGCCGGGATCGATCTTCTGCGACCACCACAGACGCGACCAGCCCGAATCGGGGTCGGAGAGCACGATGGGCCACTCGATCTGCCCGCTCTCGCCGAGGCGCAGCAGCCCGAGGCGCCCGGCGGCGGGCGTGGGCGAGATGACCGCCGGCTGCGAAGACGGCACCACCGGCGACGAGCCCGAGTCGGTCGCGAGGGTGAACGGCAGCAGGTCTCCCAGCGGCGAGTTGCGCCACGAATCGGGCGTCGCCGACGGCCCCGCGATCCAGAGCAGGCCCGCGCCGTCGCGGGCGATGTGCATCTTCAGATTCTCGAGCTGCTCGGCCGAGAACAGATCGGCCCGGACGTCACCGATCACGACGACGTCAACCGCTCCCCACTCGCCCGCGGAGGAGGGGATGGTCACGAGCTGCTCGGAGCCTTCCTGAAGGTACTTGCGGCTGGCCGAGAGCAGCAGCGTCGACGACCGGATCGAGTGCTCGCGAACGAGCAGCCCGCGCATGTACCGGTACTCCCAGCGCGGATAGCCGTCGAAGTAGATGACGCGGATGGACCTGTCGGTGAGGTCGATCGAGACGGCCTTGGAGTTGTTCTCGCGCGTCAGATCCGCGGAACCCGGGTCGAGCCGGACGGTCCACGAGCTCTTTCCGGTGGCGGACGGACGCGACGCGAGCGAGAGCTCCATCCGGTCCACCGTCGGCGGCGTGTCCTGGGCGGAAAGGTCTCGCTCGTCGAGCACGACACCGGTCTGCGTCTCGACCAGCTGCACCTTGCCCGTCCATGGCTTGCCGGAGGCGCCGCTGCGCTCGAGGCGCACGTTGACGGGCACGATATCGTCGACAAACGCCCGGCTGGGCGCTTCCACCCGGTCGACGGCGATGTCGGGGACTTCCTCGCCGCTCCCCAGCGGCACGACGAAAACGGGGATCTGCTCCGCCTGGAGCTTTTGCGTCACGGATCTGCTGATCGGCGAGGCGAGCCGGCCGTCGCTGTAGATGACAAGCCCGCTGACGGGCCGCGCGGCCACGCGCTGGAGCGCCTGCTCAATCGGGCGCGACAGTTCGGTCCGGCGCCCGCTCGCCCCGGCCCACGGCGAGCCCGGTGCCTGCGGGGAGGGAAGATCGAACGCGCCGGAGTCGAATCCCAGCCAGAGCACCGATCGGTCGCCGGCGAGTTTCTCGAGGGTCGGGGCCGCGGCCGTCATCGCCTGGCCGAGCTGCTCGTCGCGCGTCACCCGTCCCTGGGGCGTCTCGACGTCGGGCACGGACATCGAGGCGGAGCGGTCGGCGAGCATGACGACCCAGTCGCGTTCGGTTCGCTCGGGTTGGCGGACAAGCCTTGGCCCGGCGATGAGGAACGCCAGCAGCAGGAGCGTCATCGCACGCAAGGTCGCAAGGCCGATGCGCCACACGCGCGTTCCGGCGATCCGCCAGTAGCACCACACCGCCGCTCCGACGCACGCGATCCCCACCAGGAACCAGCCCCACGCCGGCAGCCCGAGCGCGAACTCGAAGCGAACGCCCGGATCGCCGGCGGAGAACGATCGACCGGAGAACAGGCCGCTCCACGAAGGCGTCATGCGGCACCTCCCGGGCTGCTGGTCGACATACGGCCCGCATGGCTGAAGGCACGAGCCAGCGCGATCTCCGCGAGCGCCAACCCCAGCGCGACGGCCAGCAGGGGCACGCTGACGGGCTCGCGGCTCCGCGGATCGGGCAGACCCAGCGAGGCGGTCTCGGCGTTCTCGGGGGACGCCCCGTTGATGTCGGCGATGCGGTCGGCGCCGGCGATCTGGGCGAGCACGGTCCGGGATTGCGCGGACGGCAGCGGCGTGATGTCCGACGCGGCGTGATCGGGATTGATCGCGACCAGTGAAACCACCGCGCTCTGCGAGTTCACGCCTCGCCACACGCCCGCGTACCTCGCGGGAGACTTGCCGGCGGCGGACATCCCCGGCGACGAGGAGGCTCGGTCGTCCGCGGGGACAAGTTCAACTGTCCCGGGCGGGAGTCTCAGCGCGTGCCCGGCGGTTTGGTCGAAGCTCGGCTGGGATCGACCGACCCCGACGCGCACGATCTCGTGCAGCAGCGGCAGCATCAGCGGCTTGGTCGGCAGGTCGGTCCAGCCGAGCTGGATCGCAGCAGTCATCAAGACCACCAGCCCCTGGCCGCTCGCCGGGGATGAGCAGGCCACCAGCGGCGATCCGTCGGCGAGGGTGACAACCGGCTCGAGCGACCCCGTCGGCGCCGTGAGCGCCAGCCGCCGCGACACCGTGACAGGCTTCGACAGGTCCGGCATTTCGGCCGCGATCATGCCGACCAGCGGGTTTGCCAGTCCGCCCGGGGCCTGCGGAGAGAGTCCGAGCGGCGGGCCGAGTTGCTGCACTTCCCGGGCGATCGTCCAGTCAAGGCCGAGCTCGCGAGCCATGGGCTCGCCCCACAGGTGCACCGTCGCCTCGGCCGGCGGCGTGATGACCAGAAGGCCGCCGCTCCGGGAGAAGTCGCCGAGCCGCTTCCAGCCTTCGTCGGTCAGCTCATCCGGCGCGAGCACGATCGCGGCGTCAAAGCCGCTGAGGCCCGACCTGCCGACCGACGCCGGGTCGAGGGTTGTCGGAACCAGCCCCATCGAATGGGATCGCAGCGGCCCGGCCGATGCATCGGGCTGGAGCACCAGCCGCACCCAGTCACCGGGCGAGAAGCGATCGATCGTCGGTCCCTGCGCCAGCCCGAGCTTGAGCGATTCGATCAGCGCGACCCGAACCGACCGGCGTCCCTCCACCGGCCGGACGTAGACATCATCCGCGGGGAGAAGGTCGTGGTCGATGCTCGCCACCAGCGCGAGCGCCTCGGCACCGGACGCGTTGGCGCGAACCTGCACGATCGCCGAGGCCGCCTCTTGGCCCGGCTGCCAGTTCACGACCGCGGCGTCGGCATCCGCGGCCGCCCGCACGCCGGACTCCGCGAGCGAACGCGCATCAACGAGCGAGAGCTTGACCGCCGTGCTGCTGGACTTTGAAACGATCGGCCCGAACCTCGCAAGGGAGACCCGCACCTGGTTCCCGGTGGGATTGGCGATGCTCGTCTGGCCGGCATCCGCCACGATCATGGGACGCAGGGGCTCGATCCCGGTGACGGCGATGTTGTCCGCCTCCTGGGTCGCGGCGGGGAGCACGCGCACGATCGGTGCGCTGGGACCGGTGCCCAGGACGGGGAGCGTCTGCGAGAGATCGATCGACCCCGCTCGCAGATCGCTGAGGATCGCGATGACCACCCTCGCGGGCGGGCCGTCGGTCGCCGCGTTCTGCGTGTCGGAGAGATCGGCTCGGAGGCGGGACACCGCGCCGGCGACGTCGGCCCGGCCGGCTTCCGCGGGCATATCGGCTAGGACGCGCGACACCGCCGACAGATCAGGAGACAGGGGCAGAATGACGGCGTTGGCCGGCGCGGCGAGGGAGATCACGGCGGCCCGGTCCCCGCGCGAGCTGTCGAGTTCGGCCAGCAGCGCGGCGCCCTGTTCCTTGGACCGATCCAGCGCGCTGCGGGTTCCGGACGCGGCGCCGGGGTCGCGGAGCTGCGAGGCCAGCGAGTTGTCGACGAGCATGTAGAGGTGAACGGGCCCCTTGGGCGTCGCCAGTTCGTCGAGCACCGGGCGCGCCAGCGCGACCCCCACCAGCGCCACCAGCAGGCAGCGGCACGCCAGCAGCACGAGCTGCTCGATCGTCAGCCGGCGCCGGTGCCGCCGGTACGCCTCGAGCAGGAACTTCATCGCGGCCCATTCGATGGGCCGGCGCCGCTGGCGCGTGAGCAGGTGGATGATGATCGGCACCGCGATGCACGCGAACCCCGCGATCGCCAGCGCCGGCGAGACGAACGACAGCGCGGCGGTGACAACGCCCGAACAGGCTGGAATCGCCCCGATGCTCACGCGTACTTGCTCCGCTTGAGGATCGAGTTTCGGCGAGCGACAAAGGCCGCCATCGGCGGGCCCAGCCAGTCGTGGGTCGACAGCCGCTGGTAGTCGTAGCCCGCACCGCGGAAGATCTTCTCAATCTTCTCGACGTGCGCGTTGATCAGCTCCAGGTACGAATCCCGGATCGCGCGCGGATCCAGTCGGACCCGCCCCTCGTTCTCGAGACCCTCAAAGGGCGCAGGCTCGGGGAAGTCGAACAGGAGCTCCGCCTGATCGAGCACCTGGAAGGCGATCACGTCGTGACGGCGGTGCCGCAGCCGAGCGACGACTTCCTGCAGTTCCTCGGGCTCGCAGAAGAAATCGCTCACCAGGGCGATGAGGCAGCGGTTGGTGACCGAGGCGACGGCCTGGTCCACGGCTCGGGAGAGCGCGGTCGGCCGCCCGCGGTTCTGAAGATCGAGCGGCAGCAGCGAGAGGGCGCCGACGATCTGCCGCCAGGTGCCGTGGCTGCTGGAGCGGCGGACGGAGGCCCGTATCTCGTCGGCGTACACGAACAGACCGGCGCGATCCCCCTGGTGGAGGGTGATATACGAGAGCGCGGCCGCGAGCGCGGTGGCGTGGTCGTACTTGGTCCAGTTCGAACGCCCGTCCAGGCTGGTCTTCTTGCCCTCGCCGGAGGCGTCCTCGAAGGTCCGGCTGCCGTAATTCATGGAGCCCGAGGAATCGACCATCACGATGAGGTCGAGGGTCGTCTCCTGGTGGGTCTGCTTGATCTGGAGGCGGTCGGTCTTGGCGAAGACCTTCCAGTCCAGACGCCGGATGTCGTCACCGGGGACGTACGGCCGGTGCTGGGCGAACTCGACGCTGAAACCCTGGAACGGCGACCGGTGCCACCCGCTCGAAATCCCTTCCACGATCATCTTGGCTCGAAGCTCAAAGCTTCCGAGCCGCGCGAGCGTCTGCGGGTGCAGATAAAGGGACGGATCGACTTCCGGGAGATGGCGATCCGCTCCCGGCGAAAGACCCCCGGACCCCTGTTCAGGGGCGGGCGAACTGGAACCGGCCTGTCCGGGGTCGGGCATCGCAGGAATGTTATCGGTCGACGGGGCGGTTCAGTTCGGGTGCGGACCGGATTTCGCGAATCGACCGCCCACCGGCGGATCATCGATCTCGGAGGGGCCACCCGGGCGGCAAATTACGGACCCGGCCATACCATGGCCCATGGCAGCCATCAAGCGACTCGGAATCCTCACGGCTGGCGGCGATTGCCCCGGCCTCAACGCGGTGATCAGATCCGTGGCCAAGGAGGCGATCCGAGCGGGGATTGAAGTGTTCGGCATCGAGGACGGGTTCCTCGGGCTGATCGAAAACCGCTGCCGCCGGCTCGGCCAGCACGAGGCCTCCGGGATCCTCACCGAGGGCGGGACCATCCTGGGGTCCTCCAACAAGAGCAACCCGACGCGCTTCGCGGTCGGCGCCGAGCCCGACGGCAAGCCGATCTTCGCGGACGTTTCCGACCGGTGCCTCAAGACCATCGCCGAGCACAAGCTCGACGCGATGGTGGTGGTCGGCGGCGACGGCAGCATGACCGTGGCCCATCAGTTGTGGGAACGTGCCATGCAATCGGGCATCGACCTGCACTTCATCGGCGTGCCCAAGACCATCGACAACGACCTCTACGGGACGGACGTGACGTTCGGATTCGCCACGGCGGTGGCGACCGCGACCGACGCCCTGGACAAGGTCAGCACGACGGCGGCAAGCCATCACCGCGTGCTGTTCGTCGAGCTGATGGGCCGGAACGCGGGGTGGATCACACTGCACGCGGGCGTCGCCTCGGGCGCGGATGTGATCCTGCTGCCCGAGATCCCGTTCACGTTCGAGAGCCTGTGCAGTTTCGTCACGGCACGGAGCAAGCACGGCGACCGCTACAGCATCGTGGCCGTCGCGGAGGGCGCCAAGCCGACCGGCGGGGAGAAGATCGTGGCGCGGATCGACCCGACCTCGCCGGACCCGATCCGCCTGGGCGGGATCGCCAAGTACCTCTCGGACGAGGTGGAGTCGCGGACCGGGCTCGAATGCCGGTACGTGGTGCTCGGCCACGTTCAGCGGGGCGGTTGCCCGGTGGCGGCCGACCGCGTGCTCGCGACGCAGTTCGGTCACCACGCGGTGCGGCTGCTGAAGGAAGGGAAGCGTCACCGGCTGGTGGCGATGCAGTCGGGCCGGCTGACCGATCTGGCGCTGACCGAGTGCGCGGGCAAGCAGCGGCTGGTGGGGCTCGAAGACCAGCTCATCGCGGCGGCTCGGGGCGTGGGCACCAGCTTCGCCGACGGTCGGTGAGCGTGGGCGTACCGGGCGGGCGCTCGCTCCAAAAACAAGCAAGCCCGCGGGCTGTCGACGCGGGCTCACTCGCACTCTCAAACCCTCTCTGGTGACCTTGGCTTCGGCAGAAGTCCGCGGCCACGAGGGGGCGCTTTTGCTGTTCGCGAACGCTGGGCGACCGCGGCGACGCATGATGCTGGATGCCCGTTCCCGAGCACGCGGCCATCAAACGCCGCTCCGGCCGGCCCCTCACGATCGCAGTTGATGGGGCAACGAACGGGAGCACCGGGTATTGCGTGCAACATCAGAAATCCCGGCGTCATGTATCATGCCCCCCGGCTCGGCGAACTCCCGTGGAACGAACGGACACCGATCAACTCCGTCTGCGCCCCGCTCGCCTGGCTCGGCTGCGCGAACGGCTGTTCCGCGAATGGTGCTTCGTGGTCGCGGTCGTCCGCCACCGCGGCCTCAGCCTGCTGTTGCTCGTGCTGGTGATCGCCGGCGGGTCGGAGTTGCTCTGGCGTGGATCGCCCGACCCCCGGCCGCCGCTGTTCGACCGCGTCTACGGGTCCTGGAATCTGGTGTTCGGCCAGCCCCCTGCCGGTTCGCTCCCCGAGTCCTGGGTTGGGCGAGCCATGCTCTTTGTGATCCCATTGCTGGGGCTGGCGTTCATCATCGAGGCCATTGTCGAGGTGTCCGCGATGCTCCGCGACCGTCGCTCGAACGAGCGGTCGTGGTGCCTGATCATGAGCCGATCCATGAAAGACCACGTCATCCTTGTCGGGCTGGGCAAGCTCGGGTTCAGGACGTTCAAGCTCCTCCGGCGCCTCGGTCACCGCGTGGTCGTGATTGAGGCGACAGAGAAGAACAAGTTCCTCGATGAGGTCCGCCGCGACGGATCGGCGCTGCTCATCGGTGATGCCCGGCACGACGAGCTGCTCCGCGACGCGGGCGTCGAGAAGGCTCGCAGCATCATCCTGGCCACCAGCGACGACATGGTGAACCTGGAGGCGGCGCTCGATGCTCGCCGCATGAACCCGGGCATCCGCGTCGTGCTGCGGATGTTCGACCAGCAGCTCGCCGACAAGGTCCGCGAGGGCTTCAACATCCGCGTCGCGATGTCGCAGTCGTCCATCTCCGCGCCCGCGTTCGCGACGGCGGCGGTCGAGCCGTCGATCGTGGGCAGCGTGGTCCTGTCCAGCGAGCTGATCGTCATGGTGCGGTGGCCGGTCCAGACCTGCCCGCAGCTTGCCGGACAAAGCGTCGGCGACGTCCTGGCGACGTTCGGGGTCAGCGTCGTCGAGCGCGTACCGCCGGGCGCCCCGCGCCAGCTTTTCCCGCCGCCGGCGACCGTCATCTCATCCGGGGACGAACTCGTCCTGCAGGGCGAATTCACGGCGGTCATGGCGCTTCGGTCCGAATCAGCCGCGGCCACCCCGGCCTGAACGATTTTCTGGCTCAAGGGGTGAGCGGCTACTAACCTTCAGCCATGTCCGTCCTGGGCCATCCCGTCTTTGCACCGATCCGTGCCACCGGCGCGGTCATGCAGCGTTTCCTTCACGGCCCGGTGGCGCAGTTCATCCGGGACCTGGGCCGGTTCAGTCGCTTCGCCTATTGGACGGTGCGGGGGATTCCGTTCGTCCGCACGTGGTCGCGCGGCCACCGGCTGCGGTCGCAGCTCTTCATCGTCGGGACGACATCGGTCCCCGTCCTGGTGATCACCGGCGCCTTCATCGGCATGATCCTGGCGATCGAGGGCTACCTCCAGTTCGCCGCGATCGGCCAGGAAGGCCGGCTCGGCGGCGTCATCAACATCTCGCTCACCAAGCAGATCGGCCCGGTCCTCGCGGCGGTGATGCTCGCCGGACGCGTCGGCTGCGCCCTGACGGCCGAGCTGGGGACGATGCGCGTGACCGAGCAGCTCGACGCGATGCGAGCCATGGCCGCGGACCCGATCCGGGTGCTGGTGATTCCCCGCGTGGTCGCGTGCGTGCTGATGATCCCGGTGCTGACGGTGGTGTCGAACCTGTGCGGGGTCATGGGCGGCTGGTTCATCGTGACGCGCTACTTCGACGCCGACGCGACGACGTACTGGCGCTACACCGCGGAGTTCGTCGCCTGGACCGACCTGGCCAACGGCCTGGTCAAGTCGGTCGCGTTCGGCCTGATGATCGGCCTCATTTCCTGCTTCAAGGGCTTCAACTGCCGCCCGGGCGCCGAGGGCGTCGGCCGGGCCACGACCGACTCGTTCGTCACGAGCTTCATCGCCATCATCATGTCGAACCTGTTCCTGGCGAAGGTGCTCAACGACCTGGACCTGCTGTACCACGGCGGCCTGCTGCGCAAGGTGTTCGGGTAAGGCGACGTCCAGATAACGCCCGTCCCCGCCCGGCACAATCGCATACCCGAACGAATTCCTTGATCAGATCCGGGGTGGTCGGCCGAACGTACTTAACAGCGATGAGCATCGTCCCGACCAATCCAGCCCAGGCGATTGCCGGTGTCGGCTCGGCCGAGCGTGTCGTGACGCGCGACATCGCCAAGAAGGACGCCGACAAGGCGGCCGGCCGCCGCGCGGTCCGCGACGAGGTCGACGTCGTCATCGTGAATACCGAGGGCGCCGACGCCGTCCGGTCGCTCAAGGGCAACACCGAGGAAGAGACCCGCGAGGACAAGCAGGAGCACCCCGGCTACGCGAAGCCGTCGGAAAAGCCGCGGCTCGACGTCGAGGCGTAGCCGGCGCAGAGAGCCCGCGTCCCGCGGTTCCGCGCGCCCCTACTCGATCGGCAGGATGTCGGGCTTCTTGCCGTGGGCCCACTCGCGCACGCGGGGGAAGAAGATCTCCTGGAAGAGGATCTTGATGCACGCGGCGACGGGGATCGCGATGAGCAGGCCGTAGATCCCCGCCAGCGCGCCGCCCGCGAGCGACGCGAAGACGATGGTCGGCGTGTCCATGTTCGTGTTCTTGCCCTGGATCATCGGCGAGAGCACGTAGTCGTCGAGCACCTGGGCGCCCATGTACACCGCGATCGGGGCCGTGACGATCCACCACCAGGAGTTCTGCCACTCCACGCTGCTGGGCTCGAGGAACATGAGCAGCATCGCGAACGGCACCCCCACCACGTGAACGTACGGCACGATGAAGAGCAGGCCGACGATCGGCCCGAGGAGGAACGCGGAGGGCACGCCGATGATCAGGTACGCGCCTGTCATGTAGACGCTGAGGATGAAGCAGATCGTCAGGCGCCCGCGCACGAACCCGGCGATCACGGAGTCCATCTTCTGGACCAGCTCGATCGTGCGGTGCTTGCGGCGGTCGGGGATCAGCCCTTCCCAGAAATCGAGCACCCGGCCCCAGCCCGTCGAGAAGAAGAAAAAGAAGAACGCCGTGATGAACGCGCTGAACAGCACGTACCCGACCGAACCGAAGATTCCGACCAGCGTCTGCAGGATCTGCGCACCGGTCCCCAGTGCTCGCCGTCCGATGGTCTGCGCGACCTCCTGGGAATGCTCCTTGAGCCACTCGCGGCTGGACTCGATGGTGTCGTAGAGCTGCTCCTTCCACGCCGGGAGATGCGGCATCTCCTCGGCCGCGGGCGGGGGCACTGCCGAGTCCGGCACGGGCGTGTCCGGCGGCGGCTCGGCGTCCTCTTCGCCGGATGAGATCTCGCTCTCGAGCGGCTTGTCGGGGACCGCCAGCGGCGGCACCGGATCGGCGGCGTTGTCCTTGGCCGCTTCACCCCCCGGCTTGTCGGAAGATGTTGCCTCGGCCGGCGACGCGCCGCCGTCCTTGTCGTCGTCGAGCGGGACTGGGTCGGTCTTGGTTTCGAGCGGGCCCGCGAGCGGGTCCTCGACGACCGCCTTCTGATTGAGAAGCCGGTCGCGGTTGGCGCGGTAGGCCTCGACCTCCTGCGACAGGCTCCGCACTTCATCGCTGGACCAGCGCCAGAAGCCCGGGTCGAGCCTGTAGTACGCGGCCCGGGCCTCTTCCTGCGTCGCCTTGGGATCGACCGACTTGAGAAGGTCGGTCGAGTTCTGCGCGACGCTGGCGATGACATTGGCGCCCTGCACCACACCCACGACCGTCCCGATCACCAGCGGGACGATGATCAGGACCCCGGCGAGCAGGATGATCGACAGCGCCGCGCCCTGGCGGCTGATGTGGCGGGTCGCGGTGACGCGCCGGATGAGCGGTTCAAAGAGATACGCCAGGAGCAGCGCGAGCAGCATCGGGACCGTCACGATGCTGACCAGCTTGCCCAGGTACACCACCCCGATGATCGCCGCCACGACCAGTCCGTCGCGCACCGGCTGGATCTGCCACAGGTGCACCTTCCGCCAGTCGATGGGCTGGGTGGAGGGTGCTTTGGCCGAGGTCTCTTTGGACGGTTCTGCCAAGCGCGTGCTCCCAGAAGCGGGCATCCGCGGACCCGCGAGTGCAGAGTGTAGTGCCACCCCACGGGCGCGCGCACGCGCGTCCCTGGCGGAGCCAGGGACGGGGCGTCAGACCGTGCTGCCCTTCCAGCGAACGAATCCCTCGATCGCCTGGTATTCCGCGAGCCCCAGCGCGTCGTAAAGCTCGGCGGTGCCGCGGTTGCGCTCCTCGGCCCGCTGCCAGAACTCCCGCGTGTCGCTCGGCCCGGGGAACAGGGCCGAATCCTTCTGGCTCTCGTGCTTGAAGATGGCCAGCCGCTTGCGCTTGACCTCGTCGGGCGCAAGAGGGACCGCCATCTCGATCTCCTCGGGCGCCCACTCCTGCCACGCGCCGCGGTACAGCCACAGCACGCAGTGCTGGGTCCATTCCTGGTGCGAGAGGCTCTTGAACGCCTCGATGATGCACGAGAGGCACACGCGGTGCGTGCCGTGCGGGTCCGAGAGGTCGCCCGCCGCGTAGATCTGGTGCGGCCTGACCTTGTCGAGCAGCTCGGCCGTGATGCGCACGTCCTCGGGTCCGATCGGCTTCTTGCGCACGCACCCGGTCTCGTAGAAGGGAAGATCGAGGAAGTGGATGTTCTCCGGCTTCACCCCGCTGAAGCGGGCCCCCGCCCGCGCCTCCGACCGGCGGATCAGCGACTTGATCTTCTGGAGTTCGGGCGTGTCCGGCGTGCCCGGCGTCTTGCGGGCCAGGAAGCTCTCGATGTTGTCCTCGAGCTTCTGCGTGAACTCCCTGCCCAGCTGCGGGAAGGCCTGCGCAAACTCGCGGACGAAATCGACGTGCCGCAGGGCGTCGTCGTCGAAGACGGCGATGTTGCCCGAGGTCTGGTAGGCCACGTGGACGTCGTGACCCTGGTCGCACAGCCGGATGAAGGTTCCGCCCATCGAGATCACGTCGTCGTCGGGGTGCGGGCTGAAGACCACGACCCGCTTGGGGAAGGGGTCCGACGCGGACCCGCCCTCTCCCGGGGGCTTGCCGCCCGGCCAGCCGGTGATCGTCCGCTGCATGCCGCGGAAGACCTCGATGTTGAGGTCGTACGCGCTGCCCCTGGCCGCGAGCAGGTCCTGGAGGCCGTGCTCGTTGAAGTCCTCGTCGACCAGCTTGGTGATCGGTTTATTGAGCGTTCTGGCCAGCCAGATCACCGCCCGCTTGGACATGTTCTGGTCCCAGCGCAGGCCGAAATCCTCGATCGATCCGAGCAGCCACGGCGTCTTGTACCGCGTGAGGTCTGCGGCGGCCGCCGGATCGAGCACGAACCGTGCGTTGGGGTGATTCTGGAGGAAGCTGGCGGCGACCGTGCTGGTGACGTCCCCCTCGACGGCGCGGCGGACGATGGGCGCCTTGTGCTCGCCGAAGGCCAGGAGAACCACCTGCCGCGCTTCGAGGATGGTCCCGACCCCCATGGTGATGGCCTTCTTGGGGACGTTCCACTCGCCGAAGAAATCCGAGGCCGCGTCCATCCGCGTGACCTTGTCGAGCGTGATGAGCCGCGTCCGGCTCTCGCGGCCGGACCCGGGCTCGTTGAAGCCGATATGCCCGGTGCGGCCGATGCCCAGGATCTGAAGATCGATGCCGCCCGCCTCGCGGATGGCTCTTTCGTACGAGTCGCAGAACTCGGCGACGCGTTCGCGCGGGACCGAACCGTCGGGGACGTGGATGTTGGCCGGGTCGATGTCGACGTGATCGAAGAGGTACTCGCGCATGAAGCGCCGGTAGCTCTGGAGCGACTGGTCGTCCATCGGCCAGTACTCGTCGAGGTTGAACGTCACGACGTTGCGGAACGAGAGGCCTGACTTGTGCAGCGCGACCAGGGCTTCGTAGACGCCCTTGGGAGTCGACCCCGTCGCCAGCCCCAGGACCGCCCTCTGTCCCCGGCTGGCCCGTTCGCGGATCAGCGCGGCGATCTCGGCCGCCACCGCCTGGCTGGCGGACGTGCTGGTCGGGTAGACCGCAACGGGGATGTGCTCGCGGCTGGTGGCGAGGGACTTGGCGTGTGCCTGCTTGGACTGGTGCATCGATCCGCTCCGGGCGCCGCCGGACGAGCAAACACGCCCGGGCGGCAGGCCATGATGACGATACTCGGAAGCCTCCGCGGCGTCACGGGGTCGCGAGAGGGCGGTTGCACTATTGCGACCCCGGTCGCCACTTCCTAGACTCCGCCGACTCGGGGGCGGGCCTCATTAGTGGCGCGTATTTATGAAGAGACTGGCGAAACGTGATCCTCGTACCTTGGCCGTGATGTCGATGCTGGCGGTCGCCGCCGGTCTGGCCCGAACCGGCCTGGCACAGACCGCGCCGGCCGCGGGGAAGCCCGCCGACCTAGCCGCGTACGAGGAATCCATCCCCAAGGCGGCATTCAAGATCGCGATGGTGCCGATCCCCGCGAACAAGGAAAAGAACATCGGCCCGTTCTGGATGGCGGCGACCGAGCTGACCTGGGACGCCTTCGACGTCTACGTCTATCGCCTCGACGAGGAAGACGGCGGCGAGGCGGTCGAGTCGGGCACGCAGGGAGCAACCAGGCCGACCAAGCCGTACCTCCCGCCCGATCGCGGGCTGGGGCATTCGGGCTTCGCCACGATCAGCATTTCCTACCGCAACGCCCAGACCTTCTGCGAATGGCTGAGCGAGAAGACCGGCAAGCACTACCGGCTGCCGACCGCCGAGGAGTGGGAGTACGCGGCGCTGGCGGGAGCCACCGGCGACTACTCGTTCGGAGATGCGGAGAACGCGGACAGCGCGGCCTGGTACCTGGACAATTCCGATTCCCGGCCCCGGCCGGTCGGCCGCAAGGCGCCCAACGCCTGGGGCCTGTACGACATGCACGGCAACGTCGCCGAATGGGTCAAGGGGCCCGACGGGAAGGGCTGCATCAAGGGCGGTAGCTACCTCGACCCCATCGAGGACCTCACCGCAACCGCGTGCAAGCCCAACGACCCGGCCTGGAACGCGGGCGACCCGAACATTCCCAAGAGCAAGTGGTGGCTGACCGACGGGCCGTTCATCGGCTTCCGGATCGTCTGCGATCCCAACCCGCGGCCCGCCTCCAACGCCGCGCCGGCGCCCAAGCCCGAGAACCCGGCGTCTGCTCCTGCTCCCGCGCCGAAGTAGTCCATTCCCACAGGGGTACAAAGAAAACCGAACCCGTCGTTTGATCTTCTCCGTGCCCTGTGAGCGTTCGTATCGGAGCCTGTCATGAACGCCCCGTCCAATCAGTCCGTATCCCGTCGCGAATTCGTCAAGACCGCCGGCGCGGTGACCACCGCCGCCGCCCTTGGTGGCCTGGTCGTGCCCCGAGCGGTCTCCGCCGCCGCGTACGCGGGCGGCGCCGACACGATCAAGGTCGGCCTGGTCGGCTGCGGCGGACGCGGGACGGGGGCCGCGGTGCAGGCGCTCGCCGCTGATCCCGGGGTCGTGCTGTGGGCCATGGGCGATGTCTTCAAGGACCGGCTCGACTCGGCTCATGCGCTGCTCTCGACCCCGTCCGACGACATGTCGAAGGAAGCGGCCGACCGCGTCAAGGTCGAGGACCGGCGCTTCGTGGGCTTCGACTCGTACAAGCAGGTGATCGACAGCGGGGTCGACGTGGTGCTGCTGTGCAGCTACCCGTGCTTCCGTCCGCGGGACCTCAAGTACGCGATCGAGAAGGGCAAGCACGTCTTCGCCGAGAAACCCGTCGCGGTCGACGCCCCGGGCATCCGGTCGGTGCTCGACACCGCCCGGGCCGCGAAAACGGCCAACCTGGCCATTCTCGTGGGGTTCTGCTGGCGGTTCAACGCCTCGATGCGCGAGGCCTTCAAGCACGTCCACGACGGCACGCTCGGCGAGGTGACCAGCGTCCACACCACCTACCACAGCGGCACGCTCAGCAAGCGCCCGCGCCAGGCGAACTGGTCGGAGCTCGAGTTCCAGATGCGCAACTGGTGGCACTTCTGCTGGCTCTCGGGCGATCACATCGTCGAGCAGGCCGTCCACTCGGTCGACCGCCTGGCGTGGGCGATGGGCGACCGCATGCCCAGGAGCGTGCAGTGCCTGGGCGGACGGGCGGCCCGCAGCGGCGAGGAGCACGGCGACGTCTTCGATCACTTCTCCGCGATCTACGACTACGACAACGGCGTCCGCTGCTTCCACTCGTGCCGCCAGATCGATAAGTGCCCCTCCGACAACCGAGACTACGTCTTCGGCACCAAGGGAAACGGCGTGATCGACGGCTGGTCGGGCCAGTCCCCCATGAAGTCGCGCGACGGCAAGGTGCTGTGGGAGGGCAAGGGCACGTCCGCCGACGTCGGCAAGATGTACTTCGACGAGCACAAGGAGCTCTTCGCGTCCATCCGCGCGGGCACGCCGATCAACGACTGCGAGCGCGGCGCCAATTCCGTCATGATGGCGATCATGGCACGGATGGCCGCGTACACCGGCCAGACCGTGTCGTGGGAGCAGGCGCTGAACTCGAAGCTGTCGCTGGTGCCCGAGACGCTCTCGTGGGACATGACGCTCCCGGCCGTCAAGGTTCCCGTGCCCGGCGTCACGCCGCTGGTGTAAGTTCGCCCGGGCTGCGGGCGCTCGACGACATTCCTGCTCGGCCGGCGCTCATGCGGGAGCGCCGGCCGGTCGGTCGTCACGGCATGCGCCGCGAAAGAAAAAAACAACCCAGCCGACCGGCTGGGTTGAGGGGTGGATTGCAGCCGTGAATCGCCGGTCTTAGCGGCGGCGGCGGCCGGCGACCAGGCCGGCAAGGCCGAGCAGACCGATCGACGCCGGGGCAGGAACGACCTGGCCGCGGATTTCACCGCCGGCCTTGAAGGTCGTGTGAACGTTGACGTATGTCAGGCCGTCGAGCATCCCCTGGATGTTCGCCGCCGAGAACACGCCCGCGCCCGTGAGCGTGCCGGACGTTCCGCCCGTGTGCGTCAGGGCGAGGATCACGCCCGCGTTCGACCCGGGCGCCGCGAGCCCGTGGATGTGGGCCGCCGTGACCGTGCCGATCAAGTCGTTGTACGTCCCCGTCAGGGACACTTGACCCGTGTCCGTGTTGAGCGTCACCGTGGCCGAACCGAAGCCCGGGGTCGCCACAGGCGGCACTTCCTGGGCGCCGTCCATGGAAAAGTTGTACACGACGATCGCGGCGTTGGCCGAACCGGCAACGGCCGCGACGAGCGCGGCGACACCCACATGGAAACGACTCATTGAAGATCTCCTTGAACTCTCACCCCGCGTCGGGCCGGCGACCGCGAGCGGCCGACCGTCCTGTGCCCCGACGCTCAAAAACAACTCCCGTTGGAACACACCCATACGCGGCCAAAGCGCCGAGGGATCTACACTCTCACCAGGTTCGCGTTGAGTATGCCGCCCGGGAATCGAACGGGCGCAGTGTAATGGATGGTTTCCGCGGGAGCAACCGAAATCGCCCGGTACAGACTCCCAGTAGAAGGCTGGACTCGTTCGGTTCTCGTCAAGATCGCATGAGGAGCTGACCACCGTGTGGAAGTGGTTCCTGGGAGTCTTCATCGTTCTGGTGGCGCTCTGCGGCGGCGGCGCATACTGGATGTACTCGTCCGGTACGTTCGAGGAGCTGCGCTCCAAGTTCATGCCCGGCGCCAAGCCCGTGACCGTCCGGGTCGAGAAGGTCATCAAGGGTGACCTCGTGCGCACCGTCAGCGCCCCCGGGCTGACCGAGCCCAAGACCAAGGTCGCCATCAGCGCGCAGGTCTCGGCCAGGATCATCGCTCTCCCCTTCCGCGAAGGTCAGGACGTGAAGAAGGACGACGTGCTCGTCCGCCTCGACGCTCGCGACCTAGCCGCCAACCTGGAGTCGGCCAAGGCCCAGCTCAAGAGCGAAGAGGCCCGGCTCGAGGGCGCCAAGGCGTCGCTCGTCAGCGCCGAGGCCGAGCTCGTCCGCCGGCGCAACCTGTACGAGACCAAGGACATCAGCAAGGCCGAGCTCGACACCGCCGAGGAGCAGTACCTCCGGGCCGAATCCAACAAGAACATGGCCCAGTTCGCGATCGACATCGCCCGGGCCAACATCCAGCGGGCCGAGAAGGACCTCGACAACGCGGTGATCAAGGCGCCCTTCGACGGAACGATCGTCAAGCTCAACGCCGAGGTTGGGGAGCTCGTGGTCGTCGGCACCCTCAACAACGCCGCGTCGGTCATCATGGAGATGGCCGACCTGTCCGTCATGCTCATCAAGGCCAAGGTCGACGAGGCCAACGTGGCGCCGGTCCAGCCCGGCCAGTCCGCGAGGGTGTTCTTCAACGCCTTCGACGAGGAGAAGTTCGAGGCCACCGTCGAGCGCGTACGCCTCCAGCGCCAGCAGGCCAACGACGGAACCTCCTACTTCGAGACCGAGCTTCTCGTCCACGTCCCCGCCGGTCGGCGGCTCATGTGGGGCCTGACCGCCAACTGCGAAATCGAAGTCGAACGAATCCGCGACGCGATCAAGATCCCCAGCCAGGCGATCCTCGACCGCCCGGTCGACGAGCTTCCCGCCGCGATCCGCGACAACAACCCCAACGTGGACAAGAACAAGAAATTCGCCCGGGTCGTGTACGCGATGAAGGACGGCAAGGCCCAGACCATCCCGGTGTCCATCGGGCCCAGCGACCTCACGCACACCGTCATCCTTTCGGGGCTCGAGCCCGGCCAGGAGATCGTCACCGGGCCCTTCAAGCAACTCACCGGCCTGAAGGAGGGCCAGGTGATCGAGGACGAGGCCAAGGTGAAGCCGTCCGTCTCGCCCGGCCAGCCCGCACCCGCGCCCGCCACCGCGGAGGCGAAGACCACCAGCGGCGGTTCGAGTTGAGCGTTTCTCGTCTTCAGCCAGCGATGCGAGCGAACCCCTCCATCCTCAATGGCGCCGCCGCCGGGCCCGACGCCCCGGCCGGTCGCGAGTCTGTCATCCGCATCCGCGGGCTGACCAAGGTCTACCGCATCGGGACGGAGAAGGTGTACGCGCTGCGCGGGGTCGACATGGACATCCGGCGCAACGAGTACGTCGCGATCATGGGCGCCTCGGGGTCGGGCAAGAGCACGCTCATGAACATCCTGGGCTGCCTCGACCGCGCGACCAGCGGCACCTACGAGCTCAACGGCAAGCCCACCCAGCGGATGGGGGCCACGCAATTGGCCAAGATCCGTAACGAGGAGATCGGGTTCGTCTTCCAGTCCTTCGAACTCCTCCCGAGGCTGAACGCGATCGAGAACGTCGCGATGCCCCTGCTGTACTCGCCCAAGTACTGGCTCGGCGCCGCCAAGCGTGCCCGCCACGCCCTCGACCGCGTCGGCCTGGGCAACCGCATGCGCCACCGGCCCAACCAGTTATCGGGCGGCCAGCGCCAGCGCGTCGCGATCGCCAGGGCGCTGGTGGGATCGCCCAGCATCCTCCTCGCCGACGAGCCGACCGGCAACCTCGACAGCAAGACCAGCGAGGAGATCATCGAGCTGTTCAAGCAGCTTCACCGCGAGGGCCAGACGATCGTGATCGTCACCCACGAAGAGGACATCGCGGGCCATGCCCTGCGCATCGTCCGGCTCAGGGACGGCAAGATCGTCTCGGACTTCCCGACCGACAAGGACCCGATCCACCAGGCCTACCTGCAGCGGGCCGCCGAAACCGCCGTGTCGCTCGCGGCCCACGCGCCGCACGGGACCGATGTGCCCCACGATCCGGCGCCGTCAGCGCCCGTCGCGGCGGCCGCCGCCCGGGAGGATGAACCGTGATCATCTTCCGAATCCTGTTCCAGACCGTCGTGCTCGCGCTGGGCCAGATCTGGGCGAACAAGTTCCGAGCCGTCCTGACCACGCTGGGCATCATCATCGGCGTGGCCGCGGTGGTGACGGTGGTCGCGGCGACCAGCGGGCTCGAGAAGTTCGTGCTCAAGGAGTTCGCCTCCATCGGCGCCAACAAGGTCTGGATCTTCCCCCGCATGCCCGACGGCATGCGCGACCGCTACTCGTGGCGGCAGATCCGGCTTTCCCTCAACGAGGTCAACGGCATGCTCGACCGCTGCCCCTCGCTGGCCCGGCTCACGCCGGTGATGGAGATGTCGACCTCGGGCCAGGTCGGCGACATCTTCAAGCAGGTGGTGTCGGTCCAGGCGGTCCGCCCGGCGTGGCATCAGATCGAGGAACGATCGGTCCTCCAGGGCCGCGAGCTGTCGACCATCGACGACGAGCAGCGCCAGCCGGTGTGCATCATCAACGACAAGGCGATCGCGGAGTTCCAGCTCGACACCAACTGCGTCGGCCAGACCATCCTGCTCGGCGGCCGCGCCTTCAAGATCGTCGGCGTGGTCGAAACCAAGACGGTCTCCCCCATGTTCGGGGGCGACGAGGCCCGCAGCGAGGTGTTCATCCCGTTCCAGACCGGCCTCATGCTCCGGCCCGAGCCGCGCATGTACGTCATCGCCCAGACCAAGTCTCCCGAGCTCCACGAGGACGCCAAGGCCGAGGTGGGGTTCTACCTGCGGCGCATGCGCGGCCTCAAGCCCGACGAGCCCGACACCTTCGGCGTCGAGGCCATCGAACAGATCATCTCGGGCTTCAAGAAGGTCGCGGCCGGGCTGAGCGTCTTCCTCGCCGGCATCGTCGCCATCTCGCTGCTGGTCGGCGGCATCGGCATCATGAACATCATGCTCGTGTCCGTCAGCGAACGGACCCGCGAGATCGGCCTGCGAAAGGCCGTGGGCGCCAAGCCCGCGATCATCCTCATGCAGTTCCTGGTCGAGGCCGTCACGCTCTGTCTCATCGGCGGAGCGATCGGGCTGGCCATCGGCTACGGCGCCGTCATCGGCATGAAAATGACCTCGTCACTCTCGGGCGCCACCGTCCCCCTGTGGGCGATCGCGCTCTCGGTGGGCTTCTCGGCGGGCACGGGGCTGATCTTCGGCATGTTCCCGGCGATCAAGGCCGCTCGCCTTGATCCCATCGAGGCCCTGCGGCACGAGTGACGCGGGTGGGATGACCGGCAACGTTCAATCGCAGCGCCGCCCGGCGCTGCGCGAGGGGACCAGGCAGGATGATCCGAGCACGACGCGTCACCGCCGACGCACTCCATCAAGATCGCTCCGCACCCCGCGCCCCAGTGGCCGCCGCGACCCTCGCGGCCGCCCTGCTGACGGTCGCCGGATGCTCGGACGGCCTCTTCTCCTCGGACCCGGCCTACGGACGGCGCATCAGCGAGGAACGCCTGCGGCGCATCGAGGCCGTCTCGATGGAGACGCTCAAGAAAACCGAGCAGACGGCGCCCGAGGCAAACTCGCAGACCATCCGGTCGCGCTTCGAGGGTCTCGAACAGGTGGCGCTGGCGATCCAGGAATGCCGAGCCTCGGCGCTCGAGCACAACCTCGACCTCAAGGTCGCGGTGGTCAGCCCCGCCATCGCCCAGCAGCAGCTCAGCCGCGAGGAAGCCAAGTTCGAATCGACTTTCGTCACCCGCGCGCTGTGGGCCGAGACCGACTCCCCCACGTCCTCCGAGCTCAACAGCGCCCAGTCGCAGTTCGGGCAGATCGAACCCTCGGTCCGCATCCCGCTGCGCACCGGCGGCACCGCCGCGGTCGCGCTGCCGATGTCACGGGCCAAGAACAACAACCCCTTCACCACGCTCAACCCCGCGTACGAATCCGATCTTGAGTTCTCGATCAGCCAGCCGCTGCTCCGCGGCGCGGGCACCCGGGCCAACCAGGCGAGCATCCGCATCGCGTCGTACAACGAGCAGGCCGAGGAGGCCCGCACAAAGCTCGAGGTCATCCGCCAGCTCGCCGCGGTCGACCGCTCCTACTGGCAGCTCTTCGAGGCCCGCCAGGCGCTCGACGTCACCCAGCAGCAGTACGAGCTCGCGCTCGCCCAGCTCCAGCGTGCGGAGCGCCGCGTCAACGCGGGCCAGGTCGGCGAGATCGAGGTGACCCGCGCGCAGGCGGGCCTGTCGCAGCGCCTCGACGGCATCATCCAGGCGCAGAACCTGGTGCTGCAGCGCCAGCGCGAGCTCAAGCGCATCATGAACATGCCCGACCTGCCGATCGAGTCGGTCACGCTCATCGACACCGCCACCGCGCCCGACCCCGTCGAGTACCAGATCGACCGGCCGCAGCTCACCGCCGCCGCGCTCTCCAACCGCATGGAGCTGCTCGAGCTCGAGCTGCGCCTCGCCGCCGATGCCGCGACCATCGACTTCGAGCACAACAACGCGCTGCCGCTGTTCACGCTCGATTACACCTACCGCGTCAACGGCCTGGGCAGCACCTACAAGGAGAGCGTCCGCGTCGCCTCCGAGAACAACTTCGAGGACTGGACGCTGGGGCTCAACGCCGAGATCCCGCTGGGCAACGAGCAGGCCCGCAGCCGCATCCGCGAGGCCATCCTCCGCCGCATCCAGCGCCTCAGCACCAAGGAAGCCCGCGAGCTCTCCATCCGGCAGGAAGTGCTCGACGCCATCGACAACATCGAGCAGAACTGGCAGCGGATCCTGGCCTCGCGGCAGTCGGTGATCCTCAACACCCGCCTGCTCCAGGCCGAGCAGCGGCAGTTCGACGTCGGCGCTTCCACCAGCACCGACGTGCTCGACGCGGCCACCAATCTCGCCCAGGCGCAGCTCGATGAGATCCGGGCTCTCACCGCGTACCAGATCGCCCAGGTCGACCTTGCGTTCGCCACCGGCACGCTGCTGGGCGCCGGCAAGATCGACTGGTCGCCCGTGCCCGCGCCCGATGCCGATACGCCCGCGCCCGAAGAAGTGCTGCCCGAGTAAATGGCCAAAGGGCACATGGCCGAAGGGCAAATGGGCAAATGTCGAAGGGTGCCACGCCTCGACGCTGAAGTGCCTTAAGTGTTCCTTTGTTCCTTTGTTCGTTTGCTTATTTGCTTATTTGACCTGCCATCTCTTCCGCGAGCGCGTCCTTGACGGCCCCGAGTGATGGACAGGCCCGCGGCAGCTCTCTCGCCATGCTCGTGACCGGACGGCCGACGAGCCCGCACGGCACGATCAGCCCGAAGTGGTCCATGTTCGGATCGACATTCAGCGCCAGGCCGTGCATCGAGATCCACTTGCGCACGCGGACGCCCATCGCGGCGATCTTGGCCATCTGACCACGGGCGGGGGGAAATACTGACTTCACCCACACGCCCGTCGCGGTCGAGTCCCGCTCGCCCGCGAGCCCGAAGCGCGCGATGGTGCGGATCACGCACTCCTCGAGCAGCCGCATGTACGCGTGCAGCCCCAGCCCCAGCCGGTTCAGATCGAGAATCGGGTACGCGACAAGCTGCCCGGGCCCGTGGTACGTGATGTCCCCGCCGCGGTCGGTGTCGGCAACCTCGACGCCGTGACGGGCGAGCAACTCGGGCGTCGCGATGAGGTTGCCCGAGGCGGTGGCTCGCTTGCTGACCGTGATGACCGGCGTGTGCTCGACCAGCAGCAGCACGCCGACGGGCGAGCCGTCGACATCACGCCACGACAGCACCTCGTCGTGCACGCGCTGCTGGACCACGTAGGCCTCCGCGTACGACAGGCGGCCAAGATCACGGGTTGAGACAATTTTGCGATTCACGGGCTCATCTCTTGAAGTAGAGTCGGTTCGCGCATCCGCGCAATGACCCGCCTCAATCGATCCACTCAGGACAGATCTGTTCCAAGAGCGTCCGACAGTCATCGTCGTAGCGAGCGAAGCGAACGCACCGATCTCCGAGCATTCCGCGAATGCGGTCCAACGCCTCATCGCGAATCCGATACCTAGAGGCCGTGACTTCACGCAGAGCATGGCCCACCATCCGGCCGGCAATGGGCTCCGGCACAAGCCGGCGCATGTTTTCTCGCTCAAAACCGAACCCTAAGAACGCGACTCTCTGGGATTGAGCGATCCACTCTCGTGCTTTAACAAATGCTGCGGATACAAACTCATCCCCTTCAGCTCGAATGACCTTGATGCCATTCGCAGCTCGCATGGCGTCACGCACTACCTCGTCGGGACTACCTTCATAGGCAGAAATCAGGGCAGGCTGCTGAGCAAGCCGAGTGAAGTCATAATTCAGTGAACCGTAAACGTGAACTATCCAACGTCTCACTTTCTCAAAATCGACTGACACCGATTGCGGACGTCGATCCTGAATGAGACCAACGAGGCCCATCTCGAGCACCATGTCGTAGTTGAATACGACGAAGCGAAATACACCGTTGAGAAGATCTTCAACCCGATTACGGAGATGATGGCAGAGGGTTTTGATCCAGTTTGCGTTCCACAATGCGCCCCGCATCAGCTTATAGTCGAGAGGCAGCAGCTTTGCGGCGATGCACTGCCGGCCAATCAGGACTGTGCCGTCAGACTTATTCTCCAAGAACGCATCAATCGACTTGCCGGGGAATCTGCTCAGCTCTGAAACAAACTCGGACATGCGCAGTTCCATCTGCTCCCGCATCATCGGGTCGTCCAGATTCCGGTCAAACGGCACTAGCCGGGGAGGCTTAGAGATAATTTCTTCTAGCAGCCCTTCACCGGTCGGATAGTCTGGGCAAACACTCTTGCTCGCACCTGACCCGACGATGACCGTTGTCACTTGATCGCTCAATACCGACTCCCGATCTGTTCTATCGAAGCACCTTCAGCGACACCTGCTTCTCGATCTCCGTCACCGGCCGGGCGATGAGGTCATAGCCGTCGCTCGCCACGATCACGCACCTGACCAGTTCCCCGGGCACGAGCTTCTCGCGCGAGTGCACGAACGTCACGCTGTCGACCTGCGGAGCCTGGAAGTACGTCCGCCCGACGTACAGCTTCCCGCCCTTGCTCACGCCGGCCGTCGCCAGGCCGTCGGTCGAGGTCTGGCCGTCGATGAGGACGTCGAGCCGCCGGCCCGTCGCCGCCGGGTTCTTCTCGTCGAACTCCGCCGCCGTGTTCGACGCTTTCGCGAAGGCGATCTTCTGCTGCAGCTCCATCACCTCGTTGCGGCGGCGCTGCTTGACCTCGGGCGGCACGGCCAGCGCCGGGTCATCCTCCATCGTCCCGGCGACCGTCCCATCCTCGTGCGAATACTCGAACACGCCCACCGCGTCGAACTTCACCCGGTCGACCAGGCCGAGCAGCTCGCGGTGGTCCTGCTCGGTCTCGCCGGGGAACCCCGAGATGAACGTCGTGCGGATCGCCATGCCCGGGACTTTCTCCCGCAGCATGTGCATGAGCTCTTCCTGCTGGCGCGAGCTCACGTTGCGGCGCATCAACCCGAGCACGCGGTCGCTCGCGTGCTGGAGAGGGATATCCAGGTACGGCAGCAGCCGTCCCCGCTGCACGAGTTCGGCGAACGCGTCCACGATCGCGGGCGTGAAGTTCGACGGGTACGCGTACATCAGCCGCAGCCAGCCCTTGCAGCCCTCGCCCTCCATCGCGTCCGAGAGGCGCCGGAGCAGCATCGGCAGCCCGGCGGAAATGTCTGCGCCGCCCTTGTCGGCACGGAGTGCCGACCCACCCAGACCCAGGCCGATGTCATCACCAAAGCTCGTCGTGTCCTGTCCGATGAGCAGCAGCTCGAACGCGCCGTCGGCGATCAGCTCCCTCGCTTCCTTCACGATCGCGTCGGGATGCTTGCTCCGCATCTTGCCGCGGATGGACGGGATCGTGCAGAACGCGCAGTTCTGGTTGCACCCCTCGCTGATCCGCAGGTAGGCGTAGTGCCGCGGCGTCAGCCGCAGCCGTGCCGAGTCGTCCTCGAAGTACCCCAGCCCGCGACCGTCCTTGCCGTTCACCGTCAGGCCCGTCGTCTGCATCCCCCGGGCCTTCGCGGCCGCCAGCGCGTTGCCGGCGATCCAGTACTTCGGGCCCTCGCCGCTGTCGACCCTGGCCCGAGCCGACTTCTCGCCGCGCACCGCCTCCACGATCTTGTCGCGGTCGAACACCCCCACCATCGCGTCGATCCCGGGCGCCCAGTCGAGCATCCTGGCTCGGTGACGCTGCACCAGGCACCCCGCCACCACCACCCGCTTGATCCGACCCTCTTCCTTGGCCCGGATCGCTTCCTTGATCACACCGAGCGATTCGTCCTTCGATGCCTCGAGAAACCCGCAGGTGTTCACGACCACCGCATCCGCCCCGCAGAAGCTGTCCTCCTCCGCCGGGTCGTAGGACACCGGCACAATGCCGTCCTCCGCCAGCAATCCGAGCATCTTCTCCGAGTCGACGAGGTTTTTCGGACATCCAAGGCTGATGAACGACACCGACTCCACGCCCTTCGAGCGTGCGGAACCAGGAGCGGATCGTGTTGGGGTGCGCCGACCGGGCATAGAAGAGAACTTTAGGAAGCCCGCCTCCCCCGCAACGCCTCACAGCCGCTTCACCAGGATCAGGCACGGGATCCCGGGCCAAAGTCCCGTGACTTCCTCCAGCCTCACAAACCCGACCTTCTCGTAGAAATGCAGCGTCCGGGCGTACCCGGCATTCGGCTTCGACGGGCCCTGGGTCTTGACCTGCAGGTATTCGACGCCCTGCTCCCGCAACACCCCTTCCACATGCCGCACAAGTGCCGTCCCGACGCCCATCCCATGAAACCGCCGGTGAACGGCCATGCAAAAGAGGTCGGCGGCCTTGTCAAAGTGGCGTTGCACGGTCACAAAGCCCGCGTCCTGGTCGTCACAAATCGCGAACCACGTTGCAAGACGACCGGCCGCCGCGACATACGACAAGGTGGCCTGTTCGATCCCGAACCACTCGGGCACTGACCTGAGGATCGGTTCAACCCGTCCGGGGGCCTCGGATCGATCGGCGAGCTGAAAACGGACCAGCGGTCGAGTCATGCGCGGCTCCCGCACCACTCCGGGATGTGGTGCGCCGGGCTGTCCGTTTGACCGTGCCGCAACGCATTGTCGCCGAGCACACATGCCCGAGCGAGTGGAGTGATGACATGTTCTTCCGGATGCACAGTCCCCGATCCTTCTTCGAGATGGCCGCGCTGACCGTTCAGCACAACCGTCTCGCGTCCCGCTTCTCGCACGAGCTGCTGCTCGCCATCTTCTGGGATCGGTCGCTCTTCCGCAACACGCAGCAGCCCAGCGCCTCGGGAAACGGCCTGGCGGTCGGCTTCTCCCGCATGGGTGTGGCCGCGATCTGCGTCGCCAACTTCGCCCGCACCGGCGAACTGCTCAACGGCTGCCTGCCCCACAGCCCGCAGTCGGTCCTGCTCGACGACGCGGCGAGCGTGCAGGCCACCGTCGATTGCCTCGAAGGCCTCGGCGCCCTGCACAGCCTTCCCAACGACCGCGCCGTCCTCGACGCGTTCGCCGGCGAGCACCAGCGCCACCTGCCCATGCGCTGGCTCGCGTGCGAGGCCCAGCTCCGCGACGCGATGCACGGCGCCGCGTCCGATCCTCTCAAGTGGGATTGCCGCCGAATCGAGACCGCGCTCCGCCTGCTCAAGGCACCCGAGAGCGGATCGGTGCCGCTGGGTGAGCGGCTCTTCCCGCACCGCGCCATGCTGAACGTGGTGAGCACCGGCCGGTCCGCCCCCGCCGAACCCGGCCGAAGGGCACTGGACGCGATCGGCGCGCTCATGCACCGGCGCGGCCAGCACCACGCCGCCAGCGGCTCCACGCCCCTGGTTGCAGGCCTGCGCATCGCCAGCGCGGCGTGAGCACCCGGATTGCCCGGTCTACCGGCCGCGACCGAGCGGCTGGCCGGCGGCGAGCAGCTTGGCCCCATCATCGGCGGAAATCGAACCTTCCGCGACGTACGCCGCGATCTCGCGGCGCGACGCTTCAAACGCCCGGGCTCGCACCGTCCGGAAAATCAGGCCGCCCACAACCGAGATAGTCGCGAGCGACAACCCGCCGACAATGCCCATCTTCGCGATGTCATCGTTCGCCAGGGTCACAAGACCGGGCAGCGTTTCAAGCACCGGCCACCTCCGTCGCAGCGGCGGACTTGGTCCGGCGGGCGCCGGCTGACCGCGGCCGCCGGGTCCCGCACGTCCACGCCTCGGTCTTCTCCCACGCGGGCTTGTCCGCCGCGAGTATCTGTTCGGCATCATCGGGCGTGATGTACCCCTCGGCGACATAGCTCGCGAGGTCTCGCTTGGTCTTCTCGCGCTCGCAGGCCGCCGAGTTCTCGGCAAGCAGCTTCGCCGCGTCGTCGGCGGAGATGGTGCCCTCCGCAACGTACGCCGCGATCTCACGGCGGGACTTCTCCCGCTCGCTGGTCCGGTTCGTCGAGACGATGATCCATCCGAAGATGGCCACCAGGCCCGCGATCATCGAGCCGCCGATGACGATGAGGGGGATCACTTGCCCGCTGTCGATGCTCATGGATTTCTCCCGGAACTCAGCAATCCTTCGGCGAGGCTTTCATCAGCCTGTCGCCCTGCTCGGGCGTCATCGCGCCCTCGGCGATGTACGCGGCGATCTCCCGCTTGGTCCTTTCACGAGCTACTGCCCGGATCGTCCGTCCGGTCACCACGATCGCCGTGACCAAGACGACCAGCAGGATGACGAGCAGGAGCTGAACCGAGTCCGAATTCGAAGTCAACCGTTCAAACCACGACGACGCATGATCGCTGACGGGGTTCATGGATCAGCCTCCGTCACGCCGAGGAATCCGGGGAAACGTGAACCGGCTCGCCGCCGAGCCTTCAATTCCCCCGGATACCTCTTCGGAACACCCGCCGGGCGGTTTCACCCGCTCGGGCGGCTGCCACCAGTCAGCATACGCGATCATGGCCAGTCCTCCCAGCCATTCTCGGCCCCAGCGCCCACCGGCATACGTCGAATTGCCGCCGGCGATGGCGGAGTTCGGGCTGATCGAGGGAGTGCTGGCGATGTACCGCCTGGGATGGTTCCCGATGGCGGACGCCGCGACAGGCGACCTGGACTGGTTCAGGCCCCGACGCCGCGGCGTGCTGCCGCTGGTCGCTCCCGGGTTTCAGGTGCCCCGGTCGCTCCGCCAGAAGGTCCGAGCGGGACGGTTTGAGATCCGCACGGATACCGCATTCCGAGATGTCATCACCGCCTGCTCGAAACCCCGGCCCGCCGAGCCGCACTCATGGATCGACGCTCGGATCATTGAAACCTACTGCCTCCTTCACGACGCCGGGCACGCACACAGCGTCGAGGCGTGGTACACCCCCGTTGCGGGCGAGGAACGGCTCGTCGGCGGGCTCTATGGCATCCACCTGGGCGGCGTGTTCTTCGGCGAGAGCATGTTCTGCCTCCCGGACCAGGGCGGGACGGACGCGAGCAAGGTGTGCCTGGTTCACCTGGTCCACCACATGCGCCGACGCGGCATGACGCTGCTGGACACCCAGCTCTGGAACCGGCACCTGGCGCAGTTCGGCTGTCGCGAACTTCCGCACGGCGGTTTCATCAAGCTGCTCGATGCGGCGCTTCGCATCCACGCCGACTGGCTGCCCTTCGAGGCCGCCAAGACCACGGACGACATGCGCAGGCCGGCGCCGTAGCCGCCCCCCGCATCGCCCTCCCTGCCTCTGTGCCTCTGTGCCTCTGTGCCTTCGTGCCTTTCTTCTTCAGCACCCCTCAATGAAGGCCTGCACGAACGCATCAAAGTCATCGGTATCGACGAAGCCCGTGTGGTCAAAGTCGGCCGAGGGCAGCCCCGCCTCGAACATCGCCATGAACGCGTCGAAGTCGACGCTGTCGACAAACCCGGTGTAGTCGACGTCGGCACCGCAGTAGTTCTCCGCGAGCCACAGCAGCGCCGCGTACATCTCCCGGGCCGTTGGCAGGATCACCGACGGCGGCGGGCTGAACGACGGTCCGCGGAGCTCCGGCGTCCACGAGAGAATGTTCTGGTCGCCGTAGTACCAGTCGATCGCTCCGCCGCTGACCGGGTACAGCGTCTGATAACACTGGCCGGCGTTGTACGTCACGCCGCCCGAATCGAGGATCGCCTGGCGCATCCCCATCGCCAGACTCCGCAGCGCGCCGACGCCCGGCGCGGGGGCCGGCGTGTATCCCCACGAGTACAACAGGTACTGGCCGTAGCTGTGCACGTCCAGGTGCATCACGACCCCGGGATTGGCGAGCGTCCAGTCGCGCATCGCAACGTTTTCGGGTTCGGAGAACGGCGCCGTCCCGCGGTAGGTTTCGCTGCCGAAGTTCCCCGACGACCCGTTGTTCGAGCCCCACGCGAATCCCCAGTTGCGGTTGTTGTCGACGCCGAACGTCCCGTTGGCGTTGGGCCGCCGGTTCTTGCGCCAGTACCGCTCGGTGGTCCACGTGTACACGTAGCCGTCCGGGTTGACGAAGGGCACAATGACGATCTCGAACTTGTCGAGCACCGCCGTCACCCGCGGGTCAACCCCGTACCCGTTCACGAGTTGATCGGCCATGTACATCGTCGACATGACCGTGATCCACTCCCGGGCATGCTGCACGCTGTTGATCAGGATGACCGGCTTGCCGCCCCGGTCGGGAGGAACCGGCGAGGTCAGGCGCAGCGCGTAGATCTCCCGCTGTTCGAGCGACAGGCCCAGGGTCTCGCGGGAGGCGATCTCCGGCCGTGCCGCGATCAGGCCGTCCACGAACTGCGACACCTGGTCGAGGCTCTTGTAATCGTCGAACCAGCCGCGCGTCATCGCCCCCCCGGCCAGCCGCCGCGACTCCTCGTCCACCACCCGTTGCAGGTCGGGAATGAGCACCTCGACTTGCATGCCCACGGCACGCAGCGCCTCGAGCCCCGACGCGTCGATGCGGTAATCCAGGACGCCCCACGTGCCCGGGGGGCCCGGGTCGGCCGTGTGGGACCAGCAGTCCGGGGCGACTTGGTTCACGAGCATCAGGTCCGCTGCATCGCGGATCACGGCTCGGACCACCATCTGGCCGTCATAGCGCACACGCCCGGGGTCGCCCTCGGCGGCGTGGGGCTGGGCGATTGCGGCTCCTGTCAGGCCGACCAACGCCCCCACGGCAAACCACGCGGAACGGCGGACGGGGTTGCGGGTCGGTTCGTTGGCACGAAGGTCGAACATACACGCCTCCAGACGGCCCGGAGAGGCCCCATGCCCCGCACGACGTTCTTTCCACCCAAACATCTGTCAGTGTACAGCCCCGTGATTGCGGAAGAAGGTCAGTTCTTCTACATTCTGCCCCGCCATGGCGATTCAACACCTCACGGACGAGCAGATTCAGACCTGGACCCGCCAGCAGAAGGACCGCTGGTGGCTTGAAAACGTGTTCCGGGGGAACATGCCGCAGCTCACGCTGCGCTCGGCCATCACGGGCTTCCTGCTCGGCGGCTTCCTTTCGGCCACGAACCTCTACGTCGGCGCCAAGACCGGCTGGACCCTGGGCGTCGGCCTGACCAGCGTGATCCTGGCCTTCGCTGTCTTCCGGGTCATGGCCCGCTTCGGCGTCCGCGACCTCACCATCCTCGAGAACAACTGCTCGCAGTCCATCGCGACGGCCGCCGGCTACATGACCGGGCCGCTCATCTCGGGGATCGCCGCCTACATGTGGATCCAGAACTCGCTCCTGCCCTGGTGGCAGATCTTCTGGTTCATGATCGTCCTCTCCATCCTCGGCGTGCTCGTCGCCTTCCCCATGAAGCGCCGCTTCATCAACGACGAGCAGCAGCCCTTCCCGGAAGGCAAGGCCTGCGGCGTCGTGCTCGACGCCCTGTACACGGGCCAGGCCGCCTCGGGCATGTTCAAGGCCAAGATGCTCTCGCTCGCCGCCCTGCTCGCCGGCACCCTCACCTTCCTCTCCGGCGAGGCCTACATCAAGATCATCCGGGCCATCCCGTGGGTCTCCCAGTGGCTGTCCCAGCGCGGGCCCGAGGGCCTGTCCTGGAAGGACTTCCTCAAGACCAAGTCCGAGATCCTGGACAAGGTCTGGCACCTGCCCCACGCGCTCGACGGCTGGTACTACAACCTTGCCGCCAAGTACAACTTCCCCCTGCCCAAGCTCGCGGGCGTCGAGCTGCGGCAGATGGGGGTCTCCCCCGCGCTCGACTGGGCGATGATCGGCGCCGGCGGACTCATGGGGATCCGCCCCGCGACGAGCATGATGATCGGCATGGTGCTCAACTTCCTGGTCATCGTGCCCATCATGATCAGCGCCGGCGAGATCGCCGCCCCCGACAACGGCAAGTGGTCCCGGGCCTACATTCTCAACAACTGGGCGCTGTGGTGGGGTATCTCCATCATGGTCACCGCGAGCATGGTCTCGCTCTTTTCCCGCCCGCAGGTCTTCGTCGAAGCGTTCCGCGGCCTGTTCCGCCGGACAAAGACCACCGGCGACGACCCCGTGGCCCACATCGAGCTCCCGCTGTGGATCTCCTGGACGGGGATCCCCATCATCGGGGCGATCGGCGTCTGGATGGCCCACGACTGGTTCGGCGTGTCGTGGGTGTTCGGCGCGACCGCCATCCCGCTCATCATGATCCTCACGCTCATCGCCGCCAGCAGCACCGCGCTCACCGGCATCACCCCCACCGGGTCGCTGTCCAAGATCCCGCAGTTCCTCTACGGAGCGCTGGACCCCAAGCACCCGCCCACCAATCTCATGGCCGGCGTCATCAGCGTGGAGGTCACCAGCAACGCCAGCAACCTGCTCATGGACATCAAGCCCGGCTACATGCTCGGCGGCAAGCCCCGCCAGCAGGCCATCGGCCACTGCATCGGCATCCTCTCGGGCGCGCTCGCGTCCACGCCGCTGTTCTTCCTCCTGTTCCTGACCGGCTACAACCCCGAGCAGGCCGCGGTCGACCCCATGCACGTCCAGAAGGTCATGGTCAACGACGATGAGGGCATCGGGTTCCCGTCGGCGGTCCAGTGGAAGGGCGTGTCGGACCTGGTCACCTCGATCTTCGGCGGCCCCTCCGAGAAGACGCTGCTCACGACATCGATCATCTACTCGATGGTCATCGCGGCGATCGCGGGCCTCGGGCTGGAGCTGGTCCGCATCTTCACGCGCAACAAGTTCCCGATCAGCCCGCTGGCGATCGGCCTGGGCGTGGTGATCCCGCCCGAGTCGACCATCGCGATGTTCGCGGGCGCCCTCTTCTTCACCCTGATGTCGTCGCGGTACAAGAAGCGGCCGGAATCCCGCGGCCACGCGCTGTGGGTCGAGTGCCACGAACCGATCTGCGCGGGGCTCATCGCAGGCGCGGCGCTCATCGGCATCGGTGCCATCCTGGTCGGCGCGTTCCTGCTGCCGTGATCGAAACCGCGCCGGGCAGCTCTCGAAGAACGTGAACAGGGTTCGGAGCCGAAAGCCTCAGACGGGGAGACCACCATGGCCCAATCAGAGAACGGAATGGCGGTGGCGGGGTTCGTGTGCTCGCTGCTGGGTCTGATCAGCTGCGGCATCCTGTCGCCGATCGGCCTGATCATCTCTTGGGTTGCCCAGGCGAAGCAGAAGTCCTCGCTCGGCCTTGCCGGGCTGGTCATGGGGATCATCGGATCCCTGTGGATGATCATCGCCCTGATCTTCGGACTGTTCGCGGTGATCCTGGGAGCGCTGGGCATCGCCGCGGGCGCGAGCCAGGGCCCCTGAGAACCCATCCGTGATCAGTTGGACATGATCCCGTAGGACCAGCACCTGGGCCCGCGCGTCAACCCCGCGGCCTCTCCGTCTGATCACTGATCACTGTTCACTGACTTGCCGTTTACTGCCCGCTCACTCAACGCTTCTCGATCGGCGTGTACGAGACGGCGTGCGGGCCCTTGTAGTCCACATCCGGGCGGTACAGGCGGTTGTCCGCGAGCTGCTCGAGGATGTGCGCCGACCACCCGCCCACGCGCCCGACCACGAACATCGGCGTGAACAGGTCCAGCGGCAGCCCGATGCAGTGGTACGTGGTCGCGCTGTAGAAGTCGACGTTGGGATAGATCCCCTTGGCCGCCTTCTCGCGCTCCATCACCGCCTCGATCCTCGCGCTCTTCTCGTACAGCCCCGCGTTGCCGGTGTCCTCGGCGAGCTGCTTGGCGAGCACCTTGAGGTGCTTGGCCCGGGGGTCGTAGCTCTTGTAGACCCGGTGCCCGAAGCCGGGGATCTTTTCCTTCTTCGCCAGCTTGTCCTGGATGAACGCCTCGGCCGCGTCCACGGACGGGATCTGGTTGAGCATCTTCATGACGCCCTCGTTGGCGCCGCCGTGCAGCGGCCCGCGGAGCGACCCGATCGCCGCCGTCAGCGCCGAGTACAGGTCGCTCTCGGTCGAGATCACCGACCGAGCAGAGAAGGTCGAGTTGTTGAGGCCGTGGTCGGTGTGCAGCACCAGGCACACGTCCAGCGCCTTGGCCATCGTCGGCGTCGGCCGCTTGCCGTTGAGCATGTAAAGGAAGTTTTCCGCAAGGCCCAGGTTGCGGTCGGGCAGCACGATCGGCGTGCCCTTGCGGTGGTGCTGGAAGTACGCCAGCATCGTCGGGGTCTGCGCCAGCACCGTCAGCGCCTTGTCGCGCACCGACGCCAGGTCGATCGCGTTGGGCTTGGGGTCGTACAGCCCCAGCGCCGAGACCAGCGTCCGGATCACGTGCATCGGCTCGGCCGTCTGCGGCATGTCGAGCACCATCCTCGCCACTTCCTTGCCCAGGTCGTAGCGCTTGCGGATCTCGGCGTTGAAGGACTCGAGTTCCGCCTTCGTGGGCAGCCGCCCGTTCCACAGGAGGAACACCGTCTCCTCGAACGTCGAGTAGGTCGCCAGCTCACCGATCGGGATGCCCAGGTATTCGAGCACCCCCTTCTCCCCGTCGATGAATGAAAGCTTGGTTTCGGCGGCGATGACGCCTTCAAGACCCTTGGAGTAGTTGGCCATGGCGGACCATCCTGGGAAAGAAGCGTGGCACCGGCGAATGACCGGAACTGCCACGGAACAGCGGTGAAACAGGGGCACGGCCCGAGCCGCACCACCCACCCGATGAGGGGAAAACAGTGTAGCCGGTCGCATGGCCGGTCAGCGGCTCCGCGGACAGTTCGAGCGCTTGCCGGGCTGGTCAAGATCTCGCTGATCCCGGCGCCGGCACCACCCTCGAAATGCGCGAATTGTCGGCGGCTTTTTCGTATTTATCCGAGCGGCGGGCGCTTCGCCGACGCTCGATACACGACGTTGGTGATGGCCGCCTCCGGCAGCTCGGGCAACCGCCTCAGATGCCCAATCCCGCGACTCAATCGGTCGCGGTCAAACCCCATCTTCTCAAACTCGGGAATCGCGGGCTCAAGGAACTCGGCGAGGTACTCGCAGTGGGCCCGCAGCGCCGCGTCCTGCCCGGGCGTCCCGCGAAAGAAGTGGAACCCCATCGGCCCGCTTCGCACCTCCGCGAATCCCGCCGTGTGCAGCATCGCCCCGAGGCGCCGACCGATCAGCGCCTGGCCGTGGCGGCGGAAGTGCTCGTACTGCGCCTGCTCGAGATGATCCCAGTCCTCGCTGAGCGGCCACACCTTGAAGGTCGTGTACTCCGTCTCGTTGATCGTGATCGTCCCGCCCGGGCGGAGCACCCGGAGAGCCTCGCGTAGCGCCGCCGCAGGGTCCGGCAGGTGCTCGAGGAACCACATCATGGACGCGTGGTCAAAGCTCTCATCGGGCCATGGCAGCGAGGCCGCATCACCCACCCGAAGATCGGCCCCCGCCGCGCCCGGCCGCACCGTCGCCAGGTACGACCGAGCACACTCGATCTGCCGCTCTTCGCGGTCGATGCCCGACACGCGCAGACCCGGGAACGCCCGCACCAGTTCGCCGAGCACCGCCCCGCAGCCGCAGCCGATCTCGACCAGCGACTCGCCCGGCTTGTACGCGAGCCCCGGCAGGATGAGCGTGTCGCGCCAGTACGCCGCCTGCGCGATCAGGCGACGCTGCTCGTCGGCGGTGAAGCCGTGCAGGTAGGTGTGGGACATACCCGAGCACTGTACGTGCGGTCCGATCCGCCGAACCTGGCACAGCGTCGCAGTGCGTTTCGTCCTGGGTTTCCAGCCATGCGGATCTGCCTCTCCGCCCGTGCTCGCCAACCCTTCAATCGGCGGCTCGCTCACCCCTCACCCGCTCCTGAAATCCTGCCGCCTTGGCGGCGATCTCGACAAGCCCCGGCTGGACAGCCGGGGTGCCTTCTACCCTTGGTCAGTGATCCCACTCGGCACCGACCGCTCGCTCTCGCGCCGCACCGTCGTCAACCACGTGCTCATCGCGGCCAATGTCGCCGTGTTCTGCGCCGTGGCGATGACGGGCATCAACTCGCAGCGCGGCCTGGACGGCGTCGAGTCCGTCATCGACAAGTGGATGCTCACGCGCGACCTCACCCAGCCCTGGCGGCTGGTGACCTACGCCTTCCTCCACGACATGAGCTCCATGTGGCACCTCCTGGGCAACATGGCGTTCCTGCTGGTGCTCGGGCCCAACGTCGAGGATCGCCTCGGCCGCATCGGGTACCTCCTGTTCTATCTCGCCTCCGCCGTCGCGGCGGGCCTCGGGCACATCCTGGTCTCGCCCGCGCCCGCCATCGGAGCCTCGGGCGCGGTCGCGGCCGTCACCGGCGCGTACCTGGTGCTGTTCCCGCGGACGCAGATCCGCGTGCTGTTCTTCTTCTTCATCATCGGGATCATCCACCTCTCGGCCCTGTGGTTCGTGAGCTTCCAGATCCTGCTCAACGTCATCGGCTGGCTCACCCACCGCAACGACGGCGTCGCCTACGGCGCCCACCTGGCCGGCTACGCCTTCGGGTTCACCGTCGCGCTGCTCCTGCTGGTCACCGGCCTGCTCAAATCCGAGCAGTTCGACATGTTCCACCTCTTCCGCCAGGCCAAGCGCCGAGCCGAGATCCGCGAGGCTTACCGCGACCAGCGGGCCCGTACCGACACCCCCGTGGCGCCGGCGAGCCTTCCGAAGGACGCGCCGCCCGAGATCTCCGACCTCAACAAGCCGGTCGCCGAGGCCCGGGCCAACGTCTCGCGCCTGCTCGGCGCGGGGGATCTCGCCGCCGGCGCCGCGGCCTACCGCGAACTGGTGGAGAAGTACGGCCTGGTCGCCGGCGCCGCGACCATGAGCCGCCGCCTCCAGCTCGACCTGGCGAACTACTACTTCCAGACCGCCGACTACAGCCTCGCCGTCGCGACCTACGAGCGGTTCCTCGACGCGTACCCGCGCGACAACCAGGCGCCGCACGTGCGCCTCATCCTCGCCATCATCGCGGCGAGGTACCTGCACCAGTCCGCCCGGGCCCGGGCCCTGCTCACCGAGACGATCCCGCAGCTCCGCGACCCCGAAGACGTCGCGATCGCCAATGACCTGCTCGCCGAGCTCGCCGCCGCGGCGCCCTCGGTCACCGACCAGCCGAGCCGCTGACCGCGGTCAGCATCCGCCGTCGAACGTCGGCACGGTCAACGGCCGAGCAGCCACGGTGTGCTGGTGCGGCGCGACACCCGGCTCGCGCGAAAAAAAAACGCCGCTCGTTGGGAGCGGCGCTCGAGGTCTTCAGTTCAGAACGGATTCAGCCGGCCTTGGCGGACTTCTGCTGGCGGGTGTAGCCGTACTTGCGCTTGAGCGCCTTGACGACCAGGCCCTGGCGGATGGCCCGGGTCGAGACACGGATGCGCTCCTGCCGGCCTTCGACCACCGCCGTCACCTGCTGCAGATTCGGCTTGAACGTCCGGCGGGTGATGCCCGTGGGCTTGAGACCGAAGCCGCCCTTCTTGATGGCCTGGCCGCGCCACGCGCGCTTCTTTCCGAAGGTCGTCTTCTTGCCGGTGAAATAGCAGACAGCGGGCATGGCAGTACCTTTCACATCCACCGTCGCCGACGGGCTGGGGTGGGTCAAGATGATAGACGGCAGACGGTTCAGGACAAGGCGGCGCGCCCCCGTCGTTTCCGTTCAGAATCCAAACAACTTGACGAGGCCCGATTCCCATCCGCTCGCCAATGAAAACGCCGCTCGTGCGAGCGGCGTGTGGAGAGGCGGTATGGAATCAGCGGATGACTCAGCGGCGGCGGCGGAAGGCGACCAGACCGCCGATCCCCGCGAGCACGGCAGCGCCCGGGGCCGGAACGGTCGTCACGACGCCGGTGCCGTCGGTCCCGAACAGGATCTTCACGTTCTCGATCTGAGATTCCGTGAAGCCCGCGATGCCGGTGAAGGTCAGGGTGACCGAGTCCTGAATGAAGGGGAACTGAGACCCGCCGAAGGAGACGCCGTTGGTGCCGTCAAAGGTCCCGGCGGCCACGACCCCGTAGTTCGGGCCGGAGTTCCCCAGCGTGATCGAACCGCCATTAAACCGGCCGCCAAAGCCCGAGGAGGCCGCTCCGTAGGCTCCCAGCGGCGAGGCGCCCAGCACGTTCGTCCACGAACCGTTGATGTTGGCAACAGCCGTGTGCGAAGTCTTGCTCGTCCACAGCTCGCTACCGGCCGTCATCGTGATGCTGGTGAAGGCCAGGATCGGCGAACCGCCGTCAAGATCGAACGACACGCCGGTCAGGGCGTTGCCCTGCGAGGCGGTGCGGGGCGACGTGGTATTGGTGAGCTCGATGGTGAGCGTGTTGCCGGTGATCGTGAACGTGGCGCTGCCGCTCGCAAGCGCGTTAACTTCCGGGTTGTTCCCGGTGCCCGTAAACGTCACCGCCGCATGGGCCAAGGATGCGGCGCACGCCGTGGTTGCCACGCAAAGGCCGATTTGAACAGCTCGCATTGTCCCTCTCTCCTATAGGTCCCCGTTTCCGGGCACCAGATGCAGTGAGGGGGGCGACATCCGACCTCCACTGAAACACGAGCGGATTTCGTGCTGCTCAGCCGGCCGCGATCACGATCGCCGCCGATGCGTCGCCGGACCGCGCTCCTGCGCGACCCGCCAATGTTCTCGGACTATTGCCTTCCCTCGATCCTCCCGAAAACGCCTCCCGTTGAAAGCGTCTTATGTACTGTAACCAACTGCCTCTCCGAAGGCCATGCAAATCAGCGCAAAATCGAGCAGCTCGGCCGCCTGGCGCGGGCCATTCCAATTATCGGATGAGCAATTCATGTATTGCATACTCAGTTGGCGGGAATAACAGCGGCGGCACGGAAGTTTCCGACCGTCACAGACTTCGCCGAGCACCAGGTAATCCCCATTCGCAAGCCAAACAAGCCGGGTACCGCCCGGAGTTCTCGACCGCCTCGGCGAGGCGCCGTGCGCGACGGCACATTCCGCTTTCGCCGACCGGATCATGCTCGCCGGGTGGCACCAGCGCTACCGGCCCTCAGTCCGGCCGCGACCGATCGCTGGAGCGCCCCGGCGCTCCCCGCGAGCTCGCGGTGCGCGCGGGATGGGCGCCGCGCGAGTGTGTCACGATCTTGGGCTAGCCGCGAACAGCACGTCTGGTGCCGCGGCTTTCCGACCGCCGAGCGACCCGGATTCTCGCCCGGTGGTCCGGATGCCTTCGCCTACACTAGGCCCGCCATGGCTTCCCCTGCTCCCTCGATCACGATCAACGGCGTCAAGTGCGATTTTTCGCCCGGGCAGACGATCCTCCAGATCGCCAACGCCGCGGGCGTTTCCGTCCCGCAGTACTGCTACCACGACGGTCTGTCGATCGTCGCCTCCTGCCGAATCTGCCTGTGCGAGGTGTGGGCGCCCAACCCCAAATCCGGGCAGCTCGAGCCCTTCATGGGCGGCAAGCTCGTCCCCAGTTGCCAGCAGACCGCCTCCGACGGCATGGTCGTCTACACCGACAGCCCCAAGGCCGTGGCCAACCAGAAGGCGGTGATGGAGTACCTGCTGATCAACCACCCGCTCGACTGCCCGGTCTGCGATCAGTCCGGCGAGTGCTTCCTGCAGGATTACAGCTACCAGTACGGCCGCGGCGTCTCGCGCTTCCAGGAGCAGAAGGTCAAGCAGCCCAAGAAGGACCTGGGCGACCACGTCCTGCTCTACAGCGACCGCTGCATCATGTGCACCCGCTGCGTCCGCTTCACCCGCGAGGTCACCGCCACCGGTGAGCTCATGGTCATGGGCCGCGGCAACAAGGAAGAGATCGACATCTTCCCCGGCGTGCCGATCAACAACGAGCTCTCCGCCAACGTCATCGACCTGTGCCCGGTCGGCGCCCTGCTGGACAAGGACTTCCTCTTCCAGCAGCGTGTGTGGTTCCTGAAGGAAACGGCCTCGATCGACCCGCTCACCGCCAGCGGCGACAACATCTGGATCCACCACAACGAGGGCAAGATTTACCGCGTCAAGCCCCGCCACAACCCCCAGGTCAACAAGTGGTGGATCACCGACGAGGTCCGCTACGGCTGGAAGTTCGTGCACTCCTCCTCTCGCCTGCGCACGCCCTTGCGGCGCCAGTACGGCGTGCTCGCCCAGACCGACTTCCCCCGGGCCTACGAGCTGGCGCTCGAGGGGCTCTCCAAGGCCGTCGCCGCCGGCAAGCACGTCGCGCTGCTCATCAGCCCGATGCTCTCGTGCGAGGACGCGTACCTGCTCGGCCGGGCCGCGCTGGCGATCGATCCGGGCGCGATCTTCGGCCTCGGCCCCGTGCCGTTCAAAGGATCGGACAAGGTTTTCCCCATCGGGTCCGATGAGGGCTCCCCGCGAGCCTTCAAGGTGTACGCCGAGAAAGCGCCCAACGCCCGGGGCGTTCGCCGCGTGCTCTCGGCCCTCTCGCCCACCGGGGGCGTGCTCGAGTTCGACAAGTTCCTCGCCGCGATGGGCAAGGGGACGGGGTCGAGCAGCGCCGGCGGCGTGATCCTCACCGGCAACTACCCCACCGACTGGGTCACCGACGATCTCCTGGCCTCGCTGGGCGGCAAGTTCGTGGTCGTCATCGACACGCTCGGCGGTGCGCTCGCGGAACGAGCCGACGTCGTGATCCCCGGCGCGACCTTCGCCGAGAAGTCGGGCACGTTCGAGAACGCCAGGAACATGCTCCAGTCCTTCGACGCGGCCTTCCCGCCGATCGAAGGATCCAGGCCCGAGGCCCAGATCGGCCTGGACCTGCTCCACCTGATCTCGATCGGCGGCCAGTACGAGCGGGCCGGCGGCACGCGTCCGAGCACGTTCGACGCCGCAGCGGCCCGCCGCGAGATGGGCGCCGCCTATCCGGCGCTGCAGCAGGTCGCGACCACGGCGGCCGCACCGGCCCGGCAGCGCCCGGTGGACGCCGACATGCAGCTTGTCGAACTGTGATTTCCCCCCTCCCCTGACCTGGAGTCAACCGTGCAGTTCAACGACCGCGGGATCATGATCGCGGTGATCCTGATCGTGCTCGTCGGGGGCGGGATCTTCACCCTGTGGTGGTGGCGCCTGGCCGACAAGTGGGCCAACGCCGAGCAGCGGCGCTTCCGCAAGGCGGGCCTTCGCCCGGGCGACGAGCCCAAGCGCGTCGTCCTCAAGGGCTTTGAGAACCGCGGCCCGGCCGACAAGGAACCCGGTCGGCAACCGTAACATCGGGGACTCCGGGGACGACCAATCGACCATCAACCTTCCAGACCACCCACCGGCCACCACCACCGGCCCTGGAACGAGCGGCTCGCCGATATCACTTCGCTCATGCGCCGCGTGAGCTGCCTGACCGATCCCCAGGACCTGGTCAACGTCTACGGCGAGCGGATGCGCGAGCTGCTCGGCCACGACGCCACCATCTCCCTCTCCCGACGCAACCTCCAGTCGCCCTGGTACCGCATCACACGCGCCGATTCATTGGGCGACATCGACCCCTGGCGGCACACCGACCGCCTGCCGCTGTTCGACCGAGGCGTGCTGGGCGACCTTCTGTACGGCGATGAACCCGTGATCCTCGACGACTTCTCGGTCGACCCCTCCGATCCGGCGGCGAGCTACCTGGCCGGAGTCCGGTCGCTGGCCGCGATCCCCCACTACGACAACGGCGTCGCGCTCAACATGGTCCTGCTGCTGGCTCGCCGGCCCGCGGCGTTCGACCACGACCAGTTGCCGCAGATGACGCTCCAGGGGAACCTCTTCGGCCGCGCGACCAACAGCCTGGTCCTGTCTCGACGGCTCAAGGAGGCGTACGACATCATCGACCGCGAGCTTGAGATCGTCAGCGACATCCAGCGCTCGCTGCTGCCCTTCGAGTTCCCCTTCATCCCGTCGCTCAAGCTCTCGTCCGATTACCAGTCCTCTTCGCGCGCGGGAGGCGATTACTTCGATTTCTTCCCGCTCGGCCACGGCCTGTACGGGATCCTCATCGCCGACGTCTCCGGTCACGGCACGCCCGCCGCGGTGCTCATGGCGATCGTCCACGCCATCGCGCACCTGGTCCCCGGCGGCCCGCACCCGCCCGAGCACGTCATGGACTTCATCAACCGCCAGCTCGCGGCCCGGTACACCTCGAGCAACGGCTCGTTCGTGACCGCGTTCTACGCGGTCTTCGACGCCGACAACCGCACGCTCCGGTACGCCAACGCCGGGCATCCGCCGCCGCTGCGGCTCAGGGCGGCCGAGGCGTCCGTTCACGAGCTGCCCTCGACCCGAGCCGGACTGCCGCTGGGCATCATCGCCGAGTCACAGTTCGAGCAGGACTCGGTCACGCTCAGCCCGGGGGACGTGCTCCTGTTCTACACCGACGGGATCACGGAGGCACGCGCCCCGTCGGGCGAGATGTACGGCGGCGACCGGCTGAAGTCCGCGCTCTCCCGGGCGGGCCTTGAGAAACACCCCGTCCCCGTGCTGCTGGAGGACCTCCGCGCCTTCTGCGGTTCGGCTCCGGCCGGCGACGACCGCACGATGCTCGTCGCGCAGGTGCGGTAGCGATGGCAGCACGGACCCGGGTCAGCGTGGACGGTCGCGCGGCATCCGGGCTCCGGCGCACCCGACGGTCGGCGGTCCGCGTGGGCATATCCTCCCGGCTGTGATTGCCGACACCGTGATCACGATCGCCTCGACGCCGCAGAGCAACGCGCGGCTGTTCGTGGATCTCCTGGCGATCCTCGCGACCGCGGTGTTCGTCGCCACCCTCTTCAAGAGGGTCAGGCTCGAAAGCATCCCCGGCTACCTGGTGGCCGGCGCGCTGGTAGGCCCGCACGCGCTCAAGCTCGTGAGCAACGCCGAGAGCATCGCGCAGATTTCGGAACTCGCGATCATCCTGCTGATGTTCACGATCGGCCTGATGCTCGAGTCCGATGCGCTCAAGCGCGGCATGGTCTCGATGCTCGCCGTCGGCGTTGTTTCGACGGCGCTGGTCGTGCTCGCCTCCTGGCCCATCGCGATGGCGCTGGGGCTGGATGCGCCCCAGGGCCTCGTCGCGTCGCTCGCGTTCTCGATGTCGTCCACGGCGGTGCTGCTGCGGCTGCTCCAGCAGCGCCGCGAGCTCCGACATCCCCACGGTCAGCTCTGCGTCGGGGTTTCGATCGCGCAGGACGTGCTTTCGGTCGCGTTCCTTGCCGCGCTCCCGCTGCTGGCCGTGTGGCAGTCGGGCGGCACCGATCCCGCCCAGGCAGCCTCCAGGATGCACCCCGCGGCCCTGTGGGGTCTGCGGCTGGTCGCGGTGGCGTGCATCCTCGTCGCGGGCCGGATCGTGCTCCCGACGATTCTTCACGCGGTCGCCGGATCGGCTCGTGACCGCGGCGCGACCGCAAGCTCCGAGCTCGTGCTGATCGCGTCGGCGGCGCTGGCCATCGGCGCGGCGCTGGCGCTGGGGTCGCTGGGTTTCAGCCCGGAGATGGGCGCGTTCCTGGGCGGCTTCATGCTCTCCTTCACGCCCTACCGCCACCAGCTCGCCGGGCAGCTCGCGCCGATGAAGGACCTGCTGATGGCCGTGTTCTTCACGGTCGTCGGCCTGCGGCTGGATCCGGGCATCCTCGCCGCCAACTGGGCGCACATCCTCTTCGGCGTCGCGGTCGTCCTGTTCGCCAAGACCACGCTCATCGGCGCGACGGCCTGGGCGCTGGGGGCGAGCGGGCCGGTCGCCCTCCTCGCCGGGGCCTACCTCGCCAACGCCGGCGAATTCACGCTCGTGATCGTTGCGACCGCCGCCGGCGCCGGCGTGTTCGACGCCCGTGACGTCGCCACCGCCATCGCCATCGTCGTGGTGTCGCTGGTGCTCTCGCCGATGCTCCTCGGACCGATCCACGCCCTCGCCGCGAGGGCCAGCAGCATCCCCCTCGCGCCATGGATCCGAGCAAGCGGCATGCGCCATCACGCCGCTCGCGCCGCCGCCACGGAGGACACGCCGTCCGAGGCCGGCGCGCACGCAGCCGAGCACAGCCACCGGCACGTGATCATCGCCGGCTTCGGGCCCGTCGGTCGCAGCCTCGCCGACCGGCTCGTCAAGCGCGGCATCCCGTTCACCGTCATCGAGATGAACCCCCGGACCGTCGAGAAGCAGACGACGCTGGGCAAGTCCATCGTGTACGGGGACGTGACCAACGTCGAAGTCCTCGAATCCGCCGGCATCAGGCGGGCCGACGCCCTTGTCATCACCGTTCCCGATGAGCTGGCGACCATGCGGGCGACCCAGGTCGCGCGGTCGCTCGCGCCGGGCCTCTTCATCGCCACGCGCACCAATTACCTCAGCCAGGCGATCAAGGCCCGTCAGTTCGGCGCCGACAGCGTCATCGTCGAGGAGATCGTCACCGCCGAGGCGATGGCCAATCTTGTCACCGAGCTGCTCGAAGCACGCAAATCGGCACCCTTCGGATGATCCGCCCCGCGCTCGTCCTCCTTCCCGGCGTCGGTGCCGATCACCGGCTTTTCCGCCGCCAGCAGACCGCGTTCGCGAACCTCGTCGTGCCGCCGTGGCTCACCGCCGCCCGGGGCGAGACGTTCGAGTCGTACGCCGATCGCATGGCCCTTCACATCCGAGCGATCCTCCCCGCCGGCGTTCCGGTCGTGCTCGGCGGCGCTTCCATGGGGGGGATGCTCGCCGTGCAGATGGCCCCCATGCTCCGGCCGCGGGTTCTCGTTCTGCTGGGAAGCTGCCTGGACCCGCGCGAGATCACGGCCGTCGGCCGCGCCGCGGGTCGCACCGCGCGCCTGGTGGGCCCATCGGGCGTTGACCGGCTCCGAGCCCTCGCGCCGGCGGCGGTTCACTCCCTTGGCCCGATGACCCGGGCTCAGCGGTGCGAACTGCTCGAGATGACCGATGCGCTCCCCGCCGAGTTCCTGGTGTGGGCGGCACGAGCCATTTTCCGCTGGAACGGCGCGCCGCGGCCGCGATGCCGGCTCCTGCGGGTGCACGGTTCGCTCGACCGCATCATCACGCCCCCAACCACGCCTATCGACCTGCTGCTCGCGCGAGCGGGTCACGTCCCCAGCGTGACGCACGCCGATCAGGTCAACCAGGTGATCGCCGACGCCCTCCAACTCGCGGCAGCCGACGCCTGAAGCTCCCTGGGTTCAGCAGCCCGCCTCGAACGCGAGCACGTAGAACGTGAAGTCGTCCGTGTCGACGAAGCCCGTTCCGTCCACGTCCGCCTCGTCCACGCCGGCCTCGAAATCAAGAACGAACGCCGTGAAGTCGTCCGTGTCCACGAAGCCCGAGCAGTCGTAGTCCGCCACGCACACCGTGATGATGGCCGTGGACGACAGCAGCGTGGGCAGCGAGGTGCACGTCGAGCCCACGTACACGTTGTACGACCCGCCGTCGAGCGGGCTGGCATGCGTAATGGTCAGCGTGTCGGTCGCCGATCCGGAAATCGTGGAACCCCAGTCCGTCGGACCATCCGAGAGAGCGTGGTACTCTGTCGACCCGTTTACCACGACCTGCTTCACCCACTGGTACGTCGGCGACCCCGACGCTCCCGCCTTGACTTGGAGCACGGTGGGCGTGCCCTGGCACGCGCCGGAGCTCCGCGGCTGGGCCCAGATCAGCGGCCCCCCCGTCATCGTCAACGTCACCTGGCCGTTGAGCCAGTCCTCGAACGGCGCCCCGTTATTGGTGATCGTCATCACCAGCGGCTCGCCGGGCCCGCTCAACGTCAGCGGCAGCACGCCCCCGACGGGCCCCAGCGTCGTATGCCCCGAGCTCGTGAAGGGGATGACCGTCGGGGAAACCACCGTCGCGTAGCTCGCAGTGCTCGTCCGGTACGCCTGGACGCCCACCGAGATCCCGTTGCTGATGTCGCCCAGGACCTCTCCTTGGACCGAGATCCCGGTCAGCGTCACCGGCGCCGCCGAGGTGAACACGCCCGCGAGATTGAAGCCCGAGTACCCCGGGTGCAGCATGATGCCGTCCACCGAGATCGCGCGGTCGTAGAAATAGAGCTCGTTCAGGCCCGGGTCGGGCGATGCCACCGGCCCCGCGAGTGGGACCGAGTACGGCTGCCCGACCGTTCCCCAGGCGTAGACGTTCCCGGACATGAGCATGCCCGTGAGCAGCGCTCCCGAGGTGGAGTTCACGTGGAACGTCCACGCGTTGGCCTGATTCTGGACTTCCACGTTTGTCGCGGGCTTCGTGGCTCGGTAGGCCGACTGCAGATCCACCGTGAACGAGGTGTCGCACTGCCCCAGCGCAGACCCGGCACACAGCCCGGCGGCGATCGCCGGGAGAACGTATCGCTTCATGACTCCTCTCCTTTTATTCCTCACGCCCAAGGTAACCGGGCATGACATTTCACTCAAGACCATTCGCTGCGGTCGAGGCGGCACCCATCAATGAAGTGCGGGAAGTCCGCTACAGTGTGAGTCATGCCCCGCCGCGTGCTGCTGCTGGTCAACAACGAGAAGCCCGAGGCCCGCGAAGCGGCCACGCAGGTCGCCTCGGTGATCTCGCGACACGGCGTGCTCGCGGGCATCGAGTCGACGCCGTCCGAGAACGTCAAGCCGCTGCCGGGCACGATCGACCTCGCGGTGGTCCTGGGCGGCGACGGAACGCTGCTCTCCCAGGCGGGCCGGTTCGGAGCGCTGGGCATCCCGCTTGTCGGGGTCAATTTCGGAAAGCTGGGCTTCCTGGCGGACTTTGACGTCCACTCGCTCACCGAACTCGCGCCCGTGCTCTTCGGCGCCGACCGCAGCATCGAGCTTCCCGCGCAGGAGCTCCCGTTCCTGTCCATCCGCGTCTTCGAGGACTCCAACCCCGAAGCGACCTTCGAGGGACTCGCGCTCAACGAGGCGCTCATCGCCGCCGGCCCGCCGTTCCGCATGATCACGCTGGCCATCGGCATCGACGGCCATCCCGGTCCCACGCTCTCGGGTGACGGCCTCATCCTGTCGACCGCGGCCGGTTCAACCGCGTACAACCTGTCCGCGGGCGGGCCGATCGTCTCCCCCGGCGTCGGCGCGATCGTCATCACCGCCATCGCCGCGCACACGCTCTCCTTCCGGCCCATCGTCGTACCGGACAGCTCGCAGGTCGAGGTCATGATCGAACGCTCGAACCAGGCCGCCCCGGGCTTCGGCAGTTCGGTGGTGCTCGACGGCTACCGGTCGCACCCGTTGTCGCGCGGCGACCTGGTGGTCGTGCAGCGATCCGAGAAGTACGTCCGCTTCGTCAAGAACCCGCTGGTGAGCTACTGGCAGACGCTCATCAGCAAGCTGAACTGGGGCCAGCGGCCGCGCCTGCGTCCGGAATGACAAAAAAGAAAACGGCGCCGTGCTGGCGGCGCCGTTCCTCCGAATGGGCGACACTGGACTCGAACCAGTGACCTCCACAGTGTCATTGTGGCGCGCTAGCCAACTGCGCCAGTCGCCCGTGGAGGGGAAGTATACCGCCGCCGACCGCCGACTCCATGACCGCCGCGATTCCCACGCGCGGACGGCCCTGCATACCAATCAAACAGCGATCATCGCACGTCCGATGGGCGGTTATTGCCCGACGCTCGCGATCACGACACGCCGCGTCATGTCGGAGACCCACGTTCCCCCGGGCTTCTCGATCGTCAGGGCGAAGAGCTTGGCGTTCCCGACCTTGAGCGCGGGAGTGATCGGAACAACCACCGAACCATCCGCCGCCGCCGGGGGGACATCGAACACGCCGCCGCTGATCCGGGCCGATTGCCCCGTGGGGTCCACCAGGCCGCGCTCGTCCACGATCCAGAGCTGGTACTGCTGCCGATCCGGGTCGTTCGCGGGCAGGCCCCTGAACTTCATGTAGCCCGCCTGGCGCGAGTCGCTCCAGACCACCTCGCCGGTCACGCCGGCGATCTCCGGCTTGTCCCAGTCGCCCCACGAGGCCCGGACAATGTCCGGCGCGCCCGCCACGAGGCTCTCGGGCGATGTCACCGAGGTGCCGGGCGTTGGCCGCAGCCACGCGACCGCCGCCAGGATGATCGCGGCCGCCGCCGCAAACCAGCCCACCCAGGTCGAAGCACCCGAACGCGGGCGTGCATCGCCGATGCGCCCCACGACATCCGCCGGCGCGCGGCCCCCGGCCGCGGCCGCGCCGCGCGCGGTCCGCCCTTGCTCGGCCTGTCGCTCGGCGAGGAACTCGTCGGCCGCCTTGAAGAGCTTCTCCCGCAGCTGAGCGGGCAGCGGCTCGGCCGACCCGGGCAGGCCCGCGGCGAGCATGGCCCCGGCGACAAGATCGAGGGATGAATCGTCGAGCGACGCCACGTTGATGCCGTACCTGGCCGCGAGTTCGTCGAGCTCACGCTGCTCGGCCGCATCGAGGTCGCCCAGCGCTCGGCCGGCGAGCAGCTCGTGCAGGCGGGGATCATCGGGGAGCCTGGCGAGGGTCATGCGTTGCCCTCCGCGCCGCGGGCCGCCCGCCCGGCAGGCCCTGTTGCTTCCAGCAGCGCCCGCAGCTTGAGCAGGCCACGCCGAGCATGTGTCTTGACCGTCCCCAGGGGCAACCCGATCGCCCTGGAAATCCTTTCGTGCGAGAGCCCCTGGTAGATGGAAAGCCGCAGCACGTTCTGCTGTTCGGGGCTGAGCTGGTCGAGCGCCGAAACGGCCTGCCGGGCCTCGTCCGAGAGCTCCGCTCGGTCGGTCGTACCCACCGCCGGCGCATCGGCCTGCTGATCCAGCGATTCGCGCACCGGGTCCCGGGCCGCCCGGCGGCGGCGGTCGATCAGCCTGCGGCGGGCGATCGTGGCGACGAAGGCCGTCTCCGAGGCGATCGTGGGGTCGTAGCGGTCCGCGCAGCGCCACAGCTCAACGAAGATCTCCTGCACCGCGTCCTGTGCCTCGGCCTCGGTGAACGTCAGCTTCCGAGCGATCGACCACACCAGGCCGCCGTAGCGGTCGATGCACTCGCGCACCGCCGCCGCGTCACCCTTGGCGGTGCGCTGCAGCAATCCCAGCGGTGCGGATGCGTGGATGGTGGTCATTCGCGAAACAGAGAATCCGGTTGGACGGCCCTGGGCCTCGCCATCGGCGGCGGGGAGAACCCCATGATACCGCCCCGGCTGCGCTCGGACGACCCGCGAGCACCGCACGCCGGGGCCGGACACCGTCGCCCGGCCCCGGCGCATCAGATGCTCGATCTGCCGGGTCTGCATCACTTGGGCAGGATCACGGTATCGATCACGTGGATCACGCCGTTGGTCGCGTCGATGTCGGCCGACAGGACCTTCGCGCCGTTGATGGTCACGCCGCCCGCCTCGGACTTGATCGCCACCGACCCGCCCTGGAGCGTGGACGCCTTGCCGGCCTTGACCGCGGCGTCGGAGTAGATCCGCCCGCTGACCACGTGGTACTTGAGGATCGAGACCAGCTTCTCGCGGTTCTCAGGCTTGAGGAGCGACTCGACCGTCTCCTTGGGGAGCTTGGCGAAGGCCTCGTCGGTCGGCGCAAACACCGTGAACGGCCCGTCGCCCTCGAGCGTGCTCACCAGCTCGGCGGTCGTGAGCAGCTTGGCGAGCGTCGAGAACTTGCCGGCGGCCACGGCCGTCTGGACCACGTTCTTGTCGCTGGGCAGGATCACCGTGTCGATCACGTGGATCACGCCGTTGGTGCACTCGATGTCGGCCTTGGTCACGGCGGCGCCGTCGACCTTCACGCCGCCGTCCTTGGCGACCAGGTCCACGCGCTGGCCGTCGAGCGTCGCCGCCGCGCCGGTCTTGACGTCCTTGGCCAGCACCGTCCCCGACACCACGTGGTACTTCAGGATCGACGCCAGCCGAGCCTTGTTGGCGGGCTTGAGCAGCTCTTCCACGGTGCCCGCGGGGAGCTTGGCGAAGGCCTCATCGGTCGGGGCGAACACGGTGAACGGGCCCTTGCCCTTCAACGCGTCGACCAGGCCCGCGGCCTTCAGCGCCGCCGCGAGGGTCTTGAACGACCCCGCCGCCACCGCCGTGTCCACGATGTCCATGGCCGCGTGCTCGGGGCGGTACGACGCCGCCACCATCACCGGGGCGTTCGCGGCCGTCGAACCCGAGCACTCGCTTGCCTGCTGCGTGCTCTTGCACTGGCCGGCGGCCGCGGCGGTCAGAAGGCCCAGGGAAACAGCACCCAGCACGACGGATTTGGCAAAGTCCATGCGATCACTCCGGCGCTGCGGGATAACCCCGCTCGCGCATTGGTTCCACCCACTGGCCCGGGCACCCGGCTCGGGCGATGTCCTCAGGGGCCGGGAGATTTCGCAGGGCCGGCGTCGGCGGATTCAGCATGCCGCCAGGCCGGACCGGCCAAAAACGACGAAGACACGGCGGTGAGCCGTGCCTTCGCGTCGTTACAAGGATCCGTGTGTGCAAACCTAGCCGGACCGGCGGTTGCCGGTCGGGATCAGTTCGCGCCGATCACGATCACGTCGGCTCGGCGGCCGTCGCGGCTGACCTTGCTGGTGGTCGAGCCCATGCCCGCCGTGGTGATCCGTGAGCTGGAGACGCCGCGCTGCACGAGGTAGCGCTTGACCGAGTCGGCCCGGGCCTCGCTCAGCTCCTCGTTGGACTTGTACTTGCCCCTCTTCGGGGGCGCGCCGTCGGCGTGGCCCTCGACCCGCACGTCGTAGCCGGCGTACCGGCCGTTGAGCGCCGAGGCGATCGAGTTGAGCGTCGACATCGACGCCTTGTCGAGCGTCACGCTCCCGGAGGCGAAGTTCACCGTGCCGAGGTTGCGCGTCTCCATGGATCGCTGCGGCCGCGAGTCGCCCTGGGGATACCCGCCGGCACCCGTGTCCTGCGGAGCGGCGGTCCGAGCCGCCAGTTCCTGCTTGAGCTGGTTGTTCTCCTGCAGAGCATTGGCGAGGGCTTCTTCCTTCTGGCGCTCCTGGGACTGGTTCTGCGTCACCTGCTGGCGGAGTTCTTCGTTCTCCTGCGCCAGGGCGTCGTACTTCTCCTTCGAGACGTTGTTGCAGCCGCCCAGCGCGGTCGCCGCGAGCGTGATCGCCAGCCCGATGAACGTCCCCAGCCGACGACCCCTCAATGCATTGGTGAATCCAGCCATCGTTGACCTTCCTTGATGCACGCCGTGCGAGTGAAAAGGCAGGCGTCGCCTTGCCCGCGCCTAACTCTATCGGTCCGAACGCAGAAAAAACCGCAGTTGACAACACCGCGCGATGAGCTTCGGCACACACGCCTGGCTCAGCGCCCAACCGTACGCGCGGATCACGCCAAAAGCCGCCGCAACTGGGCAAAAACCATCGAACCCGTGCCGTCGGCGCCGGACCGACGAGCCCGGCCCCGCCTCGAACTCCTCCCCGCCACCGGCCGTGGCCTACGGCAGGTTGACCGGCGGTTGCGATCGCAGGATCACCGTTAGGAACCCCTCCAGCGCGGGCTTGCACAGCACCGCGAGCACCGCCGCCACCGCGATGTGCGGGCCGTACGGCATCGCCTTGCGGAACCCCTTGAAGAGCGCCGACACCGCCGCGTACGCCAGCCCGACGAAGGCGGCCCCGAAGAACGCCAGCGTCGAATCCACCCACCCCACGCACGCTCCCACCGCCGCCAGCAGGTGCACATCGCCCATGCCCATGGCTTCCCGCCCGAACGCGAGCGTCCCCAGGATCCGGACCATCCAGACCAGCCCGCCCCCGATGAGGTACCCCAGCAAGGCGCCCGCGAGCACGTCAAGCCAAAGCGGCGCCTCCTTTGCCGGCATCAGTATCCCGAATGCGTCCGGCTGCCACGGACCCGCATACGCGAACGCCAGCCGCATGCCCAGCAGCCCGCACGCCACGACCGGCGCCAGGAACATCGCCTCCTTGAGCACCTCACGCCGGGCGTGCGGGTACTCGAGCCAAAGGTCCGACGGCGAGTCCGGCGGCACATCGAACGACGAACCTGGCGAGGCCTCGGCCGGCGGAGGTGTCGCCCGAACGCTCGGGTCTGGGGCGGGTGTCGACTCTGCCGGGCTTGCGCCTGCCGGCTCACCCGTCGCCACGGCGGGCGCCGACTCCGCGCCCATCGATAACGGCGGCCCCGGGCTCGGGACGGGGGTTGCCGCGTCTGTCAGGTCCTGGACGAAGGGTTCAGGTTGCGGCGCCGCCGGATCGGCGATCGCTGGAGTGGTCTGGTCGGTCGTGCCCGCGCGGGCGGCCACGTGCTCGCGTTCCCACTGGTCGTAGTCCGACCAGCTCCGCCGGATGAGCCCGGTGGCAAGCAGGATGTTCGCGATGACCACCCCCACCGCACCGCCCAGCGCCAGTCCGATCAGCAGCCAGCCTCTCGGCCCGGGCGACGCGAGCGTCCACGTCCAACCCAGTGCGACGTGAAAGAGCCGCCCGTGGCTGTGCTCGATCCACGCGGCGTGCAGCGGATGCGCCACCAGGCCCACCGCCGCGGGCACCCACGCCAGGGGCAGCGGGATCATCGACGTCTTGGCGTCCACCAGCGTCATCGCGGTCAGCGATCCGAAGAGCACGAGGACGATCACCAGCGTCGGCCACATGGACGACAGGCCTTCGAGCGCCCACTCCGGGCGAAGGTCGTGCACGCTGACGCCCAGCGACCAGTGCCCGGGCAGAAGGAACCACAGCCAGTAGACCAGGACGAACATGCCTCCCACGAACGCCTCGACCAGCGGGTATTCGGGCGATATCCGCACCCGGCAGAACCGGCACCGGCCGCGGAGCAGGATCCACCCAAGAACCGGGATGTTCTCGCGCCAGGTCAGCCGGGTCTGGCACGACGGGCAGCGCGACGGCGGCGTCACGACGCTCAGGCCCAGCGGCATCCGGTACACCAGCACGTTGATCAGCGACCCCACGCACGAGCCGATCGCAAACACAAAGAGCGTTTGCAGGATCGCGAACACGAGCATGTAGATCTGCCACTGTTCCATCGAGGGAGGGGAAACGGCTCGGGGGTCCGACGCGGGGCCTGGTTCGCGCCGTGCAGCCCCGCGGGGGACTCGGGGATCGACTTGGGGGGACGGTGCGCTCGCGCGCCCTGGTCCCAACCTACGGCTTCCTGGAATCTCCCGAGTCGGCGGCGAGCGTCCGCGAGAGTTCATCGACCTTCTGCTCGGCCTTGGTGAGAATGTCGCGGCAGCGTCGGATGAGAGCGACGCCGCGCTCGTACTCGGCGATCGACTGTTCGAGGCCGACCTCGCCGGATTCGACGCGCCGGACGATCTCCTCGAGCTTGGCGAGAAGATCCTCGAAGGAACCCTCGGCTGGACGCTGTTCTGCGGTCATGCTCGCAAGCCTAGCCCGGAGGCCGCCGAGGAGCCGCGGACCGAGCGTCGGTTAAAAAAGACAAAGGCCCGGGCATGATCCGGGCCTTTGCGGTAGGACTCAACAGGAGACTTCGAGCGGGATCAATACGCCATCGAGAAGACTTCGCCGTTCTCGTTGACCGTCTTGTCCGTGCTCGTGCGGGCCGCCTTGCCGCTGGGCAGGTCGACACCACGCAGGCCGGACCGGGTCATCGCCCAGCGAGCCGGGAGGGTGTCGGTCCCCGTTGGGCTGCGCGGCGGGGGCATGTAGATCGTGTCCTTGCCGAGGCCGTAGTCGTAGTCCCAGTACCAGGGGTTCTTGTCCATCGGGTTGGCCGGATCGCCACCGAGGTTCGAGGTGCCGACACGGACGACCTGGACCGAACCGTCCATCATCGTGACGGCCGAACGGCAGTCGTCGTAGCCGAAGAAGCTCTCGAACTTGCGGTAGCCGCGCTCCGCCGTGATCCACATGAACACCTTCTGAGCGGGGAAGGTCACGTCGCCGAACTTGCGGTCGCCGAGCTGGCAGTTGCCGGGAACGCTGACCGAGTTCCACGCCGCAACCCGCAGGCGCTGGCTGGGCGGCGAGCTCTTGTCGAACGACGCGATCGAGAGCGAGTACGACGAGCCGAACGGCCAGCGGTGGTTGCCCGACGTGCTGCCGAGCGGCTTGTACGAGTTGGGGCAGCGAGCCCAGAAGTCGGTCGGCTTCACACGATCTTCGGTGATCATGCGCTGCCAGTAGATACGCGCCCGGTCATGGGGGCTGATGACCATCTTCTCGGGCAGACGGGCCGCGAGGTAGTCCTGAGCCACCAGGTGCGTGTACCAGATGTGCGGAATCCAGCCCGAGATCTTCGGGAAGGTCGAGTTGTCGTTGCCGGTACGCCGCCGGATGATGTCGACCGCCTGGTTGGCCGCCGCCTCGACGTCCGTGCCCGCGTTCTGCAGATCCGACCAGTCGGTCTTCGACTTGCCCTTGCGCCAGGTGAATCCGAAGATCCGGTCCTGGAAGTCCGCGGAGTAGCTGCCGAGCACCGTGCCGAACTGCTTGAGGTTCGTCGTGTCGATCAGGTTCTTGGCGGACTTGCGAGCCTCGCCCAGCGCCGGGAGCAGAATCCCGATCAGAAGGGCAATAATCGCGATCACCACCAGCAGCTCGATGAGGGTGAAAGCCCGTCTTCCCTGGGTATTCCCCACCTTCATGCGACAGCCTCCTTTGAGCCCCCGCAAATCCTGACGAGATCGGAATCCTACCAAGTTCAACATTCGCGGCAAAGAGGCGAACGGATCTGCGCAGGGGCTCGCTTCTTTACCTTTGCACCGAGGCGACGCACCTCGGCAACGAACAAATCCCGTCCACCTCACGATGCGAACACCAGGCGGCAGAGCCTCCTGGTGATTTCAACCGTTGCCATGTTCTCAACACAAGAAAAACCTGCAATCCGCTATCGCTCGAACGCGTTCAACGACTGCCGCTGAAAAACCCCGCGAAGCATTCCCAAGACTCCGTTCACCAGAGCATCCACCACCGATGATGCTCGCTCTCCGCCGGGATCCTTCACCGACTGAATGCGCCAGCAACCCCTTGGACCGAGAACCGGCCCTCAGGATTCTATCGGGCAATCCCTCTGCCCGTTGCAGCAAGTGTACCACATCACGGAATCGGCTGCGAACGATTTTTCCCGGAATTGCGACCGGGAATCAAGCATTCATACCAAACATATAACAAACACATATCACCCAGCCAGAGCCTGTCGCGGTGATGTACCCTGCGGCGACACAGGAGCCGCGGATGAGCCCTTACTCGCTTGCACGGACCGCCCGGGTTTTTGCCTCGATGCTCGGCTCGGCCGTCGTGGCCGCGCTCCTGGCGGGCTGCTCGGCGACCACGGCCGAGGACCGCATGCGAGCGGACCTTGCGACGTACAACGTCGCGTGGACGACGCCCGGGCCCGATTCGTCCGCCTCGATGCCGATCGGAAACGGCACCGTCGGCGCCAACGTGTGGACCGAGCCTTCTGGTGACCTGGTCTTTTATGTGTCCCGGACGGATGCGTGGAGCGAGAACGAACGTCTGCTGAAGCTGGGGGAAGTGCGGGTCTCCATCGATCCCAACCCGCTCGCCCGGGGCGGGACGGTGCGCCAGGAACTTGTGCTCGGCGACGGGCGGATCGACACGACGCTGACGCCGAGTGCGGGCGATGATTCGTGCTCTGTGGTGCGCATGTCGCTGTGGGTGGACGCCGACGACCCGGTCATCCGTGTGTCGGTGCGCAGCGACCGGGATGTTCGGCTCTCCGTGACGGGCCGGACGTGGCGGACCGAACCTCGGCGCATCACCGACGCCGACGAGTTGCGATCCGTCTGGTCGATGCGGGACGCGCCGGCCGATGTCGCGGTGATCGAGGGAGCGGATGTCGTCGTCGGAGCGGATCGCGCCCCGTCGGCGCTCGCGTGGTATCACCGCAACGAGCACTCGATCGTTCCCTTCACGGTTGAACGGCAGGGGCTTTCGTCGATCAGGGACAAGTTCCCCGACCCGCTCCTGCACAGGACGCTGGGGTGCTGGATCGAGGGCGGAGGACTCGGCCGCGTCGGACCGATGACGCTTGCGGGCAGCGGACGCTCGTTTGACGTCGCGATCGTGACCGATTCGCGGCAGACCCAGACCGCAGGCGAGTGGATCGCGGGCGTTGAAAGCATGGCGCGGGAGCTGGACGCGGCGTCCCGGTCGCGCTCGCGGACCGCGGCGTGGTGGAAGGAGTTCTGGGAGCGGAGCTGGATTTTCATCGAGGGCGATCCGCCGCTCGATGGTGTCCCGAGCAACGCGCATCCGCTTCGTGTGGGGGTCGACAGCAACGGGCAGAACGGGTTTCAAGGGCTGGTCGCGCAGCCGTGGGTCTTCGCGGGGGCGCTGGGCGACGACGAGGTGTCGCGGCTCGCGCGACTGGATCGATCCTCGGACACGCCGGACTCCCTTCGTGAACGACTGGCGTTCGCTGCGGCGCGCGTGGCAAGCGGCGTCGACCCGCCGCCCGCGAGCCCGACCGAGTTCCGCCTGCCGCCCGCGGATCTGACCGGGCCGGCGTCGCTCTCTGAATCACTCGCTCGCGGATTCACTGTGTCGGTCTGGATCAAGCCCGAGCCGGGAGCGGATGGACGGCTCGGGCCCGCTCGGATCTTTGACAAGATGACCGCGGGCGGGAGCGACGGGTTCATCTTCGACACGCACCCGGGGACGAGCCTGCGGCTGATCTGCGGTCAACACACCCTCAGCGTGGACAACATCATCGTGGCCGATCAATGGCAGCACGTCGCGGCGAGCTACGACGCGCTGAACGGATCGATGCAGATCTATCGCAACGGCGAGATCGTCGCGGATTCGCCCGCGAGCATCGGCGCCGACCCGCCGCCGCCCTCGCAGATCACCCGGTCGTACATCCTCCAGCGCTGGATCCTGGGATGCTCGTCGCGCGGGTCGATGTACCCGCCCAAGTTCAACGGGTCGATCTTCACGGTCGAGCCCAGGCACGTGAACAATCGCCAGTGGAACCCGGACTGGCGGGCCTGGGGCGGCAGCTACTGGTGGCAGAACACGCGCCTGCCCTATTACCCGATGCTCGCCGCGGGCGATTACGACCTCATGCACCCGCTCTTTGACTTCTACGGCGCGGCGCTCGACCCGAGCCGGGCCCGGGCCAAGGAGTACTACGGCGCCGACGGGGTGTACTTCCCCGAGACGATGACGATGTTCTTCACCTACGCAAACGGCGACTACGGCTGGAACCGCGAGGGCCTTGCGGCGGGCGACATCAGCCCGTGCCCGTGGTGGAAGTGGGCGTGGAACCAGAGCCTCGAGCTCTCGCAGCTCATGCTCGACTACTACGAGTACACCGGCGACGAGGCGTTCCTGCGCGACCGGACGCTGCCGATGGTCGATGCGACGCTCGACTACTTCCAGTCGCGATTCGTGACGAACCAGTCGCCGGGGGGAGCCGGTGACCACAGGCGGCCGGTCATGACCATCAGGCCGACGCAGGCGGTCGAGACGTACTGGCACGAGGTTGAAAATGACGCACCGTCTGTCGCGGGCGTGCGCTGCGTCGCGGAGAAGGTTCTCGCGCTCCCCGAGCACCTGGTGCCGCCGCAGGAGCGCGACCGCTGCCAACTGATGCTGGAAGCCTGCCCACCGCTGCCGATGAAGACGGTGGACGGCGTTGTTGTCGCGGCGCCAGCGGGGAAGTACCGCGACGAGCGTTCCAACTGCGAAACGCCCGAGCTGTACCCGGTGTTCCCGTTCGGTCTGGCGGGGATCGCGCGGCCCGGGCTGGAGGCGTCGATCGAGGCGTACAAGCGGCGTCACGACAAGGCGACGGTGGGCTGGACGCAGGACGGCGCGTTCGCGGCGATGCTCGGGCTGCGAGACGAGGCCAGGGCGCAGCTGGTCGCGCGAGCCCGCAACTCACACAGGAATTTCCGCTTCCCCGCGATGTGGGGCCCGAACTTCGACTGGCTGCCGGACCAGTGCCACGGAGGGAATCTCATGGTGCTGACGCAGCTCATGCTGATGCAGCCCGTGGGCGACAAGGTGTACCTGCTGCCGGCGTGGCCGCCGGAATGGAACGCTCGCTTCAAGCTGCACGCGCCGGGGAACACGGTGGTCGAAGCCACGGTCGAACACGGCAGGATTGTCAAGCTCGATGTCGACCCGCCCAGCCGAGCCAAGGATCTGGTGGTGTGGGGCGAGGGCGTTCATCCGCGCGCCGAGAACGATGCTCGGTCCGACGCCGATCTCGCCGCCGCACGATGAACCGGGGAACCAGCCATGCTCGACCTTCGCCAGCTCGCCCGAGTTGAAGAGGCTCGCCTCGCGCACGGGCTGGCGGAGGTCGCCAACGAGGCTCGATGGCTCTCATCGGGCGGCGTGGTGGTGGCCGGCGCCAAGCGCACGTGGGCGAACACCGCGGCGGGGCTCGGCCTGGGAGTCGATCGCGATCCGGCCCGAGCCGGTCTGCTGGATGCGAGCTCCCCGCCGGAAACGTGGGGCGTCAGCGGCCGCGAGCTCGACGAGCTGGTCGAGTGGTTCGTGAGCCGGGGCAACGAACCCCGCATCGACGTGAGCACGCTCAGCCACCCGTCGCTCATCGAAGGGCTCTCGGCCCGGTATTTCGTGGTCCGGCTGTTCGAGACCATCTACTACCGCGGGATCGCGGCCGGGGACCATCCGCCGACGACCGTCCCCGGCATCGAGGTCCGACGCGTCGATCCGAGCAATGCCCAGGAACTCCGAGCGTTCGCGGAAGCGGTCGTGCAGGGCTTCGCCGATACCGACACGCCCGGGCCGGACACCGCGGCAAGCTCCCAGAATCCGGCGCTGCGGGAGGATCTGATCCGGGTGTGCGAGCGATCGGTGGCGCTCCCGCGCACGATCGCCGTCGCGGCCTTCACCGCGAGCGGCGCGGTCGCGGGGGGCGCGGGGGTGGAAGTGCTCGGCGATGTCGCCGGCCTGTTCGGGGCGAGCGTGCTCCGCCCGTACCGGCGGATGGGGATCCAGCGGGCGCTGATCGAGGCTCGACTGCGGCTGGCGTCGGAGCGCGGGGCCCGGGTCGCGACGATCGGGTCACGTCCGGGCGTGGCGACCGAACGCAACGCGCGTCGCGCCGGGTTCTTGGTCGGTTATACGCGGGTGATCCTGGCTCGCCCGGGCGCGGGACTGGACACCGTCGCCGATTCGTGAGAATGCGGCGGATTCGGGGTCCTGCGGCAAAGTCCGCGGTGCTCGCGACCGATACCGACATGGGGAAAAGTCCCCGAGGGAAATGTGTTTTCGGTCCACGGGCGGAGAGCGTGTTTTCCCGCCCGCCCCCCTCAGCAATCAGGTCGAGATACCCAGCGGCCTCGTCGGCTCGCGGGCTATCGCGCCGGCAAAAGCAGGAGCTGCAGCATGACATACACGACGTTCCCCGGCACCACCTCGGTCAACGGGATCCCGCAGAGCACAACCGCGGGCACCACCAATCAGCCCGGCACGGGCTACACCGGCCAGCCCTTCGGCGGCCAGGGCTTCAACGGGCAGACGATCCAGAATGGCCAGCACTTCGGTCAGAACCCCACCGGCCTGTACAACAGCCAGTTCAACGGCCAGTACGGCAATCCGTTCGGCGGCCAGTACGGAGGCCAGTTCTTCGGCGGGTACGTCACGACCCCCACGGGCTTCCAGTACGTGCCCTTCTTCGCCACGCCCTGGAACTTCAACATCGGGCAGACCGGCGGCTCGACGTTCGGTCAGAACTTCGGCTTCAACTTCAACCAGCCGTTCGGCCAGATTCATCCCTTCGGCCAGTTCGGCGGCTCGCCCTTCGTGCACGGCTGGAACAACACGACCACGTCGCCGTTTGGCTACCCGGTGAACACCACCCCGACCTTCAACGGCTTCCCCGCGCAGACCTGGAACTCGTTCAACGGTTCGACGATCCCCGCCTGGTACCAGGGCCGGTCATTCAACGGGTGGTTCGGCACGCCGTTCAACTACTCGCCCACGTCGTTCAACTGGAACACGCCCTTCAACTTCTCGTCGCCCTTCAACTACGGCGGGAACACGCCGGTCAACAGCCACTGGAACACGCCCTTCAACTACAACTGGAACACGCCGACGAACTACGGCTTCCAGCATCCCTCTCAGACCAGTGGCTTCTTCGGCGGCGTGAACGGCTGGAACTCGTCCACGCCCTTCAACTCGGGCTTCAGCAACGGCTCGTTCAACAGCACCCCGTGGTCGATCCATTCGTTCGACAACGGCTGGATGTCGCCCTTTGCCACTGGCTTCTACCCCGGCGCATTCGGGTACACCGGCGGGTACGGCATCACGCCGCACTTCATCAACTCGCTCAGCGGGACCCAGATTCCCGTCTACGGCGTGCCGGCGTTCCCCTTCGGCGGCTCGGTGAACACGACCGGCCAGACCGGCGCCTTCGTGCCGACCACCGGCGAGTGCTGCGCCATCCGCCAGGCGGCCTGACCGTCCGTTTCAACGCTCCTCAGCGCCGGGCCGTCCACACGCGGCCCGGTGTTTTTTCCGCGTTTCCGCCGCCGGTGCTCGGCCGACTGGCCCGGATGACGGACGCCCGCTATGGTTCTGCCCATGAACACCGGCACCACGACCATCACGACGCGGACGACGACCACGACTCGAAGCGGATGACGGCCGGCATCCGTGATGATTGACCACTTCCAACCCGGCCCCGAAGGCCGGGTTGTTCGTTTTGGAGCGATGGAGGCACCGCCATGACCACGGCAGATCAGATTCACTGCGACCGCTGCCGCGCCCCGATGGAGCGTGGCTTCATCCTCGACCGTCAGCAGGGCCTGGGCAGCGGGTTTCAGGCCATGTGGTGCCCGGGGGTGCCCGACCGCTCCAACTGGCACGCGGGGACGAAGGCCTCGCAGGCCGCGACGGGCATCTCGATCGTCACGTACCGTTGCCCGTCGTGCGGGCTGCTTGAGTCGTACGCCCCGGCGCCGCCGACACCGCCGATCACACGCTGACCCACGATTCAGAGACTTGTTCCTGGCCCGCGCGGCCGACCGGCCCCGCGGCATTGCTGAGACCTCCCATGCCCACCATCACTCTTCCCAACGGCGACAAGAAGAACTTCGAGAAACCCGTGAGCGCCGCGGAGCTCGCCGCGTCGATCGGATCGGGACTCGCCAAGGCCGCGATCGGCGCGAAGGTCGACTTCGGCGACGGCCAGGGCCCGCAGCTCCGCGACCTGGGCGCCCTGATCGACCGTGACGCGACCGTGGCCATCATCACCGCGCCCAAGCCCGGGCAGGCCGCCAGCGCCGACGCGCTGTACCTGATGCGGCACTCGGCCGCCCACGTCATGGCCGAGGCCATACAGGACGTCGTCGGCAAGGACGTCATGCTCGCGTACGGGCCGCCGACCGACACCGGCTTCTTCTACGACATGTTCGTCCCCGCGGGCAAGAAGCTCTCGACCGACCACTTCGCGGCGATCGACAAGCGCATGAGCGAGATCATCGCCGAGAACCGGCCGTTCGTCCGCTACGAGGTCGCACCCGGCGAGGGGATGCAGAAGCTCAAGGCAGAAGGCAACAAGTACAAGGTCGACAACGCCGAGCGGGCGCTGGGCCTGCCGTCGACCGTCTACCACGGGAAAAAGGCGGCGTTCGCGGGGGTCGACTCCGCGAGCACTGGCGGGCAAGCCGCCAGTGGCACCGGCGCCCGACTCTCGTTCTACGCGACCGGGTCGCCGGGGAAGAACTGGGAGGACCTGTGCCGCGGCCCGCACGTGCCCTCGACCGGGCGGATCGGCGCCGCCAAGGTCATGTCGCTGGCGTCGAGCTACTGGCACGGCGACGAGACCTCCGACCGGCTCATCCGCGTGTACGGCACCGCCTTCGCCACCCAGGCCGATCTCGACGAGTTCCTCAAGCAGAAGGAAGAAGCCGCCAAGCGCGACCACCGCGTCATCGGCAGGCACCTGCGCCTCTTCCACATCGACGAGGACGTGGGCCAGGGGTTGATTCTGTGGACCCCCAAGGGCTCGATCGTGCGCAAGGAGCTGCAGGCGTTCATCGCGGCCGAACTCAAGAAGCAGGGCTACACCGAGGTCTTCACCCCGCACATCGGCCGGCTTGATCTCTACAAGACCAGCGGCCACTTCCCTTATTACAAGGACTCGCAGTTTGCGCCGATCATCGAGCGCGAGGCGCTCGAGCAGCTCAGCAAGGAAGGGTGCTCGTGCGCGGAGATGATGGCGCGGGTGGAGGGCGTGTCCCAGCGGCTTGCGGAAGGGCTCAACCACAGGACCGGCCTGACCGTCATCACCCCGGACCGGGTGATGGCCGACGACAAGCTGATCGAGGGGTTCATGCTCAAGCCCATGAACTGCCCGCACCACGCCAAGATCTTCGCCAGCAGCCCGCACAGCTACCGCGACATGCCCGTGCGCTTGGCGGAGTTCGGCACCGTGTACCGCTGGGAGCAGTCGGGCGAACTCAACGGCCTGACCCGCGTGCGCGGCTTCACCCAGGACGATGCACACCTGTTCTGCACCGAGGAACAGGTGCCCGCCGAGATCCAGGGGTGCCTCTCCCTGGTCAAGACCATCTTCGCCACCCTGGGGATGAAGGAGTACCGCGTGCGCGTCGGCCTGCGCGACCCTGACAGCGCCAAGTACACCGGCGCCAAGGAGGGGTGGGATAAGGCGGAGGCCGCCTGCATCGAGGCCGCCCGGTCGCTGGGCGTCCCTTTCAGCCAGGAGCCGGGCGAGGCGGCGTTCTACGGGCCCAAGATCGACTTTGTCGTCAAGGACGTCATCGGCCGCGAGTGGCAGCTCGGCACCGTGCAGGTCGATTACATCATGGGCAACCGCTTCGACCTCTCCTACACCGGGCCCGACAACAAGCCGCACCGGCCGGTCGTGATCCACCGCGCGCCCTTCGGCAGCATGGAACGCTTCTGCGGCGTGCTCATCGAGCACTTCGCCGGCGCCTTCCCGACCTGGCTCAGCCCCGAGCAGGTGCGCGTGCTGCCCATCAGCGACAAGAGCAACGAGTACGCGGAGAAGGTGGCGGCGGCGCTGCGGGCCGCCGATGTGCGCGTGAGCTCCGATCTTTCCAACGACCGCGTGCAGGCGAAGATCAAGGTCGCGGCCGACGAGAAGGTGCCGTACATGGCGGTCGTCGGCCCGCGGGATGCCGAACAGGGCATGGTCTCGGTGCGGGCGCGCGGCGTCGAGAAGGATCTGGGCGCGATGAAGCTCGAGGCGTTCGTGGAGGCTGTGAAGGCGGAGATCGCGTCGAAGAGGGCGGAGCTGGGGGTGAGGCCGTAGGAGTGAATGATGCCATCACGAGCGAGACGCCGCGTTCGCTTGACGCGACTGGGCGTTGCGTTCATCGCTTTCGCGGTTCTGAGCGCAGCCACGTTGCTCGGCTGGATCGCCCGAGCCGTTCAAGCCGAACTGTTCCCGCCGTTGGATGAAAAGGGCCGTTTCGGGCTTATCTCGAATCGCGCCGCCAACCGTTGGCTGCGGGAGAATCGGTTGATAGGCAAAACGGTTTCTGAGATTCAGGCAGCCTTCGGGGCACAGAATGTATACGTCGACTCCGATCTCGGCGCCATTGACATTGGGTACGATTCGGCAGTCCTCGGTTCCATTCTCTGCGAGCTTCAGGACGGCCGTGTGACCCGCGCCCGGCTGGAAGTTCCGTAGCGTCGGGCCTACTTGGGTTTTCGTAACATTGTCCACACCGCCGCGCCGCGGTGCTCGTGGCTCATGATGTACCGATACGTGCGAAGCTGGTGGCGGCGGTTCTCGACCGCGGTGATCTTGAATCGCTTGCCCCAGACTCCGCCATCCGCGGCAAGACCCGATTCGGACAATGCCCGCGCGCTTCGTGACTTCGCCAGTCCGACGACGTGACGGATGTAGGCGTAGATCGGCTGGTTCCGCGTCTTCCCCGAGGCCCACGGCGGGTCCACGCACGCCCTGGTCGTTTCGATGGAAGCCCACGGGTTTGGACCCGTGGGCTTCCCCGCTGTCGACGGCAGCATGAATTTCGCCAGGATGTGGTAATGGTGATCATCGACACAGCATGCGATGACCTGGATTCCCTGATGCACCAGCGAACCAACGATCTCATCGACGGCACGCCTCCGTGCCGCGAATACCAGCCGCACCGGCGCCGACATCAAGCGCCGAGAAGCCTCTCGCTGGGCAGCATAAGCCTCGATCGGAGGCGGATTGCGATAATCGCCTTCCACGTGCTCGCGATGGTGCCGTGACCGCCAGCCCCGGTCATCACCGCGGATCCACGTCCCGTACGTGTTCCCGTTGATGTGATACCACCCGTTCCATGCGTCCCGGATACGCACGTGCATGCGCCGAGTGTACAGTCGACTTCCAGCTTCTTCCTACACCGCCGGATCCAGCGGCGGACCGTGGAACTTCACTCCGTAGCGGCCGAAGATGCCGGCGATCTCGTCGGGGCCGGCCTTGGGGTTCTGCTTGAAGAGCGCGGCGTTCTCACGGAAGGGTTGCTCGAGGCCCGAGGGCGTGACCGAGATCAGCATGCGCGAGGGCGTCGTGCCGGCGTTCACGAACGTGTGCACGCTTCCGCGCGGGGCGAGGACGAACGACCCCGGGCCGCCCACGAACGTCCTGCCGTCAATGACAAACTTCACCGTTCCCTCGGCGACGTAGAAGTACTCGTCTTCACGCTCGTGGCTGTGCAGCGGCGGGCCGACGCCCGGCTCGGTGATGGCTTCGAAGACCGTGCACTGTCCGCCTGTGTGCGAGGCGTCGGCGAGGATGCGTGCTCGGTCGCCGACGATCGCGATCAGGTCACCGCCGTCCTTCGTGAGCGTGCATGCCTTGCAGGCGAGGGGGTCTGCGGAGTTTGTCATGACGGCGATCGTAGCTCTCGGATGAATTGCCGCTGATGACCGCGGAAAGACGCTGAGCATGGCCGCGCATTCGTAGGGATCGCGCGGACCGCAATGGGCTGGATCGTGGAACCGCCGCCACCGGGACCGAGTATTCAATGCCGGCGCCCACTGGAGGGAGCTCGCGTCACCGCGCGATGAAGTCACCGAGCCCAGGCCACCTCGTGCCCCTGCGTCTGCCATTGCTTGATCGCCTCGATCGGCCACACGAGCATGATCACGTTGAGCGTCAGGTTGTCCCTGATGGTCGCCAGCATGACGAGTTCGATGGCCATGAAGAGCAGCAGCGTCCACCTGACGCCGATGGCCCGGGCCGTGAAGAAGCCCGCGATGCAGCACAGCACGTCGCCCACGGCGTTGATCACGCTGTCACCGAGGTAGTCAAGAGACATCGTCGCCGTCCGGTAGCGCTCGATCACCCAGGGCGAGTTCTCGGCGACTTCCCACGCGGCGGCGAGCAGGACCGCGGCGACGAGCCGCCAGCGCACGGGGAAACGCGAGGCCAGCCCGGTGACTCGGCCCACCGCGCCCGTGGTGATCCACGCGAAGAAGCACCAGAACAGCAGGCCGTGGGAGAAATGGCTCGCGCTGTAGGGGTCGAGCAGGTGCTGGGAACAGTGGCTGGTCCAGACGGAGGACTTCCAGAGGTCCGGCTCGCCACATTCGCACCACCAGATGCGGCCTTCGAAGCGCATCGCGACGACCATGAGCGCCACGGTCGCAAGGATGCACAGGAGAGAAGCCCACGAGATCACGCCCCGATTCGCCCCGGCTGTCGTCATGCACGAGGTATCGAACCGTGCGCGGCGATCGCACGAGGAATCAGCCCGCGCCAGACCGGCGCATCACCGCGGCGGGACGATCGACCGCCGGTCGCCGCGCCGGATGGCGTCACAGGATGTCAGTGGGGCTCAGCGGCCGGAATTCCGAGCGTTGCGCTCGTTCTGGTCGCCCAGGACAAGGCCGCCCAGGCCGCCGATGACGGCGCCGATGGCCGCACCCTTGCCCATGTCGCCGCTGAGGCTGCCGATGGCCATGCCGCCCAGCGCGCCCAGCGCCGCGCCGCTGAGGGCGCCCTCGCCGGCGTTGTTGCAGCCGGCGGTGCCCAGCCCCGCCAGCCCGACCACCATGACCGCCACAGAACGGTGCCAGCCGCCACGCCTCCCCCGAACCGCTGAACGAACCATGGCCGCCTCCTTGAGCGCCGAATTCCTCGGCGAATCGCATCAATCCTTCGGCCCGCCGCGAGCGGGCCTCAATCTCCGTCCACGAGATGGTACGTGGGAGACGCAGCGCAGTTTCACGCCCAGGGGCGCGCAAGTTATGAATTCCTAGCTTTTTGGTGATACCTATCGTATTCCTATCATATCTCGAACGATCGATGCCATTCGCCGGTCAAAGAACTCCTCGCCGAAAGTCTCCGCATGGCGACGGCAGTCAGTGGGTTGCACCGAGCCAAGTGACGCCGCGGCCCGAGCGATGGACGCGGATTCCGGGTTGTCGAAGAACCGGCCGGTCAGTCCGTCGATGACGGTTTCGAGCGCCCCGCCGGCTCGCCGGGCCACGACCGGACAGCCGCAGGCCTGGGCTTCGACCGCGACGATCCCGAAGTCCTCGATCTGCGGGAACAGGAGGAGGGCCGCCCGGCGGTAGAGCTCCCGCAACCCCTCGTCGGGAACGCGTCCGAGGAACTCGACGCCCGGGCCCGTGTATCGCGAGCGGAGCTGGGGCAGGATCGACCCGGTGCCCGCCACGACGATCTTCACGCCGGCGAGCCGCGCCGCTTCGATCGCCAAGTCCGGGCGCTTGTACGGCTCGAGTGCCCCGGCGAAGAGCCAGAAGTTTTCCCGGCGCCGCGCGGGATCGACGGTGAAGTAGCCGGTTCGAACCGGTGGATGCACGACGGTGCTCGGCCGCCCGTAACAGCGCTCGATGAGCCGGGCCGTATGCCGCGAATTGGCGATGAAGCTTGTGACGTGCCGGCTGGTGGCGGCATCCCATCGCCTGAGGAACGGCCCGGCGAGAGCCAGGCCCGCCGAGGCGAGGCGCCCCTGCGCGGCGTACTGGTCCTGCTGCGACCACAGATACCGCGGCGGCGTGTGGCAGTAGCACAGGTGCGGCACGCCGGGCGGGGCCTGCACGCCCTTGACCGCGGCCGAGCTTGTCGAGAGCACCAGGTCGATGGGCGCGCGACGGTGTTCATCGCCGATGCTGCGCGAGAGATCGGCGACGGCTCGGGGGTACAGCGGCAGGAGGTGGCGGCGCAGCCGCGTCGCCGCGTAGGGAAGCTCCTGGAGCGAGCTGGTGCGCACGCTCAGCGCGTCCACCGCGGGCGCGACCGGGCGGCCGTCGGAGACCATCACCCACAGTCCCGCGGGCTGGTGCCGGTCCCGCACGAGCCTGGCGAGCCGGTCGAGCACGGCCTCGCCGCCGCGGTAGCCGCAGAGCCAGTCGTGGACCAGGGCCACCCGCGCTCGAACCGGGGTACCGACAGCGTGGACGGAATTATCTGGTTCAACAGACATTGGGGATGCGGCAAAAGCGTCTACCATCCGGGCATGTCGAGCGCCGCGAATCAGTCAACGCCGCAGGCTCCTCCGGCGGGTCGCGACCAGAACAACCTGCTCGGGCTGGACTACCGAGCCGAGGCCGGCCGGCTCGCCAAACCGGTGCGGCCGATCATCGACGTTCACACGCACATCGTTGGCGGGGAGGCGGCGCGGGTGTACGGGGAGGTCGCCGCGACCTTCGGCGTCAACCTGACGTACTCGCAGACGCCGCTGCCGGACGTGGAGCCGGTCCGGGACGTGCTCGGCGACCGGATCCGCTTCATCGCGTGCCCGACGTGGGGCGCGACGGACCGGGGCTTCGCGTTCCGCCAGGGGTATGTGAACGACCTGCCGATCTTCCGCGACCGCTACGGCGCGAAGATGATGAAGATCTGGAACGCGCCGCGGCTCCGGGATTTCTTCCCCGGGAAGGAGGGCGCGGACCTGGTTACGTTCGACGGGGCGTGGCGTGTCCGCCAGCTCGAGGCGGCTCGGGACCTGGGAATGTCGGTCATGGTGCACGTGGCGGACCCCGACACGTGGTTCTCGACCAAGTACTCCGACGCGTCCAAGTACGGCGCCAAGCGCGACCACTACATCGGCCTGGAGAAGATGCTCGACCGCTTCGACATGAAGTGGGTGGCGGCGCACATGGGCGGCTGGCCCGAGGACCTGGCGTTCCTCGACGGCCTGCTGGAGCGTCATCCGAATCTGCACCTGGACTGCTCGGCCACCAAGTGGATCGTGCGCGAGATCTCGCGGCACCCGGTCGACCGGTTCCGCGCGTTCATGAACCGCTGGAAGGGACGGATCCTCTTCGGGTCCGACATCGTGACATCGGACGACCATGTCCGGCCGGTGAAGCACAACCCCGCTCATCCCAAGTCCGACCAGGCGAGCAGCCCGCAGGCGGCGTTCGACCTGTACGCGAGCCGCTACTGGGCGCTCAGAATCCTGCTGGAGACGGGGTACGAGGGGCCGTCACCGATCGCCGACGGCGACCTGATGATGGTCGACCCGGCAGCGTTCGACCAGTGGTCGTCGCCGCGCCTGCGCGGGTTCTCGCTCGACAAGGATGTGCTCGGCGAGTTGTACCGCGGCACGGCCGAGCGGGTCCTGGGGTGATGACCGGGCCGGCGACCGACGCGGCGGCGGTCGCTCCCTCACAGCCCCCGATCCGAGCACCGCAAATTGTTGGCTTTTCGCAGCGTCCGACCCGGTCCGGGCATCGAAGGCATGGGCGCACAGCCATATGCTTTCCACGGATTTCACCATGCCAAAAGCCAACGGGCACATTCAGAAGGCGGCTCGGCCGGCGAAGCGCCGCCGCACCTCCGGAGTCACGGCCAAGCCGCAGGCATCCGGGACGGTCGCGCCGAAGGCGATGCCGGACGTTCAAGCCTCCTCGGACCCCCGCAACGTGGCGATCGACCGCGTCGGCGTGAAGGACGTGACGTACCCGCTGCGGCTGCGGGAGCGCGACGGCGGCGAGCAGAGCACGGTCGCGACGGTCAACATGTACGTGTCGCTCCCCCACCACCAGAAGGGGACGCACATGAGCCGCTTCCTGGAGGTGCTGAACGATCAGACCAAGGGGCCGCTCCGCCCGGACACGATCGTCAGGGTCGCCAGGGACATCTGCAACAAGCTGCACGCGGAAGAGGCGCACTTCGAGGCGTCGTTCACGTACTTCATCCGCAAGCCGGCCCCGGTGACCGGGATGATCGGCCTGATGGACTACCGGGTGACGTTCGAGTGCATGGCAAACCATCACGACGATTTCGTGATGACGGTGTCCGCGCCCGCGACGAGCCTGTGCCCGTGCTCGAAGGAAATCAGCCTGTACGGGGCTCACAACCAGCGCTGCCGGATCGAGGCCAAGGTCCGCTTCGACGGGACGCTGTGGATCGAGGACTTGGTCGAGCTTCTGGAATCGGCCGCGTCGAGCCCGGTGTTCGCTGTCCTCAAACGACCGGACGAGAAGTGGGTCACCGAGAAGGCCTTCGATAATCCCAAGTTCGTCGAGGACATCGTCCGCGACCTAGCCCTCGCGCTCAACCGCGAGGACCGCATCACGTGGTACTCGATCAACTCGGAGAATTTCGAGTCGATCCACAACCACAATGCGTACGCGCAGATCACGCGGAGCAAGCGGGCGATCCCGGCGTCGGGCTGACCGCAGGGCCCGGCCGCGATCCGTCACCGCGATCGGCGGGTCGATCTTCGCCCCGGGCACGCCCGCAGGCCGATGTATGATCCTGCGGCCGCCCGTGGAGGGGCGAGCCGGACAGGGGGCCGCCAGCCCGCACGCGATGTCGATGCTCAAGACCCTGCTGCCGCGGATGTTCCACCGCCGGGTGCTGCTGCTCCTGACGGCGATGGGTATCGCCCTGTCCGCGCTGGGGTTCCAGATCGTGCGGGTCGCGGCGGCCCGCGGCGATTCGGCGCTGGCGGCGGCGGAGTCAAAGCTCATCCGCCGCCAGATGACGCCGACGGTTCGCGGGCGGATCCTCGACCGCAAGGGACGGATCCTGGCGCAGGACAAGCCCAGCTACGACGTCGCCATCACCTACGAAGTCCTCGCCGAGACGTGGCCGACCGACCGCGCCGGTCGCTTTGTCCGCCGGGCCTACCGCGAGCAGTGGCCGGACCTGACCGCCTCGCAGCGCGAGGAGCTGATCACCCGGGCCGCGGCCGTGTACCGCGACCACGTCTCCCGGGGTTTCCTGCGCGTCTCCCAGGCCACCGGCGTTCCCGTCGACCAGCTCGTGGCCGCGGGCAGGGAGGCGCTCGAAACCGTCCGCCGGATGCACGCCTCGGTGTCCGACCGCCGGCGCCGGAGCGATCTCGACGCATTCCGGGCACGCAACCGCCGCGAGCCCGACGCGGAGGAACTTCGCACCATCGAACGACGCGCCGGGGCCCCCATACGCGAGATGTCGCAGGCACGGGTCATCCTCCCGCGCGTTCCCGACGCCGCGGCCTTCGCGCTCCGCGACCTTGCCGACGAGCAGATCGATCTGCGGCCGCTCGGCGACGACCCGGGAGCGCGAGCCGACGACCGCGTGGAACTGGTTCCCGGGCTTCGGGTGTTCGACACCGGCGACCGGGATTACCCGCTCGATTCGATGGAGATCGAGGTGGACCTGACCCAGCTTCCGACGCCCATCCGCGGCAACGGAAAGGAGCGGGTGTTCCTGGAGGGCGTCGCGTCGCACCTGATCGGGTGGATGCGCGAGGTGTGGGTGGACGACGAGCACGCACGCCGCGACCTGCTCAAGAACTCGCCGTCGGAGGAGGCCCGGGCGGTGCTCGACCTGCCCGACGGCACTACCAAGGACCGCGGGGAGTACATCGAGGGCGACCGGGTCGGCCAGGCGGGGGTGGAGGGCGCGATGGAGGCGACGCTCCGCGGCCTGCGGGGCATGCGCACGCGCTCGGTCGATTCGGGCGTCACGCAGGAGATCCCCCCCGAACCCGGGCGGGACGTGCAGCTGTCGATCGACATCATGCTCCAGGCCCGGGTCCAGGCGGCGATGACGCCGACGGTCGGGCTCGCCAAGGTCCAGGACTGGCATCGTTCCGCGACCGAACCGGCGAACCCGACGATGCCCGCGGGAACACCGATCAACGGCGCGGCGGTCGTCGTCGACGTCGACACCGGCGAGATCCTGGCGATGGTTTCGACGCCGCCCGCGCCCCAGCGCCTGCGCCGCGACGACCCCGAGGCGGTCTTCGATGATCCGCTGAACCTGCCGTACCTCAACCGCGCGATCGACCGGCCTTACCCGCCCGGGTCGATCGTCAAGCCGCTGATGTTCGTCGAGGCGGTGCGCCGGGGGTCGATCCGGGCCGACGAGCAGATCGAGTGCACCGGCCACCTGCTGCCCAACCAGCCCAACATGCTCCAGTGCTGGATCTGGAAACGGTACAAGCAGACGCACTCGTCCCAGCTTGAGCACGATCTCGCCGGCGCCGACGCCATCATGGTGTCGTGCAACATCTTCTTCTTCACGCTCGGCCGGCGAATGGGCGTTGACGGGATCACGACCGCTTACCGCGACTTCGGCGTGGGGCGCGTGTGGGACCTGAGCATCGGACCCGAGAACGGCGGGTTCATCGGACGGCCCGTCGGCGATCCGCTCGAACTGGGCGACGCGATCCAGATGGGCATCGGTCAGGGGCCGATCACGTGGACGCCGCTCCACGCGGCGTGCGCGTACGCGACGCTGGCCCGCGGCGGCGTGGTCGTCCGACCCTCGATCATCCGCCACGACCGCCGCCACGCCCGAGCGACCACCGAGCTCGATCTCCCCCCGGCCGCCGTGTCGGTCGCGCTCGAGGGGCTGCGGCGCTCGGTGAACGAGGAACTGGGGTCCGGGCACGCGATCTCGTACTACCGCAACGGCGTGCGCGAGAGCGAACCGACGTTCAACACCCGCGGCGTGCGCGTGATCGGCAAGACGGGGACCGCGACGGCCCCGGACCTCAAGCTCGCCAGGGCCGAGAGCGGCGAGAAGATCGAGGAAGAAACGCCCGAGGGCGAGAGCGACGGTGTCAACGCGTCCGAAGCCAGGCGCGTGAACAAGCAGGGGGTCGAGGTCGTCCGTTCCGGCGACCATTCGTGGTTCGTGGTGCTCGCCGGGCGCGAGGGCGAGAGCCCGCGGTACGCGATCGCGGTGGTGATGGAATACGCGGGCAGCGGCGGCCGCGTGTCGGGACCGATCTGCAACCAGATCGTCAAGGCGCTGGTGGCGGAGGGCTATCTCCAGCCCGTCGACGCTCCGTCACCGGGCGCCTCCGACGACCCGCCGGCGGATGAAAACAACTCCGACGAACAGGAGAACGGATAACCGTGCCATCCGCCTCCGGCCCATACCGGTCGTGGTCGATCGGGCGAATCCTGGCGCCCATCGGGCGGATCGGCCCGGGCTGGATACTCATCGCCGCGTCGCTGGCGCTGTCGATCATCGGCATCGTGTCGATCGACGTCGCCGACGCGCCCAAGCCCCATCCCGAAACGTGGCTGAGCCCGGTCGCGAGCCGCCAGGCCGTGTACCTCGCGGTGGCTGTGGCCGCCGCCGCCCTCATCGTGCTCCCCAACTATCGCTGGATCGCGTACGCGTCGTGGGTCTATTACGCGGTGTCGATCGGCCTGCTCATCTTCCTGCTCATCCCGGTCGTTCCGTGGTCCATCGTCGCGCCCCGCAACGGCGCGCGGAGCTGGATCAACCTGGGGTTCACCGACTTCCAGCCGTCCGAGCCCGCCAAGATCGCCTACGCGATGGCGCTGGCGTGGTACATGCGCTACCGCACCGAGCACCGCCGCTTCACGGGTCTGCTCCCGCCCGCGATCATCACCGGCATCCCCATCGCGCTCATCACGCTCCAGCCTGATCTGGGCACCGCGTCGCTGTTCATCCCGGCGCTGTTCGCGGTCCTGATCGCGGCGGGCGCCCGCCTGCGGCACCTGGCGATCATCGTCATGCTCGCGGCGATGTCGGCGCCCGCGGTGTACCCCGTGCTCAAGCCGCACCAGCAGCAGCGGATCGTGGGACTGATCAAGCAGCTCAAGGGCGACACCTCGGAGGACCAGGACCTGAACTTTCAGGCCGCGGCCGCGCAGACACTGGCCGCCGCGGGCGGGATGACCGGGCTGCCCGACGAGCGTTCGCGTTCGCTGCTGCACTTCAACCGCCTGCCCGAGCGTCACAACGACATGGTCTTCGCCGTGATCCTCAACCGTTTCGGCGCGCTGGGCGGGCTCTTCGTGCTGGGGCTGTACGCCGTGTGGTTCGGCGCGGCGCTGCTGTGCGCGGGGCTGACGAAGGACCCGTTCGGGCGGCTCGTGACGGTCGCGCTGGCGGCGTTCGTCGGGGCGCAGGTGTTCATCAACGTCGGGATGAACGTCGGCCTGCTCCCGATCATCGGCATCACGCTCCCGTACGTCTCCTACGGCGGCTCCAGCCTCGTGACGGTGTGGGTCATGGTCGGCCTGGTGGCCAATATCATGATGCGGCGGCCGAAAACCGGCCCGCGCCGGTCATTCGAGTTTATTGATGGCTGACCGGTCGTCGGCGGGCAACGATGGACCGATGCGACCACGCCGGCCACCAGCAGCAAAGTCGGTTCGAACCACCCGCCCTGCACCCGCCAAGCCGGTTCGCACGGCCGAACGGAAGCCCAAGGGCCCGCCGCCACCGCCGCGCGAGCCGCTCGCCCTTCCCGACCTGGCGGCCCTCCAGCCGCTCCCCGCGCCCGCGTGGCTGGTGGACGAGGCCGCCGACATCGGCGTCAGCTTCGACCCCGGTGATGCCGAGAAACTCGGCCGCTACCTCGCGATGCTCCTGGCCGCCAATGACGTCCTGAACCTCACCGCGATCACCGACCCCGAGCAGGCCTGGCGCAAGCACATCCTCGATTCGCTGACGCTCATCCAAACATTGGCGGACCTCCCCGAACGCGGCCGCGTGATCGACGTCGGCACCGGCGGCGGGCTCCCCGGCATCCCGCTTGCGATCTGCATGCCGCACCTCGCGTGGACGCTGCTCGAGGCGACGGGGAAAAAGGTCGCGTTCCTCCGAGCCGTGTGCGGAGCGCTGGGCCTCTCGAACGCCTCCGTCGTGGAGGCTCGGGCGGAGACGGCCGGGCACGATCGGGGCGAGCGGGTGGGCTCGGGCGGGCGCAAGGGCGGGCACCGCGAGGCGTACGACGCCGTGGTGGCCAGGGCTGTCGGTGCGCTCGCCACCCTGGCGGAGCTGACCGTTCCGTTCGTGAAGGTCGGCGGGAGGGTGCTCCTCATCAAGGGCGAGCGAGCCGGCGCCGAGCTCGAAGAGGCGGCGGGAGCGCTGCACCTGCTCAAGGCGGTCCACGAGACGACCGTGCCGACGCCGACGGGTCGGATCGTCGTCCTCGGGAAGCAATCGGCCACGCCCAAGATCTATCCCCGGCGCGACGGCGAGCCCAAGCGAGCGCCCCTGGGGGTCCCGCAGCCCGAACGCGACCGCCGCCGGTGAAACGCCGGACAGGAGATGCGTCCCGCCTGTTCGGGCCCGCCCGCGCTTACACTTGACCCCCCCGCCGGTGTCTCGCCCGCGAGCGGGGTGCGCGAAGGAACTTCCATGGCCATTCTCATCAACGCCGACACCAAGGTCATCTGCCAGGGCATCACGGGATCGTTCGGCGCCGTGCACACCACCGGCTGTTACCTGTACGGCACCAAGGTCGTCGGCGGCGTGACGCCCGGCAAGGGCGGCACCAAGGACGCCAACGGGCTGCCCATCTACGACACGGTCGAACAGGCGGTGAAGGCGACGGGCGCGACCGCGACGATGATCTTCGTGCCGCCCGGGCTCGCGGCCGATGCGGTGCTCGAGGCCGCCGCCGCGGGATTGAGCGTCATCTGCTGCATCACCGAGGGCGTGCCGGTCCAGGACATGATCAAGGCCCGGTCCGTCATCGACGACATGAACGCCTCGCGGGCCCTGGGCCTGACCAGCGGCCCCCAGATCGTCCTCATCGGCCCGAACTGTCCGGGGATCATCACGCCCGGGCCGCGCACGAACATGGAATCCATGACGGG
>JAJVHS010000014.1:90960-97309 GCA_022072615.1 Phycisphaerales bacterium
GACGGGCGAGCCGGGCCGGCCGTTCACGAACGCGGGCTGCAAGATCGGCATCATGCCCGGCTACATCCACACGCACGTCAGCCAGAGCAAGCTCGGCAAGGCGGTCGGCATCGTCAGCCGGTCGGGCACGCTCACGTACGAGGCGGTGTGGCAGACGTCGAACCTCGGGCTCGGACAGTCGACCTGCGTGGGCATCGGCGGCGACCCCGTGCGCGGCCTCTCGCACATCGACACGATCCGCCTCTTCGAGCAGGACCCCGACACCCACGGCATCCTGATGATCGGCGAGATCGGCGGCACCGACGAGATCATGGCCGCCGAGTTCATCAAGACGCACGTCAAGAAGCCGGTGGCGGCGTTCATCGCGGGCCGGACAGCGCCCCCGGGCCGGCGCATGGGCCACGCGGGCGCGATCATCGGCGGGGCCGACGATACCGCGGACGCCAAGATCAAGGCCCTGCAGGCCGCGGGCGTGACGGTCGCCATGAGCCCGGCGGACATGGGCGCGGCGATGATTGAAGCTATGAAGAAGGCGCGGGCGCTGTAGCGCAAGGGCAACTCGCCGCGCAGCGATCGCGAGCGGTCATGCTTGGCCGCGACCGATCGCGATCCGATGGTGCCGGCGCACGCCGCAGGCAGACTTCCAACCCGCATAAGTCGAGCGATCACCCCTTGAGATCGATCGCCTTGGGATGCCTCGGCTCGTACAGGCCGACTTCCTCCCCGCCGGGCAGCACAAACGCGGTCACCAGGCCCCACCCGTGATCGGCGACCGGCTTACTGACCGTGATGCCGCGGCGCTTGAGCTCGGCGGCCGTTGCGTTCACGTCGTCGCACATGAACCACAGCTCGTGCTTGGCCGGTTCGCCGGCTTCCACCGGGTGAATGCCAAGCTCCGCGGGCGGGAGCTTGAAGATCAACCACCCGTCTCCCGCGTCGACGTGCGGATACTGGAGGACATCGCGGAAGATTCGCCGCGCGCCCTCGGGGTCCTTGGTATAGATCAGCGTGTGGATGCCCGTGATCATGCGTGCTCCCCGGCGTGATTGCCGCGCTACCGCTCCTCGAGATGCAGCCCGGTTGCGGACCGGACGATGTACAGCCTGTTGGTGCCCGATGTGTCGAGCCGGTACTCCGCCGCTTGCTCGCGGCGATCATCAGCGCCGCCGTGTGCCGGCAGGACCATGACGTACTTGGCGTCCGACCTCTGCCCGTCGCGCACGGAATAAGAAAAGTCCCCACCCGGCGCGAGCGTCCGTGAAAGCCACGCGCCACGGCCCTCGCCCTCGGCCCACGAATCCTCCAGTCGGAATGCCACCGCGTCCGCCGTCGTGTTGTGCAGCTCGACGTCGAACGAGAGACCGCAGCCCGCCAGCATCAGCGTCCAAGCCGCGAGCAATGCTTCATGGACGTTGATGCTCATTGCGCGGGCTCCTGCGAACCGGCGTCAACCGGCCGGAATGTGATTCCCTCGCCGTGACGGATGATCTCGATCGTGTGGGCTCGCTCGGAGAACGACACCTCGCACGCGCTCGACCGCCACTGGGCGCGTGCCCGCGGACGCTGGCCCGGGTGCATGGACTCCACAAAGACGCCCGCCCGCTCGAGTCGTGCGCCCGCCGCCAGCGAAATCACCGTCTTCTCGCGCTGGCGTCCGAGGTCTTGGGTCATCAACTCGACCTTCACCGGCTCGTCGGTCGAACTGATGATGACCGGCGCGATCCGCTCGGTCTTCACCTGGCAGCAGAGCATGAGCGCGACCAGCACGCAGAGCGGGAGCACGCTTCGACGATCCATGCGCACTCCCTCCCCCCTCGCCGCCGAACCTTGCGACGCGGCGCGGGTTGCTCAACGACCTCAGCCGGCCGCGGCCTTGACCCTCGTGTGCCTGATCTCTTCCATCCAGTCCGGCTTGCCCGCGCCGTACCAGGACCACTGCGCCGTGAACTCGTCCGGGCCCTTGATCTGGATGACGACCGAATCCATGTGCCCGGTGTCACGACTCGGAAGGTTGGTGCCATCGATGAACGTGAACACCGCCCGCGAGGCGTCGTCGGAGATCTCGGTCGCGACCAGCCGCGGGTGGTTCTTGGCGGCGCAGTAGTGCGTGAGGACGATGCGGTCGATGTCCCACGCGTAGATGGAGATCATCTTGGATTCGGGGTGGGCGACGCCGTCGACCTCCATCACGCACGACCCGCCGGCGATCGTCTCGTACGTGATGGTGCCGGCCCACCCCTTGCTGCTCGACGCCTCCCACGTGCCCGCCAGGCTCTTGAGCTTCTCGAAGAGCAGCCTGGCACGCTGGTCGCGCACGCCCGGGCGCTCGTCAGCGGCGACGGCGCCGTTACGGGAACTTTCGCGAGGCGGGGACCCGCAGCCGCTCATGAGCACGAGCACAATCGCAGCACACGCCGCCGCACCGGTTCGCAGAAGCATCGCACGCTCCGGATCTCCCACAGGCCGGGAGCATACCACAGCGCCGCGGTGGTTTCACCGCGCTCGCCAGGGGGAGTTCCCGGTGTTGCCCGGTCGTCGTTCAGACGAACCGGTGGCCGTTGCGGCGGAACCGTTCGACGTCGGCCTTGGTCGGCATGGAGAAGTGCGAGAGCTCGGCCTCGGGGTTGGGCATGCAGTCGGGCGCGACGCCCCGCCTCGCCGCGTCCTCGACCTTGCGCACGCACTCGATGATCGCCTCGGCCGCGAGGTCCTTGCTCCGCGACATGATGTCCTCGAGCGTGTCGTGCGGGTGGATGCGGTAGCGCTTCTGCACCACGATCGGGCCGTTGTCGAGCTTCGCGTCCACGAAGTGCACGCTCACACCGCCCTCGCGCTCACCGTTCGCCAGCGTCCAGAAGCTGGGCATCAGCCCGCGGTACTTGGGCAGCAGTGCCCCGTGGCAGTTGACGATCCCGTAGGGCGTCTGCTCGCGCAGGGCCTTCTTGTAGAGCATCGTCCCCGAGATCGACACGATGAACTCGACGCCCAGGTCGGCGAGCATCGCGCGGAACTCCGGGCTGTTGACGTCCGTGGTGTAGTGGACGGGGACGCCGTACTTCTTCGCCACCGACGCCACCGTGTAGCAGCGCCTGGTTGACCCGAGCACGCCGTTGACGACCTTGGCCTTCACCTTCGCCCACAGGAAGTTCCGCAGCTTCCACTGGAAGTAGCCGAAGCCGTACATCTTCAGCAGGTCCATCGCCGTCTGGAAGACCGTCCGCTTGCCCTGCGTGTTGGGCTGGACGTTGATCCCGGCCGTCGTGTCGGCAAACTCGCGCAGGTACTTGTCGAGCACCTTGGTGAGGAAGAACGGGTCGTCCTGGATGAACACGTACTTCTTCAGCGCCGTCGTCCGCGGCTGCGTGCCCGCCGGGATGTAGGCGTTGCCGCCGTGCGTGTACTTCGGCGCGGCGGGCGTCGCGGCGGCATGACCGCCGGTCTGCGTCGTGGTCGTGGGGCTGTGCGTCACCGTCGCCGTCATGGTTCACCCTTCACGTTCTTGCCGCGGGAGGCGTTCCTCGCGGGATGCATCAGCTCTCGGCCCGCGCCACTTCGTTCCTCGGCGCGCCGGGCGCCTCGGCGGCGACCGTCCGTCCGCCGCGGCCCTCAACCACCTGCTCCAGCAGTTCGACCCACCGGCGGCACGCGGTGTCCGCGTCGTACTGGCCGTGCAGGGCGCGCCGGGCGTTCTCGCCCATCTGCCGGCGGAGCGCCGCGTCGCCCGCGAGCCGCTCGATCGCCTGCGCGAGCCCTGCGTCGTCTCCTTCGCGCACCACCAGCCCGCTGGACGTTTCGGTCAGCACGCGAGCGACCTCCGACGTCGGGTCGCCGACGAAGATCGACGGCCGCCCCACCGCCATGATGCCCATGAGCTTGCTCGGCACCATGATGCCCTCGACGCCTTCCTTCAGCGAGATGAGGTGGATGTCGCCGGCCGCCAGCGACGGCCCGAGCTTCTCGCGCGGCGCATACTCGTGCCACCGGGCGTTCTTCAAGCCTTCGGCCGCGATGTACTTCTCGACCTCGCCCCGCCTCTTGCCGCCGCCGACGAACTCGAACCGCAGCCCCTGGCGGCCATCGAGGCGCTTCATGGCTCGGCAGATGGTCTGCGCGTCGTGGCCGATGCCGAAGTTGCCCGAGTACATCACGACCGTGTCCGCCGCCGGGATGCCCATCGCCGCTCGGACCGGGTTCTCCGCCGGTTCGATCGGATCCATCCCCGTCGTGTCGGACCAGATCGAGATCATCCGCACGCGCTCGTCGGGCGTGTCCTTGCCGAGCACCCGGTCCCGCATGCACCGGCCGAGCACGACACTGACGTCCGAGTGCTTGAGGATGAAGCGGTTCACCCGTTCGAAGAACCGCGTCGCGATCCCGGCGGGCTTCATCACGCCGCACGCGACGGGCAGATCCGGGTACAGGTCCATGACCCAGTACACCGCCTTGCTGCCGCGGAACCACCGGTTGACGATCCCCACCAGCCCGATAAACGGCGGCGTGGTGAAGCTGACGACGACATCCGGGCGGCTCGTCGTTGTGACCTTGAAGAACGCCAGGAGATAGAACAGCGCAAAGTCGGCGATCCGGGCCGCGTACCCCGCCTTGCCGAAGATGCTCGCCCCGACCCGCCGGATGTGGATCGGAGAGGTGCCGCCCGCGACGGGCAGGTCCTCAGTCTTGGGCAGGACGGCGCCGGACTTGCCGTAGATCGAGCGCGACGCGACGGCCGTGACGCGGTGCCCGCGGCGGACCAGTTCATCGGCGAGGTCCTTGCCGTGCTGGGCGGTCGCGACCACGTCCGGATAAAACGCCTGGTTGAGAAGCAGTACGTGCATGGAAGGTCTTTGGTCGGGATCCACTCTCCCCGGATCGTATTCATCGGCGTGATCGCGACCGAAGTCCCGTCTGCGAGACCTCCCATCGGCCGCTATACGCGGGACATCAAGAACCCCCCGTAGAGCGCGTGCCCGAGGCCCACACCGACGAACATGCACACCGCCACCGTCCACTGCGTGCGGACCGGCCAGCGGAGCCACCGGGTCTTGCGACGCGTGTACACCCACCACAGGCCTACCGCACTGGCGATGGCCAGGCCGCCGAAGCTTGAGATCATGAAGGCGACCGTCCGGATGTCGCCGGGAGACTGTGGCCGTTCGATGAACGCGAGCACCGTCAGCAGGATCGCGAGCACGACGCCGTCGAAGCCCAGCGCCAGCGTCCACGAAACCACGGCCAGGAACCATGGCCCCATCCGCAGGTTGTCGCTGTAGACGCCCAGGCGCAGACTTGACGAGCACTCCGGACATCGGTCGGTCGGCAGGGCCTTGAGGTCGTACCCGCACACCGGGCACTCGGCGCTGCGCGTGGCGAGGAACTGGCGGAGCAGGACGTTGTCGGGAACCGGGGAACGACCGTCCCCGCCGTCGGCTCCCTGAGATGCACCATCGGGCGTCATGTGTTGAGGCTACGCCCGGCCGGCGATCGGCGTTCGGTAGACTGCTCGGCGGTGTTGCGGACGCCGCGGGGAATCATCGACGATCGAGGCCAGGTGAAGCCACGGTTTTCGCTGCGCGACCAGGGCGTGACCGCAGGGGACATGCAGAGCGATCCGGAACTGGCGGAGGTGGTCGGACGCCTGGCCATTGCCCACAGTGGAATGGCAACCGGGCGGATCACCCCGGCCCAGATCGCGGCCGCCATGACCGGCCTGGTCGGCGTTGCGGGGTACATGGGGATTTCGAAGCTGTCGGGCGGCGGACCACCCTGGATCTCCATGCTCGGCGGTGTGCTCGTGGCGCTCGTGTACCTGCGGATCGTGTTCTTCTTCGCACGGCGCCGCGGAACCGATCAGCTTGTCGAGACGATCCTCGCGGAGGGCCGGTGCCCGTGCTGCCTGTACAAGCTCGGGGCCGTTCGGGCGTCGGATGACGGCAGGGTGCAGTGCCCGGAGTGCGGTGCGGCGTGGCGGCACGACCGGATCGGTACGCTCCGCGCGCGAGCATCCCCCGATGTCGCGACGGCGCCGCGGCGTCGCCCGCCGAACCCGTGGCGGCTGACGGTCCCGGTGGTGGCCGACGCCCGCGGGCGCTACGTGCGGCTGGTGGATGTGCGCCGCGCTCCACTGGTCGCCAAGCTCGGCGAGGCGGAGGGTTCGCGGCTGGCCGCGGCCGCTCGCGCGGTGTACATGCGCAAGGCCATCGTGGTTTCGTTGCTCATCGTGCTGGTGCTCGTGCCGGGCATGACGCTTGCGATGATCACGCTGCCCTCGCGACTGGCGTCGGGCATCGCGGCGTCGCTGCTGCGGGTCGGCGCCCTGGGCATCGCGGCGCTCTACGCCTGGATGATGCTG
>JAJVHS010000081.1 GCA_022072615.1 Phycisphaerales bacterium
CAACGCCAGCCGGTGGGTCGCCGCGGTGATATCACGGATCGCGGCGTCATCCGAGACGATGTACGACGAGAGTCCCTCAACCGTCCTGCCCGCCGCGTGGATATCCAGATCGATCAGTGTCCGGTCCTCGAAGTGCATCACCCGCAGGTCCGCGTCGATGCGTCCCTTGCGGTTGAGCCAGAACGACCGCCTGACCAGCCCCGGGGTCAGCGCCCGCACGTCCTGGGTGATCATCCGTCCGAGAAACTCGATGCGATCCGGGCCGGTCACCTCAACCAGACCCCGGTGGGGCTGGTCGAGAAGCACCGCCCCGCGCCGGAGCATGGCGTACTCGATCTCCACCGCCGCCAGCGCCGCGACGACCTGCACCGCCGATCCGCCCGACCCGTAGGAAATCAGTACTGCGCCATGGCGGAGGTGTTCATCGAGCAGCGGGGACGGAGCCGTCATGGCCAATACTACGGCCCGCCGAACGAGAGGAAATCCCTGCACCCGTGAGACGGGTATTCTCGCATTCGAGGCTGGCTGCTGACGCTCACCACGAGACGCACGGCCGCGGCCATCGAAGGACTTACGATGCGGACTTGGTCTTCTGCGAGCCGCGTGCGCCCGCAGCGTGCGGCTTTGCCTCTCCCTGCTTCTTCATGATGAACAGGTAGTTGAACCCGCGCAGGAAGAAATTGCCTTCTTCGGCCGCCTTGTGCCAGTTTCCCCGCTGCAGCTTCTGGTTGTGCCGCACGACGCAGATGATGTCGATGGGCACGAAGTGCTGCCGCAGGATCGCGAAGAGCTCGAACCCGATCGGCATGAACACGCCCGACGCGGTCCCGACCGGCCCGGTCCGGCCCGGCTGATCCGAACCCGAGCGCTTCCGCCACGAGTCGCTCACGTACAGGGCCATGTACCGCCGATCCCGCAGCACACGGTGGATCTCCGAGATGACCGCCGCCATCGCGGTGTAATACGCCCGTCCCCCGTCGTCGCCGGCCGCATCGAGCTTGCCGATGCACGCCGGGTCGTCGGAATAATCCACGTGCGTCGAGTAGGGCGGATCGATGAAGACAAAGTCGGCCTTCGCGTCTTCGAGCGGGATCTTCCGAGCATCGGCCCGGAAGATGTCCGGGCGTGACGGGGCAAGGTCGTACCCCAGCGCCTTCCGCCCCAGGTCTCGAGCGACGTCGATCGTTGTCCCGCTGCCGCACATCGGGTCGACGACCAGGTCATGCTCGCGTGTGTAGCGGGTGAGCAGCTGCCAGATCACCCACGAGGGCGTCGCCCCGACGTACGCCTTGTCGCCCTGCATGGACCCCGTCGGAGAGTCGTAGTGCTGGCTCGGGTATTCCCAGAGCGTGGTGGTCTGCAGGCGCAGCGGCGGGTTCTTCACGCTGCCGCGGTGCGGCCCGCGCGGCCGGCCTCCCGCGTCCTGGCGGTCATTGCGGAATGGTGTGGGGGGACGGCTCACGGGATCTCACTCGCACGGAGTCCTCGCCGTTAGCGGGCGTTGCGGAGCGCCTCGAGCACCAGCCGGCGCGCCTCGTCGATGGGCGCCTGGATCCGAGCACCCGCGGCCCGGATATGCCCGCCCCCGCCGAACTGCCGCGCGACCTGGTTCACGTCGACGCCGCCCTCGGTGTCCTTGCTCCGTAGGCTGACCTTCGTCACCGGTCGCCCGCGTTCATCCGGTTCCGACTCGGTGAACATCGCGACTACGCGGACGGTCTCAATCGTCTGAGCGTAATCGGCAAAGCCGCCCGCGTCGCCCTGCTCGGCGCGCACATCCGAGAAATCCTGGCGCGTGAGCGACAGGAGCGCGAACCGGCCGTTGTCGAACACCTGCATGCCCGTCAGCGCGCGGCCGAGCAGGCGGATTCGAGCTTCGCGATCGGTCTGTTCGACGACGCGGTACAGCTCGGCGGCGTTGACGCCGGCATCGAGCAGGTCGGCCGCGACCCGCAGCACGTCCGCGGTCGTGTTGCTGTGGCGGAACCACCCCGTATCGGTCGCGATTCCCAGGTAGCACGCCTCGGCGACGTCCACCGGCAGATCCCGCATCGAGGCGCGCTGGAGCACCAGCCGGCACAGGTCGGCCACGATCTGGCACGCCGCCGACGCTTCGGGCGACACGACGCGTCGCTCCGCCGAGTCCGGATCGCCGTGCCGATGGTGGTCGATCACGACCGCTCGCGCGATTCTGGGGCCCAGCCACTCCCGCACCTGTTCCAGTTGCGACCACGAACCGGTGTCGACGATGACGATGGCATCGGGTTCGCCGCCCGGGTGCGACTGCTGCTGAAAGTTCCGCGCGGGCGTATCCCGGATCACTTTCTCGGCAAACGGCGGCATCGGCCCGAAGTACCACGCCTCGGCCGCGGGGGTGTCCTTCGACGGCCGGATCTGGTTCACCGCTCGGACGATCGCCATCGTCGAACCGATGGCGTCGCCGTCGGGCTTGGAATGAGTCAGCACGACGACGCGGCGCTGCTGCCGCAGCCAGCCCGCGATTGCCTCAAGGGACGTGTTGGTCTGCCAGCGGTCGGTCATGCAACGTGCTCAATGCGTTCAGGCGGAATGCCGAGGGTAGGCCGGCGACGGAACGCGGCCCGGCGTGCGCCCGCGTGTCAGCCTGCGGCAAGACTCGCGGACATCGCGTCCGATCTGGTCGATCAGGTCCTGGACAGAGGAGAACCGCAGGTCCTCGCGGATCCAGTGCTCGACCGAAACCTCCGCGTGCCAGCCGTACTTCATGGGGAGCGCGGCGGGCTGGCCGGCTTCGGACATCGCGAAGACCTCCATGCGGCGCTCGAGGCCTCGGAATGTCGGACGACGACCGACGTTGATCGCGGCATCGAACCGGCCGAACGCCGACTGCACGGTTCCGGCGTACACGCCGTCGCCCGGCAGCAGTACCGGAGTCAGGATGTTCGCCGTCGGATACCCGATGTCCCGTCCACGCTGGTCGCCCTGGACAACTTCGCCGGTGACCGCGTACGGGCGGTTGAGCAGTCGCCTGGCGTCGCTCACCCGTCCTTGCGAGATGAGCCAGCGGATCAGGCTGCTGGAAGCGCGGACAATGGTCTGATCATCGAGATCGACCTCGACCGCCGGCTCAACGTGGACTCGGAATCCCCGGTCATCGCCCAGTTTGGCGAGCACGCTGGTCGTCCCAGCCCGGCCCCGGCCAAAATGAAAGTCGTCGCCCTCGACCACCACCGCCGGTCCCAGCGGCATCAGCACGCGGTCCACGAACTGTTCGGGCGTGAGCGCGAGCAGTTCGCGTGAAGGTTCGAGACGCACGACCTCGTCCGCTCCGAGGGACTTCAGGAGCGCCGTCCGCGTCTCGAACGTGGTGAGCCGCGCCGGCACCCGGTCGGGTGCGAGGGTCGTCGCCGGGTGCGGGTCGAACGCCATCACGACCACCCGCCCGCGCTCGCCGGCCGCCCGGCGGCATGCCCGGATCAGCGCGGCGTGACCGATGTGGACGCCGTCGAAGTTCCCGATTGTCACGGCGGTACTGGCGCCGGTGGGCGAGGTATCGTGCGGGCTCGTTGACGTCTGTTCTGCGGACATTGGGGCGATGGTAGTAGCGGTGCTGTGAAACGGTCCGTCCGTCGCTGTTGATGATTTCCGACCAGAAGTGTCCGCCGAACCGCGGCTCGCAACTTTTTCCCGCGGAGAGCTAACACCGGCGACTCGGCGGTCGTCCTTTCCGTGGCCGGCGATAGTGCCGGCTCCCACGGAGACTCGTCGATGACGCGATCAAAGCAGGCGGGAACTGGTCGAATGAGGCGGCACACCCTTCGCGGCGCAGCGGTCTTCATCACCTTGGCCTCGCTCGGCGCGGCCGCGCACGGCGGCGGCGAGCGATGCGCCGAGGCGGTCCGATCCCGACCAGGCCAGATCACGGTTGCGGCGTCCGTGCTTCTCGGTCCTCCCATGATCTGTCACGAGATCCTCATCGGCAAGGCCAGGAGCCTGCCGTGGGATGGCGGACGCGGGGGCTCGAGTTCGTCCTACAACATTGAGAAACTCCCTTCCGAGGCCGCGGCGCTGCTCGCGGCCGAGCCCAGCGCCATCGTGCGCATGGAAACGCTCCGCCGGGCGGCCGTTTACCTGTCGCACGACGAGTCGGACCGAGCCCATGCACTCGCCTGGGAGTTCATCGGCCGGCGCGCCGGCGCCGTGCTCAGCGGTGAAGCCTCGGGCAAGATCGATCCGCAGGCGTGGTTCGACGTCGCCTACTTCATCGGCTGTCTCAATCAGGTCGGCCTTGGGAAGATCGTGACCCTTGGCGAGGCCGACGGCATCCCGGGATACCGATTCATGCTCAAGGCCATCGAGGAGGCTGAGAAGTCGCAGTTGAATGCGGGCATGCTCGCGCAGATGCACTTCGGCGCCGCCGTGATGTCCCACCCCGCGATGCGTCACAAGAACTACCAATACGCGATCGGCACCGTGAACGATGTCTACGACAGGCACGTCCTCGCTGCCCTGAAGTCGTCCAAGGACGATCAGCTCCTGGAGACGAACCTCTCGGCCCATCTGAGGAACTTCGGCAGCTCCATCGACGACGTCCGCAAGGTCGCCGCCGCGGGCAAGTAACCACGCGAACAATCCTCGGTCCGACCAAGGAACCGTCCGCTGTCCACGCCGCTCGACATCCATCAGGCGATCCTGCCCGCCGCCGGGCAGGATGCCGTTTTTTCCTGGCATCCCGACTCGGTCGAACCGGCGGACCCCGACGAACTCGATGTTGCCCGCGCGCAAACCGGCGATTCGGACGCGATCGCCCGGCTGTACCACCGGCACGGGCGCATGGTCCGAGCCGTCCTGCTCGCGTATTGCACGCCGCAGGATGCGGACGACCTTGTCCAGGAAGTGTTCCTTAAGGCGATGGCCCGTCTGCCGTCGCTCCGGCGGAGTGCGGCCATCGGACCGTGGCTCGCCCAGATCGCCCGCCGCGAGGCGCTGTCATGGCGTCGTGCGCTCGCCCGCCAATACCGAGCCGTACTCTCGCTTGCCAAGGATCCGACGCGTCGTCCCGGTCAGCCGTCACAACCGTGCCACGCGGCGGATGACGTGCTCGCCCTCATCCGCCGACTGCCGGAGGAGTTCCGCGAGATCCTCATCATGAGGTTGCTCGAGCAGCAATCCGGGCCTCGGATCGCGGCCTGGACCGGCCGATCGCACGCCGCCGTCCGTGTCGCCCTCCACCGCGGCCTGGCACGGCTCAAAGAACTGCTTGCATCGGAGTCCGACCAATGACCACCGAGAAACACGATGCGGGTCGATCCGCGCCTGTCCCGGGCGGCGACGACTACGCATGGAGTGCAGTTCCGCCCGGCGACGCAGACGTTCGCCGGATCGAAGAGATGCTGGCGCCGCGGCGTTTCGAGGCGTCGGCGGTGCGCACGCTGCGCGCTCGCGATCTCCATCACTCCCGCCTGATGCGCACGCCGATGCTCGCGCTGGCGGCGTGCGTCGCGCTCGTTGCGGGCGGAATCATCCTGTACCAGTTCGTGCCGCCGAGCGCCGGGCCGCACCCGGGAGGTCTGGCCGAATCCGCGTGGTCCGTCGAGCCTCTCAGCGGCACCGTCACGATGAACGGCCGCGCCCTCCTGGAAGAAGACCCGCTCGGCGCAGGTCAGTGGATCGAGACCGGCAGCCAGGCCCGGGCATCGCTGTCCGGGAGATCCGTCGGACGGGTGACCCTCGAGCCGAACTCACGCCTGCGCCTGGTGAACAGCCGGGAAGCCGAACACCGGCTCGAACTCGCCAGCGGACGCCTGCATGCGTTCATCACCGCCCCTCCCCGGCTCTTCGTGGTGGATACGCCCGCGGCCACCGCGGTCGACATGGGCTGCGTCTACGACCTTTCCGTCCTGGAAGATGGCTCGACGCTCCTGGAAGTCTCCAGCGGGTGGGTTGAACTTGGCGGGCCGGCCCGGACCTCCCGCGTCCCCGCGGGTTATCGGTGCCTGGCTCCGCGCGGCCATGATCCGTCCGTGCCCGTCCGCACCGAGGCGCCGCCGGAATTCGTCGAGGCCGTTAGGGTGCTCGCCGCGGCCCCGAGCGTGGCCCTGGGCCCCGCCCAGGACAGCCTCAAGGCGGTCCTGGAGTCCGCCTCGGTGGCGGACGCCGCGACGCTGTGGAACTTGCTGCAGCGGCTCGACGGCCAGCCGCGCCGCGAGATCGCCCTGAAGCTCGCCCGACTTGTGCCGCCGCCTGACGCCGTCAGCGTCGAAGGAGCCGCGGCCGGCGACCCTGCCATGCTCGAAGCGTGGTGGACCCAGGTCCGCTGGTCGCTCTGAGGCCGCGGAACTCCTCTTGATCGGCGGCCAGACCGGTCGTATCCTCTTCCCCGCGATGACGTTTGTTTCTTTCCACCACGGCCACCATCATCACCCCCACCCCACTGGGCTGGTGACGGTGTGACCGCGGTCTGAACGACCGAAGATCACGATCGACGCCGGCCTCAGCCCGGCGTCGATTTGCTTTTGGGCAGATCGATCCGAGCTGGCCGGGCACACAGCGACGGAGCCCAAATGTCCCCACTGATCTCACCGGATAACCCGCTTCGAATCGGACTTCCCAAGGGTCGCATGCACGACGGCGTGCTCCAGCTCCTCGCGGAAGCCGGCATCCGCGTCTCGACGTCGGCCCGCGGCTACAGGCCCACGCTCTCGTTGCCCGGGCTTGAGTGCAAGATCCTCAAGCCGCAGAACATCGTCGAGATGCTCGGCGCGGGCACTCGCGAACTGGGCTTCGCCGGCGCGGACTGGGTGAGCGAGCTGAACGCCGATGTCGTCGAGGTGCTCGATACCGGCCTCGACCAGGTCCGCGTGGTCGTCGCCGCGCCGCGGCAGCTCGTCGTCGATGGACGGCTTCCGGACCGTTCACTGGTGGTCACCTCGGAGTTCGATCGCCTGGCCCGCCGCTGGATCGCGGGCCGCGGCCGCCAGGACAAGTTCGTCCGCTCGTACGGCGCGACCGAGGTCTTCCCGCCGGAGGACGCCGACTGCATCATCGACATCGCCGCAAGCGGCGCGACCCTCGAAGCCAACAGCCTCGTCATCGTCGAGGAAGTCATGAAGTCGTCCACGCGGCTCTACGCGTCGCGTGCCGCCTGGGACGATCCTGCGCGGCGCGAACAGATCGAGACGATTGCGATGCTCCTCCGGTCGGTCATCGACGCCCGCCGCCGCGTCATGCTCGAATTGAACGTCCCGGCCGATCGCTTGGAAGCCGTGGTCGCGGTGCTCCCCTGCATGCGCGAGCCGACCATGGCTCGCCTGCACGGCGACGCGGGCTTTGCCGTCAAGGCCGCCGTGCCCCGCGACCGGCTGCCCTCCCTCATCCCGCTTCTCAAGGCCCGCGGCGGCTCAGACATCGTCATCTCGCCGCTCTCGCAGGTGGTCCCATGACTTCGATCACCCCAGCCGCCCGAACCAGGAGCGTCAAGCCCTACCGCCGCGCCGCCCCCGCCGCGTCGGCCGGGACGCGACATGAACTGCTCCACCTCGATGCCAACGAAGGCCCCCTGTCGCTGATGGGGCGACTGGCATTCAGCCCCGCTCCCGACGACCTTCGCGGGTATCCGGACGTTACGGCGCTCGAGGATGCGCTCGCGGCTCGGCTCAGCGTTCGGCCCGAGCAAATTATCGCCACGGCCGGCGGCGACGACGCCCTCCAGCGCGTGTGCCAGGCGGTCCTCGAGCCCGGCGCCAGCGCCGTCGCGACAACCCCGACGTTCGAGATGATCCCTCGCTACGCCTCGCTCGCGGGCGGCGAACTCCGCCAAGTTCCCTGGATGCGGGGCAGTTTTCCCACCGGCGACGTCATCAACGCCGTCACGGCCGATACCCAGGCCGTTTTTGTGGTCACGCCGAATAATCCGACGGGCGGCATCGCGTCAGCCCAGGACCTGCGCCGCATCTCCGCCGCGGCTCCGCACGCGCTTCTTGTGGTCGACCTTGCCTATACGGAACTCGCCGACATCGACCTGACGCCTGTTGCCCTGTCGCTCCCCAACACAATCATCGTCCGGACCTTCAGCAAGGCCTGGGGGCTCGCCGGGCTGCGAGTCGGCTACGCCGCCGGATGTGAGCAGGCCATCTCGCTCCTCCGAGCCGTTGGCCAACCGTACGCCGTATCGGGCCCTTCCGCGTCGCTCGCGCTACGCGCGCTGTCGACATTGGATACTCAGGTCGCGGAGGCGGTCGCCGTCGTCCGCGAGGAGCGTGCGATCCTGGCTCGCAGCCTTGCTCGGATCGGCTGCGAAGTGCTGCCATCCCAGGGCAACTTCGTGCTCGCGATGTCGCCACGATCCGCGGAGTTGCACGCGTTCCTCAGGGACCATGGCATCATCGTGCGCGAGTTCCATGGCCGCCCGGGGCTGGATCAAGCCCTTCGCATCACCTGCCCGGGTGACGCCACCGCCTTCGCCCGGCTCATCGACCGACTGGAGAGCTTCCGATGACAACACCAGCGTCCCCGCCCCGACGCTCCGAAGGTACCCGCAGGACCGCCGAGACGACGATCACCGGCTCCCTGGTCATCGACGGTTCGGGCAAGGCGAGCGTCAACACCGGCGTGGGGTTTCTCGATCACATGCTGACCGCGCTGGCCTGTCACGGCGGCATGGACCTCACGCTCGAGTGCGCCGGCGATCTGGACGTCGATGACCACCACACCGTCGAGGACTGCGCGATCGTGCTGGGGACACTGCTGAACGACTGCCTGGGCGACCGCCGAGCCATCAACCGCTTCGGCCACGCCTACGCGCCGCTCGATGAGTCGCTGGCCCGGGCCGTGGTCGATCTTGCCACCAGACCGTCGGCAACCATCGACCTGGGTCTTCGACGGGAGAAGCTCGGCGAGCTTTCCTGCGAGAATGCGCCGCATTTCTTCGCGACGCTGTCGTCGTACGGGCGATTCTGCCTGCACCTCGACGTACTCCGCGGGATCAATGACCACCACCGCCTCGAAGCGGCGTTCAAGGCCTTCTCGCTCGCCCTCAAGCACGCGGTGCGATTGACCTCGGCCGAGGCCCCGGCCTCCACGAAAGGTGTTCTGTGATGACCGCGGATCGTCCCAAGGTCCACATCGTCCGTACCGGAACGGCGAACCTAGCCTCGGTCGTCGCGGCGCTCTCGCGCCAGGGCGCCGACCCGGTCCTGACCTCCGACGCCGCAACCATCGACGCCGCGGATGTCCTCGTCCTGCCGGGAGTCGGCTCCTTCGCCGCCGCAATGGACGCCCTTCGCCGAGCCGACGTTGCCGAGGTGCTAACCGCTCGCATCAACGCCGGTCGTCCCACGCTGGCAATCTGCCTGGGTCTGCAGGTGCTCTTCGAAGCCAGCGAGGAATCACCCGGAGTCAAAGGTCTCGGTGTCGTGCCCGGCGAGATCACGCGGTTCACCGGAGCCGTGCGTGTCCCCCAACTGGGCTGGAACGCCGTCGCCTGCGAGCCTTCGTGCCGGGTGCTCAGCGACGGCGACGCGTACTACGCCAACTCGTACCGAGCCGGGCACGCACCCGCCGGCTTCGCCGCGGCCTGGTCCGATCACGGCGGCCCGTTCATCGCCGCCATCGAACGCGGGCCCGTGGTCGCCTGCCAGTTCCACCCGGAACTCTCCGGATCGTGGGGCGCCGCACTGATCCGCCGGTGGCTCGCCGCGGCAGGCCCGGAGCGAGGATTGAGTTCTCTCAGCACCACGAAGGCAGGTGCGCGATGCTGATCCCGCGCATCATCCCATGCCTTGATGTGCGCGACGGAAGGGTCGTCAAGGGCATCCAGTTCCAGAACCTTCGCGACGCGGGCGACCCCGTCGCGCTCGCCGCCGAGTATGAACGGCAGGGCGCCGACGAACTGGTCATGCTCGACGTCTCCGCAACGCCCGAGGGCCGTCGCACGGCGCTCCACACCGTGGCCGCCGTTCGCCACGAGCTGTCGATCCCGCTCACGGTCGGCGGGGGCGTACGCAGCGATGCAGACGCCGCCGCGCTGCTCGAGGCAGGCGCTGACAAGGTCGCCATCAACACCGCCGCGGTCGCCGATCCATCGCTGATCGCGACGCTCGCCGGTCGGTTCGGCTCACAGTGCGTCGTCCTGGCGATCGACGCCGCGCGTGCCGCCCCTGAAGGTCCCGAGCCCGCGTGGCGTGTCGTCGTCCGGTCGGGTTCGCAGCGCACCGACCTCGATGCGGCCCTGTGGGCCCGTCAAGCCGTCGGTTTTGGCGCCGGCGAGATCCTTCTGACCAGCTTTGATCGCGACGGATCGGGCGACGGCTACGACCTGGACCTCATCCGAGCGATCTCGAGCTCCGTCAACGTGCCCGTCATCGCGTCTGGCGGAGTGTCAACGCTCGACCATCTCGCCCCCGCGCTGTCCGCCGGCGCCGATGCGCTCCTCGCCGCCACGATCTTCCATGACGGCAGGTACAAGGTGGGAGATGTCAAGCGTCACCTCGCCGCCGCGGGCATCAGCGTCCGGCGTACTTCCACCGGAGTTCAGCCATGATCATCCCTTCGATCGATCTGATGAATGGCCGAACGGTCCAGCTCGTTCAAGGCAAGCGCCTCGAACTCGATGCCGGCGATCCCCGCCCCCTCGCGCGACGCTTCGGAATGGTGGGGGAGGTCGCCGTCATCGACCTTGACGCCGCCATGGGCCGCGGATCGAACAAGGAACTCATCCGCGAGCTGCTGCCGCTGGCTCGGTGCCGCGTCGGCGGTGGAATCCGTGATGCCGACACCGCTCGTGAGTGGCTCGACGCGGGCGCGAGCAAGGTCATCCTCGGAACCCGAGCCGTTCCCGAAGTGCTCTCCCAGCTCCCCAGCGAACGCGTCATCGCCGCGGTTGACGCCCGGGATGGCGAGGTCGTCGTGGAAGGCTGGACGAAGCCCTCGGGGTTGAGGTTGCTCGACCGCGTCCGCGAACTGGCCCCGTACGTCGGCGGTTTCCTGGTGACGTTCGTGGAGACCGAGGGCACGCTCAAGGGGCTGGATGCGTCCCGAGCCGAGCCGCTCCTCGCGGCCGCACGCACCAAAGCCCTGACCGTCGCCGGCGGCATCCGGACCGTGGAAGAGATCGCGGCGCTCGATCGTCTCGGCGTCGACGTCCAGGTCGGTATGGCGCTGTACAAGGGGCTCGTGACTCTCGACCAGTCCATCGCGGCGTGCCTGGCATCCGACCGTCCCGACGGCCTCTGGCCGACCGTCGTCGTGGATGAACGCGGCGCCGCGCTGGGCCTCTGCTATTCAAACGCGGAGAGCCTGAAAGCGGCCCTGGCCGAGCAGCGTGGCATCTACTGGTCTCGCTCGCGTGGTCTGTGGCGCAAGGGGGAAACCTCCGGATCAACCCAGGAGCTGCTCCGAATCGACATGGATTGCGATCGCGACACGCTGCGATTCACCGTTCGCCAGCAGGGCCCGGGCTTCTGCCACCGCGCGACGCGCACCTGCTGGGGCCCGGCCTCCGGCCTCAGCGCCCTGTGCGAGCGTCTTGAGCAGTTGAAACACTCCGCCCCTGGGGGCTCATACACCGCCCGGCTGTTCAGCGACCCCGCCCTCCTCTCCTCAAAGATCGTGGAAGAAGCCCGTGAACTGACCGCCGCGGCATCGCCGTCCGAGATCATCCACGAAGCGGCCGACGTGCTGTACTTCTCCCTCGTCCGGCTCGCCGCCGCCGGAATTCCGTTGAGTGACATCGAACGCGAGCTCGATCGCCGTGCCCTGCGGGTGAGCAGGCGAGGCGGCGACGCCAAGCCGAGCACAACCGCTCGTTGAAAGCTGCCATGACGACTCGACACTCCCATCGAGACACCCCCGCGCCTTGCCCGTTCCCGCGACTGGACCCGGCCGCTGTTCAGCGTGCCGCGCGGCGGCCTGTCGATGACGACACGCTCGGGGTCGCCGCCGCGATCATCCGTGACGTCCGGGCACGCGGCCTCCAGGCCGTGCTCGACCACGCGCACCGGCTCGGCGATTTGGCGCCCGGTGATCGTCTTGTCTACGACGCCCCCGCGCTCCGCAAGTCCCTCGACGCCGTTCCGCCAGCCGATCGGCGCGTGCTCGAATCCGCCGCGGCCCGCATCACCAGCTTCGCCGCCGCGCAGCGAGCATGCCTGGGCGACCTCGAAACGAGCGTCGAGGGCATGTCCGTCGGGCACACCGTCGCACCCGTGGACCGGGCCGGCTGCTACGCCCCGGGCGGACGATTCCCGCTCCCCTCCTCGGTCCTGATGACCGCCTGCACGGCCCGCGCCGCCGGCGTCCAGCAGGTCTGGGTCGCTTCTCCCAGGCCCCAGCCCGTCACGCTGGCCGCGGCCAGTCTCGCCGGTGCGGACTCACTGATCGCGGTGGGAGGGGCGCACGCCGTCGCCGCGCTCGCCTACGGCGCCGGGCCGATCCCCGCCTGCGACACCATCGCCGGCCCCGGCAACCGCTGGGTCACCGCCGCAAAGAAGCTCGTTTACGGCGACGCAGACATCGACATGCTCGCCGGGCCCTCGGAAGTGCTCATCGTCGCCGACGACTCCGCCGATCCCGCCATCGTCGCGGCGGACCTGCTTGCCCAGGCCGAGCACGATACCGACGCGACGTGCTGGCTCGTCACGACATCGCCCGCGCTCGTCGATCACGTCGAGCACGAGCTCGTCCGGCAGCTCGACTCGCTTCCCTCCGCGGCGATCGCCCGCGTCAGCCTCGCCAACGGCGGATCGATCCTCTGCGCCTCCCTCGATCAGGCGGTCGCGCTCTCCGATCGGCTCGCACCCGAGCACCTGGAGGTCATGACGAAGGACGCCAGCACGGTCGCGGGCCGCTGCTCGCACTACGGCGCGGTGTTCGTGGGCTCGGGCGCCGCCGAGGTTATTGGCGATTACGGGATCGGACCCAACCACACGCTCCCGACCGGCGGTGCGGGCCGATTCTCCGGCGGGCTGAGCGTCTTCAACTTCCTTCGCATCCGCACCTTCATCCGCTCGGTCGGTCCAGCGGACCCCGGCATCTACTCGCAAACCGCCGCCTTCGCCCGGCTTGAAGGTCTCGAAGCGCACGCCCGGGCCGCGGAACGACGGATCGGCTGTCCGAGCAGGTGAGCGGAACCGGATATGCTCTCGGCATGTCGCCGCCGCTTGCAACCACGATCATGCTCATGGGCCTGCGAGGCAGTGGGAAATCGACCCTCGGACGCCAACTGGCGCAGCGACTCGATCGCCCCTTCGTCGATCTCGACGACGTTACCCCAAGCCTGCTCAACCGAACGTCCGTCGCGGAAGCATGGGCGAACGACGGGCCCGAAGCGTTCCGGCAAGCGGAATTCCGAGCACTCCAGCAGCAGCTCTCGCCACCTGGCCGAGTCATCGCCCTCGGAGGCGGCACTCCCACCGCACCCGGTGCATCGCAGTGGCTCGATCATCACAGGAAACTCGGCGATATCAGGCTCATCTATCTCGCCGCGAACGCCGACCAGCTCCGCGAGCGTCTCCGAGCGGCGCTGGGCCCAAACCGTCCGAGCCTCACCGGCGGCGACCCGCTCGCGGAGATCGACCGCGTGCTCGCCGATCGTGACGCCCTGTACCGCCGTCTGGCCAGCCACGTGATCGACGCCGGTGCCATGTCCGAATCCCAGGCTCTCGACGCACTCCTCGTCATCGCCGTAGACGAGCCATTGCGAGGCGACGCATCTACCCAATCCCGCATGCCTTGAGCACCAGCCCAGGCCACTCCGAATCAGGCACCGCCTGCGTGTCGATCCACACCGACCCGGGCACCAGCCGCAGACGCTTCAGCCACGTGCGCTGGTTCTTCCCGAACCTCCGCGTCTCGATCTTGATCCGCTCGATCGCCTCGTCCATCGAACACACGCCCTCGAAGGACGGGATGAGCTGCTTGTACCCGAGCGCCTCCCTCGCCTGCACCCCGAGCATCCCGCGTTCCCACAGCGACCGCGCTTCGTCGATCAGCCCGCGGTCGATCATCTGCTTCACCCGCCCATTGATCCTCCGGTTGACGGCATCGATTGGCCACACGAGCCCGACGATCACGCAGTCCTTCCGCCGCTGAACATCCCTGTCCCATTGGCTCTGCAGCACACTGATCGGCGTCCCCGTCGCGCGGAACACTTCCAGGGCTCGCACGGTGCGCCGCTTGTCGGCCGCATTGATTCTCTGTGCCGCGACCGGATCGACCGCTTCGAGTTCGCGCCGCAGCTCGCCAAGATCCCTCCCGTTCAACTCGGCACGCAGCCCCTCGTCAACCTCCGGGCCCTCGAACATGCCGTCGACCAGCGCCTTGACATACAGGTGCGTGCCGCCGACCACGATCGGCACCGCGCCGCGGCCGCGAACCTCCGCGATCGTCCTCTCCGCAAGGTCGAGCCACGCATGAACGCTGAACCGCTCCCGCGGATCAATCAGGTCGATCAGGTGATGCGGCACGCCCCGCATCTCATCGGTGGTCGGCTTGGCCGTACCGATATCCATCCCACGGAACACCTGGATGGAATCCGCCGTCACGATCTCCGCCGCGACGCCGTGGCGATCGCGCAGCCGCAGCGCGGTGGAGACGGCGAGGGACGACTTCCCGCCCGCGGTCGGGCCCACGATGATCGGGAATCTGAGGTCCGATGCGATCATGCCCGCTTCAATTTAGCGCATCATCGCCGGGTGTTCCCTGATGATTCGGCCGGCCGCAAGTCCGCTCAAACGCGCCGGGCTTTCGCGGCGCCGTGCGAAAAGAACGCCCGTTGCCACGCGGGAGCCTCGAATGCGACGCTGAGCGCGTTCGCAAGCTGCGAGGACCGTCAGTGCCCGCCGCCGTGGCCCCCGTCCTTCTTGGCGTCCTTCTTGGCATCCTTGGCCGGCTTCTTGGCGGCGCCGCGCTGGATGAGCGGCTCGCGCTTCACCGCAGCCGGTGCAGCGCCCGCACCGTGCCCGTCGTCCTTCTTCCCGTGCGAACCCGCCTTCGCCGCGCCCGCGGGCGACCCCTTGCCCGCCGGCTTCGCGGACGACCCGTGCTTGCCGTGGCCCTCACCGCCCGCTTCCGTCACCAGCGAAACCGGCGGCGAATCGGGCACAAACGGCTGCGGGTCGCGGAGCAGGACCGCCGCCCACATACACGCGCCCATGAATACCGTCACCAGGGCGACCCATCCCACCGAGTCGCGCACGATCGGCTTCTGCGTGGCCAGCGGCCACGCGAGCACCCGCCCGCAAACGGTGAGCATCCGACCGACCGTCTTTCGAAGAGCGGCCCGGAGATCGATTCGCGGCTTCGAATCAGCCGCCGGCGCGGGTGGCTCTTTCGCAGTCCGCGCGCTGTGTGCGGCATGGGCCGGCGATCCCGCGGAGGGCGCCGCGTGCGTCGGTGACGCGATCGGATGCGAGAACTGCACAGGCGCCGACACGGGTACCACCACCGGAGCAGTCTCTACGAGTGGTGCGGCAGGCGGCGGAGATCCCGGTGCGGGGGCTGACGGCCGACCGGCATGCACGGCCGCTTCTGTCGCAATCTCGCGATGCGGTTCAGCATGAGCTGCGAACGCATCGGCGCGTGGAGGGGGCGGCGAGCCGTCGCCGCCATTGGACAGATCCTCGGCGATCGCTGTGAGCTCCGCTTCCAGCGATTGTTCACCCGCGGTCTGACCCGCCTGCGCTGGTACTTCCTGCGCGATCCGGTTGACCTTGTCGATCGCGTCCTCGAGCATCTGCTCGACTTGGACTCCGAGTTCGTTCTTCTCGGACTGTGTTCGCGGGGTGGCCGATGACTGTTCGGCAGGCGCTGAACCCCCGAGCAGCGACTCGATCTGGGACGCAAGGTCCTCTCCCGTCGAATCCTGGAGATTGGGAGCCGTTTCACTCATGAATCAACGGGCCGCCGGAAGACCCCCGCCGACCTCGGAAATCGGCCGATCGGGATCACCATATCGAAGAACCGGACCAAGGAAAGTATCACCCCGCTCGCCGGCAGGTGCTACAAACGGTCATGCCATCACACCGTGTCTGGCTCGACGAGTTTCCGGACCGGCCCGGGCAGACGGTCACCCTGACCGGCGAGGAAGCCCACCACGCCGCCAGGGTGAAGCGCCTCAGCTCCGGCGACACGGTGGAACTGCTCGACGGATCGGGCAGGGTCGCCTCGGCGAGGGTCTCCCAGTCTCGCAAGACTTCCCGCCATGGCTGGGAGATCGACCTGGCGGTCGAGCAGATCAACGTGTTCGACCAGGTCCGGCCCGCGGTGGAAGTCCGTTCCGCGGTCCCCAAGGGCGACAGGCTCGAGCAGATGATCGACGGGCTCGTCCAGGTCGGTGCCGCGGCTTGGTCGCCGCTGGTGTCGACTCGGTCGGTGGTGGACCCGAGGGAAGGGAAGCTCGCTCGGCTCGAACGCGTCGTTCACGAGGCCTGCAAGCAGTCGGGTCGTCCATGGAAGCTTCGGCTTGGCGCGAGCGCCTCGCTCGCCGATTCGCTGGCGGGCGCCCCGGGCGAACGCATCATCATCGCGGACGCTTCGGGTGCGCCGTACACGCCCGACCCGGCAGCGGACGCGATCCGGATCATCATCGGTCCCGAGGGCGGCTGGACGCCCGAGGAACTGTCGGCCGCCGGCGGGCGCGCGACCATCGCGTGCTTCGGCCCGCACACGATGCGCATAGAAACCGCCGCGGTGGCCGCGGCGGCGATCGTTGTCTCACACGGGATATCGGCCGTCAACAGCGATCCGGACCCGCGTTGAACCGACGGCAGCTCACATCGGCCCCGGGCGGTTGATCCAGCCGTACTGCTTTTCGTAGCTCCCGGTCGATCCGCCGTAGTACAGCCGGAACCACTTCCTGTTGGACGCGCTGCGATTGACGAACAGGTCGTTCGCGCAGAAATCCTTCGACGTTTCCTCGTCCTCCTCCCGTGCGCCCGACGGCGGCCGGAAGTGCAGCACGCTGCCGTCCCACATCGCGAGCATGCCGCCCTTGTCGTGCCGCAGCGAGACCTGGTCGAGGTTGCCCCACAACCCGTCATTGAACTTGCCGGCCTTCGAGTCGTGGTACCAGTAGGAGCTCTCCTCCACGAATATCGGCAGCCCCCGGAGCAGCGTCAGCTTCTGGGCATCCGACTCCGAAAGGTTTGTGGCGCCGCCGATGTGCGGCGGAACGTAGCCGACCATGACATCGATGCCGAGCTGAGCGCCGCCCACGCCGGTCACCATGCAGTAGTCGAACTCCATCCGCTTGTCATCGCCGAACATGTTCTTGTAGCCGCCCGCCTTGTTGGTGTTCGTGGTGGCCCCGTCGCCGCCGCGGCGCTTGTTCAGCGGGCACTCGGTGATCTTCGGCTGGTTCTCGATGTACTTGTACACCGGCCCGGGCTCGCATACCGACCAGTCCGACGTCGATTTCTTGGTGTTGGTGCGGCACCAGGTCTGGAAGGGGCGCGGATCCGCCCCGCTCGCCGGCTGCCAGTAATGGAACCACAACTGGCCGCGGTTGTCGTTGGCGTAAAAGTGACCCACCTGCACGAGCTGGCGGTTGTTCTGCATGCACACCGTCATCTGGCCCGCGGCCCGGGCTTTTCCCAGCGCCGGGAGCAGGATCCCGATCAGGATGGCGATGATCGCGATGACGACCAGCAGCTCAATCAGCGTGAACGCCCGCAGGCGTGCGCATCCGTGTCCGCCGCGAAGTCCATTGGCCGCGTTTCCCATCGACACGTGTGGTCTCCCAATTGGAGAGCCCGGACCGAGAACCGATCGGGCTGAACCTGCCATGCCCGGCCTGCCTTGGCCGGAACCCTTCCTCAAAGATACCAGAGCCGCCAACGGGCGAAAACCCGTTTTCGGTGTTACATGAACGCCATGCTGCAGTTTCATGCGCCAGGTTTCAACCGTCCGCGTCGCTACACTGCAGCGGAATGAACCCGGTCACCGTCGAGCCAACTGCAAATAGGGTGTATGCCCTATCATTGGACTCCTCACAGTTCGCGTCCGAGGCCGGACTCGCACTGGGTTGGTCCACCCAGAAGGCACTGGAGCGTTACCGGCAGTTCTTTCGGACCGGAGCCTCCGCGGGCCTCGAGAGCAACCTCCCCGCGCCCATCGTCCGCCAGCTCCGCGACCCCTCGCCCGAGGGGGAAGTCCTGAAGTTCACCCAGCGCGTCCCCGCGCTGCCCGACGACGCCCAGCGCTGGCGGGTGATCACCGCGACCTCCGCCGCCACCCGGCTGTCTCATTTCGATTCCCTCGAGACCGAGTCGGTCCTGATCCCCATGATCGGCCGGACCGGCAAGCCCGCCTATACGTTGTGCGTCTCCAGCCAGGTCGGCTGCGCGATGGGCTGCACCTTCTGCGAGACCGCCCAGATGGGGCTCATCCGGTCGCTCACGCCCGGCGAGATCGTCGGCCAGTGGTTCGCCGCGACCTACGTCCTGGGCATCCGCCCACGGAACATCGTCTTCATGGGCATGGGCGAGCCCCTGGATAACTACGACAACGTCGTCCAGGCGATTTCTGTCCTCAAGGACCACAACGGCGCCGCCGTCCCCATCAGCAAGATCTCGGTCTCGACGGTCGGCCGGCTCGACGGCCTGCGAAAGCTCGCCCACCAGCTCCACCAGCCCGGCTGGCATCGCCTGAACCTCGCGGTATCGATCAACGCCGCCGAAGACTCGCTGCGGTCGAGCCTCATGCCTGTGAACCGATCCATGCCGCTGGCGGACCTCCAGCACGCCCTGATGCACTGGCCGGTGTACGGCGGCGGCAAGCTGTGCTTCGAGTACGTTCTCATCCCGGGCGTCAACGATTCGCGAGAGGACGCGGCTCACATCGGACGCCTCGTCCGCCCGATCGACGACCACTACCGCACCGTCCGAGCCGCCGTGACGCCCCGGGTCATGCTCAACGTGATTCCGTACAACCCCCGCCGTGACTCTCCGTGGCCCGCGCCCGAAGAGGACGCGGTGGATCGCTTCCTGGGGTGGCTGACGGAAGAAACGGTTTACGCCAAACGCCGCCGAACCAAGGGCCGGCGGATGATGGGCGCCTGCGGGCAGCTTGGCAGCGAGGCCATCCGCGGCCGGCGACCTGTCCCGCTCAGCGTTTCAGCACAAGCGACGCCCAATCCCGCTATCGCGGGCTGAATGGGCTCACGCGGCCTTCTTCTGCAACCGATCGAGCACCTGCTGGATCAGGACGTCCTCGTCGGCCGCCAGTCCCAGCGACTCGCGGATGGATCGGACGTTCGCGTGACGCAACTGGAACGTGACCTGCGCGAGATACCCGCCTTGCTCGTCGCACAGGTACGCGATCCATGAACCGGCGCCGAGCTGGCGCACCTCCAGCAGCGTGTCGCCCCGGAGGAACCGCTCGATCACCGTGGGCGGACAGCCGCCGCCGTTCTCGAGCATCTCCTCGATCGTGTGGGTCAGCTGCCGGCGGACGCGCGCGGCCAGTGCATCCGGGCTTGGGATTTTCGCAGCGACTCCCGCGAACAGATCGATCGCGGCCCGGTACTCGGTCGTGGCCCGCGAGATGGCGTTGGCGATCCGGTCCTGGGAAATGCCCAGGATCGCCGACACGCGGCTCGGCATGACCGGCGGGGCCTCTTCCGGACTGAGCGTGGGGCGGCAATCCGTCTGGCCGACCACGTACGCGACGCGATGCAGTTTACTTTCGTTCGACGCTTGCCCGGAATCGTCGGGTGCGGCGTGGTGGCGCTCGATCGGTCCGGCCAGCAGCGGGGGAAGCCGCCACTGACGCATGAACGCCCGGACCAGGTCCACGTGCGTGAAGGGAAGCCTGGTGAACTCCTGCTCAAACAGCTCCGCCGGCGGCAGCGCCGCCTCCTGGATCGCGCGGTACGGGTCGCCGATCAGCTTGGGCATCAGGCCAATGCCGGCGTCCATCATCAGCCCGACCACGAACGCCTCGATCGTCGCGATCGGGCACACCTCGCGAGCCAGTTCCGACGCCAGGCACCCGCGAAACACCGATTCGCCCCAGATGGCCCGTGAGTGCGCATCAGCCGGGTCTGCCGTCGCCTGGCTCAGCGAGTACCCGAGGCTGAACGCTTTCAGCCGTTCCAGACCGAGCAGCACGCACGCACGGTCCAGGTTCGTCACCGGCGCGCGCTGCGCGTAGAAAGCGGAGTTGACTGTCTTGAGCAGACGGCCCGCGAGGCCCGCATCCGTGCGGATCACGCGCGAGTAATCCACGAACCCGGCGGACCGGCCCTCATTCAACTCGAGGATCTTCGCAATCAGGTCCGACCGTCCGGGCAAGCCGATCGCCGCGACCCGTGCATCCAGGTCCTTCTCCAGGCGCCGGATGCCCTCCGGCGTGAGGTTCGCTCGCACATCGATCAACCCATCCTCCGGAATCTACACACAGCATCGGCGATGCCGCGGCCCCGGATAACCGCCCCGTTGTTCTATAAGGAACCCGCCCCCCGGAACTGGCCGTGATAAACCGCGACAACCGCGCGCCGGCCGCGAATTCCCACCGCGTGGTACGATCTCCCAGCGCACGAGCAATTCTGGAGTCCGCCATGATCAACCCCGCGACGGCGTTCTCGGTCCTTGTGGTGAATACGTGGGGTGCCGCGGTGCTCGCGCAGCCGGCGGCGCTGGTCAAGGCCGCCGACAAGGCGCTCGCCGAGACCAAGAGCGTCGCGTACGACGCCACGCTCGTCGCCACCGCGAAGCCGGGCGAGCCCACCGTCACCACCGCGTACGAAGTGATGATGAAGCGCTCGGCCGAGGAGCGCGGCGTCGGCTGGAAGCTGTACATCGGAAGCAAGGCTGCGGGCAAAGAAGAACCCACACCACGCCTCTACCTCGCCTTCGACGGCTTTGCGGGCAGATCGCTGCGAGAAGCGGAGAAGACGGTCTATGAGAAGAACGCCAAGGACGCGGCGGGGCTCGAATCGTTTCTGGTGCATCAGAATGCTCGCGATGTGCTGATCTGGAACCTCGTGGCTCGACAGTCGTTCGCGGATTCGAAGCTGGCAAAGAGCATCACCGGCGGCGGCACCACGCTGGTCGAGGGCGAGAAGTGCGATGTGCTGCTGGTGCCCGACGAGAGCGGCCGGGTGACGAAGTATTCCCTGTCGGCGACCGATCACTTTCCGCGCCGGATCGAGGTGATCGACCCGCCCGAGTCGTCGAAGCCGAAGGCCGAGCCCCGCGTCGTGTCTTCGCTGACGCTCGGCAACATTCGCCGGAACGTCCCGATCGCGGAGAACACGTTCATCGTGGACGTGCCCGATGAGTACATGGTGAAGGCGGTCAAGGACGCGCCGAAGTCCGGGCCCGCGGCGGGCAAGGCTCCGCCCGTACGTCCACGGACGGACAACGGCCTGCTCGCCCCCGGCACGCTCGCCCCGTCGTGGAGCCTGAAGGATGGGGACGGGAAGCCCGTCACATCCACCGAATTTGCGGGGAAGGTCGTCGTGCTCGACTTCTGGGGGTCGTGGTGCCCGCCGTGCCGAGCCGCGATGCCGTCGGTGCAGAGAATCCACGAGAAGTACAAGGACCAGGGGGTGGTGGTGCTGGGCATGAACTTTGAGCGCGAGGCGTCGGCCGACCCGGCAAAGTTCATGACCGACAACAAGATCACTTACCGGCTGGTGCGCGGGGCCGAGACGATCGCCGATCGGTTCAAGGTGCCCGGCTGGCCGACGTTCTACGTGATCGGCCGCGACGGCGAGATCGTGTGGGGCGACGTCGGGTTCAACAAGGCCGAGGAAGATCGGCACGTGAAGGCGATGTCGGACGCGATCGAGAAGGCGCTCAAGGCCGGCGTGTAGGAACCGGCATTACGTCTACGCCGTGCGGACTTCGGCTCCCAGCCGCTCCTTGGCGTGCCCGATGAGCGATTCCACCTGCGGGTCGACCTCCTCCCGGCGCAGGGTGCGTTCCGCGTCTCGGAACCACAGCCGCATCGTCAGCGATTTCTTTCCCGCCCCGAGCTGCTTGCCGCGGTAGGCCCCCACAAAGCCCAGCGACTCGAACTTGTCGAGCGCCGCGTCGCTGACGAGCTTCTCGACCGCGTCCCAGCGGACAGCCTCGGGCACGATGATGGTGACGTCGCGCTCGACCGCCGGGAAGGCCGGCAGCACCGACACCTTCGCCTTGGGCGGGTAGAGATCGAGCAGCAACTGCAGATTGACCTCCGCGGCCGCGACCGGGCACTCGAGCCCGTACTCGGCCTGCAGCTTATCTGTGATGATCCCAAGGCAGCCGATGACGCTGCCGTTGACGAGCAGGTCACCGGCCGAATCCGCTCGCACCGCGGCAACCAGCGGCGGCGCCGATCGAACCTCGATTCTCGCGCCAGCGCCCGCCATCGCGCGGACGACGGCTTCGAGCGACCCGCGGAGCGTTCGCAGGCCGGTCTGAAGTTCATCGAACGTGCGCTTGCCCGCGACGCCCGAGCCGGGAATGTCCATCAGGAGCGCGAGCCGGCGCGGCTGTACGACCTCGCCCCGCGCCTGCGGCCCGGCGCTCGCCGCGGGCGGCACCTGTGCGAATGTCGCGCCGAACTCGAACAGGCGAACCCCGCCCGGAGTCGAGACCGCGCCGTCCTGGTTCTTGCGCCGGCATGCGAGCAGGCTGGGCAGCATGCTCGGGCGGAGCGTCGGCTCGGCGCCGCGGCGGTCATCGTCCACGCCGATCGACGCCTGCCCGGGCAGCAGGAAGTCGGTCGCCTGGGCGGGCTTCACGAACGAGAACGTCACCGTCTCGAAGAATCCCATGCCCGCGAGCAGCGAGGCGACTTCGCGGTGCGCCCGCTCGGAGTTCTGCGGCGGGCGGATCTCGACCTGCACCCGCGTGGTCACGGGGATCTGATCGAGCCCGCGGACCCGAGCAACCTCCTCGATGAGGTCCACCTCGCGGGTCAGGTCGGGACGCCAGTGGGGCGGCGTGCACGAGAGCTGCTCGCCGCCGCGGCCGACCGGTTCGACGCGGATGTCGAGGCCCTGCAGGATCCGAGCGATCTCGTCGACCAGCACCGGCACGCCCAGCAGCGCCGCCACGCGAGACGGCCGCAGCGGGATCGCAAACCCGGGAGGCAGATCGCGTCCGGCCTGCACCACCCCTTCGCACAGGCTCCCGCCGGCCGTCTCGAGGATGATCGCCGCGACGCGGCGCGAGGCGTAGTCGAGCGAACGAGCGTCCACGATGCGTTCGTACCGGTAGCTCGCGTCGGTCCGCAGGCCGTGGCGCCGGCTGCTCTTGCGAACCGCGACGGGCGCCCATGTCGCGACCTCGAGCACCACGTCCGTCGTGCCCGCACTCACTTCAGAATCACCGCCGCCCATCACGCCCGCGATGCCCTGCGCCCGGTCGCCGTCGGCGACGACGAGGTCGTCCTCGGAAAGCTCCCGAGCCTTGCCGTCGAGTGTGGTGAGCTTCTCGCCGGGACGAGCCGTCCGCACGACAACCTTTGCCCCGCCCAGCCGGGCCATGTCGAACGCATGGCTGGGGTTGCCGAGCTCGAAGTTCACGTAGTTCGACGCATCGACCACGTTGCTGATCGAGCGCTGGCCCACCGCCTCAAGAGCATCACGCAGCCACGCCGGGCTCCCCCCGACCTTCACGCCGCGGATCACCCGAATCGTGAACAGCGGGCACAGGTCCGGTCGGGTGTTCTCGAGCTTGACAAGGTCCGCCGCCTTCCCGAGGCCCGGTCTCGGCGCGGGCAGATCAGCCTTGGGCAGCACCAGCGTGCGGCCGGTCTTGGCGGCGATCTCCCTAGCAAGGCCCACATGCGAGAGGCAGTCGCCGCGGTTGCTGGTGATCTCGACGTCCAGGCGGGTATCGCCGCCGGGCAGCGGCTCGCGCGATTCGATCGGGAAGCCCACGTGCATGAGCACCTGCTCGGCTTCGTCGGCCGTGACCGTGGGCGGCGAGAGGTACCTGTTGAGCCACGCGACGCTGATCTTCATGGGGGGAAAGCATAGATGGCACGCCGCCGCGCGGATTGTCGCCGGTCCGACCGAGCAATCCCGGTGAGCCCCGGCCCGCCCACCTCGGGTACAGTCACCCGCGCATGAGCCCGCCGGGCGTGACAGTCGTGATCCCCTGTTTCAACTATGGACGATTCGTCCACGAGGCGGTGGAATCCGCGCTCGCGCAGGACTTTCCCGGCGTCACCGTGGTCATCGTCGATGACGGGTCCACCGACGGAACGACGCCAGGCCTGTGCGACTCGCTCGCCAGCGACCGCGTCCGCGTGATCCACCAGCCAAACGCGGGCCCGGCGGCGGCTCGCAACCGCGGGTCCAGAGAGGCAACGTCCGAGTACCTGGTCTTCCTTGACGCGGACGACACCATCCATCCGACGTTCGTCTCCAAGCTCGTCCGGGCGATCGAAACGGCCGCGGCGTCGGGCTCGAAGGTTTCGCACGCCTACTGCCAGGAAGTGCTCACCGACAAAGCCGAGGGCACCTGGCGCGTCCCGGAGTGGGACCCGACACTGCTCATGGTCACCAACCTGCACCCCATCACCACCGTCATCCGCCGGTCGTGCTTCGAGGAGGTGGGGGGGTTCGAGGAGTCGCTCGGCGGGAACTACGAGGATTGGGATCTGTGGCTGCGTCTCTCGTTCGCGGGCTATCGCGGCGTGCGCGTTCCCGAGCCGCTGTTTTTCTGGCGGCGGCACAGCGACGACACGATGGTGATGCGAGCCGTGCAGGCCCATGATCAGACTTACGCCCGGTTGATCGAACGTCACCAGTCCCAGTATTCCGCCTGCGCGCTCGATCTTGTCCGGCTCTCCAACTCGATGCTGCGCCGGTTTGACTGCAACTGGCTCGACGAATCGGGGTTCCCGATTCCACTGATGTGGCTGTGGAAGCGGCGCGACCGGGCGTGGGCACTCGAAGCCGAGCTCGCCGCCGCTCGGCGAGATGTCGAAACATGGAAGGCCGCGTTCGAGGAAACCAAAGCCCTCAATGCCCAGCTCCAGATCGAGGTGCTCAGGCGAGCCACGACCGAAGCCCGGGCGGTCCGCGACCATTACGAGTCGTACACGGCGATCCGCGTCCACCGCGCGTGGCACCGTTGGATGGCGAGGCTGCCGCGCCCGCTCACGTGGCTGCCGCGGCAGGTTTTAAAGCTCGTCCGGTCGGCATTCTGAATTCGCTACACTGATCGGCCGCGCCTGTGGGAGGCGTTCCGAGGGAGTTCTGCATGCGCCCCACACTCCGCGTCATCGCGTCGGTCCTGCTTTCAGCGCCATTATTCTGTCCCGCCGCGGCTCAACCCGCAATCTCTGAGACCTCCTCGCCTCCGGTCAATGTCGATGCGAACCTCGCGTTGACCGAGCTCCTGCATGCGTTCGGAACCAGGACATCGGCACCAGGCATCACCGCGGCGCTGGTCAAAGCCGACGGGACGGTTGTCGCAGAGGCATGGGGCCAGGCTCGCCGCGAGAGCCCGGGAGAGCCGGCCGAGGCGATGACGCGTTCCAGCCGGATGATGTCCGGCAGCGTGGGCAAGACCTACTTCGCGGCGCTGTTCATGCTGCTCGTGGAGGACGGTGTCCTGGACCTGGACGCCCGGATCGAACCCGTGCTCAAGGACCGTCCCTGGTTTGCGACCATCCCCAACGCAAGCGACCTCACACTCCGCATGCTGCTGCGGCACCAGTCGGGCATCCCCGAGCACATCCGCATGGAAGAGTTTCAGGCGGCGCTGCGAGCCGAACCGCAGAAGGTCTGGAAGCCCGAAGAACTGCTCGCGTTCGTCTGCGGGAAACCGCCGCTGTTCAAGGCCGGCGAGGGATGGTCGTACGCGGACACCAACTACATCCTCGCCGGCGTGGTCGTCGAGGCGATCACGCAGCGGACGGTGTACGACATGCTCCGCGAGCGGATTCTCCGCCCGCTGGGCCTGAACGACACCGACCCCAACGACACACCCCGCCTGCGCGGCCTCGTCAGCGGGTACACGGCGCCCAACGGCATCTTTCCAGTACCCGAGCGAGTCGCCATCGACGAGACGTACGCCTGTAATCCGCAGGTCGAGTGGACCGGCGGCGGGCTGATCACGACTTCCACGGACCTCGCGAAGTTCGGGGCCGCGCTCTTCGGCGGCAAGGTCGTCAGCCGCACCTCGCTGGACCAGATGCTCGATACGGTGTCGGCCCAGAACCGGCTCGGGCCGGGGGTGGAATACGGGCTCGGCGTGATCAAGTGGCAGCGCGAGGGAAAGACGTACTACGGGCACTCTGGATGGTTCCCGGGGTATGTCACGCTCCTGATGCACGATCCGGGCACGGGCGCCACCATGGCGGTGCAGATCAACACGGACCAGAAGGTAATCGGCCCGGCGTTCACCAGGCTGGGAGAGGACATTCTCGCGCTCGCGGGGAACGGCCGTTCGCCGTGACCCGCGCGTGAGGCCGCGCGTGCATCTACTGTGGCGGTCATGGCCGAGGAGTCGCAGCTCCGCGTTGGTGACTGGCTCGATCTGGCCCGGACCCTCGCGCCCGGGTCGGTTGACTTTGTCTACGCGGACCCGCCCTTCAACACCGGCGTCCGCAAGCGGACCCCGCCCCGCGCATCCAGCGCCGGGCGGACGATCACCGCGGCGTACCACGATGCCTGGCCGTCGAACGCGGAGTACGTCGGATGGGTGCGGGCACGGGTGGTCGCGACGCTGCCGGCCCTCAAGCCGACCGGCGTCATCGCGCTGCACTGCGACCAGCGGGCGTCGCACGTGCTCCGCGTGATGCTCGACCAGGTGCTCGGCGAAGACCGCTTCGTCAATCATCTCATCTGGTCGTACGGCCTCGGGGGTTCGTCGCCGCGCAGGTTCGCCCGCAAGCACGACGACATCCTGGTCTACGCGATCAACCCGGAGAAGTACTACTTCCGCGCGCCGCGCATCCCCGCCACCAGCCGCCGCATGGCGGGCCAGTTCAAGAAGGCCACCGACGTGCTCGACATCCCCGCCCTCAACAACATGGCCGCCGAGCGGACCGGGTACCCGACACAGAAGCCGCTCGCCCTCCTCGAACTGCTCGTCGGCGCGTTCTGCCCGCCCGGCGGGACCGTGCTGGACCCCTGCTGCGGCAGCGGCACGACGCTCGTGGCGGCGGTTGCGCTGGGACGCCGCGCGATCGGATTCGACCTTGGTGACGCCGCCATCAAGGTCGCAGCGTCCCGACTGGATCCAGATACCGCCGTAAAAAAACCGCGGGGCGCGTCACCCCGGGGCTGAGCCCGGCGCCGTCCCCGGCCAATCTCGGCGGCCCTACCATGGCCCCCGGATGCAACGACTGCTCCAGCTCTACAGCCGCCGGATCGTCAATGTGAACGTGAACGTGATCGCGGCAGGGATTCTCGCGCTGGGGCCGACGATTCTGGTCGTCCACCTCTCCCGCCACTTCGGCGTGGCCGACGACGACCGCTTCCTGATCACCGCCATCACGTTCTTTGCGGACGTCACCTCGGACGTTCTGATTTATTTCGGGCTGCACTGGCTGGCGAACCATCGACCGGGGGCCCGCCGGCTTTCCCAGGTTGACGAGGCGTACCGGCAGATGAGCTTCGTCCGCGACGCCGCGACCGTTCAGATCCAGCGCATCATCCTGTCGCCCCTGCTGTACGGCGTCGCCTTCGGCACCCTCTACGGCCTGCTGCACGCGGGCTGGGCCCGCGAGCTGGCCTCGGCCGTCGGCCTGATCGCGGGGATCATCGCCACGCGGATCCTGCACACCGTGTGGATGCTCAAGCTCGAACGCGCCGCGCTCGAGAAGCTGCGCCTGATCAAGCCCCACGCCGACCCGCGACTCGAGGACCCAGCGCCGGGCGCGCCCGCCGGCCAATCGCAGCCTCCGGTATCGCCCGCCGGCGCTGAAGGTGCGTCGCCGGCCCACCTTCAGCCCGGGGCGGCAGAGGTACAACATAACTCGGTGTCGCGCGACACGACCGAACCGCGCCCCGCCGACATCGGGCCGCAGCGCATCGAAGCGATGCCCATCCGTTCGCGGCCGGCGCACCGTTCCTCGTGATATCTGTCGTGGGCCGGTGGAGACCGAGATGAAGCGATTGCTCGCGCCGGTGTTCGTGCTTCTCGCCGTGGGCACGGCTTTCGCCGCACGGGCCGCGCCCGTGTTCCAGCCCACCGATCCGACACCGCAGCAGGCCGGGCACGTTGGTCACTATTTCCCCCCGCCCGGGCAGTGGGAGCGCCGCGACCCCGCTCAAGTGAGCCTGAACGCGGAGAAGCTTGCCGATGCCATCGAATGGGTGAAGCGGCGCCCGGCCGATATCCCGGCGGATTTCTCGACGCAGGGCATGACCTTCGGCCGTCCGCTCGGCCCGCTGCCCACCCGCCACGCCGGGAGCAACGGCGTCATCATCCGCCACGGGTTCATCGTGGGCGAGTGGGGCGATACCGCCGCCGTCGATCCCACCTACAGCTGCGCCAAGAGCTACCTCTCCACGCTGCTGGGGCTCGCGATCGATCGCGGCGTGATCCCCGGCATCGACGATCCCGTCGGGAAGCTCATCCGCGACGGCGGGTACGACTCCCCCCAGAACGCCACCATCACCTGGCGCCACCACGTCACTCAGACCAGCGAGTGGCAGGGCGAGATGTTCGGCAAGTCGCACACGTTCCAAGGGAAGGAGGAGTTCGGGCAAGGCGCCATGCGCCCGCGCGAGCTTCAGCCCCCGGGGACTCGCTACGAGTACAACGACGTGCGCATCAACCGCTTCTCGCTCTCCCTCATGAGGGCGTTCAACCGCCCGCTTCCCGATGTGCTCAGGACTGAGATCATGGACCCCATCGGCGCCTCCGCCACGTGGGTGTACCACGGCTACGCCGATTCGACCGTCGACGTGGACGGCACGCCGATGGTCAGCGTCTCCGGCGGCACGCGGTGGGGCGGCGGCCTGTGGATGAGTTCACTCGATCACGCGCGCTTCGGGTACCTGATGCTGCGCCTGGGCGAGTGGAACGGGCGGCGGATCATCTCGGAAGAGTGGATCAAGGAAGCAACCAGTCCGCAGGGCGTCCGCAAGGACTACGGGTACCTCTGGTGGCTCAATACCGACCACGCCGCGTGGCCCGGGGCGCCGGTGTCCGCGTTCGCCGCGCAAGGCGCCGGGTCGAACGTGATCTACATCGATCCAGAGAATGTTCTGGTCGTCGTGTGGCGGTGGCACGCACGCGGCGACCAGGCGGAGTTCTTCGCCCGGCTCACGGATGCGGTCGAGGCGGGAAGCCCGCCCGCCGCGAAATGAAAAGGGCCGGCGTGTGCCGGCCCTTGTGCGAGGTGAAACGATAGCGTCCGTCGGACCCGATATCAGGCCTGCTCGCCGACCTGGTAGCGCTGGTACGCCACGAGCTTGGCGCCGGACCCGACCACGTCCTTGATCTTCTTGGACGGATCGAGGACGAAGACCTGCTCGAGCAGCGCGACTTCCTCGTAGAACTTGCGCATCCCGCCCTCGACCATCTTCTCGGCGATTTCCTTCGGCTTGCCGGACTCCATCGCCTGCTCGATCCGGAACTTGCGCTCCTTCTCGATCACGTCGGCCGGGATGTCGTTGACCGACACGCCCTTGGGCCGCGGGTCGGCCGCGACGATGTGCATGCCGATCTTGGCGAGCGTCTCGGCGTCGATCGCGCCCTCGGCGTGAATCAGGGCCCCCGTCTTGCCGTCGTGGTGGACGTAGCCGCCGACCTTCGCCGTGCCCGGCGCGCCGGCGTACTTGAACCCGCGGGCGTACGAGCAGTTCTCGCCCGTGGCGATGCGGACCTTGTCGATCTCGGCGTTGATCTCGGGCGTGGCCGCGATGGGCCCGGCCGGGGCCTTGGCGGCCAGCGCGGCAACGGCCTTGACCATGTTCACGAAGCCCTCGTTCTTGGCCGTGAAGTCGGTCTCGGCCCGGACTTCGACGACGGTGCCCGTCGACTGGTCCGGAGCGGTAACGATGTAGATGCGTCCCTCGCCCGCGGCGCGGTCCGTCCGGGATTCCATCTTGCCCTTGAGCTGCTTGCGGAGGATTTCCTCGGCCTTCTCGGGGTCGCCGCCCGCCTCGGCCAGGGCCGCCTTGCAGGCCATCATCGAAAGCCCCGTCTTGTTGCGGAGCGACATCACTTCCTTCGCGCTGATCTCGGCCATCGCCTGGACTCCGACTCGTGCGCGGGAACCCGGCTCGGGGTCCCGTGCGTTGATTCCTGGTACCGACCGCGCCGGGGATCACGTTCCCCTGCTCGGTGTTTCGATTCAATTCCCGGAGCTGACGGTCCGGCGGGTCGCCGTCCGTATGTCAAGACTTGGATGCTCAGGCGCTGGCCGGCGACGGAGCGGGCCGCGGCTGATCACGCGTCTCCTCGCCGTCACCCGAACCGCCTTCGGTTGGTCCACCCGCCGACGCCGAGTACTGCGACGGACGGCGGCTGCGGCGCGGACGCTGCTGGCCCTCGCCTGCGGCGCCCTGCGCGGCGCCTTCCGCGGCACCGGTGGTTGCCTGGTCCGTGCCTTGGCGCATCTGCCGGCCCTCGGCGCACGCGAGGCACAGCTCGCGGACGACGACGTCGATCGAACGCATGCTGTCGTCGTTGCCGGGGATCGGGATGTCCGCCGCCTCGGGGTCGCCGTCGGTGTCGATCAGGCAGATCGTCGGGATCCCGAGCTTGCGGGCCTCCTGCAGGGCCGTCGCTTCGTGCCGAACGTCGATCACGACCAGCGCGCCCGGCAGCTTCTCCATGTTGCGGATGCCGTCGAGGTTCCGCTTGATCTTCTTCATCTCGCGCCGAAGCTGGCTCTCCATCTTCTTGGAGTAGCTCGCGAAGTTGTCGTTGGCCTCGATCCCCTCCAGCTCGATCATGCGCTTCAGCCGCGAACGGATCGTCCGGAAGTTCGTCAGCGTGCCGCCCAGCCAGCGCTCCGTCACCCAGTGCATCTTCACGTCGGGCACGCGGGTCTCGAGCACGCTCTTGGCCTGACGCTTGGTGCCGACGAAGCAGATGTCCTTGCCGTCGGAGACCGTCTTGGCGATGAACTTCTTCGCCAGCAGCAGGCCCTTGATCGTTTCCTTGATGTCGATGATGTGGATCCCGTTGCGCTTGCCGTAGATGTACGGCGCCATCTTCGGGTTCCAGCCGCTGGACCTCTGACCGAAGTGAATTCCCGCTTCAATCAGGTCCTGTACAAGCGTGTTTGCCATGATTCCGTCCTCGAACAGCGACACCCGCGGATCCGTGGCCGGGTCGGCGTACAAGCGGCACCGCCGCTGGCACGCCCCGTCCGCGAAAGGGCGCTTCAATTGCGGGAACGGAACCCCCGTCCCCGCGGTTGACACATGAGCTTGCCCGCGAACGCCGCGGACCCACCCGCACCCGGCCCGACCGGCCGGGTGTTGACGGACTGTAGGCTCCACGCACGGGTGGTTCATCCGTTCGATCGCTCGACACTCACCACTCCTGGCGCGTGTTCGGAATAAGGTAGGTGCGTGCGGTGATTGCCGCGGAATCTCCACCAGAACGCTGCAAGGTTTGACCCGACTCCGCCAAGTCTGGGTGTGCCGGGAACGTCCCCGGCGAACCAGAACAACGTCGGAGCTCGCTCCGAACCACGCAACTCATCAAGGAGATCGGTCATGGTCACTCTGCGCACGTCGTCCGCTTGCTTGCTTGTGTCGCTCCTCGCCGGCGCCGCCTCGGCCCAGTCGGAGGTGTTCGCGAGCGGGTTCCTCCACCAGGCCACCGGCCACGCCCAGATCGGCCCCGTGGAAGGCCGCCGGCTGCCGGTCCGCAATCTGGGTTCCAGCGGCGAGGACGGCGTGGAGATCAAGGTCAGCTCGGCCCACGGCGGCGGAGTCGTCATCGACGCTCCCGACCTCAAGAAGAAACCCGCCGCCGAGATCAAGATCAAGATTCGGGGCTGGGACGGCATGATCTACGGCACCTACAGCATGATCGGCAACGGCGACGGCACCGGTGTCACCGTGTACGACTACTCCGAAGCCGGCGCGATCGGCATCGCGATCACCCGGTACGACGGGCTCGGCCAGGTGATCTCCGACGAGTACTTCCCCGGCGACGTCGTCGGCAAGGAGTGGGTGCCCGACGACTACTGCGAGGACGGAAGCACGCCGATCCCGTGGGGCCGCTGGGTCAAGCTGTGCAACACCTGCGAGCCGGTGTGGGTCGAGGGCTGGATGTGCCCGGGCACCGGCCAGGAGTACTCCAATAACAACGCCGCGCGGACCATCGTGCGGCCCATCCTGCCCGCGGGCACGCCGGTTCCAGGCGGCATGGACGCGGCGATGATCACCGCCCGCGGCATGTCGAGCTTCGCGATCACCGATACGCACATCGGCACCTTCGGCGCCGCGAGCTGGGGTCTGGGCGATGCCCGTCCGGTCGAGACGTGCGGGAGCTCCGGCGATTGCTCCGAACGTGCCCTGGTCATCGAGAACCTCGGCACCGGCGGCGCGGACGGCGTGGCAATCGACGTCGGCTCCGACGCCGGGCAGACGGAGGTGACGATCGGCCGCGGAGGGTGGGACCTCAAGCAGTCCACAAAGTTCCATGACGACGCGGGCACCCAGATCCTCGCGGTCGCCTACGGCATCAACCCAGCCACCGGCCAGCCCGCGATGAGCCTTGATTTCTCTGGCCTGGGAATCGACGGATACAAGGTGGAATACCTTGACCAGGATGGCGTCGTGCTGGGTACCGATTTCAAGAACAACTACGACCCGGCGCTGGGCACCGTGCTGTGCGGCCCGGGGTATCGTGAACGCTGGGTCCAGGGCGCCGACGGCAAGTGGTACTTCGCCGGCTGCGACCTGATCGCCGGCATCATCGTGCCCGGCGTCGGCGAGATCGGTCCGGTCGCTTCGATGTGCATCACGCCCGTCGGTGCCGACTACCACCGCGTCCGCACCTGCACGGTCACCGGCACGGCCGAGGGCGGAGCGATGGAGATCAACAGCGTCATCGTGACGCCCGCGTGCAAGGCGGACTTCGACCACACCGGCTTTGTCGACACCGAGGACTACGACGCCTTCATCCGGGCCTTCGAAGCGGGCACCGAGGACGCCGACTTCGACGACAGCGGGTTCGTGGATATCGAGGACTTCACCGGGTTCGTCCACGCCTTCGAAGCGGGGTGCTGAACGCCATCACGCACTCAACTCCCCAGGCCCGGGCATCACGCCCGGGCTTTTTTCGTGTGCAGGTGCCGATCGCCGCAAGCCTGTACACTGTGCTCGCGTGACGCGCCGCCGAGCCCTCGGGCTCTTCTTCATCCTCCTGGGCCTCGTTGGAGTGGGGATCGGGCTGACCAGCGCCCTCTCCGAACTGGGCGGTATGTACAAGAACGCACTCGAGCACCCGCTCGATGAACCCGCCCCGGGCGGCGAGGCGGGCATCTCCGAGCGGATGCTCTCCGCGGCGGTGACCGGCGGCGTGGGCGCGATCATCTTCACCGTCGGCATGCGGATGGCCATGCCCCGGCGGCGCCGCTGAGTTCCGCTCGCCGATGACATTCGATCAACGGGCCGCACCCGCCGCGGCCCTTCTTCGTGCGCCCGGTCGGCCCGAGGACTACGGCCGCTTGAACGCCGCGAACTCCGCGATCGCCGGGCACGCCATCGACCCGGTCACCCGCAGACGCATGGCGTCCGCCTTGACGGGGTCGAACCGGAGAATCCGGCGCGGGCCGATCGTGGTGCCACGAGCAACCTCCTTCCATTGCCCATCCACGCTCGCGTCCACCGCGAACGCTTCGACGCGCTGACCCAGTTCGATCGCTTCCCTGACGCGGACCACGTCAACGACCGCCGGTGACGGCAGCACGACGCTGAGTTCGCCCGTGGTCACACCGTCGTCGGTGCTCCAGTACGACCGGCTGTCGCCGTCGACCGCCTGTTTGGCCTCGAAGCGTGCATCCCCGCCCCGCACCGCGCTGGACGTGGCCCAGTGACCCATGAGCACGTCCCGCTCGAACGTCGCGTCAAGGATCCGGCGCATCCCCATCAACGACTCGACGTCCGCCTCGTGGATCAGCCCCCGTCGATCGGGCGGCACGTTCAGGAGCAGGTTCGCGCCCCGGCCCACGGACTCGTAATAGATCTCCACCAGCTTCTCCGGCGACTTCACCTTGCTGTTCTCGACTTCATGCCAGAACCAGCCCGGGCGGATCGAGACATCCACCTCCACCCCGACCCAGTGCGTGCCACCCTTGTCGCCCCGAGCCAGGTGATCGTGAGAAACCCCCGGATACATGCCCTCGAGGTTGATCGTCTGCCAACTGGTCTCGTCGGAGTACCCCGACTCGTTCCCGACCCACCGGCAGCCGGGCCCCGCGTCGCTGAACATGATGATGCCGGGGTTGAGCTGCTCGAGCATCGCGGTGGTCTCGGGCCAGCCGTAATAGGTCGTCCGGTCGATCCGCCGCGTTGCCCGCGTTCCGCCGTAGTAGCCGTCGCCGCCGTTGGCGCCATCGAACCACGCCTCGAACAGCGGCCCGTAGCCCGCGATCAGCTCGCGCCACTGGTCGCGGTAGTACTGGACGTACGCGGGCCGTCCGTACTCGGCGTGGTTGCGGTCCCACGGCGAGAGATACAGGCCGTACTTGAGGCCCTTCTCGCGGCACGCGGCGGCGAGTTCACCGACGACGTCCCCCTTGCCCCCCTTGTACGGGCTGGCCGCGACCGTGTGCGTCGTGAGCTTGCTCGGCCACAGGCAGAAGCCGTCGTGGTGCTTGGCGGTCAGGATCAGGCCCCTCATGCCCGCTCGGGACGCGACATCCGCCCACTGCCGGGCATCAAGCTGCGAGGGGTTGAACAGCGACGGCGACTCGTCGCCCTGTCCCCATTCGCGGTCCGTGAACGTATTGGTGGTGAAATGGATGAACCCGTAGAACTCAAGGTCGTGCCACGCGAGCTGCGCGGGCGACGGGCACGCGCCGAATGGCTCCGGCGGGGGCGCAGCGCCATTCGCACACGACCACAAACCCAAGAATCCGGCTGCGAGGGTGGTTCGCATCGATCGTCTCCTGCCCGGGAGGTCCCGACGCCGAGCCTCTTCGTCGCCGCGACCTCCATCCACGGTACCATGGTCGCGCCCAGGAGTGTGCCTCGTCGATGGATCACGCACCGTCGAACCCGCCGCTGATCACCGTCATCCCGCTCGCGGCCGCTCCGGACGGCTCGCCGCTGGCCCGGTCGCTCGCCCCGCAGTCCATGCCGCGGTGGGTCCTCGCACCCGTTCCTGCCGGTAATTCGCCCCTCACCGACCGCCTGAACCACGCGATCCGCAGCGCCACGACCCCGTTCGTGTACATCGCCTCCCCGGAGGCCGTCCTCGCCCCGACGCTCCTCGAAAAAGCCTTCTGGTTCCTCGCCACCCACCCGCGGTACGCCTTCGTCAACTGCCACGAACTCCGGCGATTCACCGGCGCCCAACCGACGCTCCACGGGCGCCATTTTTTCGACCGCGACGCCGTGCTGCACGCCGACCAGCTCGGCGTGCACGTCCTGGTCCGCCGCTCCGCATTCCTCGATCTGCACGGATTCGACGCATCGCATGAACCCGCCATCGCCGCGTGGGACTTCTGGCTCCGCGCCGCCGAAACCAACCAGTGGGGCTCGACCATCGCCGAGCCGCTCGTCGAACGCCCCGCGGGGCCCGACCACGGCGACCCGGTGCCCGCCGACATCGAACGTCACAGGCCCGGCTTTCAGCAGCGATTCCCTCGCCTGTTCGCCGGCCACTTCCCGATGATCGAGCCGCGCCTGCCCACCGCGTTCGAGCCCATCCGCGACCAGCCGCCGGCGTCATGGTCGTGCCCGCGGACCTCGGCCGACACCCGGCGCATGCTCATGATCGTCCCGTGGCTGCGCATGGGCGGCGCGGACAAGTTCAACCTTGATCTCTGCTCCCTTCTCAGGAAGCACGGCTGGGAACTCACGATCGTCTGCACCGCCCCCGGGCCCAACGAATGGCTCACGCTGTTCGAGCAGCACACGCGCGATCTGTTCTTCCCGCACCTGTTCCTGCACTGGGCCGATTACCCCGTCCTCATCCGTTCGCTGATCCAGTCTCGAAAGCCCGACGTCGTCTTCATCAGCAACAGCGAGCTCGGCTACCACCTCACGCCGTACCTCAGAGCGTTCCACCCCGAGCCCGTGTACATCGACTACGTCCACATGGAGGAGGAGTCGTGGAAATCGGGCGGGCACGCCCGGCACAGCGCCGGCATGCACGACCAGCTCGACCTCACCCTCGTCACCAGCGGTTACCTGCGCGAGTGGATGATCCGCCGCGGCGCTGATTCCGACCGCGTCGTCAACTGCCCGATCGGCGTCGATGCCCGCACCTGGAAGCCCGATCCCCAGACGCGTTCGGCCGTCCGTCGCGAGCTTCGGCTCGCCGAGTCCGCGCCCGTCATGCTCTACGCGGGCCGAATCTGCCCGCAGAAGCAGCCCGCCGTCTTCGCTCGGACGATCCAGCAACTCACCCAGCGCAGGCGGGACTTTACCGCGCTGGTCGCCGGGAGCGGGGAAGACCTACCCTGGCTCGAGCGGTTCGTCGCCGATCACGGTCTTGGCGGCCGCGTCCGATTCCTGGGCGAAACCTCGCCCGGGCGAACGCGCGACCTGATGGCCGCCTCCGACATCGTGTTCCTGCCCTCGCAGTGGGAGGGTGTCGCGCTGGTGCTGTACGAGGCCATGGCGACGGGCGCGCTCTTCGTCGGCGCCGACGTGGGCGGCCACGGTGAGGTCGCGACGCCCGAAACCGCCGTGCTGCTCAAGCCCGAGCCCGGAGAGGACCCGATCCACCAGGCGGCGCGGTACGCGGACGCCATCGACCCGCTGCTCGCAGACGCCCAGAAGCGCCGTCTGCTGACCGCCGCCGCTCGGCGACGGATCGAGGACCACTACACGCTCGACCATCTCGAGAAGAACATCCTCGCCGCGATCGATCTGGCGCGGCGATTCCAGCGAACCCATCCGCGCCAGCGCCTGTCCGCCGCCCTCGGCCAGGAAATGGCCGTCCGGGCGATCGAGTTCATCCGGCTGGAATGGTCGCTCGGCCAGTACTGGCGCGAGCGTGAATACTGGCGTTCGGCGGCCACTTCCGCCGGCATCGAGCCCGCCCGGGCTCCCGCGCAAGGCCGCAGCGCCATCCGCCGCGTGCTCAAGGCCCTGCGACCGTCGCCGCGCAACGCCGCGGGCCCTGATCAGCGCTGATTCGCGACCTCGCCGCGCACGATCGTCGCGACCGCCGCGCCGCGCACCCGCCGGCCCCCGAAGGGCGTGTTCTTCGACCGTCCCACGAGGCTCGCGGGTTCGATCGTCCACTCCGCGCCCGGGTCGATGACGGTCACATCCGCCGGGCCGCCGACCTCCAGCCGGCCCAATCCCATTGCATCGAGCCCGCACAGCCGGGCCGGCTCGACAGTCATCAGTTCGATCAGCCTCATCCACGAGATCGCGCCGCTGTCCACCAGCGCCTCGCGGTACAGCGGCAGCGCCGTCTCAAGGCCGACCATCCCCATCGGCGCTTCCTCGAAGGGCAGCGCCTTCTCATCCGCCGAGTGCGGCGCGTGGTCCGTCGCGAGCACGGTGATCGTGCCGTCGGCGACCCCGGCTCGGATCGCGTCGATGTCCGTCTGCTCGCGCACCGGCGGGTTCACCTTGCCGAGCGTGTTGTACCCCTCGCACGCTTCGTGCGTGAGCAGCAGGTGGTGGGGGGATGCCTCGGCCGTCACCGGCTGCTTCGCCGCCCGGGCCCGCCGCACGATCTCCACCGACCCCGCCGATGAAAGATGCTGCACGTGGTAGCGGCAGCCGATCGCGCGGTTGATCATCACGTCGCGCTCGATGATCAGTTCTTCCGCCAGCCGAGGCCAGCCGGTCAGGCCGAGCCGCACGCTGATTTCCCCCGCGTGCATCGCCGACCCGCGCGTGAGCGTCGGCTCCTGGCAGTGCTGCATGAACGCCTTGCCGGTCCGAGCGACCAGGCTCAGCACACGCTGCATCATGCCCGGCGTGGGGATGCAGTCCCCGTCGTCCGAGAACGCCACCGCGCCGGCCGCGTTCAGGAGAGAGATTTCCGCCGGCTCATCCCCGTGCCTGCCCTTGGTCGCCGCCGCGACGGGAAACACCCGGCAGCGGCCCGTGTGCCCGGCGCGGTCGTAGATGTACCGCACAAGTTCGGGCGTATCGAGCGCGGGGCTGGTGTTGGGCATGCAGCAGACGGTCGTGAACCCGCCCCTCGCCGCCGCGGCGGTGCCCGTCGCGATCGTCTCCTTGTGCTCGTGCCCGGGCTCGCGCAGGTGGACGTGCGGATCGATGAGCCCGGGCGTCACGAAGCACCCCTGGGCGTTGATTACCCGCTGCGCGGGCGAGGTCGGCAGGCTCGGGCCGATCGCCGCGATCCGCCCGTCGAGGATCGCCACGTCCGCCACGGCGTCATGCCCCGACGCCGGGTCCATCACCCGCCCACCTGTGATCAGGATCGCTCCCATGCCCCGAGGATATCCGCGACGAAGCCCGAGCGGCCTACGGCCTCATCGCGCGTCGCCGATCGGCCCATCGGCCGTTCTGCGTCGTGCCGATTCTCCCTGTGTCCATCTGCCCTTTGGCCATTTGCCCTTTGGCCATTTCCTCATGTGTCCTCCGGCCATTTACGCTCGGGCCCTTTTCTCGTCCCGGTTCCATCCCTACCATCCCGCCGCACTACGGGGTGTAGCGCAGCTTGGTTAGCGCGTTTGACTGGGGGTCAAAAGGTCGGCGGTTCGAATCCGCCCACCCCGATTTCTTCCGCGGTTTCATACCGCCATCCCGCCGATACGATCGGTTGGAATGAGTTCTTTCAGGCGGCCGCGAACTCTCATACTTCTTCTCTCGACGGCGCTCGCATCCTGGTACGGGATGATGATCGTGCACGAATCCGGGCACGTGCTCGCAGCCTGGGTCAGTGGCGGCCAGGTCAGCCGTGTCGTCCTTGATCCGCTTGCCTTTTCCCAGACTGAGTTGTTGGAGAACTCTCGTCCATTGTTTGTCGCGTGGGCGGGACCGGTATGGGGATCCATTGTTCCGCTGGGGGCTTGGCTCGCATTCCGCGCGGCGGGCCTTCGGCTCACATTCCTGGTCCGGGCGTTCGCCGGATTCTGCTTTCTCGCCAACGGCGCGTATCTGGCGTCCGCGGCAATCATGCCGGTGGGTGATACCGAAGATCTGCTCCGCCTGGGTGCGCCTCTTTGGGCCGTCAGCACACCCGGTGTCGTGGGATTTGTCGGTGGCCTGCTGCTCTTGAACGGACTTGGGCCGGACTTTGGCCTTGATGGTCGGCCCGTCGACCGATCCGCGGTGGCCGCGGCGATCCTCTCGCTCGCGTTCTTGGCGACCGGAATGGTCGTGTGGACCTACGTGCTGTGACGCATGCTCTGGCACGCTATCGTCCAAACGGATCAACAACAGATCCGTGCAGGCCCGTTGATGAGGCCAGACCCTTGTTCGCACACGATGTCCGCGCGTCGAGTTCGAACTTCGACGGTCCGCTTCATCTCCCCCCAATCGACGCCGGCAGCGTCAGCGAGCTTCGACCCGCGACCGTGAGCCGCAGGACCACAAGCCGTCCGGACCCTTCTTCCTTGCCGGGCGATCCGGTCACGTACAGGTCCGTGAGCCTGTCGCCGCCGAACGCCACGTTGCTCGGGTGTTCGAGCCCGGTCGGATATTCGCGGACGGCCACACCCGTGGGACTCAAGACCCTGATCACCCCGGCGCCGTAATCCGCCACGTAGATCTGTCCCGCTCGATCGAGCGTCATGCCGTCGGGGACCGATCCCGGGGCCGGAAGTTCAGCGAAGAGTCGCCGACCGGAAACGACCCCGGGGGATTCGATCTGGAACTCGTAGATCCGGCGGTTGCAGCTGTCGTTCACCAGGAGCGACTTTCCATCGGGCCGCACCACGACCCCGTTCGGATAGCAGAAACCGTCGGCCACCTTGCGAACGGCGCGGCTCGAGTCGATGTAGTACACCCCGCTCTGCTCGGCTCGTCGGCTCTGGTCGGATTCCGCGGGCACGGTGACGTACACGCCGCCATCGCCGTCGAGCGCAAGATCGTTCGGCGTCACGAGCTCCGGGCCGAGCACTTCGATCAGCGTCCCCTCCGCATCGACATGATGCACACCGCCCCTGGCCGCGATCAGGTGAGTGCCGTCCTGCAACACCTTGTGGCCGTTGGGCTCGACCGTGCGATACCAGTCTGCGGGCGAGGCCGACCCCCGAACGACATAGACCGTGTCCCGATGGAGCACAGACACGAACGCCGCGCCCCGAGCGTCAAACACAATGCCCTCGCTGTAGCCCCCCAGACTGGCCACCACCCTCGGTTCAACCTGTGACGGCGAGCAGCCACACATAAGCACGACGAAACCGATCGCAGCAATGCACCGGGCGAGTGCCATCAGCGGGTGGTGTGTCGTCCGCATGCTTTGTCCGCGTGGAACTGAGACCGTCAGTGTCGTGCCTCGCATAACGCAAGAGTCTAACGTCTCCGCTGATCACGGTCGGCCTCGGCGTCAGGTCGGCAATGGCAACCTGCCACCTGTCATCACTGCTCATCCACCGGCACCGTGTACGTCTCCCCCGTTTTGGTCTCGAACTCCCACGTCCTGCCTTGGTACGCGACGCGGCACGGAAGCCCGGCCGTCGACCGCACCACCGCACTCGTCAACCGCCCGTTCTTCCAGCTCACATCCACTTCGAACCCGCCCCGCGCTCGCAGGCCCCGCACGCTGCCCGTCGGCCACGCCTTCGGCAGCGCCGGGAGCAGGTGGATCTGACCGGTGTGGCTCTGCACGAGCATCTCGCAGAAGCCCGCCGCCGCGCCGAAGTTGCCATCGATCTGGAAGGGCGGGTGCGAGACGAACAGGTTCGGGTACACGCCGGCGCCGCTCTCGCCGTAGATCGTCCTGGTCTCCCGCACCACGTGCAGGAGGCTCCGGAGCATCGTGTACGCTCGGTCCCCGTCCCACAGCCTCGCCCAGAAGTTCATCTTCCACGCCCGGCTCCAGCCCGTGCTCTTGTCGCCCCTGGCGTTGAGCGTGACCTTCGCCGCCTCGGCCAGTTCCGGCGTGGTCGCCCGCGTGATCTGCCGCCCGGGGTGCAGGCCGAACAGGTGCGACACGTGCCGGTGATCGTCCTTCGGATCGTCGCGGTCGGTCTCCCATTCCTGGAGCTGGCCCCACCGGCCGATCCTGGGCTTCAGCAGCCGGTCGCGAAGGTCCGCGATGTGGTCGCGGAACTCCTTGTCGTCGCCGAGCACATCCGCCGCCTCGATCGTGTTCGTGAACAGGTCGTACACGATCATCTGGTCGTACGTCACGCCCTCTTCCTCCGGGCCGTGCTCCGGCGACCATCCATCCGGCGTCACGAGCGTGCCATCCTCCCGCCGCTTGAGGTGGTCGTCCCAGAACTGGCAGACCTCCTTGAGCACCGGGTACGCGACGCGGCGCAGGTACTCCTTGTCGCGGCCGAACGCAAAGTGCTCCCACAGGTGCTGGGCGTACCACGCGCTCCCCGGCGGGTTCCATTTCCAGAACGAAACGCCGCACGCGTTGTTCATGGTCTGGACCGTCCAGCCCCGCACGTTGCCGTACTTCCGCCTGGTGTTCTTCTCGCTGACCGCTCGGATGCTCGACACGTAGTCGATGAACGGGACGTGGCACTCGGCGAGGTTGGCGGGTTCGGCGGGCCAGTAGTTCATCTCGACGTTGATGTTCGAGTGGTAGTCGCACGCCCACGGCGGCTCGTTGCTGTCGTTCCAGACGCCCTGCAGGTTCGTCGGCAGCGAACCGGGCCGCGATGAACTGATCAGCAGGTACCGCCCGAACTGGCAGAACAGCGCCTCGAGCTCGGGATCGACCGTCTTGTCCTTCGCGTAGGCCTCCAGCCTCGCCTCGGTGGTCATGGCGAGCAGGGCCGCGTCCGTGGTCCCGACATCGAGCCAGAAGCGGCGGAACAGCGACCGGTAGTCGCCGACGTGGCGTTCAAGCAACTCATCCACGCTCCGCGCCGCCGCGGACTCGACCCGCCTGGTCACGGCGTCGTGCGGATGGGGCCCGAGCCACTGCTTCGTGTGATCCTGCGCGAAGTTGGTGCCGGCCGAGAGGATCAGCGTGACGCTGTCGCAACGGTCAAATACCAGGCTCGCCGGAGGGACGCTGATGTTCCAAGGGTTCTTCGCGGGGTCGGCATCGCTGCTCGCCGCGAGCGTGCCGTTCTCGTGCAGCACGACCAGCTGGGCCTCGTACTCAAAGCCGTTGTCGAGCCGTCCCACCGAGCTCAGCGTTCGCCCGTCCGCCGTGATCCGAGCCTGGTGCATATCCGCGAGCTGGACACGCCCGCTGTACGCGCCGGGCTTGTCGGCCGCGAGGTGGATGACCACGACCCCGTCGGGATGGCTCGCAAACGCTGTCCGTCTGTAGTGCACGCCGCCGTACTCGTATGTCACCGAGTGAATGGCCGTCCCGATGTCGAGCTCGCGGCGGAAACCCGTGACCTTTGAGAAGTCGTGCCCGAGGTGGATGAACACGTCGCCGAACGCCTGGTACGCACCCAGGTCCTGTTCCTCATCGCCGCGACCCTCGACCGCCATGCGGGCGCCGGACCAGAGGCTGATCTCGTTGAACTGGACCCGCTCAACGTCCGTGCCGCCAAAGAGCATCGCCCCCATCGGCCCGTTGCCGATCGGCAGCGCCTCGGTCATCCAGGAGGTTGCCGGGCGGTCGAACCACAGGCAGAGTCTGCGTTCGGCCTCAGACGGTCCAGAACCGCCTTCCGCCTTCGCTACCGTGCCCGGAAGGGGTGCGAAGCCCAGCACGAGCGCCGCACATGTGACATAGCGCCGCAAGCCTGTACCGATCGACCGAGCAGTCGTTGCGATCACGCGGGGCCTCCAGTCGGAGTTGAACCCGCATTCTACTGGAGTCGAAGGTCGGTCGCGTGACTGCGCCCCGGCCGCGCCGTCGGGATCGTCGCGGCCCGGCTGTCAACGCACCAGCGCGGTTGTTACAGCAGCGCCCACGCGACCATCGCGATCAGCCCATTCGCCACCACCGACGTCGCGATGATCGCGGGCCGGTGCCACCACCGCCTCCAGTACGCCGCCGAACGGCCGTACTCGCTCCAGCCCATCGCCATGCCCAGGAATGTCGCCGCCGGGCAGTACAACGCGAGCGTGACGAAGAACGCCGCCCGCCCGCCCGTCTCGTTCCACAGCCGAAGGAGCACGCTGAACGCGATGAACAGCATCAGCAGCACCGACGGCGCCAGCACCGCGAGCACGATCGCCAGCGGCTGCACGCGCCGCATCAGCCCCGGGACGTTCAGGTGCGAGCATTCCGGGCAGCGGATCGTCGGGTTGTCGGGCTCGCTCGGCACGCCGCGCAGGTCGTAGCCGCATTGCTCGCACAGAACCGCCGCCATGCGCGGATCGTATCGCCGCAATGACACCACCCCGCTCCCCGTGAACCGGGCGCGGTCGGACATCGATCAGTTTTCGGGAGAATCAGCCGTTGATGGCGGTGACCTTGACCATCGTGTACTTCTGGCGGTGGCCCTGCTTGCGCTGCCACGCCTTCTTCTCGCGGAACTTCCACACGTCGATCTTCTCGCCCTTGACGAGCGGATCGACCACCTCGGCGGTCACCGAGGCGCCCGCGACGTACGGCTGGCCGATCTTCGCGCCGCCGCCAAGTTCGCCCACGACGAGCACCTTGTCGAAGGTCACGGCGTCGCCCGGCTTCACCTCGCCGGCGTTCAGAAGGTCAACCAGGATCTGGTCACCCTGGGCGACCTTGCGCTGCGAACCGGAATCTTCGATGATGGCGTACATGGACTCAAACTCCGCAATATGGGGTCGGAATGCTATGCGTCCGGCCCGGGGGATCAAGACCCTGACGGATCCGGTGGTTGTCGGGGCTCATTCATAGCTCCCGCACGCCGCCCCAGCCCGTCCTGCCGCTCCGACCGAGCGAAATCGCGGTTTCCGCTCGCCGGGCAGACTTATCATGCTTCCGTTCGCCCCGCCTTTCGGAGCCGCCATGCCCACCAGCGCTGCCGATCCCCTCACAAACACCCACCCCGCCGCGGTCTCCGTCACCAGAATCGAAGTCCGGCCCGCTCCCGGCAAGCCCGATCCGAGGGGTGACGCCGTCGCCCGGGCCGCCTCCGCCATCGGTCTCACCTCAACCGCTCGGTCCGCCCGGGTCTACCTCGTCGAAGCCGCGCTGACGACCGACCAGGTCCGCCGAGCCGTCAGCAAGCTCCTGTGCGACCCCGTGCTCGAGACAGCATCCCTCGGCGTCACCCCTCCCGGGTCTTCCCAGGTCATCGAGATCCATCCGCTGCCGGGCGTCATGGACCCCGCCGCCCAATCCGTCGAGTCCTCGATCCGCGAGCTGCTGGGCCTGGGCGCCGACGTTCCGCTCGCCGTCTCCACCGGATGGCGATTCGATGTCACGGGCGCCACCGCTGATCAGGCCCGGCTGCTGGCCGAGTCCTCGCTCGCCAACCGCGTGGTGCACGGCATCCACCTCGAGCCGTGGGTTCCCACGCAGCTCCCCAAGGGCCACTCCGCGTCGTTCAACCTCCGCACCGTCCGCATCCGCGGCCTCAACGACCAGCAACTCGCCGCGTTCTCGCGCGAGGCCCATCTCTTCATGAGCCTCGACGAGATGCGAGCCGTCCGCGACGAATACGAACGCCTTGAGCGCGATCCCACCGACATCGAACTCGAAACCATTGCCCAGACGTGGTCCGAGCACTGCGTCCACAAGACGCTCAAGTCCAAGGTCCGCTACCGGCCGCTCGAGAACGCACGACCCCAGCATTCAACCAACGAGCCCACCGCCAAGCCCGCGTCCTCCCCGCGCATGGACTTTGAAGTCTCGTTCGGCCGCCCGGGGGCCGAGCGAACGGTCGCCTCCACCTCTCCGCGCCGCTCCGAAGATGACCAGAGCTCCGGTTCGACCGACCCCATCACCTGGTCTGGTCGTCCCGGGCACACGGTCGAACCCGACGGGTCGGTCGTCATCGACAACCTCCTCAAGCGCACCGTCGCCGCCGCCACCTTCGAGCTCATCGACGACGGCATCGATTGGACGCTCTCGGTCTTCAAGGACAACTCCGGCGTCATCGCCTTCGACGACAACGTTGGCGTGTGCGTGAAGGTCGAAACCCACAACCGTCCCTCCGCCATCGAGCCCTACGGCGGCGCCGCCACCGGCGCCGGCGGCTGCATCCGCGATGTCATCGGCACCGGCCTGGGCGCCAAGCCCATCGCGAGCACCGACATCTTCTGCGTGGCGCACCCGGACCACTGGGCCGCCGCCGCATCAAACCGGGCCTCGCACCAGCAGCCCCTCCCGCCCGGCACGCTCCACCCGCGCCGCATCCTCTCCGAGGTCGTCGCGGGCGTGCGCGATTACGGCAACCGCATGGGCATCCCGACCGTCTCGGGGACCGTCCATTTCGACGACCGCTACGTCGGCAACCCGCTGGTCTTCTGCGGCTGCATCGGCGTGATCCCGCGATCGCTCGTCTCCGGTCAGGCCCGCCCCGGTGATCGCATCATCGCGCTGGGCGGGCGCACCGGCCGCGACGGGATCCACGGGGCCACCTTCTCGAGCGCCGAAGTCGAGCACACCCACGCCGACGAGTTCGCCCACGCCGTCCAGATCGGCAACGCCATCGAGGAAAAGCGTCTGCTCGACGCGATCCTCAAGGCTCGTGATTTCTCGCCCGCTTCCGGTCCCGCGGTCCCGCTCTTCAGCGCCATCACCGACTGCGGCGCGGGCGGGTTCTCGTCAGCGGTGGGGGAGATGGCCAAGGAACTGGGCGCCACCGTCCACCTTGATCGCGCGCCCCTCAAGTACGCCGGCCTCACCTACACCGAGATCTGGATCAGCGAAGCGCAGGAGCGGATGGTCCTTGCCGTTCCGCCCGCGAATGTCGCGCACCTCCAGGCGATCTGCGACCAGGAGGGCGTGCCCCTCGCAGATCTGGGCGAGTTCGGCACCGCCGACCGCACCCTCGAGCTCTTCTATGCCGGCACCCGCGTCGGCAAGCTCTCGATGGGCTTCCTGCACGACGGACTTCCGCAGCCGGTGCGCGAAGCGGTGTGGTCGGCCCCGACCCGCCGCCCGGCGCGGCCAACGGCGGCCCGCCCGACCGCCGACCGTCTCCTGCAGCTCCTCGCCCACCCGACCATCGCGAGCAAGCACTGGATCATCCGCCAGTACGACCACGAGGTGCAGGGCAACACTGTCATCAAGCCGCTCGTCGGCCCCTCGACGCGCGGTCCCGGCGACGCTTCGGTCCTCGAGCCGGTGCCCGGCTCCGGCAAGGGCCTCGCCGTGTCGTGCGGCCTGGCGACCGGCATCGGTGACCCCGCGGCGGGCGGGGACCCCTACATCATGGCCCTCGCCGCCATCGACGAGTGCGTCCGCAACCTCGTATGCGTCGGAACGAGCCCGTCCCGCATCGCGATCCTCGACAACTTCTGCTGGCCCAGCTGCGAGAAGCCCGAGAATCTCGGCGCGCTCGTCCGAGCCGCCGAAGGGTGCTACGACGGCGCCAAGGCGTACCGCACGCCCTTCGTCAGCGGCAAGGACTCTCTGAACAACCAGCTCCGTTACGAAGACCCGGCGACCGGCGAGAAGAAGGTCATCGAAATCCCTCCCACGCTGCTGGTCAGCGGCATCGGCATCGTCCCGTCCATCAGGCGCTGCACGACGATGGACGCCAAGTCCTCCGGCAGCGTCCTGATGCTCATCGGACGCAGCGGCCCTCACATGTCCGGGTCGATCTACGACTCGGTCGCCGGCATCGACCACCTCGGTGAAGAGGCCGCCGCGATCCCGACCGTCGATCTCACCGGCGGCCCCGCGACCGCCAAAGCCGTCGCGCAGCTCATCCAGGACGGCCTCGTCAGGTCCGCGCACGACTGCTCCGACGGCGGGCTGCTCGTCACCGTCGCCGAAATGCTCATCGCCGCCTACCGCGGCCCCGTCCCCGCCGCGCCAACCGCGCCCCAGGCCGCCCAGAACGTCGATGTCGGGTCGGTGCTCCAGAACATCCTCAAGCCCGAGCTCTCGCGTCTCAGCGGCAAGCCCGCCGCCGCGACCCCAACATCGCCGCAGATCGGGGCCGACCTCACGATCTGGGACGACATGCTCGAGACCGATCAGCTCGCGTTCGGCGAGGCCCCGTCCCGCTACGTCATCGAGATCAAGCCCGACGACGTTCAGCGCGTGCGCACGATCCTCCGCGATCACGGCGCCATCCCCGCCTCCGTCATCGGCACGCTTAACAGCACCGGTCGTCTCACCTGGACGCGCGGCGCGGTCGATCTCCCCGTCGCCGACCTCACGTCCGCGTGGCTCGGCACGCTCGACTGGTAATCCCGCGCCGATGCCCGAGGCACTGCTCCAACCCGATCCCGCCGGCATCTACTGCCGAGCGGGCTCGTTCCACATCGATCCCTGGCTCGCCGTTCACACCGCCGTGCTCACGCACGCCCACGCCGACCACGCGCGGCTCGGCAGCGGCGTCTACTACTGCGCCGCCCCGTCCGAGCCGCTGCTCCGCATCCGCCTGGGCCCGGGCGCGGTGCTCAAGCCCATCCCCTACGGCGAGCAGTTCACCCTTGGTGATACCCGGGTCAGTTTCCATCCCGCCGGGCACATCCTCGGGTCCGCCCAGGTCCGCGTCGAAGCCGGTCCCACCGGCGCCTCCGAAATCTGGGTCGCTTCCGGCGATTACAAGCGCGACCCCGACCCGACGTGCGCCCCGTTCGAGGTCGTCCCCTGCGACGTCTTTATCACCGAGGCGACCTTCGCGCTGCCCATCTACCGCTGGGATCCTCCCCAGGCAACCGCGAGCCAGATGCTCGACTGGTGGGATCAGTGCGCCGCCCAGGACAAGGCCTGCGTCGTCTTCGGATACTCGCTCGGCAAGATCCAGCGTGTGATCGCCGAGCTCCTCCGAGCCGAGCGGGCTCGCGGCCGCGAACCGCGGCCGATGTACCTCCACGGCGCGGCCGCGGCCCTCACCGAGGCGTACCGGTCGCTCGGCGTCGAACTGCCGCCCACCCAGCTCATGCCCGACAAAACTCGCCGGGGCATCTTCGGCGGGTCCATGACGTTCGCCCCGCCCGCCGCCGCCGGGTCGCTCTGGATGCGGCGCTTCGGGTCCGACGACAAGTACCAGACGGCCTTCGCCTCGGGCTGGATGACCGTTCGCGGCGTCCGCCGCCGGGGCGGCTACGACCGCGGTTTCACTCTTTCCGACCACGCCGACTGGCCGAGCCTGCTCCAGACGATCCACCAGACTCGAGCCTCGCGCGTGCTCGTCACGCACGGCAACATCGATTCGTTCGTCCGCTACCTTCGCGAAACCGGCATCAACGCCGAGCCGCTCCGCACCGCCTACGGCGCGGAGGAGGATTAGCGTGCGTCTCTTCGCCGACCTCTACGACCGCATCGACCAGACGACCTCCACGAACGCCAAGGTCCAGGCGATCGCGGACTACATCGCGGCAGCGCCGCCCGACGACGCCGCCTGGGCCGTCTTTTTCCTCACCGGCCGGCGCATGCGCCGGCTCGTGCCCTCCGCCGATCTCTCCGCGGTGCTCGCCGACCTCTCGTCGCTCCCGGGGTGGATCATCTCCGAGTGCTACTCGGCAGTGGGGGACTTCGCCGAAACCATCGCCCTGGTGCTCGGCGCGACCGGCGTGCTGGCCCCAACCCCTGATGACACACCCCTGCACGTGTGGGTCGAGGACCGGGTCGAATCCCTCCGCGGACTGGACCCGATCGACCGCCGCCGACTTCTGACGACCTGGCTCACGCAGTGCGACGCCCGCCAGACGTTCCTCCTCGTCAAGCTCCTGACGGGCGAGCTCCGGGTCGGTGTCTCCTCGACGCTCGTCACCCGCGCGCTCGCGCAGTCGGCGGGCATCGACGCCGATCTGGTCGCCCACCGCCTCATGGGCGAGTGGCGGCCGTCCGCGGAGTTCCTCGCCCGTGTGCTTTCGCCGCAGACCACCGAGGAGGACGTCGCCCGCCCGTACCCCTTCTACCTCGCCACGCCCATCGACCCCACGCCCGAGCATCTCTCAGACGACGCGCACGTCGCCTCCATCCTCGGCGACGCCGCCGACTACCTCGTCGAATGGAAATGGGACGGCATCCGAGCACAGCTCATCCGCCGCGGCAGAACCACCGCCATCTGGTCTCGCGGCGAGGAACTGCTCACCGATCGCTTCCCCGAGGTCATCGAAGCCGCCGCTCGTCTTCCCGCCGGCACCGTTCTCGACGGCGAGATCCTCGCGTATAAGGCGGGCCATCCGCTCGCCTTCGGCAAGCTCCAGAAGCGCATCGGCCGCCAGAACATCACCGCTCGGGCGCTCGCCGAAGCGCCCGTCGTCTTCATGGCCTACGACGTGCTCGAGCACGCCGGCGTCGATGTCCGGCCGCAACCCCTCGTCGAACGCCGCCGGCTGCTCTCGACGCTCGTCGGCGGCCTGAACTCCTCGCGGCTCCTGATCTCGCCACTGGTCGAGGGCACCAGTTGGCCCCAGTTCGCGCGCCAGCGCCGCGCGTCACGCGAGCGGCGCGTGGAAGGACTCATGCTCAAACGCCTGGATTCGCCCTACGGCGTCGGGCGCGAGCGAGGCGCGTGGTGGAAGTGGAAGATCGATCCCTACAGCATCGACGCCGTGCTCGTCTATGCCCAGCCCGGCCACGGCCGCCGCGCCAGTCTGCTCACCGATTACACCTTCGCCGTCCGCGATGGCGACCAGCTTGTCCCGATTGCCAAGGCATACTCCGGACTCACCCTCGACGAGATCAACAAGCTCGACGGCTGGATCCGCCAGAACACCCTGGAACGCTTCGGACCCGTCCGCGTTGTGAAACCCGAGCACGTCTTCGAGCTCCACTTTGAGGCGATGGCCCCCTCCACCCGCCACCGCAGCGGGATCGCATTCCGTTTTCCCCGCATCGCACGCTGGCGTAGCGATAAGCTGCCCGCCGACGCGGATACGCTTGCCGACGTCCGGCGGCTCATGGCCTCGACCGGGCACACGCTCGAACCCACGATGTTCGACGACCTCGACGACCAGCCGGCCCCGTCACGAGACGTGCCGGCTGACCCGAGCGGTTTGAACCCACGCCCCGGATCAACTCCGCGCACCGACGATGACCCGCCGCAAGCCACATCCTGACGCCCCCCAGGTTCCGCACGCATCGGCCCCGACCGACGCGGTGCGCGCCTGGTTCGCGTCCCGGGGCTGGCAGCCGTACCCGTTCCAGGAAGAAGCCTGGAACGCCTACCTCGCCGGCGCCAGCGGGCTCATCCATGTTCCCACCGGCGCAGGAAAGACGTACGCCGCGTACGGCGGGCCGCTCGCCGAGCTGCTCAGCGAAGCAGCCACGGGCGACACCATCGCCGGCATCCGGGTCATCTACGTCACGCCCCTCCGAGCAGTGTCGCGCGACATCGAGCTCGCGCTCAAGGCGCCGATCCGCGAACTCGGCATCGCCGCTCGGGTTGAATCTCGCACCGGCGACACCTCCACCTCCCTGCGATCCCGCCAGCGCACGGCGCTGCCGCAGGTGCTGGTCACCACCCCTGAATCGCTCTCGCTCATGCTGACGTGGGAGCACGCGGCCGACCAGTTCCGCACGCTCCGCGGCGCGATCATCGACGAGTGGCACGAGTTGCTCTCGTCCAAGCGCGGCACCCAGACGGAGCTCGCGCTCGCGAGATTGCGCACCTTCGCGCCCGGGCTGCGGACCTGGGCGCTCTCGGCCACGCTCGAGAACCTCGAGGAAGCCGCGCACGCCGCTTCCGGCAGTGTTCAATCGCGGCCGCCCCACATCATCAGCGCCCGCCTTGATCGCCCGGTCACCATCCGCACGATCATCCCGTCTCGTCCCAACGCCTTCCCGTGGGCCGGGCACATGGGCCTCTCGATGCTGCCCGAGGTGATCGCCTCGCTCGACCCCGACCGGTCGACGCTGCTCTTCACCAACACGCGCTCGCAGGCCGAGCTCTGGCACCAGGCGATCGCGGTCGCTCGGCCGGATTGGGCCGAGGCCGGCATCCTCGGTCTGCACCACGGGTCGGTCGATCGCGACCAGCGCGAGCAGATCGAAGCCGGGCTCAAGGATGGGTCCGTCCGCATCGTCGTCGCCACCAGTTCGCTCGACCTCGGGGTCGACTTCGCCCCCGTTGAAGAGGTTTACCAGATCGGGTCACCCAAGGGGATCGCCCGGCTGCTCCAGCGAGCGGGTCGATCCGGCCACCGCCCCGGCGCGCCCTGCCGCGTCACCTGCGTCCCGACCCACGGCCTCGAGCTGATCGAGATCGACGCCGTTCGCCGCGCGGTCGCCAGCGCCCGTGTCGAGCCCCGCCGCGTCGTCAGCAAGCCGCTCGACGTGCTCGCCCAGCACATGGTCACCAGCGGCATGGGCGGGGGCTTCGTGCCCGACGACCTCTTCCGCGAAGTGCGCACGACGTATTCCTACCGCGATCTCACGCGCGAGGAGTTCGACTGGACGCTCAAGCTCGTCAAGGAAGGCGGCGCGACCCTCTGGGCCTACCCCGAGTACCACAAGCTCGTCGATGACGGCGGCCGACTGAAAGTCGCGGGCGGGCGCATCGCCCAGATGCACAAGCTCAACGTCGGCACCATCGTCAGCGAAGCCACCATGACCGTCCGCTTCCTCTCGGGTCGGACCGTCGGCAGCATCGAAGAGAACTTCATCAGCATGCTCAAGCCCGGGCAGCACTTCCTCTTCGCGGGCCGCATCCTCGAGTTCGTCCGCATCCGCGACCTTGATGCCTACGTCCGCCCCGCCGCCGGCAAGACCTCTTTCACGCCCCACTGGATGGGCACCAAGCTCCCGATCTCCGAATCGCTCGGCGAGGGCGTCCGCCTCTCGCTCGAGCGCGCCGCCGCCGGCCCGGCCGACTCCCCCGAACTCGCCGCCGCCCGGCACATTGTCGAGGCCCAGCAGCGCCTCTCCCACGTTCCCGCCGCGGACGAGTTCCTCATCGAGACCTGCGTCACGCGCGAAGGACGGCACATCTTCATGTTCCCGTTCGAGGGCCGGCTCGTGCACCTGGGACTCGCTGCCGTGCTCTCGCTGCGGCTCTCGCGGCTCAGGAAATCCACCTATTCCATCGCCGCCAACGACTACGGCTTCGAGCTCCTCACCGCCGCCGACAACGACCCTACCCCATTCATCACCCAGGACCTCTTCACCGGCGACAACCTCTTCGAGGATTCGCTCGCGAGCGTCAACATCGCCGAACTCTCCCGGGCCCAGTTCCGCGAGGTCGCCCGCGTCGCCGGCCTGGTCTTCGCCGCCTACCCCGGCGCACGCAAGAGCGCCCGCCAGCTCCACGCCAGCTCGTCGCTGCTCTTTGACGTCTTCACCGAGTTCGACCCGGGCAATCTCCTGCTCGAGCAGGCCCGCCGCGAGGTCATGGAGCGCCAGTTCGAGCGAGGCCGCCTCGCCCGCGCCATCGACCGCCTCCGAGCCTCCAGGCTCCGTATCGTTGCCGTCGACCGGCCGACCCCGCTGGGCTTCCCGCTCGTGATCGAGCGCGAGGGCGGGCGGCTCTCCAGCCAGACCATCCTCGAGCGCGTCGAGGCCATGAGAAAACAATGGGAGAAAGCGGCTTCGACATCACCATCGCCGGCCACGCCTTCCACCTCTCGCCGTGGCGGGCGGCGTTCTGGCACGCGCGTCGCACGTTGATCATCGCCGACCTGCACCTGGGCAAGTCCGAGGCCTACGCCGCCTCCGGCATGCCCGTTCCGCCCGGTGTCATCGACGACGACCTCGCACGCATCGAGGCGCTGCTCACCGCCACCCGAGCCGACCGCGTCCTGGTGGTGGGGGACCTCCTCCACGCGCCCGTCGGCCTCGCGCCCGCGCTAGTCGACCTCGTCGCCGCCTGGCGCACGCGCTGCCGTGCCGTGCTCGAACTCGTCCCCGGCAACCACGACCTTCGCATCGAGACCGTCGCCGCCGCGTGGGAGCTTCGCCTCCACGGTCGGTTCCTCATCGACGGCGAGATCGCCTTTGTTCACGACCCGCTCGACGCCGCCGAAGTGCTGGTGGATCACCCCGGCGTGGAGTTTGTCTGGACCGGCCACGTCCACCCGGGCGTGCGTCTCAAGGCCGGCGGTGACCGCCTGCTCCTGCCGTGTTTCTATCTCGCCCCGCAATACGGCATCCTGCCGGCGTTCTCCCGCTTCACCGGCGTCGTGGCCATGGACGACCGCGAGCCGGGTTCGACCGCCTACGCCATCGCCGAGGACCGCATCTTCAACGCCACCGCCCTGCGCGGGCTCACGACTTGCCCAGCTTGGCTTCCAGCATCGTCCGAGCCTCCGGCAGCGACAGCACCTTCGCCGAAAGTTCGGCGCCGCGCCGGCCCTGCTCGTGGTCCAGCGACCCGTCGATCGCGTTGAGCAGGTTTTTCGTGGCCCGCAGCGCCTCGGGGCCCCCCGTCGCCAGCCGCGCCGCCATCTCGTCGGCCGCGGCATCAAGGTCGCCGACCCCCGGCACCACGCGGTTCACCATCCCCGCCTCGAACGCCTGCTGGCCGCTCATCAGCCCGCCCATCAAGAGGATCTGCCTCGCCCGCCCCGCCCCCACGCGCCGCACCAGCCACGGCGCTACCACCGCCGGGCACACCCCAAGGTCAACCTCCGGGAACCCCATCTTCGAATCCGCGTGCGTGATCGACACGTCGCACACACACGCCAGACCGCACCCGCCGCCGATCGCCGCCCCGTTCACCTTGCCCAGCACCACCATCGGCAGCGACCTGATCTTGATGCACAGCTCCGCCAGGAGGTGCAGGAGCTCGAACGCCGCGCGGCTGTCGGGCGATCCCACCACCGCCTTCAAGTCCATCCCCGCGCAGAACGCCTTGCCCGCGCCCGTCAGCACAACCACCGACAGGTCGCCCCGCCCCAGGAGTTCATCCATCCGCTCGTGCAGCGCCCGCAGCAGCTCGATCGACAGCGCGTTACGAGCCTCCGGCCGGTTGATCACCAGCGTCCCGATCCGCCCCTGGCTCGTCACCGTCGCAAGCTCGCTCATCCCTTGCAATCTCCACGCATCGCCTTCATCGCCCCGACCGACCCGCCCACGCCTGCGGCAGAAGCTCACGCTGCTCGGCCGACCCTACCAGCGCCATCGACGCCCCGAGCCCCGCTCGCAGGCGTTCGGCATCCACCGATCCGTCCACCTCGTTCAGCCATCGCTTCGTGAACGCCATCGCGTGCCGCGGCTTGCCCGCCAGCAGAGTCGCCAGCTCGATCGCCCGAGCTTCGCACGCCGCCGCATCCGCGGCGCACTCGTGCACCAGACCGATCCGAGCCGCCTCGACCCCGTCCACCAACCCCGGATCCAGGAGCCGCCCCCGGGCATTGCCGTTCCCCGCCGTCACCGTCAGCATCGGCGCTGACACCGCCGGCGAGAAACCCAGCCGCACCACCGGGTACCCCAGTTTCGCCCCCGCGCTGGTCACCGCAAGGTCCGCCGCCGCCACCATCGCGCACCCGCCCGCCACCGCGGCCCCGTGAGCGCTCACGACGACCGGCGAAGGATGCTCACGCATCGTCACGCACACGCTCGCGAGCCCTTCGAGCAGCTTCCCCAGCACCGTTTCATCATCCCGGCAGGCCGTCAGATCAAACCCCGAGCAGAAAACATCGCCCACCCCCGAGAGCACGATCGCTCGGGCGCTCATCGCGTTGTCGAACGCCTGCCGCAGAGACCCGAGCATCGCCACCGTCAGCGCGTTGCGCTTCTCCGGCCTGTCGAGCCGAATCACCGCGACGTCACCGATGGAATCTGTCCGCAGCACGGGCACAGCGTAGCGGCAAGTCACTTGCAACGCCCGTCATCGACGCACCCGTTCCCGTGGTGCGTCGCTGCCTCGATGCCTCGGTGCCTTGATGCCTGCTTCATTCCCCCATCGGCACATCCGCGCCCCGTTCCCGGGCGCACTTCCATGCCTCCTCGTACCCCGCGTCCGCGTGCCGGAACACGCCCATCGCCGGGTCGTTGGTCAGCACCCGTTCGAGCCGCCTCGCGGCCGCATCGGTCCCGTCCGCGACGATCACCTGCCCCGCGTGCTGGCTGAAGCCGATCCCCACGCCGCCGCCGTGATGGAAACTCACCCACGACGCCCCGCTCGCCGTGTTCACCAGGGCATTGAGGATCGCCCAGTCGCTGATCGCGTCCGACCCGTCCTTCATGCCCTCGGTCTCGCGGTTGGGCGACGCCACCGACCCGCAGTCCAGGTGGTCGCGCCCGATCACGATCGGGGCGCTCACCTTGCCCGTCCGCACCAGCTCGTTGAATATCAGCCCGGCCTTGTCCCGCTCCCGGTAGCCGAGCCAGCAGATCCGCGCGGGCAGCCCCTGGAACGCGACGCGGTCCCTGGCCATCGTCAGCCAGCGCCGCAGGCCCTGGTTGTCCGGGAAGGCCTCGATCAGCGCGCGGTCGGTCGTGTAGATGTCCTCCGGGTCGCCCGAGAGCGCCACCCAGCGGAACGGCCCGCGTCCTTCGCAGAACTGCGGGCGGATGAACGCGGGCACAAAGCCCGGGAAGCTGAACGCGTCCTTGAACCCGTAATCGAACGCCCGCTGGCGGATGTTGTTGCCGTAATCAAACGTCACCGCGCCGCGTCCCTGCAGCTCGACCATCTGCCGGACGTGCCGCTCCATGGTCGCCAGCGACAGCTCCTCGTACTCCTTGGGGAACCGCCGGCGCATCGTCTCCGCCTCGTCGCTGGTCATGTGCGCGGGCACGTAGTGCAGCACGTCGTGCGCGCTGGTCTGGTCCGTCAGCGCGTCGGGCGTGATCCGGCGGTCGATCAACCGCCCGAGCAGCTCCACCGCGTTGCAGTGAACGCCGATCGACACCGACTGCATCTTCTCCCTGGCGTTCAGCGCCGCGTCGATCGCGTTATTCAGCCCGTCCACGATCTTGTCGAGGTAGCGGTCCTTCACCCGCCGCACCAGCCGCGAGTGATCGACGTCCGCGATCAGGCACACCCCGCCGTTCATGGTCACGGCCAGCGGCTGCGCCCCGCCCATGCCGCCGCAGCCGGCCGTCACGCACAGCCGGCCCTTCAGGTCGCCGCCGAAGTACTGCCGGCCCAGCTCCGCGAACGTTTCGTACGTCCCCTGCAGGATCCCCTGCGTCCCGATGTAGATCCACGACCCGGCCGTCATCTGGCCGTACATGATCAGCCCCTTGGCCGCCAGCGCGTCAAAGTCGCGCTGCGTCGCCCAGTGGGGGACCAGGTTGCTGTTGGCGATCAGCACCCGCGGCGCGTCCTCGTGCGTCCGCACCACGCCCACCGGCTTGCCCGATTGAACCAGCAGCGTCTCGTCCGCCTTCAGCCGCTGGAGCGTCTCCACGATCGCGTCGAACGCCGGCCACGAACGGGCCGCCTGCCCCCTCCCACCGTACACCACCAGGTCCTCGGGACGCTCGGCCACCTCCGGGTCGAGGTTGTTCATCAGCATCCGCATCGCGGCCTCGATCGGCCACGACGCGCACGTCAGCACGCTCCCCCGCGGCGCCCGCACCGTGCGTGGAACCCCCGTCTGTGCCGAGCGTGCACCCGATCGACGCGCAGGACTCTGGACCGGTGTCATGTTCGTTCCCTCTGGCTGCGTGCGCTCAAGACCTGACGCTCGCCGCTGAGCGCCGAGCAGGCCTCGCGGGCCGCTCGGAGTCGCCCCCCTGCCGAGTCGCCTGAGCCTATCGCGCACCGCGGCGCTGTACAAGCCCGCGGTCCCACATTCTCATTCATCGGCTCGCGCGCTGCGGCGATTCAGGCTCCCCGCGCCCGATGCACGCCGCGATCCCCGCTCAGGAAATCCCGCGCGGTGGCCCCGTCTCGACCCCGTCGAAGTGCGCCGCGCTCATCCACCCCGCGTGACGCATCAAGCCGCTGATGACGCCGATATCCGGCGCGATCGGCCGATCGTCCGTGAGCACCGGGATCACACTGCGGATTCTCTGGTGCGCCAACTCGATCACGCGGCCGCTGCGAAGCGGCCGGTGGTACTCGAGTCCCTGCGCCGCGCACAGGATCTCGATCGCCACCACGTGCGTCGCAAGCTCGAGCGCACGCCTCGCCTTCGCCGCCGACCGCGGCCCGAATGAGTTGTAATCCTCGATCCCCGCGCTGGTCGGGATGTTCGCCACCGACGCCGGCGCCGCCAGGCCGATGATCTCGTTGCAGCACGCCGCCGCGGTGTACTGCGCGATCATCAGCCCCGAGTTCAGCGCCGGACGCGGCGTCAGGTAGTGGGGGAGCTCGCTCTCCTTCTCGTACGCCGCGAGCATCCAGAACGTCCGCCGCTCGCTGATCCCCGCGATGTGGGACACGGCGATCGCGAGCGTGTCCAGCGGGATGGCCACCGGCATCCCATGAAAATTGCCGGCAGAAATGATCGAAGCCTCCGCCTTGCCCTCGGGCCCGAACACCAGCGGGTTGTCCGTCACCGCAGCCAGTTCTCGCTCGACCGCCCCATTCACGTATAGCATCGCATCCGCCGCCGCGCCCAGGACCGCCGGTGCGCACCGGAACGAGTAGGGGTCCTGCACCCGAGGGTCGTCCTCCCGGTGCGACACCAGGATCTCGCTCCCCGCCAGCAGCTCCCGCATCGCCGCCGCCACCAGCCCCGGGCCCCGCTGCGCACGAGCCTCGTACACCCGGGCATCCAGGAACGCATCAGTCGCCCTCGCCGCGTCGATCGACATCGCCGCCGCCGTGATCGCCGCCCGCATCAGCGCCCTCGCGTCCGCCACCAGCAGCGCCGCCTGCGCCGCCATCAGGTGCGTCCCGTTGATCATGGCGAGGCCTTCCTTGGCCTCGAGCACCAGGGCCGCGATCCCCGCCGTGCGCAGCGCATCGGCCGCCGGTTGAACCGCCCCCGTATCGGTGACGACATGGCCCTCGCCGATGCACGCCAGCGCCATGTGCGCCAGCGGCGCGAGATCGCCCGACGCGCCCACAGACCCCGTCTCCGGCACCGCCGGCGTCACGCCCTTGTTGAGCATCTCGACCAGCGTCTGTGCGATCACCGGGCGGGCGCCCGACTTGCCCCTCGCCAGCGACGCCGCGAGCAGGAACATCATCCCCCGCACCGTTTCAACCGGCAGCAGGGGGCCGACGCCCGCCGAATGGCTGCGGATCAGGTTGCGCTGCAGCGCCGCAACGTCGTGATCGGCGATCCGCGTCCGCGAAAGCGACCCGAACCCGGTATTGATCCCGTAGTGAGCCCGCCCGTCGGACAGGCACCCCTCGACCACCCGGCGGCTCGCCGCCATCCGCTCGACCGCCGCCGGGGCGATCGAAACCTTGGCCCCGTGCCGAGCCACCGCCTCGACCGCGCCGATCCCCTGCCCGCCCTCGTCGATCACGACCTGCGTGTGCATGCGGCCAGTATTGGACCGTTCGCCACTCGGTGCCACTGGCGGCGAGCCCGCCGGTGCTGTCTCCGGCCCGGCCCGTGCCAATGCCGCTCTGGGCAAAGTCCGTGCTACCACGCACGCCGTCCCGCTTTGAAACCGCCGCCACTTCAGGTACGCTGGTGACCAGCAGTGATCCGCACTCGCGCTCACCCACGCGTCGCCTTCACGCTCATCGAGCTGCTCGTGGTCATCGCCATCATCGCGGTCCTCATCGGGATCCTCCTGCCCGCGCTCGGCCACTCGCGCCAGATCACCAAGCAGCTCAAGTGCGGCGCCCAGCTCGGGCAGATCGCCTCGCTCGTCACCCAGTACGGCAACGACTACAAGGACCTGTTTCCCCCGCACCGTTCGCCCAAGTTCAATAACCAGGACGCCGAATGGTGGTGGGCGACGCTCATCTACACCAACTACCAGGACCGCGGCCTGCTCACCGCCTCCCAGGCCGCCAAAGACGAGCACCACAAGCAGCTCTTCCGTTGCCCATCCGTCAGCAACCCCCGAGTGGATTACGGCCTCAAGTGGTCGTGGTCCTTCACCGCCCACAAGGTCGGCTACGGGTACAACGCCTTCTGGCTCGGCTTCTCGCCCTACACCATGGCCGACGCCGCCGGCGTCGACAACTGGTGGGCCAAGCGCGACGGCCGGGACCTCCGCACGCGCCCGACCTTCCAGATCGCCAACGTGGTCAGCCCCTCCCGCTGCCTGTTCACCGGCGAAACCAATCCCAAGCCCGACGGCAAATGGTCGTCCACGCTCTGGTTCCCGTACATCCAGGCGGCAAACGAGGGGCTCAACATCCGCCACTTCCGGACCGGCAACGCCGTCTTCGTCGACGGCCACTACGAGTCGCTCCAGGACGACCAGATCAACGACCCCGTCAAGTTCCGCAGCAAGTGGGATCCGACGCTGAGGTAGCGGGCACGAAAGTGCTGGCCCCGGGGGCCTTTCGTCAAGAACGGCGGGTACGGTTGAGGCCACCGCGGGCCGGGGAGTACGGGTCCCCGGACTGCCGCGTTTCCGAGGGCTCCCATCTCTTCAAGGTCCGATAATATGCGTTATGTAAAACAGAATGCACTGGCCCGCTTCTCCCCATCCAGGCCGTGTTTTCCCGGCTCAAACCGCCGTCCAGCCCTCGCCGCCGCCATGCTGCTGGCCCTCATCCTCGGCCCGCTGACCTCGCTCGTCCCCCGGGCGGCCGCCCAGGGCTCGATGGCGATGTCTTTCTTCTCCGACGGCGATTTCACCCCCACCCTCTCACGGTCGGACCTCGATGTCTTCGTCCGCGTGCTCAAGCTCAAGGATGCCGAGATCGCGGCCATGAACGACCTGTACGAGGGCTACTCCGAGACCATCCGCCGCGAGGCCCGGCACATCCGTGAAGTCGTCTTCGACGCCATCGAGGAATCGGAGTCCTACAGCGACCCCGGCAAGCTCGACCCGGCCCAGGAAGCCCTCACCAAGTGGCGCGAGCAGGCTGAGGTGCTCAAGCGAACCTTCATCGACGACCTCAAGTCGCTGCTCACACGCGAACAGGAGGAACGCTGGCCCATCGTCGAGCGGGAACTCCGCCGCATGAAGAACATGGGCGGGCGCCTCACCGGTGAAGGGCTCGACGTCGTCCGCCTGGTCTCGGACCTCAAGCTCAACCCCCCGCCGCCCGGCGTCGAGGACGCACTCGAGGTCTACAGCCAGGAACTCGACCGCCTCCTGATCCAGCGGAACGCGTTCATCGATCAGAACTCACCCCGCTTCGAGGAACTCATCAAGTCCGACCCGCAGGCCGCGGAGATCATGTTCCGCGACGCGACCCGCATCCGGGCATCGATCCGGGACCTGAACCTCCGAACGATCGCGGCCATCAGCGCCATGCTGCCGCCCGACGCCCAGCGCCGCCTCCAGGATGCGATCAACCAGCAGGTCAACCGCCGTGTGGAGGTCAAGAGCCGGGCCGAAGGCCAGTTGAACGAGGCCCGCAAGCTCGATGACCTCACGCCCGACCAGGTCGCCCAGCTTGACGAACTGGAACAGTGGTACACCGCCCGCGTTGATCCGTGGAAACTGCGGGTGCTCGACGCCCTCCGCGAGTCGGAGGAGACCGACCTCCCCACGGCGCTGCGGCAGGCGCTGGGCCGCGAGCCGCCCCCTCGAGAGGGCGACCACAACGCGCAGTGGCGGCTGCCGCCCGACCACCCCCTGCTGAAGCTCCGGCTCGAGCGGCTCGAGGTCGACCGCGAGATGCGCCGCAAGCTGGGCAACATCCTGACGCTCGGCCAGCGGGAGGACCTGCCGCCCGGGCGGGACGCCTACGCCGTCTTCAACGATTTCACGCCCGGGACTCTGTAGCCGCGTCGCGCGGCCCGAGCCGCAGCTCGAAGTAGAGCGTGTCCTCGATCGGGTCGTCGTTGTAGCGTTCGGTCGGCACAAAGCCGAGCGATCGGTACAGCTTCTGGGCCTCGTACATGTCCGCGGAGGTGTCGAGCTTCATCCGCTCGTACCCGATCGACCGGGCATCGGCAATCAGCCGCTGGGCGATGGCCCGGGCAACCCCCCTGCCCCGGGCGGCCTGGCGGACGTACATCCGCTTGAGTTCCGCGACGCCCGGCGCGATCTCGCGGATCGCCGCGCAGCCGACCGCGGTCTCCCCGATCCGAGCGACGTACATCCGGCCCGTCGGCGGCCCGTACTTGCCGGGCAGCGACCTCATTTCCGCCTCGAAACCCTGGAAACACAGGCTGAAGGGCAGCGAGGCCGCGTACTCCTCGCACAGCCGGCGGAACTCGTCGCAAGCGGCGCCCTCGCAGGCGTCCACGATCTCAAAGGCGTCCATCCTGTCCGTTCCCCAGTAGGCTCCCACGGCGCCGCGATCGGCGGCAATACACTGTACCGGCTCGCACGCGTGGTGCGGCCGTCGTTTCCAGTGCCGGAGAATCCGATATGCCCGCTCTGAAATCGCGTTCGATCGTGCTCGCCTCGGCCGTCCTGCTCGCGTCCGCCGGCCTGGTTGTGGCACAGCCCGCCGCCGACAAGCCCGCGGAGAAGCCCGCCCAGAAGGAGCGCGAGATCACGCTCAAGGTCGGCGACAAGGCCCCCGCCATCAAGGTCGATAAGTGGATCAAGGGCGAGCAGGTCACCGGCTTTGAGAAGGGCCGGACCTACGTGGTCGAGTTCTGGGCGACCTGGTGCGGCCCGTGCCGTGCCAGCATCCCCCACCTCACCGAGCTCCAGAAGCAGCACAAGGACGTCACCGTCATCGGCGTGACCGGCAGCGAGCGCAAGCCCGCCTCCGGGCCCGACAATCGCCTGGAGAATCTCGAGAAGTTCGTGAAGGACCAGGGCGAGAAGATGGACTACCGCGTCGCGTACGACTCCGACCGCGAGATGGTCAAGGAGTGGATGGACGCTTCCGGCCAGGCCGGCATCCCCACCGCCTTCATCGTCGATGGCGAGGGCAAGATCGCCTGGATCGGCCACCCGCTCAAGATGGACGAGCCGCTCAAGCAGATCGCCTCGGGCAAGCCCGTGACCGACGACGGCAAGAAGGACCAGAAGAAGGACGGCAAGAAGAAGTAGGCGTTCGAGATCCATCCGACGCACGAGTCCAGGAGCCCGGGTCATGCCCGGGCTCCTGTCATTTGGGGCCGGTGATGCGAGTGAGCCACCCGGTCGCTCGGTCCTTCGGCCCGCGCACGGATGTTGACGATCCCCGCAAACACGGTGTGCAGGCGTCCTGCCGCGTCGATGGCGGCCGGCACCCGTGGGCCCCACCCACGGGTTCGAAACGCGGCCGAAGCGATCGTGGCGCATATCCACAGCGGTGCGCACGCCGGTGGTCGTTACACGCGTGAAAACCACGTGCATGCCGCAGGCGCCATTGGCCCGCCGGACCGCATCGCCCGCGCTGGAACTTATATCATGCCCGGCAAGCTGGGGGCCTCATGAACCATCTGCACGCCACCATCACCGATCCCGTCGCGTGCGTGACCTGCACCTACAGCCTGGTCGGGCTGGACGTCGACGGCAAGTGCCCCGAGTGCGGGACGGCGATCTCCGCGTCGCACCCCTTGTGCCCGCGCTGCCACAAGGTTTCCGGGGCGCCGGTGGCCCTGCTGCGCATCGAGGAATCCAGCCGGGCGTGCTGGTGCTGCCCCGCGTGCGGCGGGCTTGGCTTTGATCCCGGGCAGTTGGCTCGGACGATCGCGTCACGGCCGGTGCCCGTCGACGCGGACCCGACCCGGCCCGCGGTTCATGTCATCGAGCACCAGGCCCCTATCTCGTGCGGCCGCTGCCGCACGCCGTCGACGAGCTTCTCGATCGACGCCGCCACGGTCATCGACCGCTGCGAGCGGTGCAAGATGGTCTGGGTTGACAGGAGCGAGCTGCCGGCGTTGGTGCAGTACATCCGCCGCATCATCGGCGAGCGGAAGATCCCGCCGCGGCTGGAGGAACTGCTGGAAAACCCGGCCGCGATGCGCGGCGCGGTGCAGGGGCGGGAGAAGCTGGACGAGGGGTCGCTGCTCGTCACCGAGGTGGTGCTGGGGATTCTCGCCTTGGTGTTCGGCCCGTGATCACTTCAGTTCGCCCAGGCAGCGCTGCACGATCGCGTCGAGCCCGACGACCTCGCCCTTGGACTGGGTGTCTCGCCGCAGCTTGAACTCCACGCCGCCCGCGTCGAGCGCCTTGTCACCCACCGTGATCCGCAGCGGGATGCCGACCAGGTCCGCGTCCTTGAACTTGACGCCCGGGCGTTCGTCGCGGTCGTCGACCAAGACGTCCACGCCCGCGCCCACAAGCTGGCAGGCGAGCTTGCCGGCCGCGTCCTTCTGCCGGGCGTCGTCGGGCTTCATCAGCACGATGAGCACGTGGTAGGGCGCGATCGCCGCGGGCCAGATGATGCCGTTGTCGTCGTGGCTCATCTCGACGCACGCGGCCATCGTGCGCGAGACACCGATGCCGTAGCACCCCATGATGACGCTCACCCGCTTCTGCTGGGGGTCGAGCACGCTGAAACCCATGGCGTCGGAGTACTTGGTGCCGAGCTTGAAGATGTGCCCGACCTCGATGCCCCGGGCCGTCACCAGCTTCGCGCCGGCGGCCTTGGGCGAGGGGTCGCCCTCGACGGCGTTGCGGATGTCGGCGACCTTCACCCGCGAGGCATCATCGAGCACGTCGCCGACGTGGGCCCGCCAGACGAAGCCCTTGACGTGGTGGTCGCGCATGTCGGCGCCGGTCACCCAGCCCCCGTTCTCGCCCCCGCCACCGGCGGGCTGGGCAGCGTCAGGGTCCACGACCATGAGGAACCGCCCGCCCGGGTCGTTCCGGATCGCCGCCGGGCTGATGAAGCCGGTGGCGAACTTGAACTTGTCCATCAGGAACTGCTCGGCCATCTCGATCGGGAAGCCGGCGGCGGCCTTGACTTTGCCCTCGTTGGCGTCGTGATCGCCGCGGACGACCGCGAGCACGAACAGCACGCCCTTGGGCAGGGTCTGCGGCTGCGTCGCGTCGAGCTTCGCCTCGCGAATCTGTGCCGCCAGCGCCTTGTTCTGGAACACCACCACCTTCAGCATCGACGAGGCCTTCACGCCCATGAACCGCGCGACCTCGTCGATGCCCGGCAGCCCCGGCGTCGCCACCACCGTCGGCTGGCCGGCGCCCGGCGCGGCCTGGCCGAAGGACCAGGAGCGCTCGCCGATCTCGCACTTCTCGACGTTGGCGGCGTACCCCGAAACCGGGCAGCGGAGGATGGTGTCCTCGCCGCTGGCGCAGTTGACCATGAACTCGTGGCTCGCGCTGCCGCCGATCGGACCGCTCTCGGCCTCGACCGCCGAGTAATCCAGCCCGCAGCGGGAGAAGATGTTGGAGTACGCCCGGTACATGGCGTCGTACGCCTCGTTGAGACCGCCGGGGCCTTCCACGTGCGTGTGGAAGGAGTACGCGTCCTTCATCAGGAACTCGCGGCACCGCAGCAGGCCCGCGCGCGGCCGCGCCTCGTCGCGGAACTTGGTCTGGATCTGGTAGAGGTTGAGCGGCAGCGTCTTGTAGCTGGTTACCGACCCGATCATCACCTGGGGGATTACCTCCTCGTGCGTGGGCGCGAGGGCGTTGAGGCGGCCCTTGCGGTCCTTCACGCGGAAGAGGTTGTCGCCGTAGTCCTCGTGGCGCCTGGTGCCCTCGAAGAGCTCGAAAGGCTCGAGCGCGGGCATGAGCATCTCCGAGGCGCCGGCCGCGTCCATCTCCTCGCGGACGATGGTCGAGATCTTGCGGAGGGTGCGCCAGGCCAGGGGCAGGTAGTCGTAGATGCCTGCGCCCACCTGGCGGATGAAGCCGGCCCGGTGCAGGAGGACGTGGCTGGGCGTCTCGGCGTCGTTGGGCGCCTCGCGCGTCGTCGGGATGAGCGTGCGTGACCAGGAGTGGCAGACGCCGGAGTGAGTTGAAGAGACAACGGGCTTGTGCTCGGCCATAGGGGCCAAGTTTAGGCGTCGGATGAGGAATTAAACATCGGGAACGAGCCTGCGCGGCCGGGATGGCACCAAACGCCGCTGAGAGCGCCACAGGGCAGCGCCGCGGAGCCCGCGACCGTGCTGTATAAGGAGGGCTCGGAGCGAACAGCCGGCCCCGCGGCGCGTACTATCAGGGACAACCCACTTGCTCCGGCCCTGCACCACTTTGCTCAGGTCGAATCAGCTGGCTTGCCGGAGCTGCGTCCACATGCCGACATCGACTTCTTCGCGCCCGCCGGATGACGTGGGCGCGGTTTCTTCCTTTGCGCCATCGCCCTCGGCGTCTCCAGAGACTGTGTACGGCAACGCGGGCCTGCCGGCCCGGCGCAAGCTGGCGATCATCAATCTCCTGGCCGTGCTGCTGCCGCTGGTGGGCCTGGCGGCCGCGATCGTGCTGCTGTGGGGCGAGAGCTTCAACTGGACGTACCTGGCGATCATGGGCGGCATGGCGGTCCTGACCGCCGGCGGTGTCACGGTCGGCTACCACCGGCTGTGCACGCACAAGTCGTTCACGACCTCGCCGCTGCTGCGGTACCTCTTTACCGCGGCCGGCTCGATGGCCGCGCAGGGGCCCGTCATCGCGTGGTGCGCCGAGCACCGCAAGCACCACCAGCACTCCGACGCCGAGGGTGACCCGCACTCGCCGCATATCACCGCGAGGGGCTCATGGGGGCAGGGCGTCCGAGCGACGCTCCAGGGCGCGGTGCACGCGCACGTTGGCTGGCTTTTCGGCCCGGCCAGCCAGGGGCTCGACAAGTACGCGGTGGACCTTCGCCGCGACCGCGCGATCGTGCTGGCGAACAGCCATTTCGAGTTGTGGGTCATCGCCGGGCTGGTGATCCCGGCGATCCTGGGCGGCCTCCTCTCGATGTCGTGGATGGGCGTGCTGCTGGGCTTCCTCTGGGGCGGCCTCGTGCGCGTACTGCTGGTGCACCACGTCACCTGGAGCGTCAACTCCGTGTGCCACCTGTGGGGCACACGTCCGTTCGAGAGCCGCGACGAGAGCCGCAACAATGCGCTGGTGGGCTTGCTCGCGCTGGGCGAGGGGTGGCACAACAACCACCACGCGTTCCCGACCAGCGCGCGCCACGGGCTGCGCTGGTGGGAGCTGGATTTCAGCTACCTCTTCATCCGGCTGCTCGAGGGGCTGCGGCTGGCTCGCGATGTGCGTGTGCCAAGCCCCGACCGCGTCCAGAGCCGCAAGCGCCGCCGCGGTGAGAGCGCCGATGCCGGCGCGCCGCACACGGAGCCTGACGCGCCGACCTGCACGCCGGAGGACGGGCCTCATGCAGTTCATCATCTTTGAAAGCACCACCGAAGTCGGGCAGCAGCCCGGCATGTGCCTGAGCCTCTGCGGCGATCACGACCTCGAGGCGGTCTCGAAGGGCGACGTCGTGTGGGTGGTCACACGCTCAGGGATCGACCGACCGGTGCCGGCGCTGTGCGGCCGGCTGATTGCCGACCGGGTGGAGCCGCACGTCCCCGGCGGAAAGGACTTTGACCCGGTGCACGCGGATTGCCGCCACCGGCTGGTGGTCGACGTGGGCGGTTCGGAACGGTGCAAGCCCTTCGCGTGCGAGATGATCGTTTCGTGGGACATCTGGCGCCAGCCGTTTCGCGGGGTGCGGGCGCTCACGGACGAGCAGGGACAAACGCTCGACATGGAATGGTCGAAGATGGCTCGCGAGCCGCGGTAAGACGGCGGTTCGCGGACGCGCCGACGCGGAACGTGCGCCGCCCGCCGAGGGGGAGCTCTACTGCACTTCGATCTCGGCGACGCGGCGCCAGCGGCGACGGGCCTCGCCGTGCTTGCGCACCTGCTCGCGGAGCCCCGCGGGGTCGGGGACGGCCTGGAGCAGCACCTCGCGGTTGCGCTCGTCGGTGGTTTCGATCCAGACGGTGCCGATGCCCAGCAGCCGCTCGATGAAGCTCTGCTGCACGGCGGTGTCGTTCACGCGGTAGAGCTCGACCTCTTCGATCTTGCGAGCGACGATGCCCGTCTCGAGGCGCAGGCGCTGGGTGGAGAGCGCGTACTTGGTGGTCTTGACCTTGAGGTAGTTGTAGATCGCGAAGGGGATCGGCACGACGAGGATGCAGCCGACGAACCACCAGAAATTGGTCCACTGGCTGGGCGTTCCCTGCCAGACCGTTTCTTCCGGGGTGTCGGCGGGGATGCCGCCGCGCACGCCCGACATGGCGCCCAGGCCGCCGGGCGCGGGCCGAGCGGGCGAGCCGTCGGGCTCGAGTTCCGATCCCAGGACTTCAACGCCGATGCGGACGGCGATCTCCTCGGCTTCCCTGGAGGAGCCCGCCTCGATCACCTTGCGGACCGTCTGCCCGGTTGCCGCGTCCTTGCCATGCACGATGTAGCGGTTTGCCATCGACGTCCTCCCGCGGATGTTTGCTCGGCGGAACCATACCCCGGTTTCATGGACGGAGTGAACGGAGAAAAGTGAACAGCGGAGGCGGACTCGACGGTTGAACGGTTCCTGACTTGTTGTCTTCTGACCGACGACTGAGGGCCAGCGCCCCGTGGCTGGGTGAGCGGCCAGTGCCTGTCCGGTGACGTCTCAGGACGCTTCCGCCCCGATCTCATCTTCCTTCAGGAGCTGGTTCTCGCTGGCCCCCACCACCGCCGCGCCCATGCCGTCGCCGCTGACGTTGATGACGGTCCTTGCCATGTCGAGCAGCCGGTCGACGGCGAGGATGATGGCGATGCCCTCGGTCGGGATGCGGATGGTCTCGAGGACGACGACGAGCAGCACGATGCTGCCGCCCGGCACGCCCGGGGTGCCGATCGCGATGATCGTGGCGGTCAGGACCAGGGCGATCTGGTCGGCCATGGTGAGGTCGATGCCGTAGAGCTGGGCGAGGAAGGTGGCGGCGACGGCCTGGTAGAGCGCCGTGCCGTCCATGTTGACGGTCGTGCCGAGGGTGCAGACAAAGCCGCCGATCTCCTCGGAAACGCCCAGCCGGTCGCGCACGCAACTGAGCGTGACGGGGAGCGTGGCGGAGGAACTCGAGCTCGAGAATGCCAGGAGCTGCGCGGGCGCCATCGCCTTGAAGAACCGCCGGTAACCGACCTTGTTGCCGCGCCTGGTGAACAGCAGCATCACCATGGGGTAGAGCCCAAAGAGCACCACCGCGAGCCCCAGCACCACGGTCACGCAGTAGGCCGCCAGCGCCCGGAGCACGTCGAGCCCAAGCCCAGCGACGATCGGCGTCACCAGGCAGAACACCGCGACCGGGGCGGTCACCATCACCATGCGCACGATGACGAGCACCGCCTCGAACATGCCGTCGAAGAAGCGGATTGCGGTCTCGGACTTGTCTCTGGGCAGCATGCTCAGCGCGATGCCCACCATCACCGAGAGGAAGACGACCTGGAGCATCTCGGCGCCCGCCAGCGCCGCGAAGGGGTTGGTGGGCACGATCTCGGTGAGAATCTTCCACGGCGTGAGGGAATGGGCCGTGGTGGTCGCGGCCCCGATCGCGGTTTCGCCGGTCCGGTCGGCGACCAGGCGCGACCGAGTTTCCTCGGACACCAGGGCGCCCGGCTTGATCAGCCCGGAGACGACCACGCCGATGACCACGGAGAGAAAGCCGGTGGTCAGGAAGAGCCCGACGGTCTTGCCGCCGACCCGCCCGATCTTGCGGATATCGCCAAGGCCCGCGACCGCGCCGATGAGCGCGAACATGACCACGGGCACGCCGACGAACTTCAGCACCCGGATGAACAGGTCGCCGATGAGCTTGTTGAGGTTGATCAGGCCCTTGACGAGCCATGCCCCGACGCCGGCGGCGCTGTTGGCGTCGACATCGGTCCCGACCAGGTATGCCTTGGCGTCCGCGACACCGAGCCTGGACCACGCCGCGGGGCCCCAGGTGGTGTTGAGGATGACGCCCGCAACAACACCCAGACCAAGCCCGATCAGGATCTTCCAATGAAGCGCGAGGCGGCGTTTTTCCATAGAGTGGGCAACCTAGCACATCGCCGCTCCACGGGCGACCCGTGGCGAGCGGCCCCTCCGGGAGCACCCCAATGCCCACCGACCAGGTTGATTACCAGATCCTCGGCGAGGACATGCAGGCCGTCGTCATCACCCTTGACCCCGGCGAAGCGGTCGTCGCCGAGGCGGGATCGATGATGTACATGCAGGAGGGCGTGGAAATGGCCACGTCGCTCTCAATGAAGCAGGATTCGGGCGGGCTGCTCGGCAAGCTCTTCGAGGCGGGCAAGCGCGTGCTGACCGGCGACTCGTTCTTCGTCACCGTCTTTGCCAACTCGGCGTCGCAGCGGCGCGACGTGGCGTTCGCGGCTCCCTACCCCGGGCGGGTGGTCCCCCTCGAACTGGGGGACTTCGGCGGCGAGCTGCTGTGCCAGAAGGACTCGTTCCTGTGCGGCGCCAGGGGCGTGCAGGTGGATATCGCCTTCACCCGCAAGATCGGGGTCGGGCTGTTCGGGGGCGAAGGATTCATCCTGCAGCGGCTGTCGTCGCCGGACCGCCACGGGCTGGTGTTCTGCCACGCGGGCGGGACGCTCATGCGGTTCGACCTGGAACCCGGACAGACACTGAATGTGGATACGGGGTGCCTGGTCGCGTTCCAGCCATCGGTCGAGTACGGGATCAAGACGGTGCCGGGGATCCGCAACAAGCTTTTCGGAGGCGAGGGTCTGTTCTTCGCCCAGCTCAAGGGTCCGGGAACGGTCTGGCTTCAGACGCTGCCCTTCTCCCGGCTCGCGGACCGCATCCTGGCAGCGGCCCCATCGGGCGGCGGCGGGTCGCGGGAAGAGGGTTCGGTGCTCGGGGGGATCGGTCGGATGCTGTCGGGTGACTGAGGCGGCGAGGCCCGCGGCGATCCTGGGTGGGGCCGGCACCGCGACGGTTGGCGCGGTCTGCGCGGCGTGCGCGGGCGAGGCGCGAGGAACTTTTGAGCGATTTTCCTCACCAGTGCGGAACCGTTCGGTTCTGAGTACCTAATCGACTAGAGCCTCCGGGTCTTTTCCCGGAGTTCACCGCAAGCAATCCGCATCGTGACGGATTGGAAGTCTTATGAAGTCCTCGGCGCGAGGTCGCGGAGATCCCTCGCGCTCTGTGGATCAGGAGTGAAGAGATGAACCCTCGTAGCAATCGTGTTTTGGCGATTCTCGCCTTGGCAGCCGCGGCTGGCGCCGCGTCGGCCAGCATTTCGGGCTCGTTGGTTACCGTGACGGCTACGAGCAGCCTGGGCACGGCGCAGCTCGAGTTCATCACGAACAGCTCGTTCGAGAACGGCGTGCTGATCGACGGGCTGTCTGAGGCGGTCGACATGGTCGACGACGACGGCGACGTGATCGCGACGCTGTCGAACCTGAACGTTCTGCTGATCGCCGATCCGGTGATCAACATGAACTTCGCGGTGTTCGCCGGCGCGGCCGACACCTCGTTCGTGATCACCTCGACGCTGCTCAGCTTCCCGAACATCGCCAGCGCGACGGCTCGGGCCAGCGCGGGCGTGACGGTCACCGACTCGAACGGCGACGGCGCCACCGCAACCGGCGACTTCGACCGCGACAAGTTCTTCCGCGCGTTCTACAACGGCGGCGTGGCGGGTTCGGGCACGGTGTTCTCGAGCCTGATCGACAGCCCCGTGACGATCCCGGACGGCTTCGGCTCGGACAAGGCCAGCGAAGAGAGCGGCCCCGGGTTCGACGCGATCGGGTCGGTCGACGACATGAGCACCGAGTTCCGGTTCACGCTGTCGGCCCTCGACCAGGTCGGCGCGACCAGCACGTTCGTCGTGGTGCCCTCGCCCGCGTCGATCGCTCTGGCCAGCCTCGGCGGCCTGGCGATGCTCCGCCGCAAGCGCTGAGATTGACGGCGGCCGGGGACTGACCCTCCCGCGGCAGTGCCGGTGACTCACTTGGAAAGAACACGACGCTCGGCCTTGTGCCGAGCGTCGTTCTTTTTGTCGCCGGTCAACCCGGCGTTCAACGGCGTTCCCTCGAACGCCCGGGCATGGCCGCGAGGATCACGGGCTTGGGACCGTGATCACCTCTCCGCTCTGATGGTCGCGGGCACCGGTGGCGCATTCGACGATGATGCGGGCGACCTGGTCGGGCTGGAGCGTCCTGGCGGGCGGGAGTGCCCGTTCGTCCACGATCGACCGGAGCATGGCGGTCTCTACCGCGCCCGGCGCCACGGCGAAGGCAAGGATCCCCCGCCTCCGGCCCTCGTTGTGCGCGGCCCGGGCGAGCAGGTTCACGGCCGCCTTGGCGGCGGCGTACACGCCCAGTCCTGGGAACGGGTCGACGGTCGCCATCGAGGAGACGTTGATGATCCGCCCGGATTTCTGAGCGACCATGTGCGGCCAGGCGCGGTTGATGATGGCGGTCGGACCGATGGCGTTGACGTCGAACAGGCGGCGGGCGCGAGATTCGTCGACGGCGCCGATGAGCATGGATGCGACGTGCCCGGCGTTGTTGACGACGACGTCGAGGCGCCCGAACGCCTCGATCGCGCGGTCGACGCACGCCTGGGCCTGGTCGTAGTCGCCGACGTCGGCGGTGTGCACCCGCGCGACGGATGGGCCGAGCGGCGCGGCCGCGGCCTGCAGCAGCGATTCACGCCTGCCGACCAGCCGGATTTGAAACCCGGCCCGGGCGAGCAGTGCGCCCGTGGCCAGGCCGATCCCGGTGCCGGCGCCGGTGAGCAGTGCGACCTTCGCTGTCGATGAGGGATCTGCCATACGGGATGTTACCCGCCGGGATGGGCGGGCCCGGACGCGGGTCGCCGCGGCCTATCCTCGGCTGGGCGCATGAAAGGAAGGCGATCCCATGAACTTCGATTTCATGTCCGCGAAACTGAAGCACTCGATGTGGAAGCTGCACCTTCGAGATTTCCTGGACGGGAAACCCGGCCTGAGCGAGGCGCAGGCCGTCGACGACCGGGCGTGCGACGTGGGCGCCTGGCTCCACGGTGAAGGACTGAACAAGTACGGATCGGTGCCGGGGATGAACGAGCTCGACTCCGAGCACCGCGGCCTGCACGGGCTGGTGCGCCAGGTGATTGAGCACAAGCGTGCCGGACGCAAGGCGCAGGCGGAGGCGGCGCTGGCGAGCGTGGACGCCTCGAGCAAGCGGGTCGTCGCGCTGCTGGGTTCGATCGAGAAGCAAGTCGGTTCGGCCGGGGTCAGCGGCTGAAGTTGGCGTGCGGATTGGTTGACGAGATCGTGCCCGCGGTGGTGATGACCGGGCCGACGACGTTGGCGGCGAGGTTGACGTTGGCAAAGCCGGTGCCGACGCCCGAGTTCTGGGCGAAGTTGCCGACCACCAGGTTGTCCTGGCCGGAAGCCTCGATCCGGACCGCATCGGACCCGTTGGACGCGAGGTTTGCGCGGACGATGTTGCCGTCGCCGACAACGAGGATGCACGGGTTCGACGAACCGGACATGCTGATGGTGTTGCCGAGCACCTGGGATCCGCCGTAGACCTGGATCCCGCCCATGAGGTTCAGCGTCAGCATGTTGGACTCGATGATGGCGGTCCCGCTGTTGAGCGAGCTGGTGATGCCCCAGCCGGCGGCCGACCGGACCGAGCAGCCGGTGACCGTTGACCCGTACGCGATCTCGATGCCGTCGCCGCCGATGGTGTTCACGCGGCAGTCCGTGATCTGGCAGTTGGTGCCGGTCTTGATCCCGTCTCCCGTCGCGCTGTACACGATGCACGCGTTGACCCGGCAGTCGCTGGTGACGGAGATCCCGGCACCGACGACGGTGTCGACGTGGCAGGAATCGATCATGCCGCGGGCGCCGACGAGCACGATCCCGCCGTCGCCGCAGTTGAAGACGCGGATGTGCTCGACCGTGGCGTTGGTGCCAAGCTCCACCGCGTGCTTGCCGGCGTTGCGGATGGTGCCGTTGCGGACCGTGGTGTTGCGGGGCGTGTTTACGCGCTGGATGAGCGAGTGCGCCGAGGAGCCGGGCCCGCTGCCGATGATCTCGAAGCCGGAAAGATCGAGGGTGACGTTGTCGGCGAGGATCTCGACGGCGACCTTGCCTGCCGGAACCTCGATGTTGCCGGTGAGGTAGTACGACCCGGGCTGCGTGATGCGGTACAGGCTCGGCGTGGAGTCGTTGTCGCCCGGGGTGTTCGCGTCGGAGAGCGCCGTGCGGGGCTCGATGTCGGTCAATGTCTTGTAGCTGGGTGAGATGGAGCCTGGGGGCGGCTCGACGGGACCGCGGGCGGCGGCGCCGGCCGAGGCAAGAAGCAGGATGAGCGCGGACGCGGTGTGGCGCGTGTTCATGGCGAAGACTCCGGTGCTGATTCCCCGCCGAGCAATGCGACGGGGCTGACGCCCCGGGCTAATCACCGGGAGAATTTGCGGGCCCGCGTGCCAGCGGCCCCTAGACTCGGCTCATGTCTTCCCGCTTTGCGACACCGTTCATTCTCGGGGCGCTGGCGCTGATCCTGGGCGTGCCGTTCCTGCTGCGTCCGCCGGCGTCGTCGCGCGAGGCGCTGCCGGCGGACCAGACGCTGATCATCGTGACGCCGCACGTCCAGCAGATCGCCAAGGAGTTCGGCCCGGCGTTCGAGGCGTGGCACCAGAAGACGTACGGCACACCGGCGCGGATCGACTGGCGCGGTCCGATCGGCACCAGCGACCTGCTCAAGCTGCTCCAGGCGCAGTACACGACGGCGGTGCTCGCGGGTGACATCAAGCCCGACGGGTCGTGCGAGCCGGGGGTGATGACGTTCGACCTGCTGTTCGGCGGCGGGTCGTTCGATCACGGCCGGGTGAAGGAAGGCGTGACGGTGCGGGTCGGAGCCGACGCCGACGGCAAGCCCCGGTCCGTGACGATCCCGATGTCGGTGCCGGCGGGGTTCGACCAGGCGACGCTCGACGCGTGGTTCGGCGAGAACCGCATCGGCAACCAGTACCTGTACGACCCCCAGCAGTACTGGGTGGGCAGCGCGCTCTCGGCCTTCGGCATCGTGTACAACAAGGACTGCTACCGGGAGCTTGGGCTCGATGAACCCGAGCAGTTTCAGGACCTGTGCAGGCCGGAGCTGGCGGGGTGGGTGGCGCTCGCGGACCCTCGGCAGTCGGGGTCGATCGCGACGACGTTCGATGCCATCCTGAACAACGAGCTGTGGGCGGCGGCGAGGTCGGAAGGATGGGCCGGCGAGCTGGACGCGGCACTGGTGGCGGAGTCCAAGGACCGCAAGAGCCCGTGGGTGAGGGCGCTGTGGGATGCGAGGGGGGAGTCGATCCAGGCGTCGTGGGACCGGGGATGGCGGCTCTTGCGGGAGATGTGCGCGAACACGCGGTACTTCACGGGGTCGTCGACCAAGCCGCCGATCGACGTGAGCCAGGGCGAGGCCGCGGTCGGGCTGGCGATCGATTTCTACGGCCGCGGGCAGGCACAGTTCGTGCTCGCGGACGGCCAGGACCCCGCGACGAGCCGGGTCGGGTACGTGGACCCGCGGGGGGCGACGTACATCGATGCGGATCCGATCTCGGTGCTTCGGGGCGGGCCCAACCCGACGCTGGCGCGACGGTTCATCGAGTTCTGCATGACGCCCGAGGGCCAGGCGCTGTGGGAGTTCCCGCCGCGGAGCATGTCGAGCCAGGACGACATGGGCCCGCAGAGGTTCTCGCTGCGGCGGATGCCGATCCGTCGCATCATGTACGAGCAGTACCGGGAACGATTCGTGGACAAGGACCTGGCGCCGTTCGAGGCGGCGAGCGATACCAAGCCCGCGGGCTGGCGGCGGGCGCTTGGGGTCATGATGGGCGCGTTTGCGATCGACGTGGGCGATGCGCAGAGGGACGCGTGGCGGACGCTGAACAATGCTCGGGCTGCCGCGGCGGCCGGGCGGTTGGACGGCGCGATCGTTCGGCAGTTGGAAGAACTCTTCTACGCGTGGCCGGCGCACGTGATGCCGGACGGACGGGAGCTTGAGTTCTCGCCTCTCAACGTCTCGGAGATCACGTCGTCGTGGGGGAATCGCGAGGACCCGACGTACCTGCCGCGCTGCCGCATCGCGTACACGTCGTTCTTCCGCGAGTGCTACGAGAAGGTGATCCGGCTCGGTGAAGAGGCGAACCTGTGAAGCACAGGCGGCGCCGCCCGCGGGGGCATCAGCCGGGCCGCGCCTCGTTCGACTCCGCGGGACTGTCCGCCGGCGGCTGGTCGGCCGGGGCTGACGCGGATGCGGCGTCCTGCTGGGCCGGCGCATCGGGCGGCGGCTCCCACCCACCGCCGAGCGCCTTGTAGAGGGCGATCACCTCGACGGTGACGGACTGTTCGCTCAGGGCGAGCTGGTCCTGGGCCTGGTAGAGCAGGCGCTGCGAATCGAGGACGTTGAGGAAGTCGACCAGGCCGCTCTGGTAGCGTTCGCGGGCCAGGGCGACGGCTCGGTCGCTGGACTCGGCGGCGGCGGCGAGCGCGGCCCGCCTGGCCTGTTCCTGGATGAACGAGACCATCGAGTTCTCGACTTCCTCGTAGGCGTTGAGGACGGCCTTCTCGTAGGTGAAGAGGGACTGGTCGAGCTGCGCGTTGCGGACGTTGATGGTCGAGCGCACGCGTCCGCCGTCGAAGATCGGCCAGCTCATGGAAGGGCCGATGGACCAGCGCCGGCTGTTGGAGTCGATGAGGTCCCCGATGTGATCGCTCTCGAACCCGAAGAAACCCAGCAGGGTGAAGCGCGGGTAGAGGTCGGCGGTGGCGACGCCGACGCGGGCGGTGGCGCCGGCGACCTGCCGCTCGGCGCGGCGGATGTCGGGGCGCCTGCGGAGGAGCTCGGCGGGGACGCCGACGGCGATCTCCGGCGGGACGGTGGGGATGGCGGCGACGGGGGTGAGCTCTTCGAGGAGCGTGCCCGGCTCCTGGCCCATGAGAATCGAGAGCCGGTGGATGGAGCGCTTGATGCCGGCTCGGAGGGGCGGGAGCTGAGAGCTGCGGGTGGCGAGCTGGGACTGTGCCTGGGCGACGTCGAGCTCCGTGGCGAGGCCTGCTCGGTTGCGGGCCTCGACGAGATCGAGCGAATCGCGTTCGGTCTGGACCGCGAACTCCGTGACGGCGACGCGGCGCTGGAAGCCGCGGAGCTCGACGTAGGTGCGGGCGACTTCGGCGGCGAGCGAGACCAGCACGTCGTTGCGGTCTTCGATGGCGGCGGCGACATCGGCGTCGGCGGCTTCCACCGACCGGGCGACGCGGCCGAAGAGATCGATCTCCCACGAGGCGTCGAAGCCCACGCGGTAGAGGTCCGAGCCTTCGGAGGGCTCGAACGTCTGGAAGCCGCGCTGGGTGTTCTCGCTGGACCGCCCGCGTTCGTAGCCGGCCTGGGCGTTGACGCTGGGCAGCTCGTCGGCGGCGACGACGCCGCGCTGGGCCCGGGCCTCGCGGAGACGGGCGTGCGCGAGGCGGAGATCGAGGTTGGCCGCGACGCTGCGCTCCAGGAGCGATTCGAGCGTGGGATCGTTGAGGGAGGTCCACCAGCGGTCGATCGAGACCTGGCCGGGGACGAGGCGCGAGGGCGCCTCGGAGCCATGGTCGAGGCCGTGGAAGGCGGCGGGCGCGGAGGTCTGCGGCTGCTGGTACTCGGGACCGACCTTGCAGCCGCCGACCCACAGGGCGGCGAGACCGGCGGTCAGGCTGAGCGTAATTGCGTGCTTCATCATCTTCCTCGGGATGCGGGCGAGCGCGTGGCCGCCGTCAGTTCGTCTGGTTCGGGGCGATCGCGGGCGACGCGGCCTTTGCGCCGTCCATGATCGATTCCAGCGAGGGGGCTTCAATGTAGACGTCCATCTGCTGGCCGACATACACGGGCATGTCGCCGCGGTTGAACCTGTAGATCACCTGGAGGACGCGGGTGTCGACGCGTTCGGTGCTTTCTCCGGTGAGGGAACGCTTGGGCACGACGTAGGGCTCGAAACGGACGAACTCGAGATCGGTCTTCAGGGCCTTGTTGCCGCGGACGAAGGCGACGGCCTTGGCGCCGGCGGCGACCCGCCAGGCGTCGTTCTCGTCGATGTCGACGCGGACGTGCAGGGGCGTGACGCTGCCCATCATCATCAGCGGCGTGGACATGGCGCCGGCCGGGGCGAACTCACCGACGCGGATGTTGACCTGGAGGACCCGCCCGGTGACCGGCGCCTTGACGACGCGGCGTTCGATCTCGATCTTGACCTCGTCGACCGCGGCCTGCGCGGAGGCGACCTGGGCCTGGGCGACGGCAATGTTGGGCGCCCAGGCGCCGGCGTTCAGCAGGGCGAGCGAGGCCTGTGCCTCGGCGAGGCGAGCTCGGGCGGCTTCGACGGCGAAGCGGCGGCGGCTGAGATCGTCCTGGCTGACGGCCCGGGGGTCGTTGACGTTCTGCCAGCGGTTGAGCTGGTTCTCGGTGTCTTCGAGGAGCGACCTGGCTTGTGCGACCTTGGCCTCGGCTGGCGGGATCTCCTCGGGGCGGGGGCTCTCGCGGAGGACCCGGAGCTGCTCGGTGGCGACAAGCACGGCGGCCTCGCGGACCTTGAGGTCTGCCTGCAGGTCGCGGTCGTCGATCTCGAAGAGCACGTCGCCCTGCTTGACGTCGCTGCCGACGACGACGGCGACGTTCCTGACGACGCCGGCGACGTGCGTGCCGATGGCGATGTTCTGCGTGCTGGTCTCGATCATGCCCGACCCGGCGACGAAGGTTTCGAAGGGGGCACGGGGCGGCTCGATCACGGGCGGGGAGGCCGGCGGCGGCTTGCTGCCCTTGACGACGGTGATGACGCCGAAGATGACGCCGGCGATGGCGAGCAGCGGGATGAGGAATGTCCTGATCATGATCCGGCTCCGGAGCTGGCGGCCTGGCGGATGACGGCCTCGGCCTGTTCGACGGCGATGATGTGCCCGTCGTCCATGCGTGCGATGCGGTCGGCGAACTGGAAGATTCGCGCGTCGTGGGTGACGACGACGAGGGATTTTCCGCGTCCGACGGCGGTTTCCTTGAGGAGTTCCATGACCTTCTCGCCGGTCGCGTGGTCCAGGGCACTGGTGGGCTCGTCGCAGACGATCAGCCGCGGGTGGTGGACCAGGGCCCGGGCGATGGCGACGCGCTGCTGCTGGCCGCCGGAGAGGCGGCTGGGCACGTCCTTCCAGCGGTCGCCCAGGCCGACCTGCTCGAGCACGCGGCGGGATTCGCCCACCGCCTTGACCATGGACCAGCCGTTGATGAGCAGGGGGACGGCGACGTTCTCGGCGATGTTGAGCGTGGGGATGAGGTTGAAGGCCTGGAAGACAAAGCCGATGTTGCGGCCGCGGAAGGAGGTGCGTTCGCGGCTGGACATCCGGGCGAAATCCTCGCCGAACACGGTGCAGTCGCCGCCGTCGCGGTCGAGCACGCCGGCGATGACGGAGATGAGGGAGGTCTTGCCGCAGCCGGACGGACCGACGAGCATCATGAGCTCGCCCTGGCGCACGTCCAGGTCGACGCCGCGCAGGGCCCGGACGGCCGCGCCGCCGGTGCCGTAGGTCTTGGTCACGCCGCGGCAGGAGACGGCCATGCCGCCACCGTTGGCGGTGCCGTTCAGGGGCGGGCGGGGGTTGAGGTCGTTTGCTGCCATCACCATGCGGCTCATCCCTTGAAGACCACGGCCGGTTCGAGGACCACCACGCGGCGCATGCTGAGCATCGCCGAGAGCATGCAGATCACGATGACCGCGGCGCCGGCGACCATCAGCAGCTGCCACGGCATCGAGAACGCCAGCGGGGAGTTGCGGTTCTGGAATCCGACCAGCGAGGCCAGGCCGATCCCGATTCCAAAGCCCAGCAGCCCCACCACGATCGCCTGCAGCAGGATCATCCACAGCAGCTTCACGTCGCCGGTGCCCATGGCCTTGAGCGTGCCGAGGAAGCGCAGGTTGTCGAGCGTGAAGTTGTAGAACATGAAGCCGGTGATGACGGTGCCGATCAGGAAGCCCAGCGAAACGGCGAGGCCGAAGTTGATGGGGATGCCGGTGTTCTTGAGGTAGTAGCCGATGGTGACCCAGCGGAACTGGTCGCGGGTGTAGGCGGCGAGGCCGGTCCGCTCGGTGATGCGCCGGCAAAGTTCCTGGATGTCCTGGCCGGGCTTGGCCCCGACGAGGACGAAGCTGAGGCTCTTGCGTTCCTTGGGGGCATACTGGAGCGCACGCCCGTAGGTCGTGTAGACCATGGGCTGCGACTGGAAGGTCCGGGTGTTCCGGGAGATGCCGACGACGATGCCGCGCTTGTCGTTGAGCTCCAGGACGTTGCCGATGGCCAGCGGGACGGTCGGTCCGTCGGGACCGTGCGGGCGCCGGGCCAGCCGCGTGGCGGCGCCGATGTTGTCGACGATGACGGCGTCGGACTGGCGCAGCTCGGCGATGGAGCCCTGCTCCATCGCGGGCGGGCCGCCCACGAGCGTGGAGTCCTCGATGCCGATGAGATTGCAGTTCTGGAAGGTGCCGTCCTCGAGGCGGGCGCGGATCATGCCCTTGTAGAGGCGGCTCGCCCAGGCGACGCCCTCGACGCCGCGGACGCGGTAGAGCTGGGTTTCCTGGAGCGGCTTGACGTCGTCGATGTACTGGACCTTCGGATCCATCACCCAGATGTCGGGGTAGCCCATGTCGGTGATCAGCGCCGTGGTGCGGTTCATGATCCCGATGAAGATCGCGCCCTGCTGCGCGATCACGAAGCAGGCGAGCGTGACGCCCATGACGATCCCGAAGAACCGGGCGGCGTCACCGAAGAGCATCTTGAGGGCGATGAGGAACATGGTCGATCAGAAAAGGCACAGACTGCACACGGGCTTCAGCCCTTGAACACGATCCCCGGTTCGAGCCTGATCACCTTCTGGAGGCTGATGGCCGCGGCGCCGCAGGCGATCAGGATGACGGCTCCTCCGGCCAGCGCGACGAGCACCCAGTTCAATTCGAACGCCAGGTCCGACTGGGCGACCACCGAGCCGAACAACGACGCGCCCCCGACGCCCAGACCGAATCCCAGGAACGCGGCGCACAGCGCCTGCGAGATGATCATCCCCAGCAGCGTCCGGTCGCCGGCGCCCATGGCCTTGAGCGTGCCGAAGTAGCGGATGTTCTCGACGGTGAAACTGTGGAAGGTCTGGCCCGCGATGGCCGCGCCGACGATGAAGCCCAGGAGCACGGCGATCCCGAAGTTCACGGCGATGCCGGTCTTGGAGAGGATGTAGCTGGCGGTCAGCCACTTGAACTGGGGCTGCGTGTACGCGGCCATGCCGGTGCGTTCGCGGATCCGGGCGGCGAGCGCCTCCAGGTCCTCACCGGCGGCGGCTCGGACGAGGATGAAGTGGAGCTGGCGGCGTTCATTGGGATGGAACCGCAGCGCCCGGCTGTAGGTCGTGTAGATGGTGGGCTCCCAGAAGAAGGACTTGGAGGCCCGGAACGTGCCGACGACCTGCGCCCGGTGGTCGTTGAGCTCGAGGACGTCGCCGATGCGCATGGGGCGTTTCTCGCCGATGGGCTCGCGCGTGGCGGGGTCGCGGTCGAAGACGGCGAGCTTGCGGTCGATCTCGTCCTGGTCGATGATCACGCCGTCGGTGCGGTAGAGGTCGCTCATCGACCCCTGGACCATCTGCGGCGGGCCGCCGATCAGGGTGACGTCATCGACGCCGACAAGGATGCAGTTGCGCAGGGCGCCGTTGGGCATCCGCATCCGGGCGAAGGTTTTGAACATCGGGACGGCCCAGTCCACGCCCTCGACGCTGCGGACCCGCTGGAGTTCGGTCGGCAGCATGGGCTTGGCGTCGGCGTGGTGCTCGACTTCGGGGTCCATGACCCACAGGTCGGCGACCGGGGTGTCGGTGACGAACGAGTAGGTGCGGGTCATGAGCCCGACGAAGATCGCGGACTGCTGGGTGATGAGCAGGGTGGCGAAGGTCAGCCCGACGAGGATGCCGAGGAACTTGGCGCGGTCGCCGGTGAGCATCTTGATGGCGATCTGGATCATGGGCACCCGCCCGGTCGTTTGAGTTCGGAGGCGGTGACTCGCCCGGATGCCAGATCGTCGCGGATGCCGTCGAGGGCCTTGAGGCTGAACCAAGTGACGTGGCGGACGATGTCGTCGAGGAACGAGTCCGATTCCTGCCAGCCCGAGCAGAGCCGCCGGCTGACCTCCTTGCAGTGGTGGTAATGGAGGCACTGGCCGATCACGCTCGCGGCGCAGAGCTGGCAGACGTCGTCGGTCGGCGGGCGTCCGACGATCTGGGCGACGATCGAGCACAGGATCTCGAACTTCGGGCGGATGGCCTGGTCGACGATGGCCTCGAGTTCGCCGGTCGGCTCGACCATCTCCCGCGAAACCAGCTTGATGTGCCAGTTGGGGCGTCCGGCATCGAAGAGCCGCAGGCAGAACTGGCGGATGAACGTGGCCAGGCGCGCCGGGGCGTCGCCGTCGGCCTCGAACCGGTTGATGGGGTAGTGCTCCTGCTCGTACCGCCGGGTGTGCTCAAATACGGCGGCGTAGAGGGATTCCTTGTCGCGGAAGTAGTAGTTGACGGCGGCCAGGTTGGCGCCGGCCCGGGCGCAGATGTCGCGCACGGTCGCATCCCGGAAACCTTTCTCGGCGAATACCTCGCCGGCGGCCTCGAGCAGGCGTTCCTTCGTCGGGAGTTGGGATGTCTCGCTGGCCATCCGGAATCTCAAACGGTTGTTTTATACAGCCGTATCAATCGAGTCAAGCCGGGCCAACCGAGCAATCCGGGTTCCTGTTTGCCGGTTCATGCGACGCCGGTGCCGCGGGTGGACTTAGACTTGCGAGCAGGCTTGTTGCAGATCCGCCGGGCGTCCTGTCGATTGAGAGAGTGCGTGAACCCAGATCATTTCAGCCGTCGCGAGTGGTTGTACGGAAGCCTCATGGCCGGGGTGGGCGCTGCGCTCTGGGGATGCCAATCCTCGGGGTCGGCCCAGCCGACGGCGCACCTGCCCGGGCCGCTATGGCCGACGCAGGATCCAGCGCCGGCGCCGATCTCGGTTCGCCCACAGGCTCCGGTGGTGACACCCGCTCCTGCGCCGGCGCAGGTCGGAGCGGTGATGCCGCGGAGCTCGTGGACGAACGTGGCGCCGATCGTGAGCCGTGCGCACGCGATGAACGGCATCAGCCGCATCACCGTGCACCACAGCGCGATCCCCTACGACTCGCTGCGGTCGCAGGCGGACGTGGCTCGGATGCTCAACGGCATCCGCACCGAGCACATGAACCGGCGGGGCGAGCCCTTCGCCGACATCGGCTACCACTTCATGATCGACCCGTCGGGCCGCATCTGGGAGGGACGGTCGCTGTCGCTCCAGGGGGCGCACGTCGCGAACAACAACGAGCACAACCTTGGGATCATGCTCATGGGCCACTTTGACCGCCAGGCCCCCACCGCCGCGCAGATCGCGGCGCTGGATTCATTCGTGACGCGGCAGATGCAGGCGTACCGGATCTCCGTGAACCGGGTGTACACGCACCAGGAAATCGGCAAGTCGGCGTGCCCGGGCCGGAACCTCCAGCGGTACATGGACCAGACGCGCTCGCGGGGCCAGCTCGCGAGGGCGTGACGCCGGTCGGCCCATTTTCTCAAATGCAGATATTAGTGGTTGTTATTGCGGACCCGCGGGTTTAGACTGCGACCTTGCTGTGACTCGTGCAGGTGCACCTGTTGGTGCGGGGCAACCGCGGAGTCGTGCCATGATCAAGACGGAATCGGGCCGCCACGTGCGGTTCCATGCGCTCGCGGCGGCGTGGGCGGCGGTTTTCGCATCGACCTCGATGGCGGGCGTGCTGTACGTGGACCGATCGGCGGTCGGCGCCGGCAACGGCACATCCTGGACGGACGCGTTCGCCGACCTGCAGGCGGCGCTCGCCGCGGCGGAGGCCGGTGACGAGGTCTGGGTCGCCGAGGGGACGTACCTGCCGGGTGTGCCCGGCGACACGGCGGCGTCATTCCAAATGAAATCGGGCGTTGCGGTGCTCGGAGGCTTCTTGGGGACCGAGCACTACCGGTCCCAGCGCGATCCGGTCGCGCACCCGACCGTGCTCTCCGGCGACCTGGGGCAGGACGACACCTACGGGAGCGGCGCGTGGTATGTGGGGTGGAATATCCACACTCCCAACAGCTCGCACGTGGTGACGGCGATCGACGTGGACGCCGGCGCCGTTCTTGACGGGTTCGAGGTCCGGTGCGGTTCCGCCGCTTCGTCGAGCAGCCCGGGCGGCGGCGGGATCTACATCCAGGGAGGCGCGCCGACGATCCGAGGCTGCACCTTCACGCGGAACCTGGCGGGCTTCAGTTCCGGCGGGGCGGCGCTCGCGACGGGGTCGAACGCGGTGTTCGAATCCTGCACGTTCCATCAGAACTGGGTGCACCTGGGCAAGGGCGGCGGCGTGTGCGCGACCGGGACGGGCACCGCGGTGATCCTGGGCTGCGTGTTCAGCGAGAACTACTGCACGAGCGGGTCGGGCGGGTCCGAGGGCCAGGGGGCGGGACTCTCGCTGTGGATGATGACATCGGCCCGGGTCGAGGGGTGCACGTTCCGGGCGAATCACGCTTCTCAGTTCAACGGGGCGGGCGGGTATGAGCTTGCACGCGGCGGAGGGCTGAGCTGCTTTCTGACGCCGCTGCTGATGAAGGACTGCACGTTCCGGAGCAACTCGGCGCCGGCCGGCGGCGGGGCGTCGCTGTGGAACTCGGCGGAGATCATCAACTGCGAGTTCTGGGACAACCTGTGCTACGAGACGACGCTGAGCGGGGGTTGGAGCGACGGCGGGTACGGCGGCGGCCTGATGGTGATCTCGTTCCAGCCGGTGGACGCCACGCTCGTGAACTGCGTGGTGGCTCGGAATCGCGGCTTTGAAGCGGCGGGGTTCGAGTCGTTCCAGAGTGCCCGGACTGTTCTGCGCAACAGCATCGTGTGGGGGAATGTGGCGAGCAATCCCGAGGTGGGCCCGCGGCGGTGGCAGTTCAAGGGGGCTCACAGCATCGAGTACAGCTGCGTGCAGGATCTGCTCACGCCCGACCCGGGCGAGGACCCGCCGGACGAGAGCAAGTACCCGGGCTGCCAGACGGCCGACCCGCTGTTCACCAGCCTGGCGAGCGGCGTACTTTCGCTGACGGGGGCATCCGCGTGCATCGACGCGGGACGCAACTCGGACGTTCCGGCGGGCACCGCGACGGATCTGACGGGAAACGCTCGGCGAGCCGATGATCCGGCGAAGCCTGACACCGGCGTCGGCCCGGCGCCGGTCGTCGACATGGGCGCGCACGAGTACGGGTCGTCGCCGTGCGAACCGACGATCACGTCACACCCGACCGACGCGACCGTGTGCTCGGGCGGACCGGTCCTGCTGGAAGTTGTGGCGGTCGGCGCGACCGGTTACCAGTGGCGGGTCGACGAGATGCCGATCCCGGGCGCGACGGCTTCAACGCTTGAGCTCCCCAGCGCCGGGCCGGGGGACGCCGGGCCGTACGACTGCGTCGTGACCAACGACTGCGGGAGCGTGACGAGCCTTCGGGCCATGCTGACGGTCGAGAACTGCTGCCCGGCGGACTTTGACGGCACAGGGTTCGTCGACACGGACGACTTCGACGCGTTTGTGCGGGCGTTCGAAGCGGGTACCGACAACGCCGATTTCGACGGAACGGGGTTTGTGGATACCGACGACTTCGACGCGTTCGTCCGGGCGTTCGAGGCGGGGTGCTGACTGCGCGATGGGCCTCGTTCACGGCGCCGGCGGATCCGATCCTTCAACGCCACAGGATCATCGGCGCCGCTGTCTCAGAAACCATCCGTAGTCTGCCGTGATCAGCACGCAGAACAGCCAGCAGATGGCCGCTGCAACGGGTATGGCCTGATCAGGGATCCAGATCCTCGCGGAGGCTGCGACCGCGCTCGGCGGCAAGTAACAGAGGAGCATCGACCAGGCGATCGCTCGCTTCCGACGGTAGGACGCAAGCACTCCGGCGCCTCCCGCACCGACCGCCAGGCCGATTGGAATGGCGAACGTTGCGAGGAGGCGGTCCGTCGCCAGGAACAGGGAGATCACCAGGCCGCCGATGCAGCCACAGAGCACCACCAGCGTGGCGCCCAGCGGTCCCAGTGCCGGCCCGCGCCCGGGGGCCACGTGCGGGCCGGCATGCTCGGGTTTCGATGCCGTGTTACTTCACCCCGTCCTTGCTCGCCATCAGCTTGATGAAATCGATGCAGCGGGCCGCGTAGCCCGCCTCGTTGTCGTACCAGCTGACGATCTTGAAGAACCGCTTGTTGAGCTCGATGCCGGCCTTGGCGTCGTAGATCGAGCTGCGGCGGTCGCCGATGAAGTCGCTGGAGACGACCTCTTCGTCCGTGTAGCCGAGGATGCCCTTCATCGAGCCTTCGGCCGCGGTCTTCATCGCGGCGTGGATGTCGGCGATCGACGTGTCCTTGGCGGTGCGGAAGGTGAGATCGACGGCGGAGACGTCGGCCGTGGGCACGCGGAAGGCCATGCCCGTGAGCTTGCCCTTGAGGGCCGGGATGCAGAGCGTGACGGCCTTGGCGGCGCCGGTGCTCGCGGGGATGATGTTCTGGTAGGCGTTGCGGCCGCCGCGCCAATCCTTCTTGCTGGGCCCGTCCTGCGTGGGCTGGGTCGCGGTGGCGGCGTGGACGGTGGTCATGAGGCCTTCCTCGAGGCCGAACGAGTCCTGGATGACCTTGGCCACGGGGGCGAGGCAGTTGGTGGTGCACGAGGCGTTGGAGACGATGGTGTGCTTGGAGGGGTCGTAGTGCTCGTGGTTCACGCCCAGGCAGAAGGTGGGAACGACGCTGGGTTCGCTCTTGGTGGGGGCGGAGATGAGCACGCGGCGGGCGCCGCCGCCGGCGATGTGGGCCTGGGCCTTTTCGGCGTCGGTGAACAGGCCGGTGGACTCCAGGACGTACTCGACGCCCATGGACTTCCATCCGAGCTTGGCGGGGTCCTTCTCGGCCATGGTCTTGGTGGTCTTGCCGTTGACCGTAAAGGAGTTCTCGGTGGCGGAGACCTCCGCGGGCTTGCCGCCGAGCATGAACTGGCGGTGCATGGTGTCGTACTTCAGCAGGTACGCGAGGTTGTCGGCGGGAACCAGGTCGTTGACCGCGACCACCTCGATGCCCTGCTCCGCCGCCATGCGGTAGACCAGGCGGCCGATGCGTCCGAACCCGTTGATGCCGATCCGAATTGCCATGACTTGTTCCTTCGGTAAAAGGCGAGCACAAAACGTTAGGACGCGAGCGGGCCGATTTGCCACTTCCGCGTGTTTTCTCACCGCTGAGAAGCACGCGGTGCGTGCCGCCGCATTCGCGGGAGACGCGCCCGGACCGGCCACGTTGCGCTACCATCGCCCCCTATGAAGATTCACGAGCACCAGGGGCGCGACCTCCTCGCCAGTTACAAGATTCCGGTTCCGTCCGGGCAGGTGATCACCTCGATCGAGCAGGCCGCGGGCGCGTTCAAGTCCGTGACCTCCGGCCAGGCGGGCGCGGTGGCCGTGATCAAGGCGCAGGTGCACGCCGGCGGCCGCGGCAAGGCCGGCTTTGTGAAGCTGGTGAAGACCCCGGAGGAGGCGACGGAGGCGGCCCGCTTCATGCTCACCAACCGCATGAAGTCGCCGCAGACGCCGGCCGAGGGGCTCGCGGTGTCGAAGCTGCTGGTCGCGGCCGCGGTGGACATCGCCGACCGGCCGGGCGGCGGCAAGGAGGAGTTCTACCTCGCGATCACGACCGACCGTCGCACGCGCCGCAACGTGCTTATCGCGTCGCGCGAGGGCGGGGTTGAGATCGAGCAGGTGGCGCACGACCGCCCGGACGCGATCCTGAAGGAGCCGCTGCACCCGCTGCTGGGGCTTCAGCCGCACCAGGCGCGGCGGGTGGCGTTCGCGCTGGGGCTGCGCGGGAAGCTGGTCTCGCAGGCGGCGGACATCATGCTCAAGCTCGCGAAGCTGTACGTCGACAAGGACTGCTCGCTGGCAGAGATCAACCCGCTGGTGGTGGCGGCGGCGGACGGCGGCCAGGCGGTGATGGCGATCGACGCGAAGTTCAACTTCGACGAGAACGGGCTGTTCCGTCACCCGGACATCGAGCAGCTCGCCGACCCCTCGGAGGAGTCGGGGTCGGAGGCTCGGGCCAAGAAGTTCAACCTGTCGTACATCCCGCTGGACGGGAACATCGGGTGCCTGGTGAACGGGGCCGGGCTGGCGATGGCGACGATGGACATCATCAAGCTGTGCGGGGGCGAGCCGGCAAACTTCCTGGACGTGGGCGGCAGCGCGTCGGAGGAAGCGGTAACGGAGGCGTTCGGGATCATCCTCTCGGACCCGGCGGTGAAGGGCGTGCTCGTCAACATCTTCGGCGGGATCATGAAGTGCGACGTGATCGCGCAGGGGATCGTGAACGCGGCGCGCGGGTACAAGAACCCCGACGGGTCCGTGGGGTTCAAGGTACCGCTGGTGGTGCGGCTCGAGGGGACGAACGTCGAGGCCGGGCGGAAGCTGCTCGACGCGGCTCGGAAGGACATCCCGACGATGCAGTCGGCGACCGACCTGGGCGACGCGGCTCGGAAGGTGTGCTCGGCGGTGTGACGGGCGCGTGGCCACCGGCGGGGCGGGAGCCACGGCCGACCAGTTCGGGTGTGTGCGTACGCGGTGCCCGCGCGGTTCAGCAGCCGGCCTCGAAGGCAAGCACGTACCCGGTGTAGTCGTCGATATCGACGAATCCCGACTTGTCGAAGTCCGCACTCATGCCGCCCGCGACGAAGGCCTCAACGAAGAGATTGAAGTCGTCGTTGTCGACGAAGAGGCTGCCGTCGAAGTCGGCCGGGCAGCGGACCAGGAGCGTCCCGGGGTTGCTGAACACGGTGTTGCACTCGTTGCTCACGCGCAGGACGTAGGCGCCGATGTCATCGGGCCCGACGTTGGTGATCGTGAGCTGCTGGGCCTTGGCGTTGGGGATCGCGACGTCGTCGTGGAACCACTGGTACTGCGGGAGCCCGGGGGTCGTGACGGCCGGCGTAAACGTGACGGTGGCCCCCAGGTCAACGGTCTTGTTTCCGGGGTGGCTGTTGAACTTGGGCGGGTCGGCGAGCTCGCAGGGCGCCTCGTCGGCCAGGTAGGTGAGGATGCGCTCGTTGACGCGGTCCCCGAACTTGAGCTTGATGTTGGCGACGCCGTTGAAGCACAGGTGGCAGTACGACATGATGGTGCCGTTCCCCAGGTAGCCGGCACACTGCCCCAGACCGCAGGTGTCGATCGGCGGGGTGTAGTCGTGCGTGTGCAGCGTGCCGAAGTTGTGGCCCAGTTCATGGGCGATGACGTACGGGTCCCAGTTGACGCCGCGGTTGTCCTGGAGCGGGTAGGGGAAGGAGCCCGCGAGGTTCGCCGACAGCGCGTAGCCGTACTGCGAGTTGCACACGACGCCGACCCACGCGACGCCTCCGCCCAAGCCGCGGCCGGAGAGGAAGTGCGCCAGGTTGCGGGAGACGGACCACATCTTGGTGGCCCAGTGCGCCCGGAACTGGTCGAGCTGCGCGCCGGTCGAGGGCTGGTCCCACGGATCGGCCGAGGTCGTCCATACGCGGATGTACGGCGTCACGATGCGTGTGTTGACGTCGCGGAGATAGATGTCGGTCATCGCCGCGGTCACGAGGGAGATGTACGCCGTGGAGAGGTTCGGGTCGCCGCCGAAGATCTGCGTGAGCTCGTAGTCGGATTCCCACGCGACCTTGGCGATGCGGCACGGGCCCGCGCGCGTCGTCGACCCGTGGGCGTCGCTCGTCCGCTGGGCGGCCTGGTTGATGATGTACGACTCGTCGGTCTGGCACGTCGGGATGACGATGGCCAGGTCGTCGGGCGAGATCCGAGCCGTGTCGTACACGACCGGGTCCCTGGGGTCGGTGGCCGGCCCGGATGAAATGATGAACGTCCGGTCGTCAAGAGTCGCGTACCCGTACACCCACCGGGGCGAGACGGAAATGAAGATGGACGAACCCTCGTAGCCGGCGAGCGTGCCCCGGAAGCTGGCGACCGCCGGATGGGCGATTTCGTACTCGCCGTCGTCACCGACAACGACCAGGCGCGTTTCGGGCGTGAAGGGGTCGATGCGGGAGAGGATCGCGTCGACGGTCGTTTCCGCGTCCAGGGGAAGCTGCGTCAGGAAGGCTTCCTGGGCGGAGAGAAGTTCGCCCACCGCGTCGTCGTGGCGGACGAGCGAGGTGAACCCGGGCGGAACGGGCGAATCGCCGGGCGAGAGAAGCACGCCCGTCCAGGGCGGCTGCGGGCTTGCGGCGGCGTAAACGGCGGCAACGGAGAACGTGGTGGCGACCACCAAGCGACGGAATGACATAAACAGCCCTCCCAGGCGGGGGTGCGGAGATGCGACGACCTACCCCACAAGGTACTTCAAAGCCGGGGCGGGGCAAACGGCTTTTCCGGACTATTCCTGGGGTGCAATCCCCTTCTTGCACCCTTCGCACCGGGAACCCCGCACCGAATCCGTCCCGCAAGGTCCGAACGTGGCACAGATCGGATGTGCGAAACAGTCGCAATGGCGGGCGCGGCAGGCGCGGCGGCCGTGCCAGATAATCTGGTGCGAGAGCTTGCACCAGTGCTCGCGCGGGAACAGGGCCATCAGCCGCTTCTCAACCTGGTCAACCCTGGCGGTCTGGGGGACCAGTCCGAACCGCTTGGAAAGCCGGTCGATGTGCGTGTCCACCACGAACCCGACATTGATCCCGTACGCGTTTCCGAGGACGACATTGGCGGTCTTGCGAGCCACCCCGCGGAGGGTCAGCAGCTCGTCCATGGTGCGGGGGACCTGTCCGCCGAAGCGTTCGACGATCGCGGTCATGGCTTCGTGGATGGCTCGGGCCTTGGCCCGGTAGAGGCCGATGGACCGGATGAAGCGCTCGATCTCCGCCGGGGTTGACGCGGCGTAATCGGCGGGCCGGGGGAAGCGTGCAAAGAGTGCGGGCGTGGCCCGGTTGACTCCCGCGTCGGTGGATTGGGCCGACAGGATGGTGGCGACCAGCAGCTCATGGGGGGATGTGAACTTCAGCTCGCAGTGCGCGGTGGGGTAGTGCTCGTCAAGAGCGGCCATGAGTCGGCGGGCTCGCTCCTGCTGGCGCGGGGTCACCCTGACGGGCTTGGAAACTGGCCTGCGTGCCACGGCGGGACGGTAGTCGCACCCGGGTCGCCCGCATACAACCACCCCATGGAAGCAGCCGGGGTCGGGATCTCGCTCACGGGGGTTTTCGAGGCGACGGGCACGTCGGATCCGCGGCGGCTCATCGACTGGGTTCGCGGGGTCGGCGTCCGGTGGATCCAGCTTGATGGCACCATGGCGGGGACCCGGGCACGCGAGCTTGACCGGTCGGCGAGGCGCGACCTTGCCGCGTCGATCCGCCGCTCGGATCTTGGCCTGACGGGGATCGACATGCTGATCCCGCCCGGGCACCTGACGAACGCGACGCACCAGGACCGAGCAGTCGCCGCGCTGAGCGGGGCGATCGAACTGGCCGGCGAACTTGGACGGCTCCTGGGATCCACCGACGCGATGGTGGTCGCGGTCGACCTCCCGCCGAACCTGGTGGTGGACGTGGCGAGTCAACTGGACAGCGTCGCCGCCAATGCGGGCGTGCTCGTCGCCGACCATCACCGGCCCGCCGCGGCGCGGCCCGCGATCGGGCTGATCGGCACGGGGATCGATCCCGCGGCGATGATCGCGGCAGGGGAGGACGTGTTCGACACGCTGACACGGATGCCGGGTCCGATCATCCAGGCTCGGCTTTCGGACACGGCGGGCGGAGCCCGGGTGACGGCGGGATCGGGCGACGGGTCGCTCGACCTTGTCGAGTATGCGTCGGCGCTGGGCGTCCAGAGGTATTCCAGGCCGGTCGTGGCCGACCTTCGCGGCCTGCGCGAGCCGATGACCGCCGCGGGTCGGGTCGTGAACGCCTGGAGGCGGGCGACGGGACGGGGAATGGCCGGCGAGATCACAGCAGCGGGCTGAACAGCCGAGCGAAATCCTCGAAGGTCCGCTTGATCCGCCCGCGGCCGGCCCATTGCTCTGCCGTGAGATGCTGGGATTGCGCCAGGTAGCCGGCGTGGACCGCGGCCAGGGCCGCGACGGTCGCCTGGTCGAACACCAGCAGGCCGAGCTCGAAGTTGAGCGAGAGCGAGCGCACGTCGAAGTTGGCCGACCCGATCACGGCGAAGGAGTCGTCGACGAGCATGGTCTTGCTGTGGAGCAGGCCGGGGGCGTGCAGGTGGATGTTCACGCCCGACTCGAGGAGCTCCTGGAAGCTGCCTCGCCCGGCGGCGTAGACGATGGGGTGGTTGCTGCGCCGAGGGACGATGAGATCGACGCGAACGCCGCGGAGCACCGCAACCCGCAACTGGAGCAGCAGCGACGCGGTGGGCACGATGTACGGAGCGGTGATGACGATGCGGTGCTCGGCTTCGTGCATGGCGCCGATGAAGAACGGCTCGAGGCTGTCGGCGATGCCGGCGGGCCCGGACCGGTAGACCTGGACGGTGGCGCCCTCGCGGGAGTTTGCCGGCGGCGGCGCATGGTCCGGGATCGGATCTCCGGTCTGGGCGAACCAGTCCTCCTCGAAGACACGGGAGAGCTGCGCGACCGCGGGCCCGGTGATCCGGGCGGACAGATCAATCCACGGCCCGTTTTTTGAGTTGCCGTAGTCGTCGTTGCACACGTTGTGCGACCCGGTCCACGCGGAACGGCCGTCGATGACCGCGAGCTTGCGGTGGTTGCGAAGATCGGCCCGGACCAGCAAGGCCCGCCACGGCCTCACCGGCAGGACCGCGTGGACGGCGACCCCGCACTTCTTGAGTCGGGCGTTCATCCCGCGGAAGAAGGGACGCGATCCGGCGGCATCGACGAGCAGGCGGCAGCGCACCCCGCGCGAGGCGGCTCGTTCGAGGGCATCGGCGATCCGCCGGCCGGTGAGGTCGTCCCAGAAGATGAAGTACAGAAGCGACACCGAGTGCTCGGCCTTGTCGATGTCCGCCACCAGCCCCTCGATGAAGGCGCTGTGGGTGTCGACAAGACGGATGTCGTTGCCGGTCGTCGGTTCGAGCGACCCGAGGCACTGCGACAGCCGGATGAGGTCGCGGAAGCGCCCGGGGACGGGGAGGTCGGCCGCCGGGGGCGCTGTGCGCGGGGCGGCGGCCATCAACTGGCGGTAGCGGCCGTAATGCTCGCGATCAAGGCGGATATCCCCGATGAGCAGGTACAGCAGGCCGCCGAGCAAGGGGTGGACGAGGATGAGCGCGATCCACGCCAGCGCGACGTTCGGCCGGCGCTTCCTGATCACGACCAGGACCATCACGATGCGCGCCGTCCAGCCGAGCAGGTCGTAGATCCACAGCCATATCGGCGTCGAGAAGTCCATCCCCATGCGACATGGTAATAACAATCGCGAGCGGAGCTCGGGAGGCTTCCTGGCCCCGCTCGCGATCAGCCTGGAACCGGGGTCGAGTCAGACAAAGTCCCATTCTTCGAACATCGGCCTGATCTCGAGGTGGGTGTTCGTCCCCGGGTGCGGGCAGCACCTGGCCAATTGGATCGGGGAAGGTCAAGCATCGCGGTATACGTCGGTGCTCAGGTACTTCAGCCCGGAGTCGCACATGAGCGTCACCACGGTCTTTCCCGGGCCAAGCCGCCGCGCGACCTGGATCGCCGCGAGCACGTTGGCCCCTGACGAGGTGCCGCCGAAGAGCTGCTCCTGGCTCGCGAGCCTGCGAGCCATGGCCTTGGCGTCCGCGGTCGGGACCGCGACGACTTCGTCCACGACCGACGCGTCGTACAGCGGGGGGATGGCGCCGATGCCGACGCCCTCGATCTTGTGCGGCCCGGGCGGTCCGCCGGAGAGCACGGCGGATTCGGCGGGTTCCACGACGGCGAGGCGCACCGAGGTCTTGCGCCGCTTGAGCGCGGTCGCGACGCCGCGCGATGACGCCGCGGTGCCCACGCAATGAACGAACGCGTCGACGGCGCCTTGCGTCTGCGCCCAGATCTCGTCGGCCAGGCCCGCATAGCCGTCGATCGTGTCGGGGTTGTGGAGCTGGTTGACCCAGAACGTGCCGGGTTCGCTGCTCAGCTCGCGGGCCTTGTCGATCATGTCGGTGATGAGCTTGCGAGTGGTCTTGCCGTCCTGGCTGGGGACGAGCGTGAGCTCGGCGCCGAGTGCTCGCATGTGGTCGAGCTTCTCTCGGCTGAAGGCGTCGGAGGTGACGATGCGGATGCGGTACCCCCGAGCCGCGCACACGAGCGCGAGCGAGGTTCCCGTGCTTCCGCCGGTGTACTCGACCACGGTGCCGCCGGGCTTGAGCCGCCCGGTGCGCTCGGCGGCCTCGATCACGCCCAGCGCCATGCGGTCCTTCATGCTGCCGGTGGGGTTCTCCCACTCGAGCTTGGCGTAGATGTCGGCCGAGTCCGGCGGGACGACGCGCGTGAGGCGGACGAGCGAGGTGTTGCCGATCGCTCCGAGCACCGACTGTTGAACCGCGGGCGTTGTCATGGGGAACTAAAGCGCGGAGTTGCCCGCCGGGCGGTGAACCCGGACGGGCGCGTCACCTGGCGGGTCTGGGCACGTGCTGGTCGATCAGGATGGGGTTGTCATCGGGATCGGCGAGCATGAGTGAAGCCGGCCCAGTGCTCGAGGGGTCGGCGGTCATGGTGAGCGCCACGCCCCTGGTCTTGAGGTCGGCCTGGATCTCGCGGATGTCGCGGAACTGTGACAGGGGGCTTGCGTTGACGTCCCAGCCCGGGTTGAAGGTCATGATGTTGCGATCGAACATGCCCTGGAAGAGGCCGATGGTCGTCGTCCCGCTCCGCATGATCTGCCAGGTGGTGCCGTCGCCTCCGACGGGCTCGAAACCGAGCTTCTCGTAGAAGGCCCTGGAGGCGGCGAGGTTCTTGACGGCGAGGCTCACGGAGAAAGCGCCCAGGGTCCTGTGGCCCTGGATCGGTTCTAGCGGCGAGGCCGTACGGCCGGGGTTGGAAGCCGAGCATCCTGCGAGGATGAGCAGAAGGCTGACGGTCAGAATGGGGCGCTTCATGGGTTGCTCCTGGGCGCAGAGTCACGCCTGCGATGCGAGATGAATACCACAGAACGACCGGCCAAGCACACGAGGGCCGGGCGGCCCGGCGCCAGGACGAGTCGGGCGGGGTCCTGCTGCGGGAATCGCACCAGTCGTTGGGTAACACGCTGATCGGGCGGACGTGGGGACTTGAGTTCGGCGGGCAGGGCGTCCCCGTGGCGGCGAGACGGCTCGTCCGGTCGAGGCGGCACCCGGTTACCGACGACCCATCATCGCGACGGTGACGCCCGCGAAGACCAGCGCGAACGCGATGATGTCGGTGGGGCGAAGGCGTTCCTTCAGCACGTAGACGCTGAAGACGGCGAACACGACGAGCGTGATCGCTTCCTGGAGCACCTTGAGCTGCGGGGCGGTGAACGGACCGCCCGTCGACACGTGGCCGACCCGGTTGGCCGGCACCTGCAGGCAGTACTCGGGCAGCGCGATGAGCCAGGAGACGAGGATGGCGACGAGCATGGACCACGACTTCTGCTTGAGGTGGTAGTACCACGCGGTGGTCATGAAGGCGTTGGAGGCGATGAGCAACAGGATGGATGCGGCGGCTCGGAACATGGCGGGAAGGGTACCGGCTTGTGCTCATGGCGGAAGCTCTGCGGTTCGAGAACGGAGCACCGGGAGTTCCACCCTGCGCGGCACGCGCCCGTGATCGCGACGGGCACGGCTCGGGACTGTGGGCGTGCCACTACCAACGAAAAAGGGGCGGGGACCTGGCCCCCGCCCCTCGAACGCACTGGAAACTGCCGGGACTCAGCGGCTGGTATCGCCGGCCGCCGCGGTCGGCGCGGTGGCGGATGGCGCCGCCGGCTCATCCTTGGCGACCATGGCGTCGAGCATGGTCCCGAAGAGCGCGGTCGACGCGGCGTCGGTGCCGCCGATCCCGCCCGCGCCGCCGGTGATCAGCACGCGCGGGGTGATCTGGATGTTGCGCTCGCCGATGATCTTGAGCAACTCGACGAGGGCCGCGTTGCTCTTGCCGATCTGGAGGGCGATCTTCTCGTAGGCCTCGGCCTGCGCGATCGCCTTGGTCTTCACCGCGAGCGCCTCGGCCTCGGCCTCGATCTGCTTCCTGGCTTTCTCCTCCTCGGCGATCTTGACGCCGTACGCGGCGGTCGCGAGGCGCTTCTCCTCGTCGGATTCCTGCTGGGCCCGGGAGAGCATCTTCTTCTGCTCGGCCGTCTTCTGCTGCTCGGCGAAGGTGAGCAGTTCCTGCTTGGCGAGCTCGCGCTCGGTCTGGGTCTTGAGGAGCGCGCCGAGGGACTCCTCGTCGCCGACGTTGCCGATGCGCACCGCGCTGACGGAGACGCCGAACCTGGCCATCTCGTCCTTGAGCATGTGGAGCGACTGCGACTCCTGCTGGGACCGGCTGTTGACGTAGTCCAGGGCCTTCACCTTCTCGGCGTTGTTGCGGAAGATGGCCCGGACGGCGGAGTTGAGCGCGTTACGGAACTGCACGCCCTCGTCGTCCTTGAGGATGGCGACGACCCGAGCGGCGTTGCGGGGCTCGATCTGGTACTCGACGCGCACGTCGACGGGAAAGGTGAAGCCGTCGGAGGTGCGGACGGTGATCTCCCGCTCCTCGCGGGCGGTCTCGTGGGCGGCCACGCCGCCCTTGGTCAACTGCTGCTGCTGCTGGAGCACGGGCTCATCGCGCTGCTGGTCGTAGCGGTAGGTGCCCGACTGGGCGGCGGTAAAGTGCGCCACCATCGGCGTGGTCCACAGATGGGTGACGGTGAAGGCCTCGGTGTTGATCGGGTACTTGCCGGGGGGCAGCGGATCGGCCTGGACGCCCATCTCGCCGGGCTTGGCAAGGATGGCCGCGGCGGGCGGGTGCCTGTTGGGGTCCTCGGGGACGGTCTCCTCCACCGGGTTCTGCGGCCGCGTTCCGAAGTTGGTGGTCAGGACGGCGATTTCGCCGGCGTTGACTTCCGTCTGCTCGACGAGCTGAATCTTGAACAGCGCGGGATTCAGGCGGTAGAGGCCGGAGGTCAGGACGGTGATCTGCCGCCCGCGGTGACCCTTGCCGTCGGTCAGGAAGTAGGTCGCGTCGAGCATCTGGCCCACCTGCTCGCGGGGCCACTCGGGCGCAAAGAGCTGGCCATCAGCGAGCGGGAGTCCGTCGGAAGTCTCGAGCAGCGCGATCTTGCCGGCGGGCACCTCGGTGAGCGGCTCGTTCTTGACGCTGTAGATGAACGGCCAGTACCCAAAGTGCAGGCCGGGGGTAAGCACCTGCGACTGGACGCCGACCTCGCCGCGGGTGGCCAGGATGCGGCCCTCCTTGAGCTGCGGCCCGAAGAAGTTCTTGGTGACGATACCCACCTCACGCGAGCCGACGAGCACGACGGAGGAGAGCAGCGTACCGAGCACGATGGAGACACCGGCCGCCGAGAGCGCGGCCTTGCGTACCAGGTCGTTGGAGGCTCTCGCCGCCGCGATGAGCAGCACGACCGCCAGAATGACTCCGGCCAGGAAGAAGACGAACATCGTGGTCATCCTCTCTGGGCTCGGCCGGGATCCGGATTGTTCGGCGGAT
>JAJVHS010000052.1:0-67020 GCA_022072615.1 Phycisphaerales bacterium
GCGGCGTCGTGACCGTCACCAGCTTCAGGTTGCCGTTGGCCCCGTCGGTGTTGTCGCCCGTCTGGTAATAGGCGTACTCCACCTTGCCCACCTCGACCAGCCCCGACGGGCTCGACCACGAGCCGCTCGCCTTGGTCTCGGCCTTCACCTGCGTCAGCCGGCTCACCGAGTCGATGGTCGAGTAGGTGTACGTGTACCGCCGGCCGCCCCCGCCCGCCTGCGTGGACCCGTCATACGCCACCGCGATCGTCTGGTCCGCGTTGTACCCGCTGCTGGCGGCGGTGCTCGCCGTGGTCGCGTCGCCCACGTAGCACACGTTCCCCGCCGGGTCGGTCATCTTCCAGATCTGCCAGTCGGCCCGCCCGCTCGAGGTGTTGCCACCGAAGAACACCGTCTTGTTGCCGTGCTGGTCGGTGTAGGTCCAGGTGTCGGGGCTGCCCGAGGCGTACTGCACCACGCCCGCCGCCCCGTTCTTGGCCTTGTACTCGGTCGCCGTGCTGTCGGCACGCTGGAACTCGATGTACCGGTCCGCGCCGTAGATGATGTACACCGCGTCCTTGTCGTCGCTGGCCCCGTTGACGAACACCATCTCCGGCTGGCTGATCTGGAACCAGTTCTTGCCCTGCGGGCCGTCGCTGTCGCGGTGCGCCGACATCGCGTCCACCTGCACGCCGTTGTACGTGCGGCCCACGATCCACCGGAAGCCGTTCGATGGCAGCGACAGGTCCACCTCGGTTGGCGCGTACGACCCAAGGTCCACGCGCATGTCGCCGAGCTTGAGGTGCGAGTTCCACGACTCGGCCCCCGAGACGTTCAGCGTGTTGCCCGCCAAGGCCCAGCCCAGCGCGCTCCACGTCCGGCTCGAACCATCGATGTTCACGCCGCGCTGCGTGTGCAGCGGCCACACGTCCTGCCCCGAAGACGCCGCCCCGGGCAGGTACGTCGTCAACGAATCCTGCCACAGCTGCAGGATCTGCTCGCCCCGCGCCGCCGCATGAGCCGATGTCAGTACCGCCGCCGCGACGGCGACGCAGTTCATACGCGCACAGACGTTCGTGAACATCGATCGCATGACTTCGCCCCCTGACCGGCGCGATCAACGCAGCGCTGCCTTCATTCAGTTGTCTCGTCCCCGCACGCCACCCCAGGCCCACTCAAGCGTTGCTCATCACGCTTCCGTTCCGCGTACCGCCGCTGGGAACCTCCCGAGTGCTGGTGGTTTACCGGGGACGATCGCCCCGCGTCAACCCCAAGGCGGATATCCACATCGATATGCACATGCGAACGGGTTGCGAATTACTCGTGTGCGCACGAGGGTTTATTACGTGCAGCCCTCTTCTCTCATCCTTATGGCGTCCCTCTCAACACACTCTTCATGATGTCATACTCGCCCTACACTGCATATGTACTCCTCGGCGGCTCGCCAGATGGAATACCCGGGCGCGAGCTTGTTTAATCCAATCCGGCGCGGCACACTGTGCGCTCGGCGTCCATCACGCGTGCGTCGTGGGCGCACCGGCGTCGAACGGGGGACCTGCAAGAAGGGGTTGCTATGAAGCACGTCAATCACCGCTTTGCGCACGCGCTGGTGTGGACGCTGATCGCCGTCGCCGGCGCCGCCGTCGGCACCCGCATCGTCTGGGTGCACGCGTTCCACGGGGCGTTCGTGCCGCTCTCGGTGGCCGTCAACTCCGACACCGATGCCGCGACGATGCTCACGCGCGCGGGGCTCGATCCGCGGGCGCTGGCCGCCGCCGGCGTGGGCGTGCCGAGCGTCGCGGGCGTGGTCGAAGCGGCGATGGAAGAAGCGTCCTCGCGCGCCGCGTCACTGGCCGCGGCCGATGAGGCCGCCCGCGGTGCACGTCAGTCCGTCGACCGACTGGCCCGGATCGTCCAGTCCGGTACCGCGAGCCAGGAGCAGATCGCGCAGCTGTCGTCGGCGAGGAGCATGCTCGCGGCCGCTCACGCCAACCAGCATGCGGCGCTCGACGCGGTGTTCGCCGCCGGCGCCGCCCAGATGGGCGAAGCCCAGCGCCGCATCGCCAACCGCACCGTGCCCGACCAGGCGGGCTTCACGGGCGCGGTGCTCAACGCCGGCGAGTTCGCCGTGGTGGTGCGCGCGCTCGAATCCATCAACAAGGGCAACTCGATCTCCAACCCCAAGCTCCTGGTGACCAACAACCAGCGCGCGGTGTTCTCCTCCACGCTCCAGCAGCCCATCACCCAGCAGACCAGGACCGGCAGCAACGACACCACCTTCAGCTACGGCGGCAGCGAGAGCGCCGGCACCACCATCTCGGTCCAGCCGCAGATCGCCCAGGGCGACCACCTGGCGCTGACCTACAGCATCAAGCTGAGCAACTTTGTGGGGACGAGCACGACGGCGGGCCTGCCCCCGCCCAAGCAGGAGAACTCGGTCGATTCCTCGGCCACCATCCCCGACGGGTACACGGTGGTGGTGGGCGGGATGGAGCTCATCACCGACTCGGAGGCCGTGGCGCAGGTGCCGATCCTGGGCTCGATCCCCATCATCGGCGAGCTGTTCAAGAGCCGCGACACCGGCAACGGCAGAACCCGCTTCTACGTGTTCATCCGCGCCAACGTGCTCCGCAGCGGCATGCTCGAGGACCTCAAGTACCTCTCGGCCCAGGACCTGCGGAAGGTGGGAGAACTGGGCGTCAAGGTCAGCGATGGGTTCCCCGAGGTGCGGGCACGGGTCATCCGGTGAAGAGGGAATTGGAACACTGAGGACGCAGAGGGAACGGAGGATCACGGAGAGGGAAGTCGAATTGGTGAAAGAGCGTGCGTTGGTGACCGGTTGACCGAGGCGAGGTCGGTGGGTGGATAGAACGCGATGACAATGGCGGTGGTGCCAACTCCTGATCCCTTGGCCGGACCAGATCCGGCCGTGGCTCCGCCCTCGTCGGTCGACGACCCGGTGCCCTCGCCGGAGTTCCTGTCTCGCATCCCGCACGAGTTCGCCCGCCGGCACCTGGTCCTGAGCCTGGGAGCCACGGCAGAGGGCGAGCACCTGGCCGTCAGCCAGACGACCAGCCCCGCCGCCCTCTTCAACGTGGGCGTGGCGCTCGAGCGGCCCGTCTCAACCTCGCTCGCCCCGCCCGAGCAGCTCGCGACCGCCATCGACCGCGTGTACCTCAGGGCCCTGGACGACAAGAACGCCGACAGCCACGGCCAGGGGGCCGACCTGGTCCCCAAGGTCACGGTGGCGGGCTCGGAGAACGTCGAGCGGGATCTCGCGGCGGCGGTGCGGGAGTCGCAGGAGGCCGCCGACTCGGACCTCCTAAGCATCCACGGCAAAGCCCCCACGATCCGGCTGGTCGACCTCCTGATCTTCGAGGCCCTCCAGCGCAGCGCCAGCGACGTGCACATCCAGCCCCTGCGGGGCAAGACGCTGGTGCGCTACCGGCTCGACGGCGTGCTGCACACGGTGCGCGAGCTGCCGGGTTCTCTCGCCGCGGGCGTGGTCAGCCGCGTCAAGGTCATGGGCCACATGGACGTCGCCGAGAAGCGGGCACCCCAGGACGGCCGCGCGGGCGTGACCATTGGCGGTGACGGCGGCGGTGACGGCAGGAGCGAGGGCGGAAGCGGCGGCGGGGCGGGAACCAGTTCCGTCCGGCGCGCCGGCGTCGGTCGGCGCATCGACCTTCGCATCAGCACGCTGCCGAGCACCTACGGCGAGCGGGTCGTCATCCGCCTCCTGGACCCGCGCGGCTCCTCCCACCTGCTCACCTTCGCGGCCCTGGGCATGCCCGAGAAGGTGGAGAAGCTCTACAAGGCCAACGTCGCCAAGACCAGCGGCATCGTGCTCTCGACCGGCCCGACCGGCAGCGGCAAGACCACCACGCTCTACACCACGCTGGCGTGGGTCACGACCACCAACGCCGGCGGCTCGTCGCGCGGGTGCGAGCTCAACATCATGACGGTGGAAGACCCGGTCGAGTACGACCTCAGTGTCTCGGGCCTTGCGGTGAGCCAGACCCAGGTCGACCCCAAGAAGGGTTTAAACTTCGCCTCGGGGCTGCGGCACATCCTCCGCCAGGACCCCGACGTCATCATGGTGGGCGAGGTGCGGGACGAGGAGACCGCCCGCATCGCGGTCCAGGCCAGCCTCACCGGGCACCTGGTGCTCTCCACCCTGCACACCAACGACGCCCCCAGCGCGGTCGCGCGTCTCATCGACCTGGGCGTCGAGCCCTTCCTGGTGAGCTCGTCCTTGTCGGCGGTGCTCGCCCAGCGCCTGGTCCGCCGCCTTCACGCCGCCTGCGACGGCAAGGGCTGCGGCGGCTGCCTGTCGACGGGGTTCAAGGGCAGGACCGGCGTGTTCGAGCTGCTGACGCTCGATGCGGAACTCCGCGAACTCATCGGGCGGCGGGTCTCGGCCACGGACATCAAGTCCGCCGCCCAGCGCAAGGGCATGCAGTCGCTCAAGGAGGCCGGCGAGGAACTGGTCAGGGGTCGCGTGACGTCGAGGGAAGAAGTCGGCCGCGTGATCGAGGCGATCGATGAGCAGGATTGACCACGCCACCACCAGCCCGGTCGCGGTGGACCCGCTCGTGACGCTCCGGAAGCGCACGCGGGTGCCCGTGCTGGCGGGGACGGCGGCGACCGTGCTCGCGGGGGTTTACGCGCTGTGGCCCGTCTCGATCGAGCCTTTGCCCGCGCCCGTCGAGGTCACGGCACAAGGCCCGCAAGAGACGGATCCTCCCCCGGCACCGCCGCTTGATCTTGCGGTCTTCGATGGGCCGATCTGGCTCGCACCCCCACAATCACCAGCACAGACAGAAGTCGCCGCCAAGCCCGCGCCACCGCCGCCCCCGCTCAAGCTCGAGCTCTTGGGCATCCTGCGCGAGGGCGACTCGTTCAAGGCCGTGGTGTACGACCCCGACACCGACAAGGTCGCGGTGCTCAGCGCCGGAGACACGCTCGCGGGCCGCACCATCAACGCCGTCACCGCCGACACCGTCGCCATCAAGGACGGAGCGGGCACGCGAACCCTCACCCTCAAGCAGGCCGGCGGGGCTGGGGGTGCTGGGGGTGCTGGGGGTGACGGATGACCACCCCCACGACTACCCCCACGACTACCTCCACCCCCACGACCACCCCCACGATCACCCCCGCGAGTACGACCTCCACGATCGCAACCGCCGGCAGTCACCCCTCGGCGGTCGCTGGGTTCAACGGCGTCCACGCCTGCTGGCCGGTCGAGCGCTTCTACTGGGCGCTGCTCGACGTCCCCGTCGTGGCGCCCGGGCCGCTGCCGCAGGCGCTCGAGGATGAACTCGCCGATCTTGTGCCCGTCGCGGTCGAGGACCTGCACGCGGTCGTGACGCCCGTTGCTTCCGGCTCGGCCCGGGGCATCGGGCAGGCCGCGGTCTGCGCCGTGCCGCGTGCCATGCTCGACCAGGTACCTTCCTCCGCTCGCTCGCTCGCGCCAAGCGGCGTGCCCGGGTTCCTCGTGGGGGTGTGCGAGGCCGGTCAGTTCAACCTCCTGGTGGGGGCGTACGAGCCCCGGGCGATGCGGGCCCAGCGCCGGCGGGCGCTCCTCGTGGGGGTCGCGGCGATGGTCGCGATGAGCGGCCTGGCGTGCATCGGGCTCGTGCGCCGGGCGATCGCGTGGGACGCCGCGGCCCGTGACGCCAGCCTCGCCCACGAACAGCTCCTGGCCTCGTCGTCGATCACCGTGAAGTCGGACGATCCCTTTGCTCTGGCCCGGGAGATCGACCGCCTGCGCCGGGCGACCGACGCCCGGGCGGTCCCCACCCTGCCGCGCGACGCGGCCCTCTCGCTCGCCGATCTCCTGCGCGCCTGGCCCGCCAGCATCGAGGCCGAGCCCAAGAGCATCACCGTCCGGCCCGAGGGGGTCTGGCTCACCGTCGAGATCCAGGGCAGCCCCGACGCGTTCCTAAGCGCCTTTACGGCACCAGACGGCTGGAGCCTCGACGAGCCCCGGGTCAGCAGCGTGCGGGGGGTGGCGACGCTCAACCTCCAGCTGCGGCCGGTCACGCCGTTACGCCCCCTGGCGCAGGGAGGTGGGCGATGAAGCTGTCCACCGTCGTGCTGCCCGTGCTGGTCGGGGTCGGTGCCGTGATCGCGATCTCCTGGTCGTACCAATACGCCTCCCAGCAGCGCCGGGCCCACGCGGCGGCCCGCGACCTGTACCTGGCGACCTCGGGCCAGCTTGGCGAGCTCGCCTCGCTCAAGGCCCGGTATCCCGCGTTCGCGGCGTCTGATGCCCCCACGGAGGACCTGACCCGGCGGGTCTCCAGGGTGATCTCGGCGGCGGGGCTGGCATCGTCCGTGCTGAGCAACGTCTCGCCCGACTCTGACCAGCCCGCGAGTTCGGCCACGTCCGCGGGCGGCACGCCGCTGTACCTGCGGCGCTCGGCGCGTCTGACGCTGGAGGGGGTGACGATGCCGCAGCTGGGGAGGTTCCTCGAGGCGTGGCGAACGGCAGAGCCGGGCTGGGTGGTCACCAGCATCGACCTGGCCGCGACCTCGGGCTCAAGCGGCGGCTCGCGGATCAAGACCCCCGAGGGCGGGGCCGCCCCCGGGCGTGACCGGCCGCTGCGGGCCCTGCTCGCGGTCGAGGCGATCGTGGCCGCGGGCACGGGCGCGGAGGCAGAGGCGCCCGGCACGGGCTTGCCCACGAGCCAAGGGACGCTTGAGCCGCGGGAGAGCGACGCCGGCGGGCGAGCAGCCCGCCGCCAACCTGATACCTTGCCCGACGACCCGGGGGTCAACGGGCGGGCCGAACTGATCGAGGAGCCGCGCTGATGGATCGAGGGCATCGGGAAACGTCATCCCCCATCACGCTCCTGGCCATCCTGGTCGGCGCGTGCGTGGCGGTGAGCATCGGCGGGTGCGGCTCGCCCCGCGCCAGCGGGCCCTACAGCACCCAGTCGGCCGAAGCCCGCGACCCGCGCAAGGCCGACGAACTGAACGCCCGGGCAGCGGACGTGATCGACCGGGACCCACAGCAGGCCGAGGCGCTCCTGAGGGAGGCGCTGACCGCCGACATCTACCACGGGCCGGCCCACAACAACCTCGGCACGCTCTACCTGGCCCAGGGCAAGCTCTACGAGGCGGCGAGCGAGTTCGAGTGGGCCCGCAAGCTGCTGCCCGGGCATCCCGACCCGCGCATGAACCTGGCCCTCACGCTCGAGTCCGCCGGCCGCACCGACGAGGCCCTGGCGACCTACGAGACCGCGCTCGAGGTCTATCCCCAGCATCTGCCCAGCATGCAGGCGCTCGCGCGGCTGCGCGTGCGGTCGGGCATGACCGGCGACCGGACCAGGGAGCTCCTGCAGCAGGTTGCCTTCAAGAGCGAAGACGCCCAGTGGCGCGACTGGGCGAGAGTGCAGCTCGCGAAGGAAGATCTTTGATCTAGCGACAAAGGCTATCCAGAGTCGGTTCTCTGGCGTCAATCACAACGGGTGAAACAGCACTGGTTTTCAAGAGTTTCGAGGAGGGTCAATGCAGTCCCTATCAATGATCTCGATCTACAATTTCAAGTCCTGTAAAATGCTAGACAACGTTGAATTCGACGACTTCACACCATTGGTCGGGTACAACAACGCCGGAAAGTCGAACGTCCTAGCCGCAGTTTTCTGGCTTTTGCGTAAGTCGGTCCTTCAAGACACGGCTTTCTTTGACCCGAAAGTTCCGGTCCGCGTCGAAGCTCGCATCACGGGTCTGACGCAACCCGTCATTGAGAATCTGGGCGCTGCACATAAACCGAAGATCGATCCGTTCATCAAGGATGGCGTGCTCACAATCCAGCGGGAGCAGCCCAGGCCAGGGGGGGCGGTCAGTGACATCAAGCTCAGAGTGAGGGACCCACAAAAGCCCGCATCGGACGCTATGGCGTGGAAAGAGAATCCGTCAGGGATCGACAACGCCATTGCGGCACTTTTTCCGGAACCGATCTCCATTGGAGCGATGGAGGATGCGACCAAAGATATCGGCAAGTTTGAGACCGGTTCGACCATCGGGAAACTCATCGCCAAATTAATGGCGGCGGTCAAGGACACACAGGGCAAACAGATCGCCAGTCGCCTGGACGAACTGCGAAAACTACTGGAAGCAGAGGGAGTCGAGCGAGCGCCGGAACTCTCGGCGTTCGATGCCCGCGCAAACAGCATCGTCGCGGAGTTTTTTCCAGGTATCGAGGTCAAGGTCCACGTGCCCGCTCCAGAAATCGCATCCGTGTTCAAGGCCGGAACCATCCGCGTGTATGAACGAGTCGGACAAGGGAAGGTCGATGCTGTCGGGCGTGACGTCTCATCGTTGGGCCATGGGGCTCAGCGTGCGATCCAGATGGCGCTCATCCGTCAGCTTGCCGAGACTGACGAGGCAAGTAAAGGGGGCAGGACGCTCTTGCTCATTGATGAGCCGGAGCTTTACATGCACCCTCAGGCGGTCGCCAAGGTCCGAAGCGCGCTGCGCAAGTTGTCGCATGGACCATACCAAGTGCTGTTCACGACCCACTCGCCCTTGATGATCGGCAGGGATGAACTCGGCGCAGTTCTCGTTCTCTGCAAACGAGACGGCAGCGGCACCACAAAGCGGAAACGCCTATCTCAAGCGATCTCGGCACTCAGGCAAGATGCACAAGCTCAGCTTGACGAGTTGTTTAGCGTCGAAGGCGCGGGGCAAGTGCTTTTCTCCGATCGCGTCATATTGGCCGAGGGCAAGACCGAGCGGGAGTTGATCCCCGACCTTTTCCAGTCCTTGTTTGGCGTGGAGCCGGCCGATCGCCGAATCGGTTTCATTCCGGTTGAGGGCGCGGGCAACGTCGCCAAGTGTCTCATGGTCCTCGCGCAAATGGACATTCCCGCTCGAGCGCTTGTTGATTTCGACTATGCGTTCCGATCAGCGGTGGCGGCGGGCTTCCTTTCTGATGCCGATCCAGATATCGCGGCGTGCAGAAGCATCTGCCAAGAGATCGCTGTTCAGGTGGGGGGAGCGATCGCACCGGATGGCTTTTTTCAGCGCGACAAGAAGCGAGAGTGCTTCGAGGCACTGGCCTCGCATTCGCGTGCCACGAACGCGATCATGTCGCTGCATGCGAAACTAAAGGGGCGCGGGATCTGGCTGTGGACAAGAGGATCAATCGAGTCACATCTTGGGCTTCGCTCGAAGGATTACCAGGCCTGGAACACGCTTCGTCAAGATCTGCGAAAACGCAAACTTGCGGCGGTCGCCGACAGCACGGGCGTGAGCGACTGCCTCTCCTGGCTTGCCGGGGATTGATCCCTCAGGGTCTCAGGTGACCGTTCGGCGCAGTGGTCTCCATCGCAATCCTCGTGTGCGCACTAGGTTTGTGTCGCACGCGCGCGAGTGGAGTCCGTCCAGCCGAGCCGGCCAGCTGACCGAGATCCGCGACGCGAGCATCGGTCCGCAGCCCCTGCTCAAGCACGTGTTTGCCGGTTAGGCCCGCCTGTCCAGCAACCGCTTGCCCTCGTATTTGATCTCGTCGCTCCGCTGCGGGATGACCTGCACGATGGCGCGGCGTTCGAGCCAGGCACGCACCTTCGGGTAGCTGTACCCCTTGTCGCCGGCGACCTTCAGCGGCCAGCCCGTCCACCGGGGCGGACGCACCTTCTCCATCAGCTCGACGAACGCCTTGCTCTCGTGGGCCTGGCCCGCGGTGACGACGGCGGCCAAGGGAAGGGCGTTGCCGTCAACGACCAGGTGGAACTTTGATCCCCACCCGCCTCGGCTGCGACCCAGCGCGTGGTCATGGTGTTTCCCTGCGAGTTCTTCGCTTTTTTCGAAGCACCGGCGGCCGCGCGGGAGGCACGCACGCTGCTGCCATCCACGCACCACAGGTCCCAGTCGATGTACCCGTCCTTGTCTAGGCGGATCCGCAGCGCCTTGAGCACGCGGTCGAACGTGCCGTCCTTGCGCCAGCGGTTGAAGCGGTGGTACACGCTGCCCCACTTGCCGTAACGCTCGGGCAGGTCACGCCACGGCGAGCCGGTGCGCAGGACCCACAGGATCCCGTCGAACATCAGCCGGTGGTCGTTCCACTTCCCGCCGCGTTTCTGCGTCGGGAGCAGGGGCTCGATCAACCGCCACTGCGCCTCGTTGAGATCACCACGACCCTGCTTGCGTCCGGCTGCCGGCATCGCTGGCCTCCTTGCCCGATGCCAGATCATCCCACGCAGACAGCCCCCGCGCCACTCTCACGCCATACACGATCTCATCCCGCCCGCGCCGAACGTGCGCCGTACAAAGGATCCGTCAGACAGAGCCTAGTAGTTCATAACTCTCGGAACCTCCCCTCGATCGATATCGCGCTGGAAGGTGGCGTTACCTGAATCATCGGCGAGAACAACACCGGCAACGGGGCGTACCCAATGTGCTAAATCGGTGCAAATTGCAGGGGCGACCTCCGAGATGAAACGATGCCTATCGTGTGGCTATGGCTAAGAAACCAAGCAATCACGGAAAGCCCATCACGCGTGCGGTCGTCAAGCAGGTACGTCAGCTCGCAAACGAGAATACGCCTACTCGAGTGATTGGCTTGAAGACCGGTCGGACGGAAGCCTCAGTGAGAGCGATCGCTACTACGAACGACATCTCGTTGAAACCAACGAATCAGCGACCATACAACCGTCGTGCAAAGTGACTTGACGACGGGGGGGCTTCATCCACCCTCACGCTCATCACCAGCCCGTGGCGGTTCTCGGTGACCGCGTGCCCGCTGTGGCACAGGAACGCGCCGACGCCGTCGCCCTTCCTGTACAGCTTCGCCTCGGGGTCGGTGGTGCTGCGGTGCGTGGCGTTGGTGCGACGCTCGCCCCTTGAAGTCGACGCTCGGGGTGCCGCCTCCACCCGATGCGTCGTCATCGCGTTCGTTCTTCGACGCTTTCTTCTCAATCTTCTTCAGGCTCTTGAGGTTGGTGAAGCAGGCCATCGAGGCGGGCGAGGAGCACTTCACGCGGCAACGGCGGAGACCAGCTGCTCAGCCACGACGTCGTTCTTGCGTCGGCCGCGTCGACGTCACGGTCGTGACGCAGAGTGTCCCCCAGGTCGTTGTGCGGGTCGTGGCCGCCCGTGTCGATGAGCAGGTCCTGGTCCTGGAGGTGGTCCCGGTCTGACGAAGGGAGGTGCCAAGAGAGCTCGGGAGCGGGCATCAATGGGTGGTCAAACTCGGTGTCGCACACACGGCCCGGGGGCCCGTGGGTCCCCGGGGCGGTGTGCTTCGGGGGTTCAAGAGCCCTGTACATCGGTGGAGACGCGATTGCGGGTATCGGCTGGAATTTGATCTGCTTCGAGCGAGTTCCGCGTAGTGGCGTCGGACCGCCATGTCGACTGCGCCTGCTGCCCACCCTCCCGTCCGGGCCGCTGTCGGCCAACGCGGGCGAACCATCTGTTCCAAAGAAACGCCAGGAGCCGGTCCTCACACTGTGCAGCGTGGACGGCGGCCTCCTCGGCCCAGCCATGACGCCGGGCATCTTCGGCAGCAAGTACCCAGTAGATTGCTTCCAGAGGTGGCGGCAGTGATGGGCTCCGGGTGGTGCGAGGCTTGCGCTGGTTCACTCCGCGTACGAGATCGCTCGCGGCTTTGGCCAACGCGTTCCAGCCTGTCTGACTCTCTCGCCAGGATAAACGAATATCCATCCCGCGCGGCGGCTTCGGTGCCTTGTTTGCAACATTCAGTTTCGCAAGATCGTGTCCGTAGGCGTGGAGGCTGTTGACCACATGAACATACCGCCCGACATCCACGCCCATCCATCCTGCTAACACTTCCTGGAGGTACGTAAACTGCACTGCGTTGTGCGGGAACCCCAAGAAGATATCGTTGCTGCGGCAGATCTGCATCCACTCCAGACGCCCATTGATCATTCGAAGACATGACAGGACGTTACAGGGGATGTCTCCCGCGCGGGGCCTGCCCGTTGCGAACGGGAGGTCGGTGGTGGGAGACCAGATCGAGAGCACTACTTGCCGCGAGCTGGGATTCCGATCCAATACACGCCTAGCGCGGTCAAGCTGGTCCACACCGAACTGCCCGCGAAGCCTCTTGCCGTAAGCCCCGTGCGCATCGCCGCTCGTGCCCACGAACTTGGGGTACTGTCGGTTCCAGTGCCGGAGGAACGCAACGTCATTGCGGCCGGCCAGAATCCACACGACCTCGGCCAGAGCAAACGCCACGTTCAGAGCAGGGATGCGAGAGATCACCCAACGCTGTCGTGGGTCCTTTAGCTCAAGAGCACAGTGGAGCAGCTCGCGAGTACGTCCACCGCGCGACTCGGTTTCGACGGATTCGTCAACGCAAAGCAAAGCGGTTGTCGCCTTCCTCCATGCACCATCCGCGGATGTTGACGAGAAGACCCTCATTGTGCGATTGCGGCAACCTGCGCTGCAACTCTGTCGTTGATACCCCACTTAGGTGGAAACCAGAGCGTGATCGACTGCGGCCTAGCCTTGAAGATCTGCTTGATCCGAGTGCGTCCGCTGTGGCCGCTCACCTCTGGATGTCGGACGCGGGCGTACTTATCAACCTCGCAGAAGAGGTTCTGACAGTCGATCAGTTTGAGGGGACGCCCTCCGAGCGGTTCGAAGACAAGCCCGCGCTCCTCGAATTCCTGCTGCTGGCGATCAGCCATTACCTTGATAATTTCGGCCTCTGATAGACCACCGCGATCGACAAAACACTTCGCGATGCCATCCCGCGCTCCAGGCCCAGGCACGACGAAGGACCCCTCGTCGAAGTCGATTATCGTGGAGTAGTTCAGATCGATCGCGAGCTGGAATGCGAGGAATGGACCGAGCGTGGGATACGAGCGGAGAAGCTCGTACACGGCCGCGAGGGACCTTGCCCGGTCGAGATGGGTAGTCAGGCGATCTCGCATCATGTATTCAATCAGGGCTAAATGGTTCCGGTGTTTCTCCGAAGCTCCGAAAGCCGAGCTCCCCGAGGGCATGATGTATGCGGCCGAGTAGATCACCACCCCCAATCCTCGTGCCTTCGACAGTACGTCCGCATAGCGTCGCGCATTGAATCGAGCCCAAGTCGGAACACCGAGCTTGGCTACAAGCAATTCCCAGGTCTCGATCTTGTTGAACAGCTTGAAGAGCAAGATGCGGAAGGCGACCTCCTCCGCAATCTGGCTGCCGTCGTAGATGACATTTCGAATGAGATATTGGCTTACACGATCAGCTGCCCGGTAGGCGTTGGTGAACCGATGTTTCCTCAGGATCCAGTCTGTCGTCCAGGGCGCGGAAAGGCCTCGGACGCGTCGCAGCAGCATTGCCTGACGTTCGGTAGCGAAACGCCAGTACGTGTCGTATACGGCGGACGGCTTCGCCGGGTCGAGTCGAGAGAAAACAAGGAGTCTGCGTGAACTGGGCGATGGTCCGGCACTGCGTGTGCGCGGAGAGCGTACGGTGCCGCCGCGAGAAAAGGACGAGTGGGGAAATGGGATGGCCATTGTCATGCCTCAATACGTCGGCGCTGTTGCCGCCAGGCGTTGACAATCTGCGCCGCCCGATCTTGGGGACTAACGTGTTGATCCAGAAACTGAATAATCCTGAACGTCTCGCGCAATGACGCGAGAAACCCGTCGTATTGTGCTCGGACCAGTTGGAACTCTGCATTGGGCTCACCCACCGGTGGCGACAGGAAGACACAGGCCAGCGCTGGCGTCGTGAATGACCAGTGCTGTCTGGCTAGTTGCTCCAACAGGCCAAGCGTTGCCTCATCTACCCCCGTCACGCGTCCGTACACGATGGTCGACCACCAGAAACGGTCCATCACGACGGTCTCACCAGCGTCGACTGCAGGGCGGATGTCTCGACTAATAGCATCGACATGCGCCGCCGCGTGGAGCAGCTGCAGACTCGTGGGGTGAAATCCGCTTAGAGCGTAGGAAGATGGTTCGTGGTGCAGTCTGTGCACGAGGTGGCCAAGAGTACCCGGCTTCGTCCCGGGAAAAGAGACGAGGCGCGCTCGCACGCCGGTGCGCTGAAGCTGGGTTAGCAGCGCCGAAGCGACGGTACTCTTGCCCGCTCCGTCGGGTCCTTCTAGTACAATGACGCGTCCGTCGCTCATCGCATACTTCCTGGCGCCGGGAGTTGAGTATCCCCTTCAGAAACTCCCGGGACCGCCATCAGGGCTTCGGCCAAACCAGCTACACGACCCTTGGGGATCCCGAGTCGTGCGAGCGCAACGATAACCGTTACCCGGTGCAATTTCAGTCTCATCTCGTGAGCCATGAAGCCTGCCAGGTGGCACAATCCGAGGTAGTTGCCGTATCCACGATCAAAGATGTATTCCGTGGGATAAAAGGCCGTCAGGCTGAAGCCCTCATCCGAATACCCGCAACTCACCTGCTGCAGGCAGGGGAAGCCGGCCCGTGAGGAACCTGTGTGGTCCTTGGCAGGGTCATAGATCCCCACCTGCAGGGCGCTTCGGCGCGTCGAGCCATCATCGCGCTCCCACCAACGGAGAATCTCCTCCAACTGATTGACGCGACGGAATTCGAGTTCGGCGCCGTGCACACCGGTCGCATCGATCATGCGAGCGAAGTACGTTCCCTGCCTGTTGAGCCGCGACAGTTTCTTCAGCCGCGGCAGCACCTTGTTCAGATAGCGTTCGAACAGCTCGGAAGCCGGTCGCGGATTAGCTGGCGACCAACTGCCTCTGGGGAAGATCGTTCGGGCGGTATCTGCAACTGCCTGAACCTTTCGTTTCTGTTGGTTCCGATTGATCGTCTCAATCGCCGCGTCCAGAGCTATCCGAATTTGAGAGACCTCCATGGGATCGCCGGATTCATCGAAGTCGGTGATTGAGATCAGCTGCGGGCAGCTGAGCGCCGCCCCGGCCGCCGCCCGCACACGCAGGAATGCCTGCGCCCAAGCTGTGGATAGGTTCCCGCTTGGGACCACAAGAGAGCTACTCGTCATCAGGATCCTCCAGATGGCGGTAGACGGCAGCACCCTCGTACTGCCGAGGCATCACGCGAAGAAATGCACTCCAGTCATCACGCCACCGATCTGCCCGCGCCAAGCCGCGGCGCACCGCCTGCACGAGGACATGGGAATGCTCTCTGGCAATGACCCGAACGGCTCGCCCCTCTACCAAACATTCGGCCGGCAGGATGGCAAGGTCGCCAACGACAAGGTCAATCGCGCGATCGGACCAAAACCTGTCGGCTACAACCAGATCCTCAGCCACAGGTCTCCCGAGGATCCTCGCCCTGATATCCCTTGGCGCGACTCCGATGAGTCGGTCAAACACTTCGGGGGTGATGGCGCGGATCGTCCAGCGCAAGTGATGCACAAGAGCGCTGTAACCCACGCCAAGCTGGCCCGCCGCAATGAGGATCTGATCGGCATCGGGGCTCGAGATGTCCCAACTGCGAGCCCGGAAAGCCCTGGTCACAGCCGCCTGCGGCATCAGCAGGTGCGCAGCAAACATGTCCGCCAGGGTTTCATCCGGATCAGTGTCCATGCCGCTCCGACTCTCGACATACTCATCAACGCGAGAGCCGTGCCCAAATATGTGATGGCCGAGCTCGTGTGCGCCGGTAGAATTTTGAAAGCCAGAAGGCCTGTCCGAGCCAATCACGATCATCGGAGTAGGTGGACCCGAGTACATTCCGGCGAGACTGGGCAACGGCATGAACCAGACTTCCACATCCAGTAGCGCCGCCAAATCGAGCACGCTCAGCGCGTGATCCATCGGAATGCCGGCACGCTTACGTACTTCCATCGCGCGACGCAGCGCGAGCCGTGCTGAGTCGAGTGCGAGCTTCATCGCACGGCGTCCTTCTTCTTAACAATGTTCAAGAGCCGGATGACACGTTGGAGATCATCGGGCGCGAGCTTCGAAAGTTCTTTGGCCGCCAACTCGATCTGTGGGTCGACAGAAGTGGACTCGGTGGACTTCGTCAACCATGCGATCGAGACTCGATAGTGACCGGCCAACAAAGACAGCTCTTCCGCCGACACGCGCCGTTGGCCTGCCTCGATCTGGCTTACTGTGGGCCGGTGCCAGTGCATGAGCTTGGCCACCTGACCTTGACTCAGCCCCGCCTGTTCCCGCGCAGCCCTGAGGCGCTTCGCGATCTGATCTCGAATGGACTCGGCATCATTCATGGGCGACCCCCAAGTTGGCGCCTGCCTGCACGCGCTCCTGAACCCACCTTTGGAGTTCAGCCAGAGTGCGCATGCGCTTCCCCGTGTCGTGAAGAATGGGATTGAACTCGGGCTCCACTGTGATTCCCAGCCGGGCCTCCAGGTCGCATGCCAGCTCGACCCCGTCCTGGCTGCACAACCCAGCGGCGTGGAGGTTTGTATCAGCTCCGATCTTCCCATGCATGTTGGCCCGAACCAGTAGTTCGTGAACGATCTGCTCCACGACGGTGTCCACTTTTCTTGGCGTCATCGCAGTTCCTTTCGTACGGTACAAAAATCTTACCGCACCGATCGGACGGGTCAACCCCCCGAGGGGTTCGGCACCGTGGACGCAGGAGACGTTCCCGGCGGAGGAACGGGAGGCGGCGAACCGGCAGATGTCGCTGCCGGCTGCGGAGTCCCGATGGTGGGGCCGGGAGGCAGGGAGCCGGTTTGACCTGGACTTGGTGTCGACCCGGCTGAAGTTGGTTCCTTCGAGGGAACAACCCAGTCACCTAAGCGCTGACCGAGCCTGCTCCACGGGAAGCCCTCCAAAATCAGAGTCACCGCCGCAACCAAGAGGGCTGCAAGCAAACCGATGACCACCATCTTCAGTTCCTTGACCTTGTCGATCTCGTGCTTGATGTGTTGCTGCACATCGTCGATTTTCTTCTGCAGGTCCGCTGGTGAGACACCGGGCGTTGTGAGCTTGCCAATCAGGTCGGCGGGAATGGAACTCATTCGAGCACGTGGACCGGAATAGGGGTCCGGGACCTCGTCCATGTCCGCCAGCCACAGGAGGAAGAGCGCGTCACCGCTTTGAAGCGGTTGTGGGACTACGCCGGCGTTGAACACCGTGAAGACCAGCCGACCCGTGAAACCCGGATCAACATGAAAACCAGAGACATTCACTAGGCCCGGTAGCTTGACTGAAGACTTCAAGGAAATCAGCCCTACGGCATTGTGTGGGATCGAGACGAACTCCTTGGTCAGGAGCAGGGCGGTGGCGCCAGGTGGAATCGTTACCAGCTCACCATCGTTGAGCCGTTGCTTCTGCCTCTCGCCCGACAGGTATGCTTCATGTCCGAGCGAGAGCTCATACGATCCCTGCTTCACACGCGCGGGATCTCCGTCCGGCACGATCTGGGAGAGCGTTTTGCGAAATCGTTCGGTTCCCCAGAATGACATGACGATCCCTCTTGGTTAGGACGAGGCGAGGCGCTACGGACATACTCGGAGAAGCTTACCGGGTGCAGGCAGGCCGTGGGCACATAGTGATGCCGAAGAGAAACCCCGGCCTTGGCCGGGGTTGATTTCGATCGCAGGATGGTGACCGTCGATCAGCGGCCCGCGGCCGCGAACTGCCCGCGCTCGACCTTGCGGAACCGGGCGTCCTTGCCCTTGTCGCGGATCTCGCGGATGAGGGCTGCGTAGAGCGTCGCCTGCGGCGTCTTGCCGCCCGGGCTCTTCCACAGCCCGGCCGCCGCCATGGCGTCGATCAGGTCCTTGGCGTTCATGGGCTTGCCGACCTTCGCCAGGACGATGGCAGCGGCGTCCAACGCGCTTCGGCGCTTGGGCTTGTCCGGGCTGACCGGCTTGCCCGGGCTCGCCTTGGAAGCGGCCGGTTTCGCAGCGGCTTTGGCCGGCTTGGTCGAGGCGGGTTTGCGGGTAGGGCTGGCCTGGGCTTTCTTCGGCGTCGTCTTCTTCGACATGGCGTTCTCCTTCGAAGGGTGCGTGCCCGCCGCACAGCGCGGCGGGTGACACATGACGCCCAGCCACCGGCGGGATTGGAAGGCGGCGTGCCAGGAAATCTGTCCCGTGCCCGGGTCCAAGGGAGTTGCCTTGGTCGCCCCGGGGTTTGCCCACGACCGCCGCGCCCCGCCGGACCCCGGCGCAAGGCCACCCAACCTGCCGCTCGCGAACACGGGCCAACGTGGGCCAACTGGGGGCGAAGAGGCGCGGGTTCGGGAAGCCCGGGTTCCGGGCTTGCCCGCCCAGCCAAGGTTGATCCCTTGGTGTCGGCGCGGGGGTGCGCCGCGGGGGCGTGACACCCGCGCCGTGACACCACCACGCGGCGCTTCCGGGGCGCTTTGGGAAGTCTGACACCCGCCCGCGGGATCGCCGGATCCGTCGAAGAACGTCGGAGTTTTTCGGGATTTGGCGAGCGGGAGCGAACGTGCCGAGTCCGCTTTACGAAAGCATCGCTCTACCGCTGAGCTAAGGTGGCACGCCGGCTCGGGCGTGCCCGAGCGGGACCACAAGTATCGGAGGGGTCGGGCCGAGAATCCACCTCCGATCGCCAAGTGGCCGTTGGACCCGGCTCGGTCGGCCGGCCCGTCGCCCTGCGGGGGGGGGGGTATGACCAGCGCTCGGGCGCGAGCGGACGGGGGTGAGCGTGCGGGCGTTCGCGCGGGGTCACGAGCACGCGAACGGGCCCGGTCACGGGGTTGCTCGGATCACGGGTCGCCGGGCAGAACGCCCGGTGGCTCGACCGCGACGCCAAGCGGATGTGGAACAAGGTGGTCGAGCACATCGTCGCCTGCGAACTTGCCGCCAACATCGACGCCCCCTTGGTGGCGAGGTACGGCGGAGCGTGGTCGAGCTCGAAGCGGGCCGAGGAGTTTTTGAACGCCCACGGTGAGACGTCCACCGTCAGGTCGCTGGTCTCAGGCCGGTCCGTGGTGGTGCAGTGGCCGCACGCGGCCCACGCGCTGCGGCTGGCTCATACAGCGATCCAGGACACCACCTTCTCAGGGCAGAAGGTGGTGGCACGGCACGGGATGCGGCCTCGGCTGGCTGGGAGGTGGTCTGCCGTGCACGGAGACCGCTCGTCGGTTCGCACGGGCAGAGGGGCTGGCCGCCCCTCTGCAACTCCCCGCTCGAAGGCAAGAGTCAGGGCATCACCTTTCTCAAAGCAGAAAGGTGATGGCACGGCACGGGACTGGCCTGCAAATCGCTGTGAACGTGATGCCACCTGCCTCCTCGTCCGGCAGCTGGTCAGGGCCTGCTCCACCGTGCTTCGCACCACCTCGTCGAGGTGGCTCCTCACCTGCTTCGTGTCCACCGGAGATCGGCAGGCTTACATCACGTTATCTCGTCGAGTTCAGCCGAAGACAAATCCCGTACGTGCTCAGCGCTCCGCACAAAGCCTGCGACGTTCGTCCAACCCAAGCCGGCCAATCTGCTACGGTAAAGTTGAACAAAAACACGAACCGAACCATCTTTGCAGGGTTCAACCCAAGTTGATAGAGCGCATTGTCCGTCAGAGGTAATTACGATTTGTTCGGTGTGAGACGCATGATTTTGCAGATCACAAAAGGCGAGTAGTTTAAGACCAGCAATAGTATCAGAAATCAACCCAGCAGCGGACGGTACATCGCTCATATTACTCCCACCGTGTTCTGAGATCGATATGTGGATTGGGCTTTCCAGGACGCTGCGGACCGATGGAAATGCGAGGCGGCAGGTGGCACCGGGGTTCGTCCATCGCGTGGGGGTTTTCCCGCGCCGTGCCACCGAGGTCGCTTCGACCTCGGTGTTCTGGTGCTCGTACGCGTCGGCACGGCAGGTGGCACCGGGGTCCGTCCATCGCATGGGGTCTTCCCGCGCCGTGCCACCGGATCGCTTTGATCCCGGTGTCCTGGGTGCTCGTGCGCGTCGGCACGCTCTTGTTCACACGAACTCCTTCCACCGTGTGCACACCTTCTCATCACCGAGCGGACGGTTGCCTTCGGATTCCTGCTCGCGACGACCCACTCGAACCGAATCCCCGCTCGACCCGCGCCAGTTTACAGAAAGTCGGACCCGCACGGAACAGAATCCGCAGCCGGCCTGGCCGCCCGGGCATGATGGAATCACTGTTCGAATCGCCGAGCACCCCCTGAGCCGCCGAGCCCGGGTCGCACAGGGCCGATGGACGGCATCCCGACACGGATGCGGCTTCGGCTGGCTGGAAGTTGGTGCCACCTGCCGTACACGGAGACCGCTCGTCGGTTCGCACGGGCAGAGGGGCTGGCCGCCCCTCTGCAACTCCCCGCTCGAAGGCAAGAGTCAGGACATCAGCTTTCTCAAAGCGGAAAGGTGATGGCACGGCACGGGACTGTTCTGCAAATCGCTGTGAACGTGATGCCACCTGCCGCGGCTTCAACAGGAGATATAGTTCGCGGCGTTGAGTGCCACCTGCCACTTGGAATGTGATTCAATCAGAAGCGCTCGCGACGTTGCATGCCGCCCGGCCCTGCTTCTGGGAATAGCCTCTACTCCACCATCTGGCCACAGCTCTTGCGGTCAGAACCGCGCACGTAGATACGAGCAACACACGACACCAATGAACTTCATAACTGATACTTTGATACGCAGAGATATCGTCGTGAACTGCCCATGATCGCTTCTCGACTAGGTGCCAGCCTCTAGGCATAGCGGATTGGCTGGCGATCTCCGAATTCCTCGCCACCGCGTTGTCCAAGAGTGGTCGCATCGATTCCGGTATCGGCCCGATTACGACATCTGCAAAGTTAAGCCATGCTCGCTCCAACTCGGTCTCACTGGTGGTGCGAAACTTGCCATAAGATCCTCCAAAGTACTGTCGGTTTATACTACAACCTTCTCTAATCATATCGGCATTTCTACACCAAAGGACACGCGACGAAGGGTCTAGCATTACGAGTCCCGACTTCGGGAGCTCAATATAAGTAGTGTCTAACATAATGAACAATAGTGCCACTGCAGCCAACGCAAAGCAGATGATCCATATGCTCGTGCGAAATAATTGTGTGACCCGCTCCCTAGCCATCCCCATGTCGATCTCCGTCTTCTTCATCATTTGCATCTTCGTCCCACTTAAAGGGCAGGTGGCACCGGGTTCGTCCGTCGCGTGGGGAGTCTTCCTGCGCCGTGCCACCGGGATCGCTTCGATTCCGGTGTCCTGGTGCTCGTGCGCGTCGGCATGCTCTTGTTCACACGAACTCCTTCCACCGTGTGCACACCTTCTCATCACCGAGCGGAAGGTTGCGCTCGACCTTCTGCTGGCGCACGCCCATCCACCACCGCACGCTCGACCATCTCCAAGCCTCGGGACGCTCGACCAGGCCGCGTTCCAGCGGTTCTTGATGAGTGTACCGGATCTCGCGGTATGGCTCGGCGGTGCTCGGTCGATGGGGGAGGAGGGGGCCCGATTCCCTGGGGCTGGCGCCCCAGGCTTCAGTCTGTGGCCGCTTCGCGGCCGAGGATGGAGGATGCGGCAGGTGACGCCTGAGGGGGTGTGGAGCGGGAGGAAAAGTTCAAAGTTCAAATGGCAAAGTTCAAATAGAAGAACGAGTAGGCACTGACCTCGTCGCCGAGCCTCCGAGGTCAGTGGCACGGGAGGAAAAGTTCAAATGGAGGCAGGCGGGCTGGCGGCACTGACCTCGTCGCCGAGCCTCCGAGGTCAGTGGCACGGGGAGCGGCGTTCAGCGGTTCGACAGGAGGCGCGAGATTTTGGTGGTGATGACCGGCGAGCCCTGGTCGTTGAGCACGCGGTTGATGCCGCTGTTGGGTTTCCCGTTGAGGCGGACGGCGATCATGTTGCGGAGGCGCACGCCCGGCGCGTCGGGGGCTTCGATGGCTCGGTCGGCGATGATGGGCGCGTCCCAGAAGACGCAGTAGACGCCGAGGCCGGCGGCGTCGTGTTCCTTCACGTGGTCGGCGACCTTGTACGAGGCGTAGCCGCGGACCGGGCCGTTCATCCAGGCGTCCTGCGACGGCGGGTCGTAGGGCATTTCCGACTGGTAGAAGTAGACGCGACCGCGTTCGCCGAGCCAGAGTGTCTGGTACTCGTGGCAGTGCTCGACGAAGAGCCCGTACATGGTGACGTCGTCGCCGTGGACGATGAGGCCGTTCTCGTTGCGATTGGAGTCCCACTCGGCGCCGGCGCCGTGGTCGGCTCGCCAGAGCCAGAGGTTGTCGCCGACGACGTGGGAGGAGTGGATGGTGACGAAGGCTCGGCAGCGGCCGTTGGCGGCGCCGCCGGCTCGGCAGAAGAGGTCGTGCAGGAAGGTCGGGTCCTTCGAGTGGTCGTTGCGGGAGCCGGGCTGACCGACTTCGACGAGCGTGGGCGATACCTCGTCGCGGGCCTCGATCAGCAGGCCGCCGACCTTGAGCCCGTCGACGTCGGCGAGGCTGAGCACGACGTTGCCCGCGGCGGCGACAAGTGTCGGGTAGCCGAGCCCGAGGACCACGGTCTGCGGCCGCGTCACGCGCAGGGGCGCGTCGATCGAGTAGATCCCGGGGGTGAAGAGCAGGTGCCGGCCGGCGTCGAGCGCGGCGTTGATGGTGGCGGCGCTGTCGCGGTCGGGGCGCGCGATGTGGAAGCGGTCGATCGGGATGCGGTCGCCGGATGCGGGGCCGCCCTGCCAGGAAACGCCGGCTCGGTCGGTCGCCAGGTCGGGCACCATGACGAAGTAGCGGTCGTTATCGAGCACGAGGAAGGGTTTCTCTCGCACCAGCGGCGTGCGGTCGATGACGGTGTAGGGATGGTCGGGCCAGTGTCCCTGCGGCGGGCTGCTGGTCCCGACAAAGACCATGTTCCAGTTGCCGCCCTGCCAGCGGCCCCAGTCGGCGTTGCGCGAGAACCACTGCTGCTGCGAGCCGGAGTTGATGGTGCCGTCGATGACGGAATCGGCGAGGAAGCCGCCGCTCGACCAGCCGCCGTCCCAGAGGTTGACGCTGCCCTTGACATGAACGCGGCGCAGGGCGGAGGCCTGCGAGACCGCCCAGGTGATCGGTTCATCGGCCCGGGCGGGGGCGATGGCGAGGTTCTCGACGCACCGCCAGAAGTTGCACGTCGCGTTGCGGTTGCGCATCCAGGCGGCGCGTGACTCGAGCACGCCGTCGATCTGCGTGTCATCGGGATGGAGGCCCAGCCCCGCGACCTGGGTGTAGAAGCCGACAGGGATGGTGAGCGAGTGGCGACCGGGCCTGAGCAGGATGGCGTGCCGTCCGGGCCCGAACTGGGCTTTTTCCTGCTGGGCGAAGATCGCGTCGATCTGTGCCTGGGCGGTGGGGGAGCCGGGTTCGATGACGAGGACGTTTGGCCCGAAATCGGGCTGGGCGGCGAGGGCGGAGGTTGCCGCGGCGACGATCGCGGACGCGACCAGCGGGGCGGTCGCGCGGTGGGGTCTGTTGTGGTCTGAATGTCCGCGTGGCGTCTGCATGCGCAGGCGAGTGTACTCCCGGCGGTCGAGCGGGAATGTGCGGGCGCGATGGCACCGCGCCCGCGCGGCTTGCGCACGGCGGCGAGGCGATTCTCCGAGCGAGCGCCCCGGAAGCGCACGCCGCGGAGCACGGTTGTTTCCGGTCCTGTTCGCGACCCCTCACAAGACCCGGCGAAGCTCGAAACGGCGTGGACGCGCTGGATCGCGCGGGCACGTCAATCGCTTCATGCGAACATCGCGTGCGTCGGGGCCAGCAAAACCCGAAATTTCCGGCTGGTCGGGGGAAAGGTCGCGGAGGGGCGCTGAGTTGAACACCGCGACCGTCAGGGCTTGCCTGGCTCGGGTTTGCTTGGCTCGGTTTTGGCGGGCTCGGATTTGGCTGGCTCGGGCGTGGTCGTGGGCGGGGGGGACTTGAGCCTCCCGAGCAGTTCATCGAGCCGCCGGGCGACGAGGGTCGAGGTCGCGTCGTCCTTGGGAGCTTCGATGGAGCCGGAGAGCTCGGCGGGGCCGAGGCGGTCGGCGAAGCCCGGGGTCGATCCGAGGAAACGCAGCGTGGCGCCGCGCATGTCGCCCGCGAAGGTGGCGTCGCCGGGGTCGGAATCGGGAAGCAGGAACCCGCCGCCGCCGTACATGCCGATCTGCCCGCGGGAGATGATGACGAGCCTCACCGCCACCGAGCAGGCGGTGTGATCGATCGGGGTCTCGCCGGCTTCGGGCGAGATGAACAGGTGAACGTGCAGGATCTGCCCGGACGAGTCGTTGAGGGGGGCGCCGAGCGCGAGCACTTCCCTCGGGAGGTCGGTGAGGTAGATGTCGGCGGTGTTCTTGTCGAGGGACGAGTAGGCCCGGAGCGTGGGGAGCAGTTGCAGGTCGAACTGGTTGTTGACCGATCGGGCGGTGATGGGACCGGCTCCGGTCAGGCCGCACCCGCCGAGGGCGAGGCCGAGCACCGCCATCCCGCACCACGCCGCAAGGCAAAGGAGAGTCTTCATCGTGGATCTAGCAACGGTCCAGAACAGCAGGAATGCCAGCGAACGCCACGGTCGAGCATACCGCGGTTGTGCGGGCGGGGCGACCCGGGGCGTTCATATCCCGTTCGTGGGGGTCAGGAGGCCCGAGAACACGAGCGGAACGCGGCGCGGGGTTTCGCGTACCATGAATGAGACCGTCGGGGGTTTCGCCGGTATAGATCGTGCTGCCACCGCTGGAACAGCGGGCCCGCGCGGCGCGAGGAGGCGGTTTGCATGAACGCTGATCGTGCGATGTTCGGACGCCTGGGTCTTGTCGTTGCCGCGGTGTGCGGAACGTCCTCGACGCTGCTGGCGCAGGGGCCGCAGGCCCAGGTGATCCCGATGCCCGGTCGGACGGCTCAACCGGCGGTGCATCCGCCGACGATTCCGACGCGTCCGCAGCCGAGGCTGATCCTGGAGCCGGGCAAGCCGTGGGTGTACACGACGGTGCCGCAGCCGCTGGGGACGGTGCCGGTGGTGATCACCAGGGCGCCGCGACAGCACTCCCCGCAGTATCCCGGCTCTCCGTCTGGGTACCCGGCCTTTGAGCGGCCGTTCCGGACGGGCGGCGGCCTCGGCGGCGTTCCCGCCAAGTTTCCCAACGTGCTGAGCCGGTCGCCGTCGTACGTGAAGGAGACCTTCGGGCCGGTGCTGCCCAACCGCGGTCATCACGGCGGCGGGCCGTGGAGTTCGCCGGTCGAGACGCGTCCGCACTGGAACCGGGTCGGCGACACGCGGTCGATGATCGGTCCGTCGGGCGTGGTGTATTCGACGAACGGATCGTCGGTGACGGCGGGGGGCGCGGCGGTCTCGTCGGGACGGACGTACAGCGAGGGCAGTTCGTTCTCGGCGGACATCGACCTGGGGAACGTGCAGGTGCACATCGGGTCGCGGCCGCCGATCTGGCCCGCGTCGGGATCGTCGATCTGGGGGACGTACTGCTTTGACAGGCCCGACTGGAACGGCGGCGGTGGAGGCGGGACGGGCTGGTGCGGCACCAAGCCGCCGTGCTGGGACCCGTGCCGGCCGGTGTGCCCGCCGACGTGGGACAACGGCTGGTGGACGTGGTACGACTCGGTGGGGTACTACGGGCCGGTGTACGGCACCAGCTGGATCAACTACGACCCGGCGCTGTTCTACCCGCCGTCGGTGACGGACCCCGCGCCGGCGGCCGATGCGTCGGCGGCGCAGCCCAGCGAACTCGACCAGCTCGTCGGCTTCGCGACGGCGCTGATGGTGGATGGCCGTTACGGCGACGCGGCCAAGGCGCTGCGTGATTACATGCGCCGGGAGCCGACCGATGCGGGCGCGGGCCGGTGGCTCGCGATGGCGCTGCTGGCCCAGCGGAAGACCAAGGACGCGGTGTACGAGTTCCTGCGCGCGTACGAATCGAGCGGCGCGCTGTCGGACCTGCCCCTCGAGTACGAGGCGATGGGGTTCGACCGGTCGGATCTGCGCCGGATGTCGGGCCCGTTGATCACGTACGCGCGGGTGACGAAGTCGGCGGGCGCGTACCTGATGGCGTCTGTGATCATGGACGCCCGGGGGATGCAGGACCAGGCGAAGAAGCTGCTGACGGAAGCCCGGACGGCGGGGCTGGATGCGGGGCTTGCGGGCCGGGTTGAAGCGGGCTTCGCGAAGTAAGCGGCGAGTGCGTCGCGTGTCCTCGGGACGTGGCGCCGCGCCTCAATCTCAATCGACGTACGGCGTGATGGCGTGGCGACCGTCGCGCGAGAGGACGGCCACGGGCTCGCGGAGCAGGCGATCGCGCATTTCCGTTGTGATCGGGATCGAGGCCGTCACCTGCGACGGAGCGGCGGCGGTGCCGGTTCGGGCGGTGACTTCGAGCCGGTCCTTTGCGATACAGATGGTCAGGCCGATTTCCATCCGCGGCGCGGAGGCGAGCACGAACTCATCGCTGAACGCGAGTTCCGTTTTCTCGCCGCCGAGGGCGGTGGCGTCGATGATGAGCTTCTTCTGCTCGTGGATGAGGACCTTGACGAAGGATCGATCCCGCACGCCCAGCCCCATTCCCGCGACGCCGGCGTGGGGGGTTCTGGAGAACCCGACGAGGCAGCCGATGACGGGCTCGTCGGCGCCGCGCTGCGAGGGTTCGACGAGCGGCGAGCGAGGACGCCGGGGATAGTCCATGACGAGCGGACCGGGATTGGCGGGCTCGCCGGGCGGCGTGCGGATGTCCGTCTGCGAGTATTCGCCCGTTTGCGGCCAGCCGTACGAGATGAGTGTGTCGGCGTCCTGCTCCCAACCCCAGTCGACATAGTGGAAGGTGGACGTCCGTCCGTCGAGCCACTGCTTGAAGTCGGCATCGAGGCGTTCGCGGCCGAACAGTTCGTCGATCAGCCGGTCTGATTCCGCCTGGTGGGCGCCGTACAGGTTGAGACGGAACAGTTCGTCGCGCCAGAGGCGGAAGCGGCGGAGCCGGTCGGGGTCGGCGCTGAGGTAGGTGACGAGGAGGAAGCCCAGGTCGCGGCCGCCGCGCCGCCCGGCGAGGATGTCGGAGGCCGTGAACGGGCTTGCGCGGTACTGCTCGAGGCCCTGGTCGTACCAGTTGTTGACGGTGGGCTTGTCGACGACCGACATGGTGAGGCGGCGGTCCGTTTCGTCCCAGACGTGGTGCGCGACGGTGTCGGCGACGCCTTCGTAGTACCACCACGGGGTGGTCATGGTGGTGCCCTTGAGGCATATCTGGTAGAGGTGTGCGGCCTCGTGGAGCATGATGTACCGCTGGTGGTACTGGAGGCTCCCGCTTGGGTAGTTGAAGGCCGCGTTGAAGCGTTCGTAGGTGATGCCGCCGCCGCCGAAGTTCCACTCGATGCCGTCGGCGAGGAGCACGGTTCTCAGCGAATCGATCGACGACGCGTAGATGACCGCCATGCGCCTGGATTCGATGCCGGGGAGCTCGCTGCCGAAGAGCTCGACGTAGTGCGGGTAGGCGAGTTCGAGGAGCACGAGCAGGTGCTCGGCTCGGGCGGCGTCGTAGTCGGTCTGCAGCGCGTAGTGCCGGCTGACGTACCACGAGAAGCCCGGCGCGTTCCTGAGAAGATCGCCGGAGTAGGTCGGCGGGATGCTCTGGCCGACGGGAATGACATCAACGGAGCGCGGCGTGGAGGATCGGCCGGAGGTGAGGATCTCGGCTCGGGTTTCGCTCGGCGCGGGGACGTTCGGGAGCGCGGGGACGTTCGGAAGCGCGGGCGTGTCCGGGAGCGCGGGCGAGGCGGGCGCGGGCTGGGCGTTGACCGGCACCGGCGCCTGGGCGATCAGGGTCACCGCGAGCGCAAACACGGCGGCTTGCCCGTTGCGGGCTGAGTGCATCATCTGGCGGCGGCGCTCCGTGGGGTGCTTGTCCAGTCTGCAAGCGTACAGCGCCGCGACGGATCGGGGGTGGGGCGGCGGTGCGTGCGCGGGTGATGGCCGGCGACGGGGGTCCAGGAGCGCGAGCGATCTGGTAGAATGCGTCCGTCGGATCAACAAGGGGGTTTCGCATGACACGGGTGACGGTCACCGTCTGTTCGGCGCTGTGCCTTCTGTGGTGCTCGTCGTGCAGGAGTTCCGAATCGACCGGGCCGACACCGCCGCCGGCGGAACCGCCCGCGGCGCAGCCGGGCCAGCCGCCCGCGGGCACGACGGACGCGGACGGCTGGATTGAGACGTACACGGTGGACCGATCGCGGCTGTCGCCGACGGGGGATGGCCGGTACTTCTCGCTGCGTCCGGGAAGGGTGCACCACTACGCGGGCGAGAACTTCGTGCTCACGATCACGGTGCTGGATCAGACGCGAGTGGTCGATGGCGTGACCACGAGGATCGTCGAGGAGCGCGAGGAGGAGGACGGGGATCTCTCCGAGATTTCTCGGAACTTCATGGCGATCGACCCGGCGACGGGGGATCTGTACTACTTCGGCGAGGAGGTCGACATCTACCGGCACGGGCAGGTTGTCGGCCACGAGGGCGCGTGGCTGTCGGGAAGCAACGGGGCTCGGTTCGGGATGCTCGTGCCGGGCCGGCCGCTGGCCGGGATGAAGTTCTACCAGGAGATCGCGCCGGGCGTGGCGATGGACCGGGCGACGGTGGTCGGGATCGATGAGCGCGTCGAAACCCCCGCGGGCGTGTTCGAGCACTGCCTGCACCTTGTGGAGACGTCGCCGCTCGAACCAGGCGAGAGCCACAAGTGGTTCGCGCCGGGCGTCGGCCTTGTCAAGGACGAGGATGCGGAGCTGACGGGCCGCACCTGAGCGGCAGTTGGGATTCTGCAGAACCGCGCCGCGCGTCGAGTGCGGCGGGCGGATGCCGCGCGGGTGGTCTGCGGGCCGCGAGCGCGATCTTGAGCACGCGCGGGACCGCTGGAACCGCGCCCACGTGCCAACATGAGCGATGTTTCATGGCGCCTTGGGTCAACCTACACCCCCGGTCGTTCCGGGGAAGGCGGGCTCGACATGCCAGCACGTGCCGATTCCAGCCGGGACCTGATCAGCGAGGACGGGGCTCTCGACCGAGCGACCTGGGTCGTTCAACGCGTCGCGTGGGCCGTCGCCGCGGTGCTCCTGGCGGCCGCGCTCGCGGGGCTTTTGGGCCGCGGGCCGCTGGGCGGCAGGGCCGTCACCAGTGCCGACGGGTCGATCAGCGTCGAGTACGACCGGTATTTCCGAGCCGACGCGGTCAGCGACGTGCGCGTGACTCGGCTCGACCCGGTCGGCGAGAACACGACATCGCCGGTCACGCTGTACCTCCGCGGCGACGGGCTGATTCACTCGCTGCAATCCGCGTTCCTGGCTCCGTCGCCGATCGCCTCGCGCGCGGTTGGCGACGCGGTCGAGCTCGACTTTGCGCCGGGCACCCGGCCTTCGCCAACGGTCCCGCTGTTGCTGAGGCTGAAAGTGGAGGATCCGCGGGTCGCGACCCTGCTGTTCAGCTCGTCGCCGGATTTCGCACCGGCGAGCACCGCGGAGGTCAACCTCGTCGTGTACCCGTAGGAGGCGTCGATGGACGCGGTGATCAAGGCGGCTTTCATCTACCTGTTCCTCCTGGTGGTGTTCCGCCTGGCGGGACGGCGCTCGCTGAGCGAGATGACGACGTTCGACCTGCTGCTGCTGCTGATCGTCTCGGAAACGACGCAGCAGGCGATGGTGGGGGACGATCACTCGGTCACGCGGGCCGTCGTCCTGATCGTGACGTTCGTCATGATCGACGTGGGGCTGTCGCTGCTCAAGCAGCGGTCGGACACGCTCGAGAAGTTCATGGAGGGGACGCCGGTGGTGCTCGTCGAGAACGGCCGGCCGATCAAGCGGACCATGGACAAGGAGCGGGTGGGGGAGGAGGACATCCTCGAGGTGGCCCGCGTGACGCGCGGGGTCATGAGCCTGGACCAGATCAAGTTCGCGGTGCTCGAGCGGTCCGGGAAGATCTCGATCATCACCGCCAAGAGCGTGAACACCGGCGAAACGTCGTGAGCCGCGGGTGTTTCATGCGGATAACCGGGCGTTCCATCGTTGTGCCCGATCGGAGCTACCTGTAGACTCACCGACGGGCCGCGTGCCCGTCTCGTCGGGACTGGGAGGGTGGTTCATGCATCGATGCGGCGGGTGGGCGTCGGGGCGGTCGGTGTTGGCGCGCCTCTGCGCCTCGTTGGCGGCCATGGTGGGCGCGGCGGCGTCGACGGCGCGAGGGGACTTCTCGTACGCGAACTTCGCATCGACGAGCGGGTTGACGCTCGTGGGCAGCGCCGGACCCGACCAGAACGTGCTGCGGATCAACCCGTCGGCGCAGTTCCAGTCGGGGGCGGCGTGGCACCAGGCCAAGCAGTCGGTGGCGGACGGGTTCGTCTCCTCGTTCACCTTCCGTGTGAGCGCCCTGACGGGCGGCGGCGCGGACGGATTTGCGTTCGTCATCCAGAATTCATCCGTGACGAGCCTGGGGGGAAACGGCTGCCGCAACGGCTACGACGGCATCGCGAACTCGATCGCGGTCGAGTTCGACACGTGGCTGAGCTCGAGCTGCGAGGCCGGGAACGTCAACGATCCCTCGGACAATCACGTGTCGATCCACACGCGGGGAACGGCGGCCAACAGCGCGGCCGAGCAGTACTCGATCGGGGCTTCGTCGGCGATTCCCAATCTTTCCGACGGCGGCGTGCACCTGGCGGTGATCCATTACGAGAACGGCGTGCTCAGCGTGTTCATCGACAACGTGACCAGCCCGGTGGTCTCGGTCGCCATCGACCTTTCCGCGACGCTGAGCTTGGACGCCGGGCGAGCCTGGGTCGGCTTCACGGGAGCGACGGGCGGGAGCACGGAGCATCACGACGTGCTCGCGTGGTCGTTCGACGAGGGGTCCGGGTCGAGCGGCCCGCCGTACCGGCCGGATCCGCCGGTCATCACCGAGCCGGTTTCCGATGGAAAGGTGCTGAGCGCGGCCGACGTGCACATGGAAACCGGCCCGTTCCATGATCAGGACGGGGACGGCCATCGGTGCACGGACTGGGAAATCTGGACCGTGTCGCCCTCGGCTCGGGTGTGGCACGCGACCTGCCAGACCGACGAGGCGCTCAAGGTGCACATCCACCTGGGCGACGGGGTATTCGAGGGGTCTCACGCGGGCCAGACGAGCCTGAAGAACTCGACGAGCTACAGCCTGCGCGTGCGATTCCGAGATGCGAGCAACGACCCGGCGACGGAGTACAGCCACTGGTCGTACCGGTCGTTCTCGACCGGGGGCGTGTCACAGCTCTTCGGGATGCAGCTCCAGGATGTGCTGTTCCCGCCCGGTGTTGATTGGACGGGGCCCTCTGGTGAGCCGGTCATCCTGCCGGGCGGCGCATCGCCGCCGTCGCTGACGATCGGGTCGGGCACGGGCCTGACCGCGCTTCGGATCGCCGGCGCCGACGGGTCGAGCAACGCCGTGAGCGATTTCGCGGCCCTGGGGGCGCATGTGCTGGTGCGGGCGGTGGTTGCGGGCGGGTCAACGGGCGTGATGCTCGCCGCCTCGGAGCTTTCGTTCGTCAACGAGGATTGCGTGCGGGAGACGATCTACCTGCCCGCGGTCACGGTGCCCGCCAACCTGTCGCGGTACTACTGGGTGTCGACCAACGGGAGCACGTACGTCGGGGCGGCGAACCAGACGACGCCGGTGTTCGATCAGCTCGCCCGGGGGTCGGCAGTGCCGTGGGGGACGTTTGATCCCGATCTTGAAATCGACCGGTTCGCGACCGGTTTCCAGCTCCCGGTCAGCATCGCCATGGCGGGGGGCGCCCCGATTCCTGGCAGGCCGTACCTGTACGTCGCGGAGCTGTACGGGTCGATCAGGACTGTCATGGCCGACGGGACATGGTCGACGTACGCCTCAGGCCTGCTCAACTTCAATCCGACGGGGCAGTTCCCGGGGTCGGGCGAGATGGGGCTGGCGAGCATCTGCCGCGAGCCTGTGACCGGTGACCTGTTCGCGACGCTCATCTACGCCAACAACGGCGACACCGGGCAGCTCTACCCGCGCGTGGTGCGGCTCACGTCGACCGACGGCGGGATGACGGCCTCGCAGATCACTTCGGTGCTGAGCATGCCGGGCGAGAACATGAGCGCCTCGCACCAGATCTCGAGCATCTCGATCGGGCCCGACGGCAAGCTGTACGTTCACGTCGGAGACGGTTTCAACACGGGGACGGCGCTCAACCTCAACTCGTTCCGCGGGAAGATCCTCCGGATGGAGCTCTCGGGCGCGGCGTGCTCGGATAACCCGCTCTACAACGCGGGCAACGGCATCAGCGCGACCGACTACGTCTTCAGCTACGGCCACCGCAACCCGTTCGGCGGCGCGTGGCGGCTGAGTGACGGCCGGCATTTCGTGGTCGAGAACGGCCCGAGCGTGGACCGGTTCCTGGCGGCGGCGAGGGGGACGAGTTACGGCTGGAACGGGTCGGACGCTTCGATGGCTACGGGAGCGATCTACCTGTGGAACCCGGCGCACGCGCCGGTGACCCTCGCGGTGATCCAGCCGCAGGTGTTCGGGGCGAGCGGGTTCCCGGCGTTGTGGCACGACTCGTTGATCATCACCGAATCGGGCCCGACGTGGGCGCAGGGCCCGCAGGCCAACGGGAAGCGGCTGGTGCGCATGCGGGTGAACGCGGCGGGGGCGCTGACCGAAGGCCCGACGACGCTGGTTGAGTACAACGGGTCGGGACGCGGGAGCGCGGTCGCGATCGCGGCCGGGCCCGACGGTCTGTACTTCAGCGACCTGTACAAGGACGTTGACTACTCGTCGCCGATCGATCCGGGGTCGAGCATCTTCCGCGTGCGGCACCGGCCGGCGGCGGACTGCAACGCCAACGGCACCGACGATCGCTGCGACATCAACCTTGGAACATCCGTGGACGAGGACGGCGACGGCGTGCCCGACGAGTGCGAGTGCGTCGCGGACTTCGACGGGTCGGGGTTCATCGATACCGACGACTTCGACGCGTTCGTGGTGGCCTTCGAGGCGGGCGCGGCGGGGGCGGACGTCAACGGATCGGGGTTTGTCGATACCGATGACTACGACGCGTTCGTGGTCGCGTACGAAGCGGGATGCTGAGGCGCGGCGGGGGCGTGAGCCGCGGAGCGTGAACGACAGGCGGCGTTCTCAGCGGGCGCGCCTGGTCATCGCATCGATCCACACAGGCACGTATGGCGGCGTGCATCCCTTTGACACCGGCCAGTCGCGGTAGAGCCCGATCTTCTCGCCGATGGTGACGGCTCGGGCCCTCAGTTCCGGGTGCCTGATGCCGATCGCGGCGAGCGTGTTGTTCATGGTCCACTGCACCTCGGGCAGGGCCGAGGCCAGTTCCTTCTCGATGCGGTCGAGCAGCGCGGCGGGGTCGAGTTCATCGGCGGGACCGGCGGCGCTGGGCGTCGTGCCGGCGCCCTTGTTGATGCGGCTCGCGGTGAGGTGCCAGCCCGCGCGGGCGGCCCAGCGGTCGCGGTCCTTCATCCACTTCCTGCGCAGCGATTCCTTCTCCGGGTGCTGCGAGACGACGTACGAGTTGAGCCATTCGGCCACCTGCGAACAGGTGGTGGAGCGGGTCATCGCGTCGAGCTGTTCGGCGCTGAGCAACGCGGGCGTGAGGATGAGCGTCGCCAGGAGCTGCGCTTCGACGTTGGCGGTGTCCCAGAGGCAAAGGGCCAGCGCATGGTCGGACTTGACGGCGTTCGCGATCACCCGGATGTCGCCGAGCTTCACCCCGAACTGGTTGTCCGGGGCGCCGGCCTTGGTGTTGTGCCTGCGCCGGGCGTCGTTGCCGAGCGATTCGAGGCGGGCGAGGATCCGGTCGACCGGCGACGAGCCGGGCGGGGTGGGCGTAGTCGGCCCGGCTCGCCGGGGTTTGGCGATGACCTTGGTACTCGGGGCCCTCGTGCTCGGGGCACGCTTGCTCGCGGGCTTTTTGCGCGCGGTCTTCGCGCCCGCGGTCTTCCTGGTCGCGGATTTCCTGCTCGGGGCTTTCCTGCTCGCGGCCCTTGTAGCGCCGGCGGAGGTGCCTGCTCGTTGGCGTGTCTTTCTGCGCTTTGCTGGCATGGCGGGCAGTGTACTGGGATAGATCGAGGCCGGGCGAGCGAAGAGCGCTGGTTGCCCCGGTGGTCCCGCGAGACGCTGCTACTTTGGCGGCGGCGCGGCTGCCGGCTGCGCGATGGCCTCGAGCTCGGTCTTCCACGGAGCCGCCCTGGCGTCGTGTCCGCCGGCAGGATCCTCGGCGTGCATGGCGGCGGCGAGATCGATCAGCGCCTGGAGGCACTCGCGCATCGCCCGCCGCGGCAGCGGCTTGATGGCCGCGAGCATGTCGCGGGCTTCGAGCAGGGCGGTCTGGGCCGTCGCGTACTGCCTGGCGGCGGCATCGCACTTACCCAGGCCCACGAGCACGCCGGCGAGCGTGAGGTCGGGGCCCTTGGCTGCCCCTCGGATGCCGGGCTCGATCTTCCGGTACACGGTCGCGGCCTCGTTGAACTTGCTTTCGAGCAGGAGCGTGTCCGCGTAGTTCTTCCCGGCGGCGTGCGTGTAGGGATGATCGGCGCCGAGCACGCGGGCGCAGCGATCGGCGGCGTCGTGGAGCGCGTCCTCGGCTGGCTCGAGGCGGCCGAGGTCTTTCAGCAGCGACCCATAGTTGATGAGGAACACCATCCGCTCGGGATGGTCTTCGCCCAGGACGGTGCGGCTGACCTCGACGGCCTGACGCAGGAAGGGTTCGGCCTGGTCGGGTTTCTCCTGCTTGCGGAGCAGGAACGACATGACGTTGTAGGCGATGAGCGTGCGCGGATGGTTGGGCCCGAAGACCCTGAGCTGGCGCTCGAGCATTTCCCGGCAGAGCGGCTCGGCCTCCGCGAACTTGCCGACGCCGATCAGCCCGGTGCCGAGGTTGTTGAGCGCGAGGATGGCGAAGGGATGATCCGGGCCGACGACCTTGCGCGTCCGTTCGAAGGTCTCGCGCTGGAGCGTGAGCGCTTCCTCGTGCCGTTCGAGCCGCTGGAGCACGCTCGCGAGGTTGTTCGCCGTTCCCATCGTCCGCGGGTGCGCTTCGCCGAGCGAGCGCCGCCGCTTCTCCAGCACATCGCGGAAGGTCACCTCCGCCAGGTCGTACCTGCCCTGGGCGAGGTGCAGCACGCCGATGTTGTGGAGCGAACCGATGGTGGCGGGATCGTTCTCGCCGAGCAGGCGGCGCTTGCGATCCAGGACGTCCTCCTGGAGAGTCTGGGCCTCGACGAACTTGCCGAGGACCTGGAGGCAGTCGCCCAGGCTCGTCGCCGTCACCAGCGAGTTGGCGCCGTCGGGCCCCTGCCGCTGGCGGAACAGATCGAGCGCCTCGCGGTACAGGAGCTCGGCGTCCGCGGGCCGGCCGAGCGAGACGAGGGCGTCGGCGCGACTATCCAGCGCGAGCGGGAGAAACGCCGGGTCAGGGGGTGGACGCTCGCGCAGGCGCTCGATGACCGCGCGCATGCTCTCCTCGGCGTCGGCGTGCCGGCCCGCGACGTTCAGGGCCTTGGCTCGGTCGATGAGCGCGCCGGCCACCTGTGGATCGTCCTCGCCGACGGACTTTCGGAGGATGGCGAGCGTCTGCTCGGACGTGGCGAGGGCGTCTGCCTGGAGCCCGAGCTGTGTGAAGCGAGCGGCGAGGGCGGCTCGGAGCTTCACGTCGATCATCGGCTGGTCGGCGAACTGCCTGTCGATGGCGGCCAGCGACGGCTTGAGCAGCGTGGAATTGATGAGTTCGAGCGCGGCGTCGGTGGCGTTGACCCGGCCGAGCTCGTCGGTGAAGGCCAGGACCTGCTCGGCCCGCTGATCTTCGGGGACGCCCGCGGCGGCGAGCTGTTCTTCGTAGCGTTTTCTCAGATCCGTGATGAGCCGGATGCCGGCCGCCTCGGCGTCGATCTGGGCGAGCATTTCGGACTGGAAGTCGGAGACTTTTTGGAGCTCGTCTGCTCGGAGCTTGGCGCGGGCCTCGGCCTCGACCGCGCGGTCGCGCTGGCCGCGGGCGACCTTTGCCTGCCACGCGAACGCGGCGACACCGACGACCAGCGCCGCGGCGACCATCGCGGCGGAGGTCACCCCGCCCTTGTGCCGCCGGGCAAAGGTCCTGAGCCGGTAGACCGCGCTGGGCGGGGCCGCAATGACGGCCTCGCCGCTGAGGAACCGGCGGATGTCGGCGCCCAGGCTGCTGGCGGTCTCGTATCGGCGGGACCGGTCCTTGGACATCGCCTTCATGACGATCCAGTCGAGCTCGCCGCGGATCAGCGAGTTGAGCCGGCGTGGCTCGGTGCGGCGGCGGCTGGCGATCGTCGCGATGGTGGCGGTGCTGCGCGAGAGGCGTGTGCTGGGCGCGGGCGGATCGACCTCGCGGATGATGCGCTGGATCTCGCCGTAGGCGGCCGACCGCAGGTCGTTCACGCTGAAGGGCGTCGTCCCGGTGAGCAATTCGTACAGCAGCACGCCCAGCGAATACACATCGGTCCGGGTGTCGATGTCGAGCGAGCCCTCGGCCTGCTCGGGGCTCATGTACTCGGGCGTTCCGATGAGCTGGCGCTGCTCGGTGAAGACGGTCTTTTCAGTCAGGCGGGCGACGGTCGCCTTGGCGATGCCGAAGTCGATGACCTTCGGGCTGGGTTTGCCGTCCTGCGTGGAGACGAGCACGTTGGAGGGCTTGATATCGCGGTGGATGATGCCCTTGGTGTGGGCGTGCTGGATGGCGCTGCACACCTGCGCGAAAAGATCGAGCCGTTCCTGGACGCTGAGGTTGTCCTTGTCGCAGAAGTCGACGATGGGGTCGCCCTTGACGAGCTCCATCACGAAGAAGGGACGGCCCGATTGGGTCGCGCCGGCGTCGAAGACGCGAGCGATGTTGGGATGGTCCATCACCGCCAGGGCCTGGCGCTCCTGCTCGAAGCGGGCCACCACCTGCCGCGTATCCATCCCGAGCTTGATGATCTTGAGCGCGACCAGCCGCTGGACCGGCTGCTCCTGCTGGGCCATGAAGACCGACCCGAACCCGCCTTCGCCGATGAGCTGGAGGAGCCGGTACGGGCCGATGCAGACGCCCGGGCCTTCGAGGCTCGCGGACGCGTGGTCGTTGCCGGCGGTGGAAATGGTGGGGGGTGAGGATCCGCTCGGTGCGGGGGTGTGGAAGGTGGGGAGGTTGGAATCGTCGACGGGGGGCATACGAGCGGCCGCTGGAGACGCGGTGCACAGCGTACTGACATTGGGTATTGCGTGAGGGGCGAGACAGCGTCGCGAACGGAGCGGAGAGAGGCGATGGACGCTTCGCGGAGTAGCATCCGATGCCTTCGCTCGCTGGCGGCCGGCGGTCACTCGTTTCTCCGGCGAGGGTGCGAGCGGAGCGGGTCCGGACCGGGCGACTTGTCCGGACCGGTGGATGGTCTAAACTTCCCTCCCAACTTCCCGCCCGGGCTGGCGCTCTGGCGGGGTCACAAGTCAAACCGTCAGCACCACCCGCTCGCTGAGCCGTGCCCGGCTCGGCCTTGCCGCGGGGCGCGGGCCGGATTCACAGTGGAGTGTCCACTCGGATCGGTTCGGGCTCTGTGGGGGCAGGTGGGAGGTGGAGAACAATGGGCAAACGCGAAGTCACCAACATCTTCAAGATCATGGCCCCTGGCGGGCAGGCCACGCCAGCCCCGCCGCTGGGTCCCGTTCTGGGTTCCAAGGGCGTCAACCCCGGGCAGTTCATCCAGAAGTTCAACGCCGCGACCCAGCACGTCAAGGGCAAGGTCGTCGGCTGCATCGTCACGGTCTACAGCGACCGGACGTTCGACCTGGAGATCAAGAGCTCGCCGGCGTCGGTCATGATCAAGGACGCCGCCAAGGTTGAGAAGGGCTCGGGCGTCCCCAACAAGAACAAGGTCGGCAAGATCACCAAGGCGCAGGTGCGGGCGATCGCCGAGCAGAAGATGCAGGACCTCAACAGCGCATCGGTTGAAGCGGCGATGCGGGTGATCGAAGGCACGGCCCGGTCGATGGGCGTCGTGGTGGAGGGCTGATCCAGATGCCGAAGCGAATCACCAAGCGTGCCAAGGCCAACGGCGCTCTCAAGGCGACCGGCGCCCTGGTGCCGATGGAAGCCGTCGCGACCCTGAAGAAGTTCAAGGGTCCCAAGTTCGACCAGACCGTCAACATCGTGATGCACCTGGGCGTTGATCCGGCGATGGCCGATCAGTCGCTCCGCGGGTCGATCAGCCTGCCCAAGGGCATCGGCAAGTCCAAGCGCGTGGTCGCGTTCTGCCAGAGCGACGTGGCCCCGCAGGCTCTCGCGGCCGGCGCGGTCAAGGCGGGCGCGGAAGAGCTGGTCGCCGAGATCGAGAAGGGCTGGATGGACTTCGACGTCGCGGTGGCCTCGCCGGACATGATGAGGATCGTGTCCAAGCTGGGCAAGGTGCTCGGCCCCAAGGGGCTGATGCCCTCTCCCAAGGCGGGGACGGTGACGACCAACATCCCGCAGGCGGTGAAGGAATACTCGGCCGGCAAGGTCGAGTACCGCACCGACAAGGGCGGCAACATCCACGCCGTCATCGGCAAGATGAGCTTCCCCGACGGGGACCTGGCCGCGAACCTCGAGCACTTCGTCGCGGCGATCGAGAAGGCTCGCCCGGCGACGGCCAAGGGCCAGTACGTGAAGAAGATCGTGGTGAGCGGGGCGATGACGCCCGGCGTCCAGGTGAAGTACACCTCTGTGGCGGAGGCTGAATAATGTCAAAGCCCGTCAAAGAACTGATCATGCAGCAGTACGGCGAGCGTTTTGGTGAATACCAGGACGCCGTGCTGATCTCGATCCGCGGCGTGAAGGCGGTGGACAACAACCGCATCCGCCACGGCCTGTCGAAGAAGAACATCCGCATCACCATGGTTCGCAACGCCCTGGCTCGCAAGTCGTTCGAGGGCAAGTCGCTCTCGGCGCTCAACGAGCTGATGGTGGGTTCCAGCGCGCTGGTGTACGGCGGGGCGTCGGTGGTCGAGGTGGCCCGGGAGCTGGTGGCGCTGGTGAGCAAGTACCCGGCGCTGGAGTTCAAGGGCGCGCTGCTCGACGGCGTCGTCTTCAAGGGCAAGTCGGGCGTGGAGGAGCTCTCGAAGTTCCCGACGCGCGAGGAGGCCATCGGCAGGGCGATCACGCTGATCCTGTCGCCCGCCCAGAAGGTGGTGGGGCAGATCGCGGGGCCCGGCAGCACGGTGGCGGGGCTCGTCAAGGCGATCGAGACCAAGCTCGAGAAGGGCGAGGCGATCGCGAAGGTGGCGTGAGCAGGAAACGAAGGCATCGAGGCATCAAGGCATCGAGGCATTCAGGAAGTGACACATTCTCTTCGACTGGCCCGCAAGGGATAAAGGCCGAGCGTTCGGCCCCTCTCGAAGTCATGTTCGGCCCGGCCAGGCGATGCCCGGCGGGCCCGGCAAGTAAAGGCAGAAGACCATGTCCGACACCACGTTTGACGCGAAAGTGAAAGATCTCGGCGACAAGCTCGCGGCCCTGACCCTCAAGGAAGCCGTGGACCTGGGCAAGTACATGAAGGAGGCCTACGGCATCGAGGCCGCGGCGGGCGGCGCGGTGATGATGGCCGCCCCGGCCGGCGGCGCTGCGGCTCCCAAGGCCGAGGAGAAGACCAGCTTCGACGTGGTTCTCAAGGCCGTCGATGCGGCCAAGAAGATCCCGATCATCAAGGTCGTCCGCGAGGCGACCGGCCTGGGCCTGGCCGAGGCGAAGGCGTTCGTCGACAATCCGGGCAAGCCCGTCAAGCAGGGCCTGGACAAGGCGGAAGCCGAGAAGCTCAAGAAGACGCTCGAGGAAGCCGGCGCGACCATCGAACTCGCCTGAGTTCGGGGCCCGGTTCCGAGCCACGTTCCATTGCCCATCGAGGGGGCCGGTTCCTTGGAGCCGGCCCCTTTCTTGTTGGTGCGGGGGGCCCTCACCCTGCCCAAACCCGATCAAAGCGGCGGGTTGATTGCGGCCGGTGGTCAATAAGGAATATTCCTCAAAGATTGGTTCAAGTTCTTGATCGGCCCGTCCGGGGGTTTACACTCCCGGGTTGCGGGCTGCGGTGTCAATGCGGCGACGAATCAGCTAACACGAAGCGGTGCGAGACCTCGTGCACGCCCTCCGGCATGCGCGAGGACATTATCCATCGATCGCGAGGGACTCCGACACGATGTCAACGACCCCCACGACCTCGGCAGCGGTGCGAGTGCGCGATTTTTCAAAGCGCGGCGACGCGATCCCGATCCCCGACCTGACCCAGATCCAGAGCGAGGGCTACGAGCGGTTCCTGCAGCTCGGAGAGGGTCCGCACGAGCGTGAGACGGGGGTCGGTCTCGAGGCGCTGCTGCGCGAGGTCTTCCCGATCGTTTCGTACGACGAGACGACGCGGCTGGAGTACCTCCACTACACGCTGGAGGAGCCCCGGTATACGCCCGACGAGTGCCGCGAGCTCCGCCTGACCTACGGCCGGCCCTTCCGGGTGGCGGTCCGGCTGTCGCGCGTCAACAGCTCCGACACGCCCGAGGAGGAGATCTACCTCGGCGAGTTCCCGATCATGATGGGCGGCGGCGAGTTCATCGTGAACGGCGCCGAGCGCGTGATCGTGAGCCAGCTCCACCGGTCCCCCGGCGTGGACTTCTCGATCGTCTCGAGCGAGGGCGACCGTCCGCTGCACTCGGCCCGGATCATTCCCGAACGCGGGTCCTGGATCGAGCTCGAGGTGACCAAGAAGGACGTCCTGGCGATGCGGATCGACCAGAGCACCAAGCTGGCGGCGACCAGCTTCCTTCGCTGCCTCTACTACATCGAGGAGAAGGACCGGGTCCTCCGCGACCAGAAGTTCGACACCGCCCCGGCCGAGGACAAGAAGAAGATCCAGGAGAAGGCCGAGCTCGCCGGCGCCCGCGTGGCCGCCACCGACGCCATCATCGGCATCTTCTACGAGGTGACGGAGATCCCGGCCGACCAGGTCAAGCCCGAGCACTGGGCCGCCGAGTCGATCATCGACAAGGAGTCGGGCGAGGAGCTCGTCCACGTCGGCCGCCAGATCGGCGATTCGGCGTCGGCGATCGTCAACTCGAACCTCAAGAAGGTCCGCGTCGTCCAGAACCCCAGCGACGTGCTCATCCTGAACACGATCGCCGAGGAGAAGCTCGAGCAGTTCCCCGGCGACAGCGAGGGCAAGCAGGCGCTGCTGAAGCTGTACAGCAAGCTCCGGCCGGGCAACCCCCCGCAGGTCGACAAGGCCGAGGCGCTGTTCCGCGAGAAGTTCTTCGACGAGAACCGCTACCGCCTGGGCCGCGTCGGGCGCTTCCGCATCAACCGCAAGTTCGAGATGGGCACTCCGGAAGACCTGATGTGCATCGTCTCGACGGACTTCCTGCAGGTCGTCAAGTACCTGCTGGACCTGCGCTCCAACCGCCTGGACCCCAAGACCAACCGCCCCGCGGCGCAGGTGGACGACATCGACCACCTGGGCAACCGCCGCCTGCGGACGCTCGACGAGCTGGCGGTCGAGGAGCTTCGCAAGGGTTTCCTGAAGCTGAAGCGCACGGTGCAGGAGCGCATGAGCGTCAAGGGCCCGGACGAACTGACCAAGATCGCGGACCTTGTGAACAGCAAGTCCATCAGCTCGGCGATCGATTTCTTCTTCGGCCGCTCCGAGCTGTCGCAGGTCGTCGACCAGACCAACCCGCTCTCGTCGCTGGTGCACGAGCGTCGCCTCTCGGCCCTGGGCCCCGGCGGCCTGAACCGCAAGCGCGCCGGCTTCGAGGTGCGCGACGTGCACATCTCGCACTACGGGCGCATCTGCCCGATCGAGACGCCCGAGGGCACCAACATCGGCCTGATCGCGTCGCTGGGCATCTACTCGTCGATCGACGAGTACGGCTTCCTGCGCACGCCCTACCGCGAAGTGAAGAACGGCAGCATCACCGGCAAGGTGGTGCACCTCCGAGCCGACGAGGAGATGAAGGCGGTGCTCGCGCCGACCGACTCGCTCGACGAGTCCGGCAAGCTCCGCAAGGGGACGGTGCTGGCGCGCGTGGACGGCGAACTGGCCAGCGCGGCCTCGGACGCGGTTGACTACGTCGACATCTCGCCCAAGCAGATCGTCGGCATCTCGGCGTCGCTCATCCCGTTCCTCGAGCACGACGACGCCAACCGGGCCCTCATGGGTTCGAACATGCAGCGCCAGGCCGTGCCGCTGATCAAGGTGGACCCGCCCTGCGTCGCCACCGGCGTCGAGAAGGCCGTGGGCCACAACTCGGGCATGGTGGTGAAGGCCAAGAACCCCGGGACGGTCACCGCGGTCGACGGCCAGCGCATCATCATCGACAACTCCGACGAGTACGTGCTCCGCAAGTTCGTCGGCCTCAACGAGCGCACCTGCCTGAACCAGCGGCCGATCGTCAAGCTGGGCCAGAGGGTCGAGAAGGGCCAAGTCATCGCCGACGGCGCGAGCACGCACCTGGGCGAGCTGGCCATCGGCAAGAACGTCCTGGTCGCGTTCAACACCTTCGACGGGTACAACTTCGAGGACGCGATCGTCATCAACGAGCGCATGGTCCGCGACGACACGTTCACGAGCATCCACATCGATACCTTCGACGTGGAGGTCCGCGAGACCAAGCTCGGCCGCGAGGAGTTCACGCGCGACATCCCCAACGTATCGGAGAAGATGCTCCGCAACCTGGACGACCAGGGCATCATCCGCATCGGCGCCCGCGTCGGCCCCGGCGACATCCTGGTCGGCAAGGTCAGCCCCAAGAGCAAGACCGAGCTGACCCCCGAGGAGAAGCTGCTGCACGCGATCTTCGGCCGCGCCGGCGAGGACGTGAAGAACGATTCGCTCGAGGTCCCCGCGGGCGTCGAGGGCGTGGTGATCGGCGCCAAGAAGTTCAGCCGCCGGCTCCATATGAACGAGGAGCAGAAGAAGCAGCTCAAGAAGGACATCGCGCAGTACGAGACCGAGATGGACGACAAGGCCATCTCGCTCTTCCGCCAGATGTGCAACGCCATCAACGAGGCGCTGGGCACGCCGATGGTCGACCCCAACACGCGTCAGCGCGTGGGCGCGTCGGACATCCGCGAAGTCATCATCGAGCAGATCAAGACCTTCGACATCAAGTGGGCCAAGGGGTCGAAGGAAGCCAAGGCCCAGGCCGAGCTGCTGTACTCGCAGTTCTGGCCCCGCATCAGGGCGATCGAGACCGAGAAGCAGCGAAAGGTCGCGCACATGAAGCGCGGCGACGAGCTGCCCACCGGCGTGCTCGAGATGGTCAAGGTGTATCTCGCCACCAAGCGCCAGCTCTCGGTCGGCGACAAGATGGCTGGCCGTCACGGCAACAAGGGCGTGATCGCCCGGATCGTGCCCGAGGAAGAGATGCCGTTCATGGAGGACGGCACGCCGGTGGACGTGCTGCTGAACCCGCTGGGGGTGCCCAGCCGCATGAACGTCGGCCAGATCCTCGAGACCCACCTGGGGTGGGCGGCTCGGGTGCTGGGCTTCCAGGCGGTGACGCCGGTGTTCGACGGCGCCCGCGAGGACCAGGTCCACGCGGCGATCGACGAGGCCAACAAGTACGTCGCCGAGAAGCTGGGGAACTACGAGAAGACCGGGGCTTGGCCGCACCCGCGCGAGCTGCTGGCCCGCATGCCCCGCGGCGGCAAGATCCAGCTCTTCGACGGCCGCACCGGCGAGCCGTTCAAGCAGCGCACGACGGTGGGCTTCATGTACCTGCTGAAGCTGCACCACCTGGTGGACGACAAGATCCACGCCCGTGCGACGGGCCCGTACTCGCTGATCACGCAGCAGCCCCTGGGCGGCAAGGCCCGGACCGGCGGCCAGCGCTTCGGCGAGATGGAGGTGTGGGCGCTGGAGGCCTACGGCGCGGCGTACATCCTGCAGGAGCTGCTCACGGTCAAGTCCGACGACGTCGAGGGACGGACGAAGATCTACGAGAGCATGGTCAAGGGCAACAACAAGCTCGAGGCCGGCATGCCCGTCGCGTTCGACGTGCTCTGCAACGAGCTCAAGGGCCTGGGCATGAACATCACGCTGGAGAAGAAGAAGGCCGAGGGCGGGAGCCTGCTGTAAGCCCGTCCGTCGCCCCTGAGTGTTCGGTGTCCGGCGTGGTGCACGAGATCGATATTTGACTGGCTTTGCGGCACGACGCCGCGGGAGCACAGAAGACATGGCTGAGACTGTCTACGACCGCGTGAACGATTTCACCGCCGTCAAGGTCACCCTGGCGTCGCCCAACGACATCCGGGCCTGGTCCTACGGCGAGGTCAAGAAGCCCGAGACCATCAACTACCGGACGTACCGGCCGGAGAAGGACGGCCTGTTCTGCGAGCGGATCTTCGGGCCCGAGCGCGACTACGAGTGCGCCTGCGGCAAGTACCGCGGCACCAAGTACAAGGGCATCATCTGCGACCGCTGCGGCGTGAAGGTGACGCACAGCCGCGTCCGCCGCAAGCGCATGGGCCACATCAACCTGGCCAGCCCGATCGTCCACATCTGGTTCTTCAAGAGCATGCCAAGCCGCCTGGGCACCCTGCTGGCGATGAAGACCAGCGACCTCGAGAAGGTCATCTACTACCAGGACTACGTCGTCGTCGACTCCGGCGACACCGAGCTCAAGTTCAAGCAGATGCTCACCGAGGACGAATTCCGGGCCGCGACCGAGAAGTTCGGCAACGCCTTCCGGGCCCTCATGGGCGCCGACGCCGTGCGCGAGCTCATCGCCAAGACCGACCTGGCCGAGGAGGCAAAGCGCATCCGCGAGGAGCTGGGCGCCACCAAGAGCAAGCAGAAGATCAAGGACTTCTCCAAGCGCCTGAAGCTCATCGAGCAGATCCGCGGCAGCCAGAACGACCCGCAGTGGCTGGTCATGGACGTGATCCCCGTGATCCCGCCGGACCTGCGTCCGCTGGTGCTGCTGGAGTCGGGCAACTTCGCGACCAGCGACCTCAACGACCTCTACCGCCGCATCATCAACCGCAACAACCGCCTCAAGAAGCTGATGGACCTCAACGCGCCCGAGGTCATCATCCGCAACGAGAAGCGCATGCTCCAGCAGGCGGTGGACGCGCTGTTCGACAACAACCGCTGCCGCCGGCCGGTGCTCGGTTCCTCCAACCGGCCGCTCAAGTCGCTGACGGACATGATCAAGGGCAAGCAGGGCCGCTTCCGCGAGAACCTGCTGGGCAAGCGCGTCGACTACTCCGCGCGTTCGGTGATCGTCGTCGGTCCCGAGCTCAAGCTCCACCAGTGCGGCCTTCCCAAGAAGATCGCGCTGGAGCTCTTCCAGCCGTTCATCATCCGCAAGCTCAAGGAGCACGGCCTGGCGGACACCATCAAGTCCGCCAAGCGCATGCTCGAGCGCCGCGACCCCGCGGTGTGGGACATCCTCGAGGAGGTCATCTACCAGCACCCGGTGCTGCTCAACCGAGCCCCGACGCTGCACCGGATGGGCATCCAGGCGTTCGAGCCGGTGCTGGTGGAGGGCAACGCCATCCGCCTGCACCCCCTGGTGTGCACGGGCTTCAACGCCGACTTCGACGGCGACCAGATGGCCGTGCACCTGCCGCTGTCGGTCGAGGCCCAGGCCGAGGCCCACGTGCTGATGATGTCCACGCACAACATCTTCTCGCCGGCCAACGGCAAGCCCATCATCTCCGCCTCGCAGGACATCGTCATGGGCGTGTACTTCATCACGACCATGGTGCAGGACGAGCGCCCCGAGCACAAGCTCCCGGCGTTCCGCAGCCGCATCGAGGCCATCCTCGCCTACGAGATGGGCGCCATCGGCCCGCACGACCGCATCGTCGTCCGCCTGGGCGAGTTCGATGAGTACGTCGACAACCAGAGCGCCGAGCCCAAGGAGATGCCCGCCAACAAGCGGCTCATCACCACCGCCGGGCGCTGCCTGTTCGCCGACATCCTCGAGAAGGGCATGCCCTTCTACAACTGCTCGCTGGGCAAGAAGGGCTGCGCCCGCGTCATCGACGACGTCTACCTCTACAACGGCCGGGCCGCGACCATCGCCCTGCTGGACCGCATGAAGGAGATCGGCTTCAAGCAGTCCACGCTGGCCGGTCTCTCGTTCGGCGTCACCGACCTGCGCATCCCCAAGGAGAAGCAGTCGCTGCTCGACGACGCCCAGAAGCGCGTCGACCGCGTCGAGAAGAACTTCGACCGCGGCATCATCACCGCCCGCGAGCGGTACAACCAGCTCCTGGACATCTGGTCGCACTGCCGCGAGCAGGTGACCAAGGCCCTGCAGGCGACGCTGAAGGCCGACCGCCGCGACGAGGACGGCAACGAGACGCCCGTCGACGACAAGAAGTACCCGCTGTACCTCAACCCCGTCTACCTGATGTCGGACTCGGGCGCCCGCGGCAACATCAGCCAGCTCCAGCAGCTGGCGGGCATGCGCGGCCTCATGGCCAAGCCCTCGGGCGAGATCATCGAGACGCCCATCCGCTCCAACTTCCGCGAGGGCCTCACGATCCTCGAGTACTTCTCCTCGACCCACGGCGCCCGCAAGGGTCTGGCGGACACCGCCCTCAAGACCGCCGACTCGGGCTACCTCACCCGCAAGCTGTGCGATGTCGCGCAGTCGGTCATCATCGGCGAGATCGACTGCGGGTCCCGCCGCGGCATCCGCAAGCGCGCCATCTACAAGGGCGAGCAGGTCGACGTCCCGCTCCGCGACCAGATCTTCGGCCGCGTCAGCGTCAACCGCATCATCCACCCCAAGACCGGCGAGATCATCGTCGACGAGAACCAGCTCGTCACCGCCGAGATCGCCCAGCGGATCGAGGAGATGGGGATCGACGAGGTCCAGGTCCGGTCGGCCCTCACCAGCGAGTCGCGCACCGGCTGCTCGGTGCTCGATTACGGCATGGACATGTCCACCGGCAAGCTGGTCGAGCCGGGCATGGCGGTGGGCATCATCGCCGCGCAGTCGATCGGCGAGCCCGGCACGCAGCTGACCATGCGTACGTTCCACACCGGCGGCATCGGCCAGCGTTCGGCGCAGGAAACCGAGTACCGGTCGCAGACCGTCGGCCGCGTCGACATCCGCGACTGCGCCCAGGTGCAGTCCAAGGACGACGAAGGCCACGACCTGTGGGTTTCGCTGAAGCGCAACGGCGAGATCGCCATCCTTGACGCGCAGGGACGCGAGCTCGAGAAGTACAAGGTCCCCTACGGCGGGTACATCCTCGTCGCGCAGGGCGACGAGACCAAGCGCGGCCAGCCTCTCATCAAGTGGGACCCGCACCGCATCCCGATCCTCGCCGAGAAGGACGGCATCGTGAAGTTCGTCGATCTCGAGATCGACGAGACCTACCGCGAGGAGGACGCCGGCGGCGGCAACAAGGCGATGGTCGTCGTCGAGCACAAGGGCGACCTGCACCCGCAGATCAACATCGTCGACGCCCAGGGCAACGTGCTCGACTTCCACTACCTGCCCGCCAAGGCGCGCCTCGAGGTGAAGGACGGCCAGGTCATCAAGGCCGGCCAGATGCTCGCCCGCCAGCCCCGAGCCGCGGCCGGCAGCCAGGACATCGTCGGTGGTCTGCCCCGCGTGACGGAGATCTTCGAGGCCCGCAAGCCCAAGGACCCCGCCGTGATGGCCGAGATCTCCGGCCGCGTCGAGATCCTCACCGAGAAGCGCCGCGGTTCGAAGATCACGATCAAGGTCGTGGGCGACTCGGGCATCGAGAAGGAGCACCAGGTCCCCGCCGACAAGACGCTGCTGGTGCACACCGGCGACTTCGTGCAGGCCGGCGACCCGCTCACCGAAGGACCGCTGGTCCCGCACGACATCCTCCGGATCAAGGGCGAGGAAGCCCTGTGGGAGTACATGCTCGACGAGGTGCAGAACGTCTACCGCGCCCAGGGCGTGGTCATCAACGACAAGCACATCGAGCTCATTCTCTCGCAGATGCTCCGCAAGGTGAAGATCGAGGACCCCGGCGACACCGACCTGCTCCCGCAGGAGGTCGTCGACAAGTTCACCTTCCGCCAGAAGAACAAGCTGATCGAGTCCATGGCCCGGATCACCGACGCGGGCGGCACCGACCTGCCCATCGGCGGCCTGGTGACCAAGCGCGAGATCAAGGACGCCAACGCCAGGGCCGAGTCGCAGGGCCGCGACGGCGCGAAGGCCAAGCGGGCCCGTCCGGCTCGCGGCCGCACGCTGCTGCTGGGCATCACCAAGGCGGCGCTCTCCAGCGAGTCGTTCCTCTCGGGCGCCTCGTTCCAGGAATCGACCAAGGTGCTTACCGAAGCCGCCCTCCGCGGCGCCGAGGACACCCTGGTCGGCCTCAAGGAGAACGTCCTGCTGGGCCACCTCATCCCCGCGGGCACCGGCTTCCGTCCCTACCAGGACATCAAGGTGCACCCGCTGGTCGAACTCCCGCCCGACGAGCCCTCCGAGGAGGAGATGCTCGCCGAGGCGGCGGCTGCGGCCGAGGTGGTGGGGGCCGAGCGGAACGACGTGCTCGGCGTCCCGCGCGTGGAAGTGAAGGACATGGGCGTCGGCGGCCAGGTCCTGCCCTCGCAGGGCTGATCACCGCACCCCGATAGAACCCTCAACCCCGGCCGAAAAGCCGGGGTTTTTCGTGCGCTTGCGCCCGCTCCGCCCGTGCCTGTCGTACACTCGGGCCGGACTACCGGTCCGACCGACGGGAGCCTCACCGATGGCCAGCAGGACCTCCTTCCACACCGCTCGCGGGCGTCTCATGACCGTGATCAACCGCTTCGGCGGCTGGTACAGCCCGGCGAGCGCGCCGCACTTTGACGTCAACGCCCCGCAGCACCGCTTCGTGCAGTTCCTGGCGCGGATGTACGCCAAGGCCGAGCTGCCACGGCACGTCCAGATCCTCGAGGTCATCCAGGTCGGCCGCGAGCCCCTGTGGCTGAAGGAGGGCTGGCGGACCTGCCGCGGGTCGTGGCACGGCTACACGATGCGGCTCAACATCCCCGACTTCTACCAGCGCTGGGCGTGGTTCCTCAGCCGCTACCACGAGGTGTACGTCCAGGTGCTGATGCGCAATGCGCTGCGCAAGGGCGACATCTTCATCGACGGCGGCGCCAACAACGGCCTGGTCACCATGGTCGGCGCGTGGCTGGTTGGAAAAACCGGCGCCGTCCACGCCTTCGAGCCCAACGCGACCGTCCACGACCAGCTCCTGTGGCACATCAACACCAACCACCTCTCGCAGGTGACGCCGCACCGGGCCGGCCTCTCCGACCGCGAGGAGACGCTCACGCTCCGCGTGCCAGGGTCGGGCAACTGGGGCGCGGGCACCTTCTCGTCGATCCCCGATCGCTACGGCGGGGTGGTCTCCGAATCGTGCACCGCGCCGCTGATCCCCGGCGACACGCTGCTGCCGTCGCTGCCGACCCGCCCGGGCTGCGAGATGGTCATCAAGCTCGACATCGAGGGCTTCGAGCTCCGGGCCCTGCTGGGAATGGAGAAGATCCTGCGCGAGCGTCGGCCGATGGTGATCATGGAGATGAACTCGGAGATGCTCGGGATGAACGGCGTGACCTTCGATCACGTGTTCAACCACATGACGGCCCGGGGGTACCGGTGCTTCGGCTTCAGCGACCGCCGGAAGATCATCCGCCGTCACGGCGTGGTGCTGACGCCCATCCCCGGCGCCAACTCCCCGATGCCCCCCGACGTCGCGTGGATCCATCCGTACAGCGGCATCTGGCAGCGGCTCGCGCGGTGGATGGTCGAACCCGCGGCGACGTGAGCGACTGGACCGCTGAGAGCGACCCGTTCATCCTCGCTGCCGCTGTCTCCTCCGTGGAACCGGCATACAAGGCGCCGTCTACGATGTGTTCGTATGCGGAGGGGCCCGCGAGTCTTGCTGATCCTGATGATGGGCGCTGTGCTTGCCGCCGGGGCGATTTGGCTCGCGTCGCTCCCCGACCAGGCCGACAAGGCCGACGGCTACACCATCGAGGAAATGGCCGCCGACATCGCCGCAGCCGATGAATCCGGCCGCGTCGTTCGAATCGGGTGCGACTGTGATGGCTACACGGGCGCCGGCCTGGCGAGCTACGTCAAAGACCCGGACTCCGGAGCGTGCACGCTCGTCACGTGCTTGCACGTCACCGCGAAGGGCGTGTGTTTCCTGCCGGGGTCCAATGGCACTTGGACCACGCTTGACCGGACCCTCAAAGCCGCGGTCAGGCCCGACGTAGTCATCTTCGAAGCACCCGCGCCACCCGGCCTCGATGCGGCGTTCACGTGGGCCGACCGCGAGCCCATCGTCGGTGAACACGTCACGATCTTCAGGTACGACGAAGCAACCGAAGGGATCACGCGGAGCCGCACGCGTGTACGCCCGCCCGAAACAATGCCCACCGGAAACGTCCTGTGGGGGCTGGACGCCGCGAGCGAGCCCGGGATGAGCGGCGGACCGGTCGTCGCTGAGGATGGCCGACTTCTGGGCATCATCACCGGCGGCGCCGAAGATGCCGATCACAACGGATTGTTCCTCTCGGTCGGCGGGATTTCCGGGGTACCTATTCGGCATCGTACGCTCGCGCAGGTCCGAACCGAGTATGAAGAGTCGTTTGAATCGAAGAGACGGTACGACCTTGCGAGGGAGCTCGAGAGGGACGGAAAGCTCGAGCACGCGCTCGATGAGCTTCGACCTGTCATCGAAGCCGATCCTGATGATCCGCTCGCTCCCGCGAAAGCGGCGCACATTCTCCTTCGACTCGGACGCACCGACGAGGCGATCGACCTGTTGACAGTGCCTGCGGAACGTCATCGGTCGAATCCGGCAGTCGGTCAGATGCTCGTCCTCGCGTATCGCCAGGCGGGCCGCCACGACCTCGCCGGTAAAGTCACCGATCGGCTCTTGGATGCCGGCGTTGCGGACCAGGCAACCGCCACGGTTCGGTTTGTCGAACTGGTTCAGGCGGGCGATCGCACACGAGCACTCGCCGTCCTCAACCGGTTCATCGAAATCCATCCCTACGAGTGCGACCTTTACCCACTCCAGGACTTGCGGTGGATCTCTCAAGTCGAACGTACGATCCCGCCCGACTGGTGCATCGAGCGAGACAGCCGCTGCAAGTCAATCGCGATAGATCTCCTGTACGCACGCAGCGACTTCGCCGGAGTCGCGAGAATTCATGATGAATTCGGCTGCGACGGCCTCGCCGAACGGTATCGCCGAGCCGTAGCTTCGGCGCTGCTGAACCTGGGTCGCGTTCAGGACGGACTGCGAGCCGCGGAACGCGCCGGGCAGGAACTCGGGTTGAACGCTTCGCTCGCGTTGGCGATCGGCGAGCTGTACAGGGACCTGACCGACGATGATGGTCGAGCCGAAGCTTATCTGAGTATGGCCAGCCAACTGGCTCCCCCCGGCCACAAGGCGCACATCGCAGCCGCAATCTTCGCGGGCTCGGCGGGATGCGGCGCGGCAACCGTGGACTTGATGCTCGATCGCACCGAGCTCCTCGGAGGCGATAGAGACGACGTCAGCCTGTGGAACGTCGCGACGTGCTTTGGGTCTACCGGCCGGGACGGCCGTGCACTCGAGCTCATCGCGAGCCGCCCGTTCATGGAACTCGGTGAACTGGCGGAACTTGCCGCCGTATCGGCCTGGCGGCTGGGCTGGTACGACCTCGCCGTGGGTTACGGGCGCCTCGCACTGGAGTTCAATCCTGACCAGAGCGAGCTGCGCAGCTGGATCGAAAGTCTCGATGCCCAGATAAAAACCCGCGTCGACGAATGAACCGCGAACGCGGCATGGATGCGAGCCAAGAGCACCGGGATCGAAGCGATCCGGGTGCCGGGGCGATGCAAAGGCACTCACGCGAGCGGCCACACACACGTAGCTAAGTCGTCGCCAGGTTCCCTCAGGCCGGAACGAAAGGGCAAGCCTTGATTGAACCGCTCAACAGCGAGCGGTAGTCTCGTTGATGCCCGAAACTACACAAAAAAGGTGGCCGCCAACCACTCATGTTTCTGTATACTCAAACGGGGTCACTCGTGGTCGCATATCCAAAAACGTTTCCGCCCGTTTGCGACTGCCAGAATACTGACCGCTCAAGGAGGTTGGCATGGACAGGAACAAGCGTGCGTCGGTGCTGGGTATTGTTGCGTGGTGCGCCCTCGCGAGTGCGGCGCACGGTGGCATCACACTTACCTCCGGATACATGTCGCTCGCGGCGTCATGGACGGGGGGCGACCCCGTGTTGCCCGATCCGGACGTGGTCTACAGCGGATCGAAAACCGTCACGTGGACTGCGGGGGAGGGCTACGCCTTTGTCGATTTGCCCTTGATTACTGCGGGCGGGAACGACATCTTCCCGGGCGAAGACAAGATCGTCGCGAAGAGCGGCATCGGCGGCGGCTTCAATGATGTCCGAGTTCACGCCTTCACGTTCACGGCCATCCACACGATCCGGTTTGAGGTGACCGAGGACATGACTTTCTGGCGCGGGCTTTATCCCGCCGGAGAGCTGCTCGGGCCGTTCGATGTTGCGACGCTCCAGAACCTCGACACGGGCGCAGCGCCGATTGATCTGCTGACCAACGAGACCGGCTTTGCACCCGCCGGCAGCTATGAACTCCAGTTGCTTGTGACGCAGGAATGGGAATCCGACACCCCCAATCCGAGCTTCCACATGGACTTGTTCATTGCATTCTCCGCCGTGCCCGCCCCCGGCACGGCCGGGCTCCTGGGAGTGTCGGCCGTCGCCGCTGTACGGCGTCGCCGTCGGTCGTAACGATTGACGGCTGCGCGACAACCTCAACGATCCTTCGTCGGAAAGGACTACCAGACCGCGAGCGCCGCGGACCGGCCCTCGCCGTGTTGTCTTCGCTGGCGCAGGCGCGTTTCCTCCTGCAACTCGAGGGCGGCGTGGCACCCGGATTGTGCAGGATTGTGAAGTTTTTCCCGTGCGGTGTCACCGTGGATCGGCGATGCGATGCGGTGTCGTTGATGACGACCCCTCGGGCTCGGAAGGTGTTCCGCACCGCACGCCTCGCGTGAAATAAAGCAGGCCCGGCATTCACGCCGGACCTGCTCGGAGAAGAGATCAAGAGAAGAGATCAACGCAGGAGATCAGGAGATCGAGTGCCTTGCACCATCCGATCGACGCGGGCTTATCGCCGGCGACGAGCCGCCACCAGGCCCGCGAGGCCGACCAGCGCACCAGCGCCCGGTGCGGGCACCGTCGTTCCCAGGCTGATGCCGATCCCGTCGCCCGAAGTCTGATCGATCCGCACGGTCAGCGTGCTTACCGCGTCGTTGATCTGCACCAGTGCGAGGCCGGTGTTCCACCAGGGGTCGTTGCCGCCCGGGCCGGTCAGCGAGTTCTGCATCTCGAACATCCCCGCCGACGACGTGAACTGCGTCGGGCCCACGTTCATCGCGCCCGTCCAGTCGCCCAGGTGCGTGCCGTTCTGCAGCACCGTCACCCGCGTCGTGGTGTCGAGGGCGTTCTCGCCGGGGTTGGGATCGCGCCGGCCCAGCCCCTGCACGCCCAGGATCAGCGAGTTGGCGGGGATCGTGCCCGAGAACGTGTAGGTCACCGTCCACGACGAGTTGATGACGCCCGACCAGCCCCAGTTGGTCCTGGCCAGGCACTCGTGGTTGTTCCACGAGTACGTGTCGGGCCCGGAAGTCACCGACCCGGTCGCGAGCGGACCGACCTGCAGACGGGCCTCGGTGAAGTCGGGGTTCGGGCTGTAGGACATCTGCACCGGGCCGATGCCGGGCAGGTTGTACGTCCCGGAGAAGGGCGGGGGGTTCCCGAAGAGCGTCGGCCCGTGGTCGAGCCACGCGACGTTGTAATTGGCGGCGTTGGCGGCGGCGGCGGCGAGCAGCACGCCCGTGACGGTCATCATCTTCGCAAGGTTCATGTCCGGCTCCTCTATGGCATCCGGGTGGGATGCGGTGGTTCGTTCCCGTGCCGGCCCGGGCTCCTCCTATGAAGCCCCGGCCGGCTCGCACCCAGATTTGCACGCCGCCCACCGAACCTTGCACCCCATGCAAAAAGAAAAAAGGCCGGGCACCGGCCCGGCCTTGGTCATTCACGCACGCACCACCCCGGGGGGGCCTACCGCCGCCGGCGGAAGACGCCCGCCATCCCCAGCAGTCCCAGCGCAGCGCCGCCCGGCGCCGGCACCAGCGACCTCACCAGGTCCGGGCGGTCAAACTCGCCCTGGAACGTGCCCAGAGCGTCGGCGTAGCTCTCGCCGTACATCGCCACGGCGCCCGACTTCACGAGCACGTGGAAGATATCGCCCGGGTTCACGTAGAAGACGACCAGCGCCGACCGCGTGGTGTACCCGTTGGTGGTCTCGTTGAACGTGATGGATCTCGATGCACTGATCATCGTGCCGCCGAGGATCTCGAGTTCTTCACCGTCGACCGAGTACCTCGTCATGCCGTCGTCCCACACGGAGACCTGCGCGTACGCTCGGGTGCGCCACATCGTGTCCAGGGGGCTGATGGAGACGTCCGCGGTGAACTCGTAGTACAGCTCGAGTTCCCTCGGGCTGTCCCCGATGTACTGGAACGCGGCCAGGGCGGCGCCGCTCGCGAACACGCTCGCCGCGATCGGCATGCTGCCGTTGAAATCGAGCGTCGAGCACTTGCCGGTCAGTTCGGCCCCGACGCCGATGGTGGGGGGCACCGCCAGCTCGGACAGGGTGACCGACACGGCGCCGACGCCTCGATCCCACGGGCCGGTCCCGTCGGAATCGACCACGACGCCGTCGTTGACATGGACGCTGCTCGCGGCCAGGCCCTCGCCCCCGCCGAACGCGTACGCCCCGTTGCGGATACCGCCGCCGGGGTAGATGTCACCCGTCGAGGCGCTCGTCTGAGCACCGAAGTAAGCGCCGGCCATCGCCTGGCCGCAGGTGCACAGCAAAGCTGCGATGACGCCGCTCGTGATCGCTCCAAGTTTCATGTTGCCGCTCCCAAGTCTCCTGTCGGCGCCGAGAACGCCAGCGCCTCCACGTTTGCCGCGTGGATGAGGCCAGACCGGCCTCGTGGGAATATTCGGATAAAAAACTCCGGTGGTTCCGGAGCGGCTCCTCAAAGCGTTTCCGCTGCGACCGAGGATCATCACGCGCGGGGCCTTGAATACGGATCGTTATGTCCTAAAACTGAAGCACCGCGTGGAGGCGGCTATTCAGGAGCGGTCCGATGAATCACACCCTGTGTGCTGTGCTGGTCTTAGCGTGCCCGGGCGTCGCGGTGGCGAGCGTTCCGTTGGCGTCGTGCGGGTTCGAGCCGCCCGCGTACCACCTGGGCGTGCTCGACCAGCAGGGATCGTGGTTGGCCTTCCCTGGGGACATGGCGGGGGCCGTGGACGTCGTGACCACGCCGCGCAAGTCGGGCGTGCAGGGGATGCTGATGAACCAGTCGGTGACGTTCGACTCGCTCGAAGCGGTGTGGCTCTGCAACGCCACGCTGAGCAGCGGGACGGACCTGCTGAGCGTCGAGTGGGACATGCGGATCGAACTAGGGAACGGCTCCGGGTGGACGATCACGCTGACCGCCGCCAACGGGGCGCCGCTGGGAATGCTCTGGGTCGACGGCGGCAACCTCTGGTACAAGGTGTGGAGCTTTGATCCGCAGGCCGGCAATGGATTCCTGAACGCGGGCACGTGGGGCCGCTTCCGCGTGGACCTGGACTGGTCGGCTCGGACGACCACGTTCATGCTGGGCTCAACGGTGATCGGGACGCAGGGCTGGCACCACACGCCGTCGCGCGGCGTGGCCCAGGTCGCGCTGCGTTCGCTCATCGGCGGCACGACCGACACGGCCGCGTTCGACAACTTCCTCGTGAGCGAGACGCCGCCCCCGTGCCCGGCCGACTTCGACGGGTCGGGGTTCGTCGACACCGACGATTTCGACGCGTTCGTGGTCGCCTTCGAGCAGGGATTCATCGAGGCGGACTTTGACGCCTCCGGCTTTGTCGACACCGACGATTTCGATGCATTCGTGCGAGCGTTCGAGGCCGGCTGCTGAGCGCATGAAAAAGGGCGCACGCGTTCGTGAGTGCGCCCGAGGGGATCGTGGTCAACGCGGGTTCACGACCGGCGGCGGCGGAGCCCGGCGGCCGCGGCGAGCAGTCCCAGCGCCGTCTTGCCGGAGAAGCTCGATCGGCGAGTCAATCCGGCTGCGGGAGATGGCAGGTGTTCTCGAGCCCGTTCTTGGCGTAGTACTGCTGGTGGTACTCCTCGGCCCGGTAGAAGGTCTGGGCCGGTTCGACGACGGTGACGATCGGCCGCTTGTGCTTGCCGCTCGCGGACCGGCGTGCCTTGACGGCTTCCGCGACCTGCTTCTGTTCAGGGGAGTGGTAGAAGATCACGGACCGGTACTGGGTGCCGTAGTCCGGGCCTTGGCGGTTGAGCTGGGTCGGATCATGGAGCCGGAAGAAGAGGTCGACGAGCTGCTCGTAGCTGACCTTGGTCGGGTCGAAGGTGAGCTGGACGACTTCGGCGTGCCCGGTGGTGTCGGTGCAGACCTGCTTGTAGGTCGGGTTCTCGAGGTGGCCGCCGGAGTAGCCCACGGCCGCGCCGACCACGCCGGGCTGAAGGCGGAAGGTCGCTTCCACGCCCCAGAAGCATCCGGCGCCGAAGGTGGCCAACTGCGTCTGCATGGTCGAGCTCTCCTGGGCGGGGCTGGTTGAAACGGGGGCCTGGTGCGATGCCGCGGTGACCTCCGTCGCCGGAGCGGCCCCCTGCGTCGTCGCGCTTGCGGGTGTATGTGTCTGGGCGGCGGCCCGAGTCGGCGACCCCTGACCGCCGGGTGCGGTTCCGGCGTTGACGGGCGCCCGCGTGCAACCGGTCAGCACGAGCATGAATGCCGCCACCGCCCCCAAGCATCCCTGATGCATCCTCATCCTCGCTTTCCGGTGCTTTCCTCTCGACATTTGATGCCGATCCCGGGACAGTGTCTCCGCCCGGTTGGATCATTCGTGTCCGACGCAACTCTGGAGTCGCCGCGTGGCCTGGACGGCTGTGAATCGTACGAACGCTCGGGGCGTGCTCGGCCTGATTGGGGCCATGGCGGTCGTCTTTGGGTCGGGTTGCGCGACCCCGGCGAGGCCCGAGCTGTCGCACCTGACCGATCAGGCCGTTCCCGAGCCGTACAACGGCGAGTACGTCGCGACCTTTCACACCCGATGGTTCGGCCCGGTGTACGCCAGGCTCACCGCGCAGCGCACCGGCGACGGCTTCAAGGCGAACACGGCGCCGGGGGTCGCATGGTCGCTGGTGGGCGGCGTCGAGCAGGTGCTGGGCCAGGTGTTCGCTCCGTTCCTGTTCCCTAGCGGGATGCTGCTGGTCTGGACCTCGGAGGACCCCGAAGCCAAGGCCGGCGCGCCGGCGGAGGGTTGGATCGGTCCGGCGACGATCGATCCGTGGCGGCTTCCGACCACCATGAGCCGTCCCGAAGGCCCGGTCGTGATCCGCTACCGGGACGGCCGAGCCCTGGGGGTGATGACGCTCGCGCGACCCGCGGCGCAGCCGCTGCCGCGCACGGACTATTCGCTGCTCAATCAGCGGCTGGGCGACATCATGCGAGCGTCCTACTACGACCCCGACGCGCTCGACGCTGCCGCGATGAAATCCTTCCTGACCGACATCAGGGCCGCTGAGCCGGCCGTGCGCGATGACCTGACGTACCTCGCCTCGCTCGCGCTCGCGTGGCGGAAGCACTCGGGTGTCGCGATGCCGCTGCCTTCGCGCCGGCAGGAGGCGCTGAGCCGCGAACTGCTGTCGGCCGTGCAGAACCCCGTGGAATCGCTCTCGGCCAAGGTGAGCGAGAAATCGCGCATCGCCACGATCGACGCGGTCGTGTTCGAGGACGCCCAGGCGGTCGACCGCGTGATGGAGCAGTTGATCTCGCAGGACCCCGCCGGGATCCTGCTGGACCTTCGCAACTGCACCGGCCTGGACCTCTCGGCGCTGCGACTGGTCTCGTGGCTGGTGCGCGAACCGGTTGACGCGGGCATGTTCGTGGCGGGTTCGAAGCGAGCGCTGGTGAAGTCCGGGGATGCCGACCGGATCGAGGCCGAAGCGGTGGCGATCGACGGCCCGGCGCGGGTCGCCAGCGCGACCAGCACGCTGGAACGCGAGGGCTCGGTGTTGCTGTCGGTGCATCCGGCCGACCGGGTGTACGCCGGGCCGGTGGTCGTGCTGACCTCGTCCAGAACCCGTTCGACCGGCGAGTTGCTGGCCTGGCTGCTCCAATCGACCGGACGGGCCCGGGTTGTCGGCGAGAAGACGGCCCAGCGCCCCCGGCTGTCGCGCGAGCACGATCTTGGCCAGGGGTTTGTCGTCCGCATCGACGAGTTCGACTGGGTGCCACCGCTCGAGGCATCAGGGGGGAAGGCGGATCCGGCGGTCGTCCCGGATGTCGCCGCGTCGCGTCAACGGGCGCCGGCTCGGGGATCCCGCCTGCTGGCCGACCTCATCGCCGAAGGCGACGCCGGGCAGGCACGCCCGGGCACGAAAAAGTAGAATCCACGGGTGTTTGGTGCATCTGGTCGGGCCGGCGGTGCATACGTGGGGTTATTGGGCCGTGGGGAGCGCCGCCGCGAGTTGCGGTACCATCCTCACGCCGCTGGTTCGGCCCATTTCCGGGGCATTCTCCTTGGCACAGGTCTGCAATGTCCATGCCTCCTGAGGACATTCATCCTCCGAACACCCCCGCCCGGGGTGCCACGCTCGGGGCCGCAAGCGGGCCTCCCTCCGCCAGGTTGACGGGCGAGGAGTTCGCCCGCCGGTACCGGGAGTCGTGGCGGGTTCTCTGGTGCATCGCGGCGGGCGAGACGGGCGACCGGTCCGCCGCGGACGATATTGTGCAGCAGGCGGCGCTCGTCGCCCTGGCTCGGCTCGCTGACTTCGATCCGTCAACCAGCTTCCTTGCATGGATGGCCCAGATCGTGCGTTACACCGCCAAGAACGAGAGCCAGAAGACCCGCCGGCGCAGGACGTCCGCCACGGACCCTGCGTCGATGGATTCGACGGCCCCCGGGCGGAAGACCGACGACGAACCGGCCCCGCCCATCAGCCGCTTCGGCCACCTGGTGCCGGGCCAGAATTCGTTCGACGACCGCTTGATGAAGGCCCTGGAAACACTCGATACTGTCGCTCGGTCGTGCCTGCTGATGCGCGTCGTGCTCGACACGCCGTACAAGGAGATTTCGCTCATCCTCGGAATCCCGCAGGGCACCGCCATGAGCCACGTCGACCGAGCCAGGCGAGCGCTGCGGACCCACCTCACGGCCGGGAGCGCCGGGCAAGCCCGCCCGGGAGGAGGTCACTCATGACGCTGCCTCCCGAAGAACTTGCCCAGATGCTCGACGCGTACCTCGACGGGCGTCTCAACGAGGAACAGTCCCGTCGTCTGGAAGCCCTGGCCGCGCAGGACCCCGCGCTGGCCGCCGAGCTCGAGGCGGCGACGGCCGCGGACCAGTCGATCAGGCGGCTGTTTGCGCCCCCCGAACCGGCCGCGCTCACGCCCGAACACCAGGCATTCACCGCGCCGGCGCCGATCGTCTTCCCCGGCCACGCGGGTTCGGCGCATTCAGCGCCGACCATTCCGGCCCAGGCTCCGCTCGCGGCGGGAAGCACGGCGCGCCCGGATCAATCGGGGACCGGCACGAAGACCAGGTCGCGCACGCCGCTGTGGCTGGCGATCGCGGCGGTGCTCGTCATCGCCGTCGGCGGGGCGATCTACTTCAACCTGTCCTCGCCGCCGGAATCATCCGGTCGCCAGCCCAAGGCCGCGCTCACGCCGTCCCAGCTCTACGCGAACCTGATGGCCAAGAAGTTCCGGCCGGCGTTCGTCTGCGAGAACGACGAACAGTTCGCCAAGTTCCTGGGCGATCGTTTCGGGTCGGGCGCGGTGCTCGCGCAGGCGCCGACGGTCGAGATCCTCGGATGGGACTACGCCGACGGCATGATCGGCGAGGCGACGGCGGTCATCATGACGAAGGTCGACGACCAGCCCGTCGTGCTGGTGGTGGATGAGAAGAAGTACGACCGCACCCTCGAACCGCCCGCGGGCGGGCTCAAGATGTTCCGCGACGTGTGCAACGGCCTGGTGTTCTACGAGATCACCCCGCTCGCCGAGCCGCGGCTGCTCCAGCTCCTCAAGGCCGCCCCGCCGCTGGTCCTGCGCACCGACTGAACGGGCCTTGCGATCCGTACCATGTGGCCTCTGGTCGCCGGCACCGGTCCGAGCGGCGCGGGAAGGAGGTCGGCGTGCGGATCACGTTTTGGGGCGCGGCGGGCGAGGTGACCGGGTCGTGCTACCTGGTCGAGACCGACAAGGCCCGGGTGATGGTCGACTGCGGCATTCACCAGGGCTACCCGGAGGCCGAGGCCCGGAACCGCCGCGTTCCGTGGAAGCGCGATCTGCGGCTCGACGCGGTCGTGCTCACGCACGCGCACCTGGATCACAGCGGACGCCTGCCCCTGATCAACCGACTTCCGGGCGAATGGCGGACGTTCGCGACGCCGGCGACCGCCGCCCTGACCGACATCCTGCTCGAGGACTCCGCCCGCCTCCAGGAGCAGGACACGATGCTCGCCAACCGCCGCCGAGCCCGGGCCGGAAAGCCGCTGCTGACGCCGCTCTACACGCCGCGCGACGCCGCGGAATCGCTCTCGCGGCTCAAGTCGGTCGCGTACCAGACCCCGACGCAGATCGCGCCGGGCATCACCATCCGCTTCGTCGATGCCGGGCACATCCTCGGGTCCACGAGCGTCGAGATGATCGCCGAGGACGCGGGCCGCACGCGCACCATCGCGTTCAGCGCTGACATCGGCGTGCCCGGGTCGCCGCTGCTCGCCGATCCAACGCCGCTCGATCGAGCCGACGTCGTCATGCTCGAATCCACCTACGGCGACCGCGACCACCGGCCGATGGAGCAGACCCTCGACGAGCTGACGGCGATCCTCCGCGAAGCCGAGCGCGACGGCGAGAAGGTCCTGATCCCCGCGTTCGCGGTCGGCCGGACGCAGAACCTGATCTACCACATGGCCCAGCTCCACCGCGAGGGCCGGATCAACAACCTGCCGGTGTACATCGACAGCCCGATGGCGATCGCCGCGACGCGGCTGTACCTCGACCACGTCGACATTCTTGATGCCGATGCCCGCCGGCTGGCCGAGTACAAGAGCTCCCTTCTCAGGTTCCCGACCCTGCGGTATTCGCAGAGCGCCGACGATTCGCGGAGACTCAACGACCTCCGCGGGGCGGCGGTGATCATCGCGGGGTCGGGGATGTGCAACGGCGGGCGGATCGTCCACCACCTGCGGCACAACCTGTGGAAGCCGGGTGTTCACGTCGTGTTCACCGGATTCCAGGGCCAGGGCACGCTCGGACGCGAGCTTGTGCAGCGCCCGTCGAGTGTCCGGATCTTTGGCGAGACGGTCGCGGTCAAGGCCCGGATCCACACGCTGGGCGGGCTTTCGGCCCACGGGGGGCAATCGACGCTGGTGGATTGGGCGAGCCACCTGGTCGGCCCGGGCAAGCCCACGCCGCGGTTCTTCCTGACGCACGGCGAAGACGGCCCGCGCGCGGCGCTGGCGGGCGTGCTCCGCAACCGGCTGAAGATCGAAGCGGAGCGGCCGGTGCTCGGTCAGACGGTGGACGTGTAAATAACAGTCTTGATGATGCGAATATGTGTTGATAGCATCCTCGCGGTTTGCCGCGGGTCTGGGAGCCGCACGCGCGAGGGCGCCTGCGCCGGTCGCCGCGGCGAGGGAGCTTCATCATGTGCCTTCGGTGGATGATCGTCGCGTCGAGCCTCGTGCTCGTGAACGCCGCGGGGTCGGGCTCGCCGGCCCTGGGAGCGGCGGCTCTCCAGCCGGCGTCGACGGCGCCGATATCGCCCGATGCGCTCGACACGCTGCTGGGGCCGATCGCGCTGTACCCCGATCCGCTGATCCTGCAGATCATCCAGTGCTCGCAGAGCCCCTTCGAGGTGAAGCAGGTCTCTGAGTGGTTGACGCAGAACTCGACGCTCAAGGGCACGGCGCTCCAGGACGCGGCCTCGAAGCAGGGCTTTGACGCGAGCTTCGTCGCGCTGGTGCTGTTCCCGCAGGTCGTGCACATGATGGCGGATCAGCCCGATTGGACGCGACGGGTCGGCGAGGCGTTCGCGAATGACAAGAACGCGGTCTTCGCCTCGATCCAGCGTCTGCGCACGCAGGCGCAGGTGATGGGGAACCTGCAGTCCAACCAGCAGCAGAACGTGCAGACGGTGTCGACGTCGACCGGCCAGCAGGTGATCGTCGTCCAGCCCGCCAACCCGCAGGTGGTGTACGTCCCGCAGTACAACCCGCAGGTGGTGTACACCCAGCCGGCGCCGACGACCGTCGTGCAGGACAACTCGGGCACCGCGGCCGCCGCAGGCCTGGTGGGCTTTGCCGCGGGCGTCATCGTCGGGGCCGCCGCCGATAACGATAACGATCATTACTACTACGCGTGCGGGGGCTGGGGCTACCACGGCGCGGCGCTGTGCAGCGAGGGCTGGGACAGCTACTACCAGAACCGCCAGAACATGGCGGGCCAGCGCGGCGACAACCAGCAGCAGCGCCAGGAATGGTCCTCGCAGAACCAGCAGCAGCGCCAGGAGTGGGCGGCGCAGAACCAGCAGCAGTGGGCCGCGTCGTCGGCGCAGAACCAGTACGCCCGTTCCCAGTCCGCGTCCGCGATGGAGAACACCGCCCAGTCGCGGGGGTACTTCCAGGACCGGTCCGAGAGCACCGCGTCTCAGAACAGCGCGTTCTCGAACTACCAGCGCGGCGACAGCGAACGAGCATCGAGTGAGCGCGGGTACGGCAGCCTGAACAGCAGCGGATCGGGCGGCGAGAACCGCGGCGGCGGCGAAGGCCGAAGCTGGAGCGGTGGTGGAAGTCGCGGCGGCGGGCGGCGCCGGTGATGCACAAGACACGGCCCGTCGCTCGACGCGAGCGACCGGGCTTCAGGGAGCCATGTGATGGATGCTCGTCCTCTGCGGCGCGGGTGGAAGGTGTGGATCCTGGGCGCGGTTGCCGCCGTCATTTCGGGGTGCGTCGCCACCAACTCCCCGGACTATGAGAACCAGCGGACGTTCACCAGCCCCGACGAAGCGGTCCATGCGCTGGCCGAGGCCGCCCAGGCCGGCGACACCGGCACCCTCACATCGATCTTCGGTACGCAGGCCGACGCGATCCTCTCCTCGGGCGATGCCGTCGCCGATCTCCGCAACCGGGAAACATTCTCGGTGGCGATGAACGACCGCTGGTCGCTCCGTCGCATCGATTCGGAGACGCGCGAGCTGCTCATCGGCCACGACGAATGGCCCTTCCCGGTCCCGGTCGTGAAGGATGCCCGGGGCTGGTGGTTCAACACGCTCGCGGGGCGCGACGAGGTGCTGGCGCGGCGCATCGGCCGCAACGAGCTGGCGGCCATCGGCGCGCTGCACACGTACGTCGAGGCGCAGCACGAGTACGCGGCCCAGCCGCATGACGGTCTGCCCGCCGGCGTCTACGCGCAGCAGTTCCGCAGCGATCCGGGCCGTCACAACGGCCTGTTCTGGGAGACCTCGCCGGGCCAGCCGCCCAGCCCGCTCGCCACGTTTGCCGCGTCCGCGCAGAAGCAGGGGTACGCGGGCGGGTCGGCGTCGGCGCCGGGCCCGCGCACGTACCACGGGCACAACTTCCGCATCCTGACGCGCCAGGGCGCCGCGGCGCCAGGGGGCGCCAGGGACTACATCTCCAGCGGCGCCATGACCGGCGGCTTCGCGTTGGTCGCGTGGCCCGTCACCTACCGCAATACCGGCGTGATGACGTTCATGGTGGGCCCGGATGGGACGGTCTACGAAAAGGACCTCGGTCCCCAGACGGCCGCGGCCGCGGCGGCGATCGCGGAGTTCAACCCCGGTGAGGGGTGGATCAAGTCGCCCTGAGCTTCCGCCGGCGCATCGCGATCGCGGTCATTGACCGCCGGGGTGTTGTACAGCGGCCTGATCCATGCCCGCGTCGGCGGCGATGTAACCGGGTGGCGTGTGGGTCCAGGGGTCGCCGGTGAGCGCCTGCTGGTAACCGACATCAAAGAGCGCCGACATGTACACCGGGTCGAAGTCTTCCTTGGGCTTCTTGTCGAACGTCGACGGAATCGACGCCAGGTTGTACGCCACGCCGTCGCGCTGCGTGATGACGTAGATGCGGTACAGGTCCCCGACGCCCTGGGTCTGGATCATGGAGGCGATGGCTCGGCCCGCGATCGAGAGCGTGAGGCGCTCGACGTCGGCCCACTCGGGGTCAAGTCGGGAGTTGCGGATGATGTAGGCCGCACGCTGGCGGTCCATGCCCGCCGCGGCGCCCGACGTCTTGAGCTGGAGGGTGGGGGGGTACAGGAAGACCTGCGCCTTGGCCCCGCCGTCGACGTGCATCTCCTGGTACTGCTTGCCGTCCACTTCAACGTCGATCATGACGGGCGGGAAGGCCGCGGGGATCGCCGCCGACGCCGCGAGCACCTTGTGGATGAGGCCCAGCGCGTCGGGGTGGCCGCTCGACGCGATCGCGCCGACGTTCCAGACGACGGCTCGGTTCGCGTCGAGATTCGTCGTCGCCACCATCAGCAGGCGGCCCTTGGCGTACTCCTTGGCGATGTCGCGCATCATCTGCTCGTCGATGAGCTCGGCCATCAGCTTGCGCAGCGGCGCGGTGTCCATGAGCGCGTCGTCGTAGAAGGCCGAGAGCAGGCCGCGCTTGGTGCAGATCTGATCGGTCGTGACGGTCGTGTAGACGTGCTTGAGCCGGTCGTCGTAGGCCGGGCCCAGGAACGCGAAGGGCGCCGTGAGAGCGCCGGTGCTGATCCCGGTGACGACCTTGAAGTTCGGCCGGTCGCCACGAGCCGTCCACCCGCACAGGAGCCCCGCGCCGTACGCCCCGTTGGCGCCGCCGCCGGAGATCGCCAGGTAGTAGGCGGTCGGGAGCGGGCCGGTCTGGCCGGCCTCCTCGCGGACCTTGAGCTCGAGCACCGACACCCGACGGATCTCGTCGAGGAACTCCTCGTGCATCGGGAGGTACCACGACCGGATGGCGGGGTTGTTGAGCGCGATGGCGCGGTCGGCGATGTCGCTGGGGACCGCCGGATATCGATGGGGGGACGAACAGGCGGTGAGCCCGCAGGTCACGACAGCGGTCGCAAGCGCGAGCGCGGATCGCCAGAAACGAGCCATGATGAACACTCCCCTGTCGGGTTTCCGGGCTCCCCGGACGACCGACGATGAAGGATACCGGACACGGCGATCCTATGCGTGGGCGCGCGAAAAAGAACGCCCCGGGCTGTTCACCCGGGGCGTCTGGATCATCCAAAGGCCGTGGGCCGTTACTGACCGTACATGAGCGCCGCGATCCGCTTCTCGGTCGGCGGGTGCGTGGCGAAGAGGTTCACCAGGGAGCTGCCCACCAGCGGCTCAACAATGAACAGGCTGTTCTGGGCCGGGTTGGGCTGCACCAGCGGGATCTGCCGCGAATACGCGTCAAGCTTCCGCAGCGCCGAGACCAGCCCGTCGGGCGACCCCGCGATCCGGGCCCCGTCGGCGTCGGCCACGTACTCCCGCGAGCGGGAGATCATGGCCTTGATCATCGCCGCGCCGACCGCTGCGATGATGAACGTCACGAGGGTCACCAGCGGGTTGCTGCCCTCGCGGTTGTTGGTCCCGCCCAGGAACAGGCCCCACTGGGCCAGGTACGCGAGCACGCCCGCGATGGTCGCGGCGATGCAGCTGGTCAGCGTGTCACGGTTCTTGATGTGCGCCAGTTCGTGGCCGATCACGCCCCGCAGCTCGTCCTCGGACAGGAATCGCAAGCAGCCCTCGGTGACCGCGACGGCGGCCTTGCGGGGCGACCGGCCGGTGGCGAAGGCGTTGGGCGCGTCGTGGGGGCAGATGTAGACGCGGGGCATGGGCAGGCCGGCTCGCTGGCGGAGTTCGTCCACCATGCGGTACAGCTCGCCCCCGGTTTCGGGCGTGACCTCGCGGCCCTGCATGGCCGCGATGGCGATCTTGTCCGAGAAGAACCACGCCACGAGGTTCATCAGGCCGCCGAAAATGAGCGCAATGGTCATTCCCTGCTGCCCGTACTGGGCACCGACGAGCAGGAATATGCCCATCATGCTGCCGAGCAGCAGCGCGGTCTTGACATTGTTGATCATCCGAACCATCGTACAACTCCCTTACAAACCGCCCGTCCGTGGGCGATCCTGCCTCATCGGAAAGCATACGGCGGGCCACTCGCTCGGTTCGGGAGGGTCGCCGGCAGCCCGGCTTTTCGCTGGAAGCGGTGATTCCGGTTTCACAGCGGGGTTATTCTCGGGCCCAGGGGCCGCCAGGGGTCCGGACACGCTGCCAGGTTGGCGGCCGTGCGGGGAGTTGATGGAAAGATGGGTACATGGACGGATCCAGGGCGTTTGACCCAAGGTCCCGGGGGTTCTGGGACGATGCCCGGGAGACGAGCATGGTGTAAGCTTTGACCGGTGGGTTTGGAATGCCGTGCCGGGCCGCGGGCGGAGAAGCGGGCCGGCCAGTGCCGTGGGTTTGGGGCACTGCATGCCGGCGGCATCAGGGTGGAGCTTTAGATGCAGATGCCAGACAGGGCGCTGGCCGTTGTGAAGCAGCGGCTGCGTGCTCGAAGACTCGGTCTCCAGGCAGGCGCGTACGCGCTGGTCGCCGTCGTTGGCGGCTTTGCGGCGGTTTGGATTAAGGAAGGTCGGTTCGCGCCCCCGCTGGCCGCGGTCTCGATGGACGCGCCCTCTCCCGCCATCAATGCGACCGCCGGCCATGGGTGGCTGACGGAATCTCAAAATAATGTCGGGTTCCGGGCCGACGCGGGTGCGGTCGAGTTCGTGCCGGTGTCGCCCAACCCGGCAGATGCGAACATCCGCTGGTTCAACGGGCGGCCGGTTCGACCGGTCGGTCGCATGACCATGACGGTCACGGCGTATTCGCCGGACGCGAACTCATGCGGCGACTCGGCCGATGGCCTGACCGCAACGCTGCACAACGTGTCGACGAACGCATCGGTGCTGGTGGCGGCCGATCCGCGGGTGCTCCGGTACGGGTCGATGATCTCGGTCCCGGGGTACG
>JAJVHS010000052.1:67030-96326 GCA_022072615.1 Phycisphaerales bacterium
CTGGACGTGCTGTTCCCGACCCACGAGCAGGCCAAGGCCTGGGGCGTGCGGCGTCTTGAGGTCGTGGTGTGGGGGTACGCCGACGGCAAGCCGGCGGTCGACCCTCGCCGGCTGCGATAGAGCGATGGATCAGCCGGCGGACGGCGCCGGTTTGACGTCGCGCTCGAAGGCCCGGACCACCAGGTGGGTGCCCGCGCACACCGTGATCAGCATGACCACCGCGCCGCCGCCGAGGATGGCGAGCCGGAGTGCGGCGCTGGATTCTTCCTGCCCGGTGACAAAGGGCGAGTTCCGGTACTTGAACGCGGCGGCGGCGAGCACGAGAAACACGCCCGAGTTGGCGAGCCCCCATACGAGGGTCCGCCAGCGCCGGCGGTCGGTCCCGATGGAGGTGCGCACCGCGCAAAACGCGATGCCCAGAGCTGCCAGGGCCCGGACCGCGAGCCAGGGCAGCATCGAGACCTGGCCGATGGGCCCATCGGGGCTGCCGAGCGACTGCTGCGGCAGGCTGACGACCCCGAGGATGGATCCGAAGAACACCGTTCCGGCAACACAGCCCAGCCCGAGCCCGGTGGGGTCCGACCACCGCCGGCCCGCGTAGAGGAGGCCGAGCAGGGCGGGGACGGGCATGATGACCTCAAACCCGAACAGGAACCATGCCGGCTTGCTGGACGCGAAGAAGAGCAGCGGGATGGTGGCGAGCGCAGTCAGCCCGACGATCGCCGAGCAGATGCCGGTCACGATCCGCAGCGGGCGATCGTCCGCGGGATGCGGGAGCGGGAATGGAGCGGTGGCGGCGTCCATGAGTACAGCCCCTACGAGCCCCGGGTGAGAAACGTTCGCCGTCGGGAGGGGTGCTCGGACCTGCCCGGCACCCGGCGAAGACTCCATCGGATGAACACCCTACCCGCATGACCGAGAACTCTCCACTTTGGGGCGGGAGGCAGAACTTGCGCGGCGTCGATCGGGCACCGGGCTTGCGGTTGCTCCCGGCGATGGCCGATAGACAGGCTGGAGCCTGATATCGGTCCGGCTGGGCGTGCGCGCACGCCAGGGCGGCTCCCGGGAGTGACGGCCATGGGCGGAATCTCTTCCTCGATCGGACCGTTCACCGGTATCAACACGGCGGACCTGATCGACCAGCTCCTGGCGATCGAGGCCCGTCCGATCAAGATTGCGCAGGGCCGGCTGAGCCAGCTCCAGCTCCAGCAGACGGCGATCCTGGACATCAACTCGAGGCTGAGCGCGCTGCGGGACGCGGCCGCGGCGTTCCGCACGTCCAAGACGTTCAACCTGACGACGGCGACGTCGACTGACGACAAGGTGCTCACGGGCACGTCGACGACGGCGGCCCAGCCCGGGACGTACCAATTCATCGTGGACCGGCTGGTGTCCTCGCAGCAGATGCTCAGCCGCGGCTTTGCGGACCGGTCGGCGACGGGGCTTGGGGCGACATCGTTCACGTTCGAGTCGACGGATGCTCGGATTGATCGTGACGTCGCGCTCTCGGACCTCAACGGCGGCCAGGGCGTGTCGCGCGGGAAGATCGTGATCACGCAGGGAAGCAACTCGGTGACGGTGGATCTTTCGCGCGCGGCGACCGTGTCGGACGTGCTCGACGCCATCAACGGCAACGGCGTAGTGGACGTGAAGGCGTCGGTGTCCGACGGCAAGCTGGTGCTGAAGCACGCGTCGGGGTCGGCGTTCAGCGTGTCGAACGCGACGGGCTACACAACCGCGGCGAGCCTGGGGATCGCCGGATCGTCCAACGGATCGGGCGTGCTCACCGGGTCCTCGGTGTACGGCCTCTCGGAATCGACCGTGCTGTCGGCGCTTAATGACGGCAACGGCGTGCCCATCACCAACGTGGTCGGCAGCGGCGCGTACAACATGGTCGTCAAGGTGGACTCGGGCGGCACGACCACCAGCGTCAAGGTCAACCTCGGCGAGGTCTGGGCGACCGAGGACGGCAAGCAGGTGCTGAAAGAGACCTCCGTCTCGACGGTGGGCGGGGTGATCACGCGGATCAACAAGGCGCTCCAGGACCAGGGGTTCTCGAGCGTGAAGGCGGGGATCTCCTCGGACGGCATGCGGCTGGAGCTCGCGGATTCCTCGGGGACGGTGACGAGCCTCTCGTTCGAGAACAACCCCACGCTGAAGGATTCGACCGTCGAGGCGCTGGGACTCACGTCGGGCGCGTTCGGCGCCGGCAAGTACACCGGCGGCCGGGTGCTCGCGGGCCTGAACACGACGCTGGTGAGCAACCTCAACGGCGGCAAGGGGGTCGCCGGGGACGGGGTGATCGATTTCACGGCGCGGGACGGGACGACGTTCCAGGTCGCCATCGATCTTGGCGGCACGCTCGCGGAGATCGCGCAGCAGATCGAGAGCGCGTCGGGGACCGGCGCCAACGGCAAGTCGCGGATCACGGTGTCGGTGAATGAGCGGGGCACCGGGCTGGTGATCACGGACAACACGGGTTCGACGGCGTCGAACCTGAAGATCACCGGCACCGACGGCGTGGATTCGGCGGTGTCGCTGGGGATCTCGACGGGGGCGGCGGGCGTGGCCGCTACCTCGGTGACGTCGGCGAACCTGCAGCACGCGTACGTCTCGCGCGCGACGCTGGTGGCGGACCTCAACGGGGGCAAGGGCATCGGGTCGGGCAAGTTCCGCCTGACCGACGGCTTCGGCCTCACGGCGGTGGTGGACGTCGGGTCCGACACCAAGTCCGTCGGCCAGCTCATCGACGAGATCAACTCGCAGGCCGCGTCGGGGAACCTCAAGCTCCGGGCACGGATCAACGACACCGGCGACGGCATCGTGATCGAGGAGGATGTCGGGGCGGGAGCGAAGGGAACGCTGAAGATCAAGGTCGATGACGAGAGCGGATCGGTCGCGTCGGCGCTGCGCATCGAGGGCGAGGCCAAGGGAGTCGACGGCGCCAACAAGCTCGACGGGTCTTACGAGCGGAAGGTCGAGTTCCAGGCGAGCGACACGCTGGAGACGGTGGCCCGGAAGATCAACGAGGCCGGCGTGGGCATGGCGGCGACGATCATCAAGGACGGGACGGGATCGGCGCCGTACCGGCTGTCGCTGAGCGCGACGGTGGCGGGCAAGTCGGGACGCGTGATCGTCGACTCCGGCGGGTTTGACCTGGGGCTCTCGACGCTGGAGGCGGGCGACGATTCGCGGGTGTTCTTCGGCGCGGGCGACCCCGCCAAGGCGGTGCTGCTGACCAGCGCGTCCAACACGCTCGACAGCGTCATCTCCGGCGTCACCATCGACCTCAAGTCGGCGTCGCAGACGCCGGTGAACCTGACGGTGACGACCAACACCGCGGGCATCGAGGCGGACGTCAAGAAGTTCGTCGACGCCTTCAACTCGCTGATCGGTCGGATCGACCAGCAGCAGAGCTACAACTCCGAGACGCGGGCCAAGGGCCCGCTGCTGGGCGACGGTTCGGCGTCGGCCCTGCGGGTGGCCCTCTACAGCGCGATCCAGTCGCCGGCGAAGAACATCAACGGGCGCTTCAGCCGCCTCGCGGAAGTCGGGGTGGTCGTCGGCGACGGCGGCAAGCTCGAGCTGAACACGGAGAAGTTCCGGGCGGCGCTCGCGGAGGACCCAAAGTCGGTGCAGGAGCTCTTCACCGCGCGGGTGCTCGACGAGTCGGCGGGCACGATCGACCTGGGCGACGGGATCACCGCGGTGAACCCCAACGCGGGGACGACGTTCAGCTCGCTGGGCGTGGTGGGGCAGGTGGAGGAACTGGCCAAGCGCTACGTCGACTCGTCCACGGGGCTCTGGACGGCCAAGAAGAAGGCGACCGACGACCTGATCTCGGCGCAGAACAAGCGCATCAGCGCGATGAACGGACGGCTGGAGGTCCGGCGGGGCGTGCTGCAGGCCCAGTTCCAGCGGATGGAATCGGCGATCGCGCAGCTCCAGCAGCAGCAGGCGGCGCTGGCATCGCTGGGGTAATCGCCCGTCGCTGAAGAGCGTCCCCGGTTGATCCGATATCACGGCTTGCCATGACCAACACCGCCGCTACCGCCAACGCCAACAGCTACCTGAGGACCCGGGTCCTGACCGCCTCTCCCGAGGAACTTCGGCTGATGCTGCTCGACGGGGCGATCAAGTTCGCCCGGCAGGGCCGGGAAGGGCTCGCCAAGCGGGATTTCGAGCAGATGTTCAACGGCCTGTCGCAGTGCCGGAACATCGTGACCGAGCTGATCATCAGCGTCCGCCCGGATCCGGATCCGGACCTGGCGGAGAAGGTTCGGAGCCTGTACAGCTACATCCACAGCCAGCTCGTCGAGGCGAGTCTGTCCAAGAGCCTCGAGCACGCCGACGAGGCGATCCGCCTGCTCGAATTCGAGCGCGAGACGTGGGTGATGCTGATGACCAAGCTCGCGTCCGAGCGAGCCAGCGGCGGGCAGCCGGCGGGGCCGACCAGTTCGATCGCGATGAGCGCGTGAGTTCGCGCCCTTCGACCCTTTCCACCATCCTTGCCGCAAATGCTTGTGCCCCGGCCAACGGCTGGGCAGCTCCGTTTTCAGCGGCTTCGAGTGGTGGGTCTCGACACCCGGCGGCAATAGGATCGACCACGGGTCGTTGGGCTTGGGGGATTGATCCCAAATGAAGCGCCCTGCGCGGTCGAATCGACCGCCGAGCGGCCAGTGCAAGGAGTTGACCATGTGGACGGGTCGGATGGGTTTTGTGCGGGCTCGCGTTGCAGCGGCCGTGATCGCGGTGGGGATCGTGACGATCGCGACGGGCTCGGCGTTGGCCCAGCCTGGCGGCGGTCGTGGCGGCGGTGGGATGCGGGGGCCGATGGGCGACATGTTCTCCGCGCCGGTGACGACGCGGGAGATCGAGGTCTTCACGCAGGTCGCGGGCCTGACGACGGATCAGAAGGAGGCGGCGGCGACGATCCTGGAGGGGTACCAAGAGCAGTTCCGTGCCAAGGCCACCAAGGTCCAGCGCGAGATGGAGAAGGTGCGCGACAAGTTCCAGGAGTCGCGCGACCCCGCGGTCTGGCAGGAGATGCGCGGGACCATGCAGGATTTCCGCGCCGAGCGCAAGGCGATCGAGGAGCAGTTCTTCGCCGACTTCAAGGCGATCCTGACGCCCGAGCAGGTCGAGCGCTGGCCCGCGATCGAGCGGGCGCACCGCCGGTCGCGCACGGTGAGCCGCGGGATGATGTCCGGGGAGCGGGTGGACCTCGTCACGATCATCGAGTCGTCGAAGTTCCCGGTCGAGGTGCAGGCGTCGGTGATCCCGGTGCTCGGAGAGTACGAGGAGGCCCTTGATCGCGAGCTGATCGCTCGGAACAAGGCCTACGACGATGTCGCGGACGCGTTCTCGCAGGGCGGGGGGCCGGAGGGCTTTGCCCGCGCGGGCGACCTGATGACCAAGGGGCGCGAGGCGAGCATCCGTGTGCGCGAGGTGAACCGCAAGTATGCCCGGCAGCTCGCGGACATGCTCCCCGACGACTACAAGGCGACGTTCGACGAGGCGGTGAAGCGGGCGAGCTACCCCGAGGTCTACCGGACGACGCTGACGTCGCAGCAGATCGCCGCGGCGGAGAAGTTCGAGGACCTCGACCAGGCGCAGAAGGACAGCCTCGAGTCGCTCAAGCAGTCGTACAGCCGTTCGCTGGCGGCGGTGAACGAGCGGCTCGCGGCGGCGATCACCGAGCGCGAGGAGGCGTTCGACCCGCGGCAGATGGGGAACCGTTTCGGCCGCGGCCGCGACGAGAACGACGCGGCGTCGGTGCTGCGCCGCGAGCGTCGCGAACTGGACGAGTCGACCGCCGAGAGCCTGAAGAAGCTGCTCAACGCGCAGCAGGTCGAGCGTCTGCCGCAGGAAGAGGAAGGTCGCGAGGGGGGCGACCGGCGTCGCGGGGGTCAGCGACGCGGCGGCACGCAGCAGGAAATCTGACCCTGGCCAGGAAACGAGAGCCGCCCATCGGACACCGCGACGCGGCGCCCGGTGGGCGGTTTTTCGTTGGAGCCAGGATTCAGAAGGCGAGGGCCCGGAGTACCACGAGGGCCGCCACCATCGCGCATGCGATGACAGCGATCGGGATGAACACCGGGCGCAGGCGATGGACTTGTGCCGCGACCGGATTTTGCTTTGACATGTGCTCTCCTGAGACCCTCCGACAGCACCTGCATTATCTGTGCAGGGTCGTGCGATGAAACAAAAAACCGGCTACTTCCGGAATAATTTCCGGAATTGTTTATTGCGGATTGTGCTCGCAGCTATCCGCTGATCGCTCAGTGCGATCGGGGCGGGATCGAGCAGCTCAGCACGCGGATGTCGTTGGCTTCCAGTGCTTTATGAAGCTCGGCGATGTGCGCGGCGTCGCGCGTTTCGACGGTGCACAGGACGCGGACGGTGGAGACGTCGGCGCCGCTGAAGGCGCGGTCGTGTTCGATGTGCTTCACGCTTGCGCCGACGTCGGCGATCGCGACGGCGAGGTCTGCGAGGCCGCCGGGGCGGTCGGAGATGACCGCGGTGAACTGCGTGAGGCGGCCATCGGCGACCATGCCGTGCTCGATGACGCGGCCGAGCACGGTCATGTCGATGTTCCCGCCGGCGAGCACGAGGACGACGCGCTTGCCGTGCAGATCGTCGAGCGATCGCCCCAGGAACGCGGCCAGGGGCACGGCGCCGGCGCCCTCGACAACGCCCTTCTCGCGGTCGGCGAGCCGGACGATCGCCTGCGCGATGTGGTCTTCCCCGACTTCGACGCAGCGGTCGACATGCCTGCGAGCGATCGCGAGGGCCCGGTCGCCCACGCGGGGCACCGCGAGACCGTCGGCGAGCGTGGGGCTGGGGACGACGGTGGTGGGCTCGCCGGCGGCGAAGGACGCGGCGAAGCTGCCGGTGTTGCGGGCGGACACCGCGATGACCTGGGTCTGCGGGCTCGCGGTCTTGATCGCCAGGCTGATGCCGGCGATGAGCCCGCCGCCGCCGACGGGCACGAGCACGGCGTCGGGCCGGTCAACCTGGTCGAGGATCTCCAGGCCGATCGTGCCCTGGCCGGCGATGACTTCGGGAGCATCGAATCCGTGGATGTAGGTGAGGTTCTTCTCGGCCGCGATGGAATCCGCGAGGGACTTGGCCTGGCCGATGTTCTCGCCGCTGAGGACGACGGTCGCGCCCAGTTCGTGGCAGCGCGATCGCTTCACCAGCGGCGCGAAGCGGGGCATGACGACCGTGACGGGGATGGAGAGCTCGTGCCCGTGGTAGGCCAGCGCGAGCGCGTGGTTGCCGGCGCTGGCGGCGATGACGCCGCGCGACCGGGCGGCCTGATCGAGCTGGAGCAGGGCGTTGCGGGCGCCGCGTTCCTTGAAGCTGCCGGTGGACTGGAGGTACTCGAGCTTGGTGTAAACCTCGCAGCCGCAGAGCTGCGAGAGCGAGAGCGAGGACTCGCACGGGCTCATGTAGATGCCGCCGGCGATGCGGCGCCGAGCGGCAACGATCTGGTCGAACGTGACGGTCACGGCGGGGAGTGTAGAAGGGGGCAGGAGAGCAAATAGCAGACAGCAGACAGCAGACAGCAGACAGCAGGCAGCAGGCAGTAGGGAGTAGGTAGTAGGGGAATAGTGGTGGGTGTTCGTCAATCACAGACAAAGTCAGGTGATTTCGGCCAGCGCGAGCAGATCGGCGATCTGGAGCGCGTTGGTCGCCGCACCCTTGCGGAGCTGATCGCCGCAGGCGAGCAGGCACCAGGAATCGGAGGAACCACCGGGACCGACGTTCGCCGCGGGATCGGGGCGGAGGCGGCCGACGAGGACGTCGTCGCGGCCGGTGGCGAGCAGCGGCGTGGGGAAGCGGTTGCTCGGCCGGTCGTCGATGATCGACACGCCGGTGGCGGCCGCGTAGGCGGCTCGGACCTGGGCTTCGGTTGCGGGCGTCGCGAGACGGACGGTGATGGCCTGGGTGTGGGCTCGGAGCACGGGCACGCGGATGCAGGTGGGCGTGATCGGGAGGGCGGGGTCGCCCCAGATCTTGCGGGCCTCGTCGATGATCTTGCGTTCCTCGACATTGAGGCCGGTGTTGGCGTCGACGTCGGAGTCGTGGCTGAAGACGTTGAAGGCGCAGGGCTCCTTGAAGAAGCTCGGGGACGGCTCGTTGCCGTCGAGCACGCGCCGGGTCTGGCTGCGGAGTTCGTCCATGGCGGCGAGACCCGCGCCGCTCACGGCCTGGTAGGTCGCGACGCTGATCGAGGTGACGCCGAACGAGCGACGCAGGGGTTCGACCGCCGTGAGCAGGATCACGGTCGAGCAGTTGGGGTTGGCGATGAGCCGCGGCGGATCGGCGGCGGCGGTGATGTGCGAACCGTTGATCTCGGGGACGATCAGGGGGATCCGCGGATCGAGGCGGAAGGCCGAGGAGTTGTCGACAACCACGGCGCCGGCCGCGACCGCCAGCGGCGCGAACTTGCGAGCGATGTCGGCGCTGGCGGCGAAGATGGCGAGCTCCGCCCCGCGGAACGATTGATCCTGGAGGGCCTCGATCTGGACGCGCTGGTCGCCGTAGGGGATCCAGGTGCCCGCGGAGTTTTCCGAGGCGAGGGCGAGCACGCGGGAGTGGGGGATGCCGCGCGACGAGAGGATGCTGAGGACTTCGCGGCCCACGGCGCCGGTCGCGCCGACGACGGCGAGGCGTGCGGAGTCCGCGACCGGACGGGTCTCGATCTCGACCGAGGGCGGGTGGGCGCGCTGCGGCTTGCCGTTCTCGGTTGGCCGGTGCGTGCTGGGCGGGAGAGTCGCTCGGAGCTGGCGGCGGAGATCGAAGAGGTCGGCGACGACCGACTGGGCGGTCGGCCATCGTCCGGCGCCGGTGCCGCCGACGACCGTGGCGACGCCGTCGGCCGCGGTGATGACCAGGCGGTTCTCGGCGCCGCTGATGGAGGCGAGGGGGTGTGATGCGTCGACCAGGCGAGGCTGGACGGAGGCGACGATGCCTTCGGGGGTGCGCCGCGCCGAGGCGATGAGACGGACGACCTGGCCTTCACGGCGGCGGGCGAGCAGTTCGCCGAGGGTCTGGTCCCTGAGCCCGGTGCGTGACACGTCCTCCCAGCGGAGGTTGGCGTCGAAGGCGTGGAACACAAGGAGCGAGAGCTTTTCGGCGGCGTCGATGGCGTCGAGGTCGCGGGATGGGTCGGCCTCGGCGTAGCCGCGTTCCTGCGCGGCCTTGATGGCGTCCTCGAGCGAGATCCCGGACTGGACCAGGTCGAGGACGAAGTTGGTGGTGCCGTTGATTACGCCCTCGACGCTCTCGATGTGGGTGCCCTGGCGGCGCAGGGTCTCCACGGATTCGAGCAGCGGGGCGGCGCCGCCGACGGCGGCCGAGTAGCGGAGCGAGCCGCCGGCTCGGAGGGCCAGGTCGCGGAGTTCCGTGCCGTGCGCGGCGATGAGCGCCTTGTTGGCGGTGACGACGTGCTTGCCGGCCGAGAGGGCTGCTCGGACCGCGTGGTAGGCTGCGTCGGTGCCGCCGATGAGTTCGACGACGACATCGTCGCCGGGCACGGCGGCGGCCTTCACGGGCGACTCGGTGACGAGCACGGGCGCGATGGCGGTGTCGCGGGGGCTGGACGCCGATCGGACGGCGACGCGCGTGATCTCGAAATCGGCCCGGAGAGGGTCGATCAGGCCGTGCACGCCGCCTCCGACGGTACCCGCGCCCAGCAGCGCGACGCGCAGCGGGGCGGGCGTCGGCGCCGGGGCGTAGAAGACGTCCGACCCGGGTCCGACGAGCGTGACGTCGCTGCGCTGGAACGAGCCGACTTCAATCGAGAGCCCACGGGCACGCGCGAGCAGCACGGCCTTGTGCTGGATGACGCCGCCGTCGAGCGTGAGCGCGGTTTCCCACGAGACGCTGCGGAAGCGACGGGCGGGCGGGCCGGGCAGCGCGGGGTCGCGGTCGTACAGGCCGTCGACGTCCTTGATGAGGCGGCATCGGGTTGCTCCGAGTTCGGCCGCGAGGAACAGGGCGGTGAGGTCCGACCCGCCGCGGCCCAGGAGGGTGAACTGGTTGATCTCGTCCACCCCGACAAAGCCGGGGATGATGACGACGGGGGACTGCTCGAGCCCGCGGTCGATGACGCGGCGGTCGACGGAGGCGGGGTCTGCGTTGGTGCCCTGACCGCGCGTGCGCAGGCCGATCGCCTGCGGGCCGAGCACCTGGGCCTTGACGCCGGCCCGGGCGAAGGCCAGGGCCAGGAGCGAGGCGGTGGTGAACTCGCCGGTGGCGAGCAGGAGCGCGCAGGCCTTGTCGTCGGCGTTCTCGCTGTAGGAGCGCGCCTGGGAGAGCAGGCGGTCGGTGGTTCCTTCGAACGCGGAGACGACCACGACGACGCGGGAGCCGGCTCGGAGCCAGCGGTAGGCTTCATGGACGCCCAGGCGCAGGTCGTCTTCCGACCGGAGCACGGACCCACCGAACTTCAGAACGGTCAGCGGCTGATGCACGCGGCACCTCCGTTGGTCTGAACGGTGGACTTGACCTGCACGCGGGCCTGCGCGGCGGCGTCGGGGACGCGGCGGCCGGCGTGGTGGGCGTGGACGTGATCGTGCTCGTCGCCGGGGTCGAACGTTTCGGCGGCGGCGCGGTGCACGATGGAGGCGGGCCTGGCCGCGGCGATGGCCTGCTCGAGGTCGGCGATGATGTCCTGGGGGTCCTCGATGCCGACGGAGAGGCGGATGAGTCCGTCGGTGAGCCCGACGCGGAGGCGCTGCTCGCGCGGGACATCGGCGTGGGTCATGGAGGCCGGGTGGGTGAGGAGCGTTTCGACGCTGCCGACGTGCTCGACGAGCCGGCACAGGCGGGCGGCGTTGAGCAGCGCGGCGCCGGCCTCGGTGCCGCCCTTGATCTCAAAGGCGATGACGCCGCCGTGGAGGCCGCCCAGGTGCTGGCGAGCCGCGAGCTCGCGCTGCGGGAAATCCGCAAGCCCGGGGTAGTAGACGGTCTGGACCTGGTGGTGACCGGCGAGCCATTCGGCGATGACCTGGGCGTTGCGGGACTGCTCCTTGAGGCGGAGCGGGAGGGTCTTGAGCCCCTGGATCGTAAGGAAGGCGTTGAAGGGCGCCTGGATGTTGCCGGTGCACTTGCGGATCCAGCGGACGCGCTCGAGCAGCTTCTCATCGCGGCTGGTGATGGCGCCGCCGAGCGAGGTGGAGTGGCCCTCGATGTGCTTGGTCGTCGAGTACACCGTGACGTCGGCGCCCAGGTCCAGCGGGCGCTGGAGCGCGGGCGTGAGGAAGGTGTTGTCGACGACGAGCGTGACGCCCGCGGCCTTGGTGATGCGGCTGATGGCCGCGATGTCGGTGATCTTCAGGGTCGGGTTGGCGGGGGTCTCGATGAACACCAGCCTGGTGTTCTTCGTGATGGCGGCGGCAACGGCGGAGGGGTCTGACGCGTCAACGAAGGTCGCGGTGATGCCCAGTTCGTTGAGTACCTGGCGGAAGAGGCGAACGGTGCCGCCGTAGATGGCGTCGGCGACGATGGCGTGGTCGCCGGCCTTGAGCAGCGCGAGGAAGAGCGCGGTCTCGGCGGCGAGGCCGGTGGCGAAGCACACCGAGGGCGGGGCGTCTTCGAGCGAGCCCAGGACCGCCTCGAGCTGGTCGACCGTGGGGTTGCCGACGCGCGAGTAGGTGGGCCCGTCGCACTCACCGACGCGGCGCTGGTTGAAGGTCGTGGACTGGGTGATGGGGGTGATGAGCGGCCCGGTCGAGCGGCGCAGGTGCAGCGGCCCGTGGAGGGCGGTGGTGCTCGGCGAGAGGCCCGTGGCGAGCGGGGGCAGCGGCGTCTCGGCGTGACCGGGGTCGGCCGATTCGAGGCTGCTGCAACAGGCGGGGGAGGTGCGGGACTGGGCGGACGCGGGTTGCTTGAACGCGGACATGCCGTGAACTCCTCACGGCATCAAGCAGCGGCCTTGTTGAGCGGGGATGGCGTCGTACACCGACGCCTTTTTTGCGGGCTTTCTTGGTGAAGCCCGCCGCATCTTGCCCCGGTTTGACCCGGGACCCCCCGCATGGGGTTGGCCTCGGCACCGCGACCTGATCGTTGAAGATCGGCTCGGTTGCCGCCCGGGTAGAGGCCTCCCGGGTCTCTTGATGCTGGCGTTAGAGTACCCGGGGCCGTGCGGGTGTCAAGCGAATTCGCGCGTTCATTCGCGGAAGGCCTGGGCGGCGGCGATGAGTCCGGCGATCTGCAGAAGCGAGATCGCGGCGGTTATCGCCACAAAGGACAACTTTCGGTTCTTATGCCGCACCAGGCCGAACGCAATCCAGGCGCCGGGCCATCCGCCGAGCAGTTCCAGCAGGTGCAGGGTTTTCTCTGGGATGCGCCGTCGGCCCATGACGGCGCAGCGCTTGTCCCAGGCGAACACCGCGAGCGTGACGAGGCTCATCGCCGCCAACCACCCCGCGATCCACAGCCACCACTGCATGCGCCTGTTCCTCGAGGTGGTTCAGCCGAGCGTGCACTCGCCGCGGTAGACCTCGACGGCGGGCCCGGACATGAACACGCCCGTCGGGCGGTCGGCGCTGACGGCCTTCTGCCAGGTGAGGTCGAGCACGCCGCCGGGGAGGGTCATCTCGACGTGGTCGTCGAACAGGCCCGTGAGGACACCGGCGACGAGCACCGCGCACGCGCCCGAGCCGCAGGCCTGCGTGAGGCCCGATCCGCGCTCCCACGCGCGCATGACGCCCGCGCGGCGCGACCGGACGGCGGCGACGTGCACGTTGATGCGCTGGGGGAAGATCGGGAGTTTCTCGATGACCGGCCCGAGGGCTTCAAGCGGGACGGTGGCGGGGTCGTTGACGAAGAACACGGCGTGCGGGTTGCCGAAGGAGACGCACGTCAGGCGGGGCTTGTGGTCCGGGCAGTGGGAGGCGAGGGATTCGCTTGCCTGGGCGACCGACCCGTCGCCGATATCGAGCGCGGCGAGCGGGACGTTGACGACCTGATCGAGGGTGGTGAGGACGGGGATGTCGGCGGCGGCCAGTCGCGGGACGCCCATGTTGACGGTGATGCCGGTGGTCGCCGTGGCGCCGGACGCCCAGCGGATGTGGACGACGCCTGCGTCGGTGTGGATGAGCAGATCGGGGCGGGACCAGTGGCGGCGCGTGGCCATGTAGGCGGCGACGCAGCGGATGCCGTTGCCGCACAATTGGGCCGCGCTGCCGTCGGCGTTGATGATGTGGAGCCGGAGATCGGCGGCGTGGCTATCCGGGGGGGACATCACGAGGATGCCGTCGGCGCCGATGCCCAGGCGCCGGTTGCAGAGCGTCGGGGCGGCGGAGCGCCAATCGAAGCCGGCCATACCGGGCGAGTCGAACGCATCGATGAGGATGAAGTCGTTCCCGAGGCCCTGGTACTTGCTGAATGGGATCGGGTTCATACCAGGGTTTCTCTCCGACGCAGAAGGACGATCAGAAGAGGACCCCCCAGGAGACTCGTCAGCACGCTGATCGGCAGGCGGCCCGCGGGCAGTTCCACGATCTTGACCAGCGTGTCGGCTCCGACGACCAATGCGCCGCCCACGATCGCGGCGGCGGGGATCAGGGTGCGGTGAGTCGGGCCGGCGACGATGCGGACAAGGTGCGGACAGAGGAGGCCGACGAATGCGATCGGCCCGGCGAGTACGACGCTCGCAGCGGCGAGCATACCCGATCCGACGAAGAGCCATGCCCGTACGGCACTGAGGTGTATTCCCAGCGACCTGGCCTCGTCGTCGGTGAGCGACGCGGCGTCCATGGCGGGCGCGAGGCGAGCGGTGATGATCGCGGCGGCGATCACGACCAGGCCGAGCGAGGTCGATTGCGTCCAGGTGACGTCATCGTTGATGGCTCCCAGAAGCCACCGGCCCGCGGAAACCCCGCGGTCCGGCAGCAGGTACTGGACGAACTGGGTGAGGCTCGCGGAGAGCACGCCCACGATGACTCCCACCAGCAGGAGCGAGGGCGGATCGATGATGCCGCGGCGCTGGCTGAAGGCGTAGGTCAGGGCAAGTGCCCCTAGTGCGCCCACGAGGGCGGGCGGACCGGTGGCGGCAAGTCCGACTTCCGTGATCACGCCGCTGGTCTGGTAGCCCACGAACGCGGAGACCATGACGCCCAGGCCGGCGCCGGAGGCCATGCCGAGCAGATCCGGCGAGGCGAGCGGGTTGCGGAAGAGGCACTGGAGCATGACGCCGGAGAGGGCCGCGGCGGCGCCGACGACGGCCCCGGCGATGGCTCGCTGGGCTCGGAGCTCGATGATCGGCGACTTGAAGAACGGCATCGTCCCGGGAGGGGGCGCGGAGGCCTGCGCGGGGCCGCCGACGCCGAGCCGGCAGAGGACCGCGGCGATCAGCAGCAGCACGCAGAGAGGCAGGATGAGGGGCCGGAGAGCCTGCACGGACAGAGACTACGTCAGGTTGCCGGGCGACGCGTGGCGATCGGGGCCGGTCCGGGTGTCGTGGGCACGCGGGGTGACCTTTCCGGGCGGGGCGCATAAACTTGCACCCTTCCCGACGGCTCGGACCCGTGCGTCCGGCCATCGGGGGCTGTCCGGGGCTAGAGGAACGGAGATCCGACGCGTGGCCAAGAAGAGCTTCCGCTGCCGACTTGTGACCCCGTCTGCGAGCCTGCTCGACGACCAGGTGACCTACGCCTCCGTCCCGGCCTGGGATGGCCTGATGGGGTTCCTCCCCGGACGGGCGCCGATCCTCGCCAAGCTGGGGTGCGGGGAGCTGGCACTGCGGTTCGCCGACTCGGAGAAGGGGTCTGGCGGCGATCGGTCGTACGTCGTGGACGGCGGGGTCGTGCAGATGCAGGGAGAAACCCTGACCATCCTTGCCGAGTATGCCGCCGCGGCGGACCAGATTAACCCGGCTGACGCGGAGGCCGAGCTGAGGGCCGCCCTCGCGAAGCACCCTGCCGGTGAGGGCGCTGCTCGGGAGATTTCGAAGGATCGCCTCGACCGCGAGCGCGAGCGGGCGCGGGTCAAGGTTCGGATCGCCAAGGGCGTCGAGCACGGCGTGTGACGCCCGTGTGACAGTGGCCGGCGGAAAGCATGTCTTGCGCTTTTTCTGACTGAAGGCGGGCGGATATTCTCCGCGTGCCGTGGGAACGCCGCAGCGATTCTTTCTGGGTTGGGATCGGCCGCTGGTTCATACGGCGGCGGAGTGGCTCGTGCGCCGGTTTTCCGTGCCGGGCGGCGGGGTCGATCTGACGGCGCTGACGGTCGTCGTGCCCGGCGGGCGGGTCGGCCGCGGGCTGGCCGATCACATGGCCCGTCGCGCGGGGGCGGTGGTCGGGGGGACGGTCACGATCGACGGGTTCCTCGACAAGGTGCTCCGCGGTCGGGAGCGGTCCGCCGGGTCGTGGATTCGCCGGCTGTGCTGGCGTGCGGCGGCGGAAGAGCTCGAAGGCGAGGAGCTCGAGGCGCTCTGGCCCGCGTCGCTGAGGGAATCGGTGTCGCAGCAACTGGCGGCGGCGGCCACGATTGACCAGACGCACACAAGACTCGCCGGCGATGGCGTGACGTTCGACGACGTTGCGGGCGTCGTCGAGCGGATGGATGTACCCGATCAGCCCCGGTGGCGGGCGCTGGCGCGGCTCGAGCGGGCATACCTGAAACGTGTCAGCCGAGTCGGCCGGGCCGATGACGCGACGCGGCGCATCGCGGCGGCGGCATCCTGCGGCATCGAACCGGGTGAGGTGGTGCTCGTGGGCCTGGCGGAGGTGCCGGGGCTGGTGCGCCGGGTGCTTTCGCGGGACGAGCTGAAGGTGACGGCGCTCGTCGGCGCGCCCGAAGACCAGAGCGACCTCTTTGATGACCTGGGTGCGATCAGGCCGGAGGCATGGCGCGATCGGTCGCTGCGCATCAAGGACGAGGCGATCCGCGTCGTGGACGGGCCCGCCGAGCAGGCGTCGCTGGCGGTCGCGATTGCCGGGAGCCCGTCGCTCACGGGCGGGCGAGAGAAGGCGCTGGATCCGGGCGATGTCGTGATCTGCGTGCCCGATGACGAGATCCGCCGTGCGCTTGAGCGCACGGTGATGACGCTGGAAGCGCCCGCGGATGGCCGCCTGCCGATGCGGGTACGGGCGGCGGCCGGCGAGCCGTGCTCGGCCGCGGCGCCGGCGAGGTTTCTCAGGCTGGTCGCCGAGCTGCTGGCGGATCCGGAGTTCCCGCAGTTTGCGGGCGTTGTTCGCCACGGCGACGTCGAGCGGGCCATCACGGCTCGTGCTCGGGATCGCGGTGTGTGGCCGCTGACGGGCGAGCGCGGCGTGCTCGAGTTCATCGACGAGTACGCGTCGAGGTATGTGCACGGCGTGGTGGACGGCAAGTGGCTCGGCCCGCGTGACAAGCGCAACGCGATGACACACCGCGTGCTCGACGTGGTGTACGCGCAGCTGCGCGAGATTCTGGGCCCGCTGTGGACCGGCGACGGGACGACGCCCAAGCGGCCGGTGAGCGAGTGGGCGGGCGCGGTGGTGGCGGCGGTCCGAGCCGTGTACGAGGACAGCACTGATGCGGTGGATGAAGCCTGCTGCGTCGCGGTGGAGGCCGCGTGCCGGGAACTCCGCGAAGGAGCGGATCTTGGCGCCGACGAGCCCGAGGTCTCCGCGGCGGCCGTGATTCAGATCGTGCTCGGTGAACTCGGTCGGGCACGGCGCCCGCTGCCTCCAGATGCGGGCGCCGTCGAACTGGTCGGATGGCTGGAAGCGGTGCACGACCCGGCGCCCGTGATGGTGTTCACGGGGATGAACGAGGGGATCGTGCCGCGATCGGCGGTCGACCCGCTGCTTCCCGAGCAGCTCCGCCGCGAGTTGAAGGTCGGCTCGCGCGACGTGGTGCTGGCACGCGACAAGTACCTGCTCGAGCACGCGCTGGCGTGCCGTGAACGGGCGGTAATCATCGCCGGTCGGCGGGCGCAGGACGGCACCAAGCTCTGGCCCAGCCGACTGCTCGTATCCGCGGATGACGAAACGGTGGTGCGGCGGTTGAAGCTGTTCCTGCCCGCCCCGGTGACCCAACCGCGGGCACGGGATGTGGCTCTTGCAACGGCGGGGTCAGACGCGGCGGCGCCGGCGTTTGAGGTCATGCCGGTCGGCGCTTCGCCGCGGATCGAGTCGGTGCGTGTGACCGCCTTCAAGCGGTACATGGAGAGCCCGTACGCGTTCTATCTCGAGAACGTGCTCGGTCTTTCGGAGGCCTGCGAGGTCCCGGTGGAGATGGAGGCGGGGGTCTTCGGGACATTCATCCACCGGGTGGTCGAACGGTTCGCCTCCAAGGCTGCGAAGGAAAAGGACGCTGCCGTGATCCGCCAGGCGGTTCGCGATGCGATCGACGAGGTCGCGGCCGAGGATTTGGGGGGTGAGCCGCCGACGGCCGTGGCCGTGCAGCGCGAGCAGGCCGCGCACCGGCTCGCGGGCTTCGCGGAGTTCCAGATCGAGCACGCGACGAAGGGCTGGACGATCCTCCGGTCGGAATGGGTGCCCGACCCGGTGGTGCTCGAGGTGGACGGACGCCGCGTGAGTGTCCGCGGCCGGATCGACCGCATCGACTGGAACCCCGCGACGCGGGAGCTGGCGCTGCTGGATTTCAAGACGGCCGAGGGAATGCGTGCGGCCGTCAAGGCGATGTACAAACCGGGCCGCACACCGTACGAATGGATCGACCTGCAGATGCCGCTGTACCGGCTGCTCGCCGCCGGGCTCGCGAAGGAGTGCGGGGCCGAGAAGGTCGTGCTCGGGTATGTCTCGCTGCCGCGGAGCGGGGATGTCGAGCTGATCCTGGGGGAATGGGAGGAGGACGCGCTGGACGCGGGCGTTGAGGCCGCGCGGTCGCTGATCGGCGAGATGCTCAGGGGCGACTGGCGGCGACCCGGCGATGCTCCGCCGACGGGCGGCGCGGCGGCGGCGATCAGCGGCGTGTCGGTGCTCGTGCCGAGGCCGGAGGGGCGACCGTGAGCGTGCGAGCGATCGGCATCCTGGCGTCGGCGGGCACGGGCAAGACGTACCGGCTCACGGGGGAGCTGCTGGGCCTGCTGCTGGGCGGCTGCCCGGCGGAAAGCCTGTTCGCGGCGACCTTCACGCGCACGGCGGCCGCGGAGATCCTCGAGCGGGTCCTGCGTCGCCTGTGCGATGCGGCGACCAGCGCGAAGGGGCTGGACGAGCTGCGTCGGGCTCTGGGGAGGCCGGACCTGACCGCGGAGCAGTGCCGGAGCTGCGCCGCGACGGTCGGGCGTTCGCTCGACCGGCTGGCCGTGTGGACGCTGGACGCGTTCCTGGTCCGAGCGGCCACGGCGTTCTCGGTCGAGATCGGCCTGGCGCCGGGCTGGCGCGTGGTGGAGGACGATGAAGACGCGGCGATGCGGCGAGCGGCGGTGGCGCGGGTGCTGCGCGAGGCGGGGATGCCGGTGATCCTGCCGCTGCTGCGGATGCTCAAGAAGTCCGAGGGCGAGCGCTCGGTGCACGAATCGATCTTCTCGGTCGTCAACTCGCTGCACGACGTGCACGTGCAGGCGATCGACGGCGCCTGGAACACGGTCGCGCCGTGCGGCGAGCCGGTCGAAGAACAGGCTCTGGCGGCGCTGCTCGACCAGTTCGCCGCGGCCAAGGGCCCGCCGACCAGGTCCGGGCCGCCGAACAAGGTATGGACGAAAGCGATCCTCAAGGCCGCGGAGCTTGCTCGGGCATCGGAGTGGGACAAGTTCCTGGATTCGACGCTGGTGTCGTCGGTGTCGCTGAAGGGGATCTTCAACGGTGCGGGCGCTCCCGAGGAGCTGCTGCTGCTGTGCCGGAAGCTGGCGGCGCATGCCCGTGCCGCGGTGGTTGAGCTGCTGCGGAATCAGAACACGGCGGCGGTCGAACTGGTGAAGCGGTTTGACTCGGCGTACGGCGAGCTCAAGCGCTCGCTGGGTTCGGTGCGGTTCGATGATCTGCCGCGCCTGCTCGGCGGACGCAGCGCGGAGCGGATCCGCGACGAGCTGTATTACCGGCTCGACGCGCGGATCGAGCACGTACTGCTCGACGAGTTCCAGGACACGTCGGTGGCCCAGTTCCGCGTGGTGGAGCCCATGATCGCCGAGCTGATCTCCGACGAAACGCGGCGGCGCTCTTTCTTCTATGTTGGCGACGCCAAGCAGTCGCTGTTTGGCTGGCGGCACGCCGAGCCCACGCTGCTCGGGCACCTCCAGAAGCGCTGGCCCCACATCCAGGTTGAACCGCTGGCGACGTCGTTCCGGTCCTCGCCGCCGATCATTGCCGCCGTCAACACGGTCTTCAGCGGCCTGGCGAGGTGCCCGTGCCTTCAGGACGACGCGGGACGAGCGGCGGCCAGGGAATTCTCCGAGCTGTTTCACGAGCACTCGTGCGACAGGAGCGTGGCCGGCAACCCGGGTCGGGTGCTGGTGCGGGAGTTTCCGGAGGTTGACGAGGACGAAACGAGCGACACTACACCCGATGATCGGTGCGAGTTCGTCGCCGACCGCATCGCCGAGATCGCCCGTCGCAGCCCGCATGCTTCCATCGGTGTCCTGCTTCGGACCAAGAACTGGGTTCCCAGGCTGCTGATGTCGATCCAGCATCGCGGTTTTGACGCCGCCGAGGAGGGCGGCAGCCCGCTGGTGCAGTCGCCCGCGGTCGCGGCGGTCGTGTCGCTGCTGCACCTGGCCGATCATCCCGGGGACCGGATGGCCGCGTTTCACGTGGCGACCACCGCGCTGGGCGGGCTGGTCCGGCTGGATCGCCGCGTCGATCCTGACGCGGTCGCGGCGGTGTCGCGGCACGTCCGGGATGATCTGGCGCGCCGGGGGGCGGGGGCGGTGGTGGGGGACTGGGCTCGGTGGCTTGCGCCGGTGTGCTCGGAACTCGACCGCACACGCCTGTCGCAGGCGGTGGAGATCGCCGAGACGTACGGGGCGCGCGGGTCGGCGAGCGTGCGCGGGCTCATCGAGATGATCGAGCTTGCGCGTCGGTCCGCGGGCACGCCGGCTCGGATCCGCGTGATGACGATCCACGCGGCCAAGGGACTGGAGTTCGACGCGGTGATCGCGCCCGAGCTCGACGGGCGTGTGCCTTCGAGGCCGCCGGAGGTGCTTTACGAGCGAGACGATCTGCTGGGGCCGATCACGCGCGTGTCGCTGAATGCCTCGAAAGCGGTGTGCTCGGCGGGCGGGATTATCGCCGAGATGGCGACCCGGCGTCTTCAACGTGAGATCCGCGAGGCGCTGTGCCTGCTGTACGTCACGATGACGCGTCCGAGGCGGTACCTCGAGATGATCGTCCGCCCGCAGAACTCGGGCGAGTCGTTCAGGCTGTCGCGGGTGGTGTGCGCGGCGCTGCGCATGGCGGATCAGGCGCAAGGGCAGGAGGCCGCGGATGACGAGCCCGCCGATCGCGAGGGAAGGCTGCTGTACGTCAGCGGCGATGACGACTGGGATCGCGGGATCAAGGCCGAGCCGGTGTCGGTGAAGGAGAAAGCGCCGCCCATGCGCGTCGGCCTGGCCGCGACCCGTGCCGTCAGCCGGTCGGCGTCCGACATCGGCGACAATCCGCGCGTCGCGGAAGAGGGGGAAGACCCGTCGTTGATCCGCGTGCACGAGCCGGTGGTTGCTGGCGACATCGGGCCCGCGTCGTCGCTCTTTTTGGCGGCGGCTCCGCGTTCGCAGGCGCCCGCGGCGGTGCGGCGTGCCGCTCGCGGTCTGGGAACCGCCGTGCACGCGTGCCTCGAGTCGGTGGGATGGGTCGATGACGGCTTGCCAACCGATGAGCACTTGATCGCATCGCTGGACGGCGTGCGGCTCCCCTTCGAGTTATCCGAGCGGGAGGTGGTGACGGTCGTGAGGCGCGTGCTGTCAACGCCCGCGGTTGCGCAGGTGTTCTCCCGCGGCCGGTATCGCGCGCAGGGGCGCGGCGCTGAGTTCCAGCTCTTCCGCGAGCTTGCCGGGGCGGGCATCGTGGATCAGGACGGCTCTCTGACACGCGGGCGGATCGACCGGCTGGTGATCGTGCGTCAGGACGGCACGCCGGTCGAGGCGGAAGTGATCGACTGGAAGACCGACGGGCTGGGCGCGGGGGGCGCGCGCGGCCAAATGCCGGGCGCCGTGAACACCGACCATTACCGCGGTCAGCTTGAGCGGTACGCCCGGATCGTGGCCAAGGCACTGGGAATTCAGCGGGCGAGCGTCCGAGCGACCGTTGTCTTCGTCGCCACCGGCACGGTGCATACCTACGCCCCGTGAAGGCCGACCCCGCGTACGCTGGTGCGATGGCGAAGAAACGAGCGAACTCCGGCAACCCGGTGCGGTCGGCGCGGACGCGCCGGCCCGCGGCGTCCAACGCTCGCCGCAAAGGCCGGACGCCTGTCGCCGGGCGTGAAGCAGCCGGCGACGGGGCAGGCGCCGTCCGCTTTGCGATCGGGTGCATGACAGGTACGAGCATCGACGGACTGGATGCGGCCCTGGTCAAGATCTCGGGCAAGGGGCTGGGCATGTCGGCCGGGTTTGTCGCCGGGCTCTCGCGGCCGCTCGGACCGATCGCGACGGACCTGCGTCGCCTGGCGGACCAGCAGCCGCTTCCGGCCTCGAAGATCGCCGAGCTGATGTGGGTGCTGGGCGACCTGCACGCGGAGGCGGCGCACGACCTGGCGGCGGGGCATGCTCGGGGCGAGCGCATTGACCTCGTGTGCGTCCACGGGCAGACGGTCTACCACGCCGCGGGTCGGACGTGGCAGTTGATCCAGCCGGCGCCGATTGCTCGGCGGCTGGGTGCGCCCGTCGTCTACGACCTGCGAGCGGCGGATGTGGCGGCGCGGGGCCAGGGGGCGCCGATCACGCCGATCGCGGACTGGGTGTTCTTCCGCAGCGACCGAGCGGCGCGAGCGGTGGTGAACCTCGGCGGGTTCTGCAACGTCACGATCGTGCCCGCGTCCGGCGGGTCTGATGCGAGCGGGGTGCGCGGCAAGGACGTGTGCGCCTGCAACCAGCTGCTCGACGGGCTTGCCCGGGTTCGGCTCGGCCGGCGCTTCGATGAGAACGGCGCGGTCGCGGCCACGGGGAAGGTCATCCCCAAGGCGCTGGCGGCGCTGGAAGAGATCATCCGGCGGCAGGCGACGAGCGGGCGCTCGCTGGGCACCGGCGACGAGCTGGCGAGCTGGATCAGCACGACGGCGGCGCAGCCCGGGGCCGACGTCGTGCGCACCGCGTGCGAGGCGATCGCCCGGGCCGTGGCGGACGCGGTGGAACGTTCGGACGAGATCGTGCTGGCGGGCGGCGGGGTGCGCAATCTCACGCTGGTCGCGGCGATCCGGGCGGCGGTGGGGGACGCGAGTTCCGGCCGCCGTGTCCTGACGACGGCGGAACTGGGTGTGCCGATCGAGTTCCGCGAGGCCGCGGCGTTCGCGGTGCTCGGGGCGTTGTGCCAGGATCGTGTGCCCATCACGCTGCCGTCGGTGACGGGCTGCCCATCGCCCGCGCCGGTCGCGGGCGCGTGGATGATGGCGCCGGGCACTTAGAATCCGTCGCTCACTGCTCACTGCTCACTGCTCACTGCTCACTGCTCACTGCTCACTGGTCACTGCTCACTGCTCACTGGTCACTGCTCATTGCTCACTGCTCACGGCGCGATCCTCACCATGCACCAGCTTCCTCCCGATCGATCATCGCTTCTTACCGAGCAGCGCAACCCCGCCTCGATGAACCTGCACGAGCTGTCGGCTCGTGAGATCGTCGACCTGATCCAGGAGGAGGACCGCGAGGTGTTCCGGGCGATGAAGCGCTCGCGTCACCTGGTGGCCCGGCTGATCCAGGCGGCCGAGCCGGGCTTCCTGGCGGGCGGACGGCTTGTGTACGTCGGCGCGGGAACGAGCGGCAGACTTGGCGTTCTCGATGCGTCCGAGGCGCCGCCGACGTTCTGCGTCGAGCCCGGGCGGATCATCGGGCTCATCGCCGGCGGCGACAGCGCCCTGCGAAAGTCGAGCGAGGGCAAGGAAGACGACCCGCGCGGGGCGTGGGAGGAGCTCGCGGGCCTGGGGCTGGATCAACGCGACACGGTGATCGCGATCGCCGCGGGCGGGACGACGCCGTACGCGCGGGGAGCGCTGGAATTCTGCAAGACGCAGCTCGCGGAGGGTGGTCGGCCGGTCACGGGCATGATCGTGTGCGCCAACGCGGCGCCCAGCGAGCACGCGGACCACTTCATCGTGCTCAAGACCGGACCGGAAGTGCTCACGGGGTCGACCCGCATGAAGGCGGGGACCGCGACCAAGATGACGCTCAACACCATCTCGACGACGCTCATGGTCCGCTCGGGCCGGGTGTACCAGAACCTGATGGTGGATGTGAAGGCGACCAACGACAAGCTGCGGGACCGCGCGGCTCGGATCATCGCGACGCTGACGGGCCTGGATCGCCCTGCGTGTTTCGAGCTTCTCGAAGCATCCGGCGGCGTGGTGAAGACCGCCGTCGTGATGCACGCTCGGGGTGTTGATCGCGCGGCCGCGGAAGCGCTGCTGCGCGCGGCGGACGGGCGGCTGGGGAAGGTTCTCGACGGCCCGCGTTGAAGGCGGGTCGGCGGCCGACCGCGGCCAGGTCGGTGGTCGGTGACGGTCGATCGCACGACCCGGCACATCCTGGCGATCCGGCGTGCAAAGCCCGGTGCCGCGGGGATACCCTGCCAGCATGTACCGGATTCTCCATATCGGCGTCGGACCCCTCGGCCACCGCATCATCAGCGAAACCGTTGAACGGGGGGTCGGCGAGATCGTGGCGGTCGTGGACCCGGCTCCCAACCTGGCGGGCGAACGGCTGTCGAAGATCTGCCCAGCCGTGAAGAACGACGTCGTGATCCTGCACTCGATCGACGACGTCCGCAACTGGAGCCAGGTCGACTGCGTGGTGGTCACCACCAGCTCGGATCTGCGGCTGTGCGAGCCGACGTTCCGAACCGCCCTTGAACACGGCAAGCCCGTCGTCAGCACCTGCGAGGAGCTCATCTACCCATGGCTCCGGCACGAGACGCTCGCCGACCGCCTCCACCAGCTCGCGCTCAAGACCGGCGGGCGCCTGCTGGGGACGGGCGTGAACCCCGGGTTCATCATGGACGCGCTTCCGGTCTTCGCGTCGGGGGTGTGCCGGTCGGTGCGGTCGGTGCACGTCGAGCGGATCCAGGACGCCTCCAGCCGCCGGGTGCCGTTCCAGAAGAAGATCGGGGCGGGGCTGGATCTCGAGCACTTCGATCGGCGGCTGGCGGATGGCAGCCTCCGGCATGTCGGACTCGGTGAAAGCCTTCACTTCCTGGCGCATTACCTTGGCATGAAGATCGAAGCGTGGGACGAGAACATCGAGCCCGTCTTCGCCGACCGCGAGCTTTCGTGCGCCCTGGGACCGATCCACAAGGGCATGATCGCGGGCGTGCGCCAGGTCGCCAAGGGCTACGCCGGCGAGCGCTGCGTCGTGAGCCTGGAGTTTCAGGCCGCGATCGGCCAGGCCGATCCGCGCGACCGCGTGGTGCTCGAGGGCGAGCCGCCCATCGACCTGGTCATCCGCGGCGGCGTGCATGGCGACGTCGCCACCTCGGCGATCATCGTGAACTCCATTCCGCGGATCACGGAGGCGGCGCCCGGGCTGCACACGATGGCCACGATCTCGACCGTCCGCTGCCGCTGAACTTCGGTCGCGGTTTTTGAGGCAAGTTTTGCTCGCGTCTGCGTTCTGCGCCGATACAGACTCTCGGCCACTACCATTCACCGCGAGCCCCGCATGCCCCGCATTCCCATCGCCGCCAACACCGCCTCGACCGTGACGATCAACGGCCGCGACCTGGTCGCGTTCGGCGGCTGTAATTACCTCGGCCTGGGGCACCACCCGGACGTGAAGGCCTCCGTCGTCCGAGCCATGGACTACCTCGGCCTGACGACCTCCGCCTCCCGTGAAACCAGCGGCAACACGCTGGAGCATGAGCTGCTGGAGGCCGAGCTGGCGCAGTTCCTGGGCATGGAAGCGTCGATCCTGATGCCCGAGGGCTACACGGCCAATCTCGCTCTTGCGCAGGCGCTGGCGGCGCCGGAGGCGTGGCCGGCCGGTGGTGGCGACCCGCCGGTGGCCGTGATCGACGAGAAGTCTCACCGCAGTATCCGCAACGCGGTCGAGGCGAGCGGCTTTGAAGTCGCGGATTTCGAGCACCTCAGCGCCGCCGATGCCATGCGCGTCATCCGGCGGCATACGGATCGGCGGGTGTGCGTTTGGACCGACGGGGTCTTTGCCGCCGACGGGGCGATCGCGCCGCTGCCGGGACTCCTGGCCGCGATGCCGCGAAACAACGCCCTGCTCGTCGTTGACGACTGCCACGGCTTTTGCGTGCTCGGGACGCGCGGCCGCGGCACGTGCGAGCACTTCGGGATCTCCGACCCCCGGATCCTGTGGACGAGCACGCTCGCCAAGGGGCTCGGGTGTTATGGCGGCGCGGTCGCGTCGAGCCGGCGGCTGATCGGCGTGGTCCGGGACCACGCGGGGATCTACAAGGGCACCACGCCGGTGCCTCCGATCCTGGCGCACGCGGCCCGGGAAGCGCTGCGGGTGATCGATCGCGAGGCGGACCTGGTGTCCAGGCTGGAAGCCAATGTCCGCCGCATCCGGCGTTCGCTGGCGGCGATGGGCCTGCCCGTCGAGGACTCGCCTTCGCCGGTCATGACCTTTGTGCTCGATTCTGCCGAGCGGATGCGGAGCTTCTACGACCGCCTGATCGCCCAGGACGTGTTCATCCCGCTGATCGACTACCCCAACGGACCGGCACCCTTGTACTTCCGGCTCTCGGTGTGCGCGATGCACAGCCCCGGCCAGATCGACCACCTGCTCCGGTCCCTCGAGACTGCGCTTGCGGACACCGCGTCGCTGGCGTGCCAAGCGCGAGCGGCGGGCTGAATCGCCAGGCGCTGTGTCCCGTCGCACTCGGGGCCAACCGGGCTCCGCGAGCGATGTTCCGCCGTTTCGATCAACAAGCGTGCTGCTGCGGCTGAGATCGTGATCGAGCAACCGCGAACCGGCCGAGGCGCTGCGCCGCCATGACCAGGACCGTGCCAGGTCCTCCGCCACCTATGATCTGGCAGGCTCGGCCGACGCCGGGGACGCCTCGGACGCCGGACCGGGCACGGGCCTGAGGATCTCGATGCCTGCACGAATCAGCGCGATCTTGAGGGTGTCTCTCGCCGCCGTCGCCCTGCTCGCGGCGGCGATTCTCGTTCCGGCGCCGGCGTTGGGTCGCCAGGCCTCGACGCCCGCCTCGATTCCGGCGGCTCGGCAGGCCGCCAACGTCGCGATCATCACGATCCACGGGCCGATCACCAAGGTGACGGCAAAGAGTATCGAACGCCGGCTCAAGCTTGCCGAGCGATCGGGCGCGGACGCTGTGGTCTTCGACATCGACACCCCCGGCGGCGAGCTGGGCGCTGCCCTTGATATCTGCAACACGATCAAGAAGTCGCGGATCACCAACACCGTCGCCTGGATCAACCCCAATGCCTACTCGGCCGGGTCGGTGATCGCGCTGGCCTGCCGGGAGATCGTCACCGCCGACCCCGCGACCATGGGCGACGCCCTCCCCATCGCCATCGGGCCGATGGGTCAGCTCATCAGCCTGCCCGAGCACGAGAAGCAGAAAGCCACGGCGCCGCTGCTGGCCGAGGTCGTCGATTCGGCTCGTCGCCGCGGTCACGACGAGTACCTTGTCCAGGGGATCGTCGCCCTGGGGGTCGAGCTGTGGCTGGTCGAGCACAAGAAGACCGGCGAGCGCGTGTGCATCAACCGGGCCGAGTACCAGGACCTGTTCGGGTCGCCGCCGCCGCCTCTCCGCCCGCGTCTGGTCTCGGCACCGACGGGTGCGAACACGGCTCCGCCACCACAGTCCGCCGATCCTTCGGCTCCTCCTTCCGATTCGGCCTCGCCTCCGGCGGAAACGCCCCCCTCCAACGCGAGTTCGTCTCCGACTGAGAGCGTCCCTGCCGATGGAAGCGCGGTCCTGCCGCCGCCCGAGCAGGCATCCCCGGAGGGCGAGGCGATCGAGTTCCAGCCCGCCGGTCCGGGTCTTGAGAGCCTCTCCGAGGAAGTCACGCTCGGGCAGGAGAAGGTCAGCCAGCGCCCGTCGATGACGGCCAGTGACCGGGGGCAGTGGAAGCTCGTCGAGTACGTGAGCGACGGCCACGGGCCCTACACGTTCCGTGCCGACGACCTGCTGCACTACCGCCTGGCCGCCGCGAAGGTGCAGAACGACGAAGACCTGCAGCGGTTCTTCGGGGCGTCGCACCTGCGGAGGCTGGACCAGAACTGGTCCGAGTCGCTGGTGGTCCTCCTGACCAACAACATCGTTCGCGGCCTGTTGATCGCGGTGTTCCTCATCGCGCTTGTCATGGAGATGTTCCACCCGGGGCTGATCCTGCCCGGATCCGTGGCGGCGGTCGCGCTTGTTCTGCTGGTCGCGCCTCCGCTGCTGATCGGGATGGCCAACTGGTGGGAGATCGCCGCGATCGGATCAGGGATCCTGCTGCTGACGATCGAGGTCCTCGTGCTTCCGGGCTTCGGGTTGCCCGGAGTCCTTGGGATTATCCTGCTGTTCGTGGGGCTCATCGGCACCTTCGTCGGCGAAGGGTCGGGGCTCTTTCCCAACAGCCCGGGGGGCCGGACGGAGTTGCTCGGCGGCCTGGTGACCGTGCTGACGTCATTCGTTTCGGCCGGGCTTGCCATCTACTTCATCTCGCGGAACCTGACGTCGATCCCGGTGCTCAACCGGATGGTGCTCCGGCCGACGACATCGTCTGATGACGACGAGGCGTCCATTTTCGAGGCGATCGTGCCCGCCACCGGGCCGGTGGCGGTGGGGGACTTGGGGATCACCCTGACGCCGCTGCGGCTGGCGGGGAAGGCCCAGTTCGGAGATCGTGTGCTCGATGTCACCAGTTCTCTGGGCTACATCGATCCGGGGACGACGGTGAGAGTGGTCGCGGCAGACGCCTTCCAGATCCAGGTCGAACCGGCGGGTGATCAGCCGCGAACCTAGGCTTTGGGGCTGCCCACGGGCCGAGCCCGGAGATGGGGCGTCCGAGCAGCCGATGACCAGGACCGCCGCGATCCATGGATAATTCTCTTCTAGTCTGGGGAATGGCGCTGCTCGCCGTCGCCGCGTTGTTGCTGGTGGTCGAGATCTTCGTCCCATCGGCCGGGCTGATCGCGACCCTGTCGATCGGGTCGGCTCTGGCGGGGCTGGTGTGCCTGTGGCGGTACGACGCCGTCTGGGGCGCGGTGGGGACCCTCGGATCGATGGTCGCCGGGCCGCTGATCTTCTTTCAGGGCCTGAAGATATGGCGCCACACGTCGCTCGGCCGGAAAATGGTCGGTGAGCCGTCGGAAGAGGAGATCATGGCCCGGCGTGCCGCGGAGGAGCGCGAGGCAAGGGAACTGCTCGCGCTGATCGGCGCCGAGGGCGAGGCCGTGACCGATCTGAGGCCCGTGGGGGTCGTGCGGATCAAGGGCAAGCGGTACGACGCGCTCTCCGAAACGGTGCTGATCCCGGCGGGATCGCGCGTGCGGGTGACGGTCGCCGAGGCCGCGCAGATCAAGGTGCGGCGGATCGACGAGCCCCGGCCTTAGCGCCCCGGCCTTCCGCCGAGGACGCCCGTGACGATCTTCACTCTGTCGCTCGAACCCATATACTCCGCGAACCCGGGCCACTGATCGGCCCCGTTGTTGCACCCGTGCAGAGGAGCCGCCATGGAAAAGGTCATCATCGCTCTGATTGTCGTCGGCATCCTCATCGGCCTGGTCTTCTTCTTTGCCATCTTCCAGTTCCTGAACCTCTGGATCCAGGCGTACTTCTCCAACGCGAGCGTCGGGCTTTTTGAGATCGTGGCGATGCGGCTGCGGAAGGTGGACGTCCGCCAGGTGGTGTTCGCCCGGATCCGAGCCGTCCAGGCCGGCCTCGATATCTCGACCAACCAGATCCAGACGCACTACCTCGCGGGCGGCGACATCCGGCGGGTCATCTCGGCGCTGATCGCGGCCCGGGGCGCGAAGATCAACCTTCCCTGGGGGGTCGCGACCGCGATCGACCTCGCCGGCCGCGACATCTTCGAGGCGGTGCAGACCAGCGTAAACCCCCGCGTCATCGACTGCCCGAACCCGACCGGCCCGCGCTCGACCATCGACGCGGTCGCGCAGGACGGCATCCAGCTCAAGGCCAAGGCCCGGGTGACCGTGCGCGCAGCGATCGAGCGGCTCGTGGGCGGTGCGACCGAAGAGAGG
>JAJVHS010000012.1:0-26188 GCA_022072615.1 Phycisphaerales bacterium
GTGGGATCGACTTCGTGGTGCGCGACGAGGACACCGGGCAGGTCTCGATCCTGCTGCGGGTCGGCGGGACCATGAACTTCATTGAGAGCAACAAGGGCATCTTCGACCAGATCGACCTGGCGGCGGTCGACGACCCGGCGTGGCAGATCGAGGGCGTGGCGGACTTCAACGGCGACGAGTGGCTCGACATCCTGTGGCGGCACATGCCCTCGGGCGGGATGTCGGTCTGGACGCTCGTCAACGGCCGGTACGCCGGCTCGATGATTCTTCCGGCGGTCGTGGACACGGCGTGGGACGTCCGAGCGGTCGGGAGCAACGACGCCGCCGACACCGCGAGCATCTACTGGCACAACAGCGACACGGGCGAGAACGTGGTGTGGATCGTCTCGGGTGAATCGGTCGAGGACGCGGTGTTCCTGTTCCCGGTCACCGATTCATCGTGGGAGCTCCAGCACGCGACCGACCTGGGCAACGACGGGGTGCTCGACGCGATCTGGGTCAACACCGCGAGCGAGGAAGTGCGCGTGTGGTTGTACGACGCCGCGGGGTACGCGGGTTCGAGCGTTCTGGGCGAACGGCCCACGGCGAATTCCGATCTGATCAGCTAAGAAGCACGGTTCGAATGCAACCGCAAAGCCCGCTCCCGGCGGGCTTCTTGCATGGGAGGTTGCGGAGCGACCGCCGGGCTTGAACCCCTGACAAGACCGCCGCCCGCGGCCTCGAGCCATCGGCTGGAACCACGGGGGTGACTCGAAAGGTATTGGGAATTGCGGGCGGGCGTGGTAGGTTGGAGGTTCGAGCGCGGCGCCGCGGGCGGGCGCCGGCGGGCCGCGTCTCGGAGGGAGTAGCGAGCATGTCATCAGGTGTATTCAGGACGTGCGCCGTGTGCGTCACGGTCATCGTGACGGTTTCGATCCTTGCGAACGGGGGCCCGCTGGACCCGCCCGCGGGGCCGGTGTCGCCTTCGTACAAGACACTGACCGAGGTCGAGCCGCGGACGCCGATCAGCGGGAGCAGTACGCCGGGCGACGCCGACAGCCAGTTCAGGATCACGCAGCCGGGGTCGTACTACCTCACGGGCAACATCACGGGCGTGAACGGCAAGAGCGGGATCGAGATCGCGGCAAGCGGAGTGACGCTGGACCTCAACGGTTTCACGATGACCGGCGTTGCGGGGTCGCTGAACGGTGTTTCGGTCACCTCGAACGGGCCGTCGGGGATCTCCGTGATGAACGGCACGGTGATCGGCTGGGGGCAGGGGGGCGTGGATCTTTCGTTCGGCGGCAACGATGACTGCCTGGTTGAATCGATCCGGGCGTTGAACAACGGGGACATCGGCATCGCGGTGAGGAGCCGGTCGGTGGTTCGGGGGTGCGTGGCATCGGGCAACACAACGCGGGGCATTCTCACGCTGAGCAACTCATCGGTGAGCGATTGCGTCGCCGAAGGCAACGGGTCGGGCATCTCCGCCGGAGTCGGGAGCACGCTGGTCAACTGCGTTGCCGCGAACAACACCGGGGACGGCTTCCTGGCATCGACCACCGAAGGGGGGATGACGTTCATCAACTGCAGCGCGGCCAAGAACGGTGCGGACGGGTTTCAGCTCGTCTCGACGGGGAACATCCTGACCGGCTGCAGCGCGTTTCGAAACCTGGGGGACGGGTTCGTGCTCAACTCGGGAAGCTCGCTCACGAACTGCAACGCGCACGAGAACGGAGGGATCGGATTTGATCTTGTTGTCGGCAGCTCTATCACGTCGTGCAATGCCCGGTTGAACGACCTGGACGGCATCCGCGCCACCTCGAACGTGCACATCCTGAACAACACCTGCGTCTCCAACGGCCAGGCTGCCGCGGGAGGAGCCGGGATCCACACCACCGGGGGAGACAACCGGGTTGAGGGAAACACCTGCAGCCTCAACGACCGGGGGATCGATGCGGATGCGGCGGGATCGGTGTACTTCCGAAACACCTGCGCGGGGAACACGACCAACTGGGCTCTGGTCAGCAACAACGTCTTCGGGCCGATCGTGGATCGCACATCCCCGGGCTCGGGGGCCGTGAGCGGGAATTCGGCGGCCGATTCGAGCGCCAACACCAATCCCAATGCGAACTTCAGCTACTGAGCGGGCGTGAGCGCACCCGGCCCGGAACGAAGGCTGCGTGCGAGCGGTGTCGTGTTGCTCTTCCAACGTCTGATGAGGCTGTCGTTGATGTCAACGCCACGCCCGGCGCAGATCGCGCGGCAATGGCTGGACCGTCGTCGAGCACTGCGCGGTGTTTTCCAATCAAGTCCATGGCACCTCCGCGACCAACGACTGCCGGCTCTCGAACAACCGCAGCACCGGCAACGGGCTCAGACCATCGACCGGGGCCGTGTCTCCGTCTCCGCGAGCGACACGGTCGTGACCGGGAATACGCGCATGAACAACGAAGTCGGGATCATCGTCAACATTTCGGGCAACATCATCACGCGGAACGTGTGCTCGGGGAACGACAACAACTGGTCGATCGTCGCGGGCAACGTGTGCCTGGTGGTGCAGGCGACCAACGCGGGAGCGATCGTGGGAAATTCGGGGGGCACCCCGCCGGGATCGACGGATCCGAATGCGAATTTTACGTACTGAGGAAGGCACGAAGGGACAAGGGCAGGGAGGGTGGGGTGACGGGTGCGTTGAATTGAGGCTGGATGTGCGTCTTTGCGTGATTTGGTGATGCTCGCGAGCAACCGTCCGAAGTGGTTGGGACGGTTCCGCGTCGCGCCGGGAGTTCCACGTATGTCGAAGAGTGTGTTCCGCGTGTGCGCGTTCAGCGCCTTGGTGGTGATTGGTGCGGCGATCGTGGCGACGGCTGGTCCGCTCGACCCGCCCGCCGGGCCGGTGGCGCCTTCGTACAGGACACTGGCCGAGGTCGAGCCGAGGACCCCGATCAGCGAGAGCAATACGCCGGGTGATGCCGACAGCCAGTTCAGGATCACGCAGCCGGGGTCGTACTACCTCACGGGCAACATCACGGGCGTGAACGGCAAGAGCGGGATCGAGATCGCGGCAAGCGGAGTGACGCTGGACCTCAACGGTTTCACGATGACCGGCGTTGCGGGATCGCTGGACGGCGTTTCCGTCACTTCAGCCGGGCCGTCGGGGATCGCGGTCAAGAACGGGACCGTCATCGGCTGGGGACGGGCGGGGATAGAACTCTCGTTCTCCGCCACCAACGCAGACTGCCTGGTCGAGTCGATCCAGGCCCTGAACAACGGGGATATCGGCATCGCGATGAGCGGCAGGGCGGTGGTTCGGGGATGCGTGGCGTCCGGCAACGTGTCGCTGGGCATCCACGCCCTCATCGAGGCCACTCTGAGCAATTGCATCGCCAGGGGCAACGGATCGGGCATCGCCGCCGGCCCGGGGAGCACGCTGGACAACTGCGTCGCCGCCAGCAACTCGGGAGACGGCTTCCGGGCATCATCGAGCATCGACGGCGGGATGACGTTCATCAACTGCAGCGCCGCCAGAAACGTCGGGGACGGGTTCCAGCTCGCCTCGATGGGGAACACGCTGGTCGGCTGCGCCGCGTATCGAAACGTCGGGGACGGTTTTCAGCTCAGCTCGGGCAGCTCGATCTCGAACTCCGCCGCGGTCGATAACGGCGGGAGCGGATTCGACCTCGCGGCGGGGTGCTCGATCACGTCGTGCAATGCCCGGATGAACGACCTGGACGGCATCCGAGCCACCGCGAATGTTCACATCCTGAACAACATCTGCACCTCCAACGGGCAGGACGCGGCGGTCGGGGCAGGGATCCATACGACCGGCGTGGACAACCGCATCGAGGGCAACGCCTGCAACCACAACGACAGCGGGATCGATGTGGATGCAGCGGGATCGATCATCTTCCGCAACACGTGCACGGGCAACACGATCAACTGGGTGCTGGCCGGCAACAACGTGTTCGGCCCGATCGTGGACAGAAAATCGCCGGGATCGGCGGCCGTCAGCGGGGACTCGGCGGCCGATACGAGCGCCAACACCAATCCCAACGCGAACTTCACGTACTGAGTGAGGCGCCAACGCGGGGAGATTCGTCGGCCGCACGGGCTTCCGGTCGGCGTGGTTCGCTGCGTCGAAACTGGCCCCGGCGTCCAGAGATTCCATTGGATCCCGGCTTCTCACGCATTATGCTGGCGGTTCGGGTCCGCGCGGATCGGGGTGTTCGGGCGGGTATTCCAGGCGCATCTTGGCATGGTGGTACCGCGGGAGTGAAGAGGGAGGCTTGCATGGCGGCGTTGCATTCTCAACTCGGCGTGTTCGCGATGGCGGGGGCGGTGCTGGTGTCGGCGGCGATGCTCACGGCGGGGCCGCTGGACCCGCCCGCCGGTCCGGTTGCACCGACGAACAAGACGCTCCATGAAGTCGAGCCGCGCATCCCGCTGAGTCCGACGACGACGCCCGGCGACGCCGATTCCATCTTCCGCATCACCCAGCCGGGGAGCTATTACCTGACGGGGAACCTGACGGGCGTCTCGGGCAAGTCCGGGATTGAGATCGCATCCAGCTATGTCACCGTGGACCTGAACGGGTTCACGCTCACGGGCGTCAGCGGATCGCTGTCAGGGATTACCCGCGACGTTCCCGGGCGGACTGGGCTGGTGCTGCGCAACGGGTCGGTCGTAGGCTGGGGGGCGCACGGCGTGCAGTTCACTCACACTGATTCAAACGGGGCCGGCGGCGGGCGGATCGACTCGGTCATCGCTCGGGCCAACGCGGGCAGCGGGTTCTACACGGCCGACGGATCAATCCTGACTCATTGCCATGCCGCGCAGAACGGCGACGCGGGTTTCAACGGCAGCAACCACACCGCGTACACGGATTGCGTGGCGACCGGCAACGCGGGGTCCGGGTTCGTCGATGGATTCGGCTGCACGCTGACGGGGTGTCAGTCCCGCGGCAACCAGGTGCACGGGTTTGATCTGAACGGAACGTCCGTGTATTCGAACTGCGACGCGACCAACAACGGACAGAATGGTTTCGTCGGATTGCGGTCGACTTTCGTCGGCTGCGGAGCATCAACCAACAGCCAGTGGGGGTTCGACGTCAGCATTTCCACCGTGCAGTCCTGCTCGTCCCACAGCAACACTCTCGGCGGGATCCTCGTTACGTCGTCTTCGACGATCCTCGACAACTCGGTCGTCGGTGGAGCGTCGGGGATCCGCGTCACCGGCGTTGACAACCGCATCGAGGGAAACAACTCGACGGGTGCGACGATCTGCATCGAGGTCACCGGGACCGGGAACCTGATCATCCGGAACTCGGCCAGCGGCGGCACGCGGTACAGCATCGTGGCGGGGAACAGTGCTGGCCCGATCGTGACCTCGGCGGGGATGGGGGCTCTGACGAATCCCGCGGCGAACTTCGATTATTGATCGGGTCGGCGCGGACCATCCTGCGGGCGAACATGTGACTTGATCGCTCGCCGCGGCGGGGCTGGCCCGCGTTCGTGTGAAGTGACGCTGGTCGTGCGCGGATTGCCCGGAATTTCACGCGCTTGCGGCGAGCTTGCTGGTCACCGTGACGAGCTTCCTGATCGCCGTCTCGAGCTTGGTCTTGACCGCCGCGTTCTTGAGAGACCCGTCGGACTCGAACGCCTCGTGAGCCTTCGGCACGGCGACCTGGTCCGGGAGGACGATCGCGCCGATGTTGCCGAGGATCGCCCGGACGTGCACGAGCCCGCGCAGGCCGCCGAGCTCACCGCCGGAGGCGGCGAGCAGGGTTACCGGCTTGCCCTGGAACCCCGCCAGCGGCGGCTCGCCCTTCACCGGTCGCGAGACCCAGTCGATGGTGTTCTTGAGCAGCGGCGTGATCGAGCTGTTGTACTCCGGGCAGGCGATCAGCAGCGCGTCGTGGTCGATGAAGAGCTTCTTGAGCTTCATCGCGTTGTCGGGAATGCCCTCGCGCGCCTCGAGGTCCTCGTCCATGATGGGCAACGAGTAGTCGCGCAGGTCGAGCACATCGACGGTGGCGCCGTGGGACCGGGCGAGCTGAACGCCCAGGTTCAGCAGCCTGCGGTTGAACGACTGCTCGCGATTGCTGCCGGCGAGGGCGAGGATGCGCGGTGAGGAGGCCATCGGCCGTTCCTTTCAGATGGGGAAGCCGCGTCCGGGACTTCGGAGCGGGCCGACATGGTATTCGGGTGGGCCGGACCGGCGGATGACCCGGCGGTACCGCGGGCCAGCGGCGTTATCGGAACGAGCCGGGCGCGAAAAAATTGCCTCCGGGGCTCGCGGGAGCGCATTGTCGTGCGCCGGGGGCCGCCTGCTGGTGGGCTGAATCCGTGCGCCGATGACCTCGTGCTGGAGCTGAACATGAACCGAACGGCCGTTGTGTGTACCTCCATCGCATCCCTCGCGTTCATGGGGGCCGCGGCGCTCCTGACCGCAGGGCCGCTGGACCCGCCCGCCGGGCCGGTCGCCCCCTCGTACAAGACCTTGAGCGACGTGGAGCCTCGGACGGCGATCAGCCTCGCCAACACGCCCGGCGACGCGGACAGCGTGTACCGGATCTCCCAGCCCGGCAGCTACTACCTGACGCGGAACATCGTCGGGCAGGCCGGCAAGTCCGCGATCGAGATCGCGGCCAGCGGCGTCACCATCGACCTGTGCGGCTTTGAGGTCGGCGACTCGGGGATCGCCAACCGGCCCGCGATCATCGCGTCGGGGTCGCTGTCCGCCATCACGGTGCGGAACGGGTCGGTCCGGTGGAAGGGCGGGGGCGGGATCGCGCTGTCGAGCGGCACCGGGGCGCGGGTCGAGCATGTGCTCGTCGACGGCTGCGGCGGAACCGGCATCACGGTCGGCACCGCAGCGGTGGTCAGCGGGTGCACCGTCGTGGCGAGCAACGGAGCAGGGATACTGGCTGTATCGCAGGCCAGGGTGGAACAGTGCAGCACCAGCCAGAACGCGGGCACCGGCGTTTCCACCTCGCAGTGGTCGACGATCATCGGCTGCGTGTCGACGGCCAACGCCGGAAACGGCTTCAGTGTCGGGTTCTCTTCGACTGTCGAGGGGTGCTCGAGTTCCGGCAACACCGGGGCCGGATTCACGATGGGGCCGGGGAGTTCCGCGAAAGGTTGCTCGGCGGGCCAGAACGCGCTGGATGGTTTCACGACTGAGACCGGGTGCTCGCTGACGGATTGCACGGCCTCGTTCAACGACAACGACGGTTTCACGTGCTTCAACTCGACGCTGACCAACTGCGCGGCGTACGAGAACCAGCTCGTCGGGTTCGCGATTTCCGGGCGTGCGACGTCCTGCATCGCGGTCGGCAACGGCCAGAACGGCTTCGCGAGCAACTCCGGCCTGATCGCCGACAGCTGCTCGGCCTCGTCGAACTCCGGCGACGGGTTCGCGATCGGTGATGACTCGGTGCTGACGCGCTGCCGCGGCATCGGCAACTCCGGCGACGGCGCCCAGATCGGCACGGATTCGCTGGTGGAGGGCTGCGTGTTCAACACCAACACCGCCGGCTACGGGATCCTGGTCACCGGGAGCGCCAACCGCATCCAGAACAACCAGGTCGCCTCGAACCTGGTGGGCATCGGCTGCACGGGCACCGACAGCTTTGTTGTCGGCAACAGCGCCCGAGCGAACACGACGAACTATTCGCTCGGCACCAACGAGTACGGGCAGATCGTCGTCAACCCCGGGGCCGGGTTCACCACGTCGAACCCGTGGATGAACGTCGCCTACTGATCCCGGCGGAGGGCGGTGATTCGGAACCGCCCTCCCGCGGACCGTCGTGTTTCCGCCGGCACCTCAACGGGCTTGCTGCGCGAGCCGCCGCTGCACGACCGCCTCGGCGCCTCCCGCCACGACCAGCTCCTGCGCGACCGGGCTGAGCGGCGGGAACGCACATGAGACGGGCGGCCCGGCTGGCGGGGTGAGGGTCAGCGTCGACGAACGGTAATCGATGGTGATCGTCCCGGCCAGCACGGACTTGCGCCGGGCGGACGGGTCGGCGGCGCCGGTCTGCCCCGCGGGGGACTGCACGGCGCCGCGCACGTGCTCCACCAGCGCCGGGCATTCGAAGACGACAAAGCCGTTGTTGAAGGCGTTGCGCTTGTAGGTCTCGCTGAAGCTGGCGGCGATCACGCAGGGAATGCCCGCGAACTTGAGGGCGGTCGCCGCCTGCTCGCGGCTGGAGCCGGTGCCGAAGTTGAGTCCGCCGGCGATGACATCGCCCGCGGCGAGCTGCGAGCGGAGCGCGGGGTCGTAGTTCTCGAAGATCACCTCGGCCATCTGGCTCGGCGTCATCGCGTCGTTGTAGGTGTGCTTCCCGGCGTAGATGCCGTCGGTGTTGAGGTTGTCACGATCGAGGAACCACAGCCGGCCGGTCACGACCGCCGGGAATCCGTCGAGCACCTGGACGGGCCCGGCGGGCGGCGTCGCGGCGGTGCGGCGGGAGCGAACGGTGCCCCGGGGCTGGGCGGATTCGAACGCGGTGGGGGCGGTGATGTATCCGGCGATCGCGCTGGCGGCGACGACCGCGGGCGACCCGAGGTACACCTGGCCGTTCTTGTCGCCCATGCGACCTTCGAAGTTGCGGTTGGTGGCGCTGATGCCGACTTCGCCGGCCTTGATCGTGCCCCGGCCCAGGCCGATGCACGTCCCGCAGCCGGGCGGCAGCTCGATCGCGCCGGCGTCGAGCAGCGCCTGCCAGTCGCCCCGCTCCGTCGCGGCCTGCTGCACATCGCTGCTGGCCGCGGCGAGGTAGAACTCGACGCCGGGCGCGACCTTCCTGCCGCGCACCACGGCGGCGGCGGCGGCGATGTCCTCCAGCCGGGCGTTGACGCACGACATCAGCCACGCCTTGTGGATCTTCACGTGGCGCGACTGCATCATCGGCAGCGACGTCATGGTCTTGACGTCGTTGGGACCGGAGACGTGGGGGACGACGGAGGAAAGATCGAGCTCGAGCTCGACGGCGTACGGGGCGCCGGGGTCGGCCTCGAGCTCGCTGCGGGCGGACCACCACGATTCAACGTCGGCGGCGGTGTACGTCCCCAGCGACCCGGGCCGGCGGGTGCCCGGCCGGTGCCCGGCGGCGAAATAGGCGGCCCGGGCGAAGAGGTAGTCGCGGAGGAAGCGGTCGAAGGGGAACACGCCCGCGAGCGAGCCCCACTCGGTGGACATGTTGGCGATGCTCATGCGCTGGTCGATCGAGAGGCACGAGACCCCGTCGCCGGTGAACTCGACCGCGTGGTTGAGCACTTCGTCCTTGTTGAACAGGCCGCAGAGGGCGACGATGACGTCCTTGCCCACGACGCCCGGGCGGAGCGTCCCGGTGAGAACGACCTTGGCGACGGGCGGCGCCTGCCACCAGGTGACGCCGGTGGCCCAGAGGCTCGCCGCGTCGGTGCGGACGACGGGCGTGCCCAAGCAGCAGAGCGCGCCGTAGAGGTTCGAGTGCGAATCGCTGCCGACGACCATGGTGCCGGGCCTGACGTAGCCCTGCTCGACCATGACCTGGTGCGAGATGCCGGTGCCCGGGGGGTAGAAGTCGATGCCATGCTCGTTGGCGAACGCCTCGATCTTGGCGTACTTGCCGAGGTTCTCCGGCGTGACGTTCTGGATGTCGTGATCGATCGCGAAGACGGGCTGGCGCGGGTCGTGGACCTGCGCGGGGAGCCCGGCGGCCTTGAAGATCTCGCGGAACTTGGGGATGACCGCGCCGGTGTTGTCGTGCGTCATCACGTGCCGCGGGCGGATGGTGACGAAGTCGCCGCTGCGGACGGGGTTCTGCGGCGAGCGGCCCTCGGCGAATCGGGTGGCGAGCTTCTCGATGAGGGTGAGCGGTGTCGCGGCCATGGCACGCGCATGGTATCGCGGACAGTTGAGGCCGTTATCGCGGTCCCGGGATCAGGGTGCCTCTGCGCACCAGCGAGATCGACTCATCGGGCAGGCACGTCGTGTTCGCCGACGCATGCTGCGCGCTCGCCGGAGCTCCAGCGCTTACTTCTCGTGCACCCGAAGGACCTGGCAGGCCCAGGCCATCCCAGCGCCGAAGCCGACGACGGCGACGAGCTGGCCGGGCTTGAGGCGGCCGTGCTCCCGGGCTCGGCCCAGGGCGATCGGGATGGACGCGGCGGCGGTGTTGCCCGTCTGGCTGATGTCGATGACCAGGTTGTCGGCGTGGACGCCGAGCTGGGAACCGACGGCCTCGACGATCCGGGCGTTGGCCTGGTGCGGGATGACCAGGTCAAAGTCGGAGGGGGCCATGCCGAGCGCGGCCGCGGCGTCGCGGATGCACTCTGACATCTGGCGCACGGCGACCTTGAACACCTCGCGGCCCTTGAGCTCGAGGGTGTGCATCGAGGCGGCGACCGAATCGGCGGAGGCGGGCATGCGGCTGCCGCCGGCCTGGATCCGGATCAGGTTTGCACCCCGGCCGTCGGCGCCGATGCTCGAGTACAGGACCTCGAGGAAGCCGCCCTCGCTGACGACGGCCGCTCCGGCGCCGTCGCCGAACAGGATGCACGACTGGCGGTCGCCGTAGTTGGTGACGCGCGTCAGCGCGTCGGCCCCGACGACGAGCACGCGGCGGTGCATCCCGCTGCGAACCGCCGCCAGCGCCATGTGGAGCCCGTAGCCGAAGCCCGAGCAGCCGGCGCCCAGGTCCATCGACGGGACGCCCGGGCAGTCGAGGCGAGCCTGGAGGTAGCACGCCGTGGACGGGACGGGCGTGTCTGGCGTGGCGGTGGCGAGGAGAATCAGGTCAAGATCACGGGGGCTCACACCGGCATCGACGAGCGCGGCCACCGCGGCGCGGTGAGCGATGTCGCTGGTGGCCTCGTCCTGGGCGATGCGGTGACGCTGGTGAATGCCGGTCCGCTCGATGATCCACTCGTCGCTGGTTTCGACGGTCAGGGCAAGCTGGTGGTTGGTGACGGTGTCGGGGGGAAGGAAGTAGCCCATCCCGGCGATCGAGCAGGTGTCGACGGCGGGTGCGAACGGAGACGGCTCCGAACGAGTCTGGGGTGACTGCATGAAAACCTCGGCCCCGCCGCGGATCCTCAGGGAGCCCCGAGCTCCTCGAAGGCCGCCGTGAAGTGCCGGAGCACTTCGGGGGCATCAACGATACGCAGCCCGCGCAATTCGGACCGTCGCTGCCAGAGTTCGACGCAGGCCTCGGCGACATAGTCGAAATGGCTCTGGGTATAGACGCGCCTGGGCAGGGCGAGCCGGACCAGCTCCATGGAGGCCTTGGCCCGGGGCCCGGCCATGACGCTCCCGATTTCGCAGCTCCGGATGCCCGCGATCCGGTACAGGCCGCACACCACGGCCTGGCCGGGGAACTGTTCCGGCGGGATGTGCGGAGCGAACGTCGAGGCATCGATGTAGATGGCGTGGCCGCCGGGCGGCTCGATGATCCCGATGCCCGCTTCGACGAGCTTCTGGCCCAGGTATTCCACGCTGCGGATTCGATACCCGAGGTAGTCCTCCTCGACGACTTCGCGGAAGCCCTGGGCCATGGCTTCCAGATCCCGACCGGCGAGCCCGCCGTAGGTGACATAGCCCTCGGTGAGGATGAGCAGGTCGCAGGCCCGCTTGAACAGGTGCGGGTCGCGGATCAGCAGCAACCCGCCGATGTTGACCAGCCCGTCTTTTTTCGCGGAGATGGTCGCGCCGTCGGCGAGACTGAACATCTCCCGAGCGATCGCCTTGACCGGCGTTTGCGAGTAGCCGGGCTCGCGGGTGCGGATAAACCAGGCGTTCTCCGCGAACCGGCACGCGTCAAGGAACAGGGGCAGGTTGTACCGGCGGCAGACGGCCTTCACCTGGCGGATGTTCTCGAGACTGACGGGCTGACCGCCGCAAGTGTTGTTGGTGACGGTCAGCATGACCACCGGGATGTTCTCCGGGCGGACCCGCTCGATGAACGCCTCCAGCGCCGCGACATCCATGTTCCCCTTGAAAGGGTGGCGCAGGCGCGGGGTTGCGGCCTCCGGGATGGGCAGGTTGACCGCCTGCGCCCCGGAGTGCTCGATGTTGGCCCGGGTGGTATCGAAGTGGGCGTTGCTGGGGATGACCTTCCCCGGGCCGCCGATGAGCTCGAAGAGGATGCGCTCGCTGGCCCGGCCTTGGTGGGTGGGTAGGACATTGTCGAAGCCGGTGAGGTCCTTGAGGACTTCCTGGAGGCGCCAGAACGATTCGCTCCCGGCGTAGGACTCATCGCCGCGCATGATGCCCGCCCACTGGTCCGCGCTCATGGCGCTGGCGCCGGAATCGGTCAGCAGATCGATGATGACGTTGTGGGCATGGATGAGGAAGGGGTTGAACCGGGCCTCGCGCAGGATCTGGTCTCGCTGCTGCGGGGTGGTCATCCGGATGGGCTCGACGGACTTGATGCGGAACGGCTCGATGATGGTTCGCATGCAAAAGAATAGACGCTAACAAGAGGGATTTATCGGCATTCGTTGTAGATATGAATTGGGGCAACCGCCTTACGCAAACCGGGCCTGATTGCGCTGGGGTTGGCGTTTCGAACCGGTTATAACTGGATTACCGGCCAAGCGGATGTTGCTGGGCGGATACACAGCGACTTGCCGCTCGTGGGCCACAAGAACCTCCTCTCCTCCTCGTGATGGCCGGGGCGCCCCACAGGGCGTCCCGGCCCATTTCTAAGGGGGTCCGCGGGTCGCTACGGTTGGGCGATGGAGCGGCAGACCCGTCAAAGGCAGGCGATTCGAGAGGCGTTGCACCACGCGGGGCGGCCGCTGAGCCCGGCCGAGATCTTCGCGCTGGCGAAGCCCAAGGCCCGGGGCCTGGGGATGGCCACGGTCTACCGATCCATCAAGGCGCTGGTGGAAAGCGGCGAGGCGGTGGCGGTCGAGGTTGCGGGCGAGGCCGCGCGGTACGAGTCGGCGGGCAAGCACCACCATCACCATTTCCATTGCCGGTCCTGCAAGAAGATGTACGAGGTGGAGGGCTGCCCGGAAGACATCGAGGGGCTGGTGCCCGCGGGGTTTGTGCTCGAGGATCACGAAGTGGTGCTGTATGGCCGGTGCGCGGCGTGCTCGAAGTAGGAAGACAACAGGCAACAGGCATCGGGCATCAGACCAGAAGGCACTGGGCATCGGGCACTGGGCACTGGAAAAGACAAGAGGGCACTGGGCATCGGGCATGGGGCACTGGGGAGGCACCCCGGCTGTGAAGCCGGGGTTCGAGAGAACGCACTGGATGACAGCATGAGAGACACGGCCTCGCTTGGTCGGGAGGGCGAGAGTCCGTACACTCGGCGGTCATGCGAGGCGTGGTCTTTGATTTCGACGGCGTGATCGCCAACTCCGAGCCGCTGCACGAGGCGGCGCTGCGGGCCGCGGCTCGCGAACTGGGGATGGATTTCACGCACGAGCAGTACCTGTCGACCTACATCGGGTTCGACGACCGCGGGGTGCTCGGGGCGCTGGCTCGGCAGCACGGCAAGCGGCTGACCGAGCACGAGACCGACTCATTCCACGAGCGCAAGCGGCGGGCGTTCCTGCGGGTCGTCGAGGACGGCGGCGTCACCCCGTTCCCGGGGTCGGTGGAGCTGATCCGCGCGGCAGCGGACCGCGGACCGGTGGCGGTCTGCTCGGGTGCGCGCCGCCACGAGATCGAGCCGATCCTTGATGCGCTTGGGGTTCGAGCGTTGATGAAGACGATCGTGAGCGCGGATGACGTGGCGCTGAGCAAGCCGCACCCGGAGTCGTACATCAGGACAGCCGAGCGGCTCGGTGTTCCGTCGAAGGCTCTGGTGGCGATCGAAGACACGCCCGCGGGGATCGAGTCGGCGCTGGGCGCGGGGTACCGGGTGGCGGCGGTGTGTCACAGCGTGCCCGCAAACGAACTGACGCGGGCGCACCGGGTGTTCGGTTCGATGGCCGAGGTGACGGTGGGGGAATTGGAACGGGTGTGAGAACAGGCGAGTGACGGGCGAGGGAGTGAGGCAACGCGGGCTCGAACGCGGAGGTCGCCGAGGTCGCGGAACGGAAAGCACGAGCATTGCCGTTCGATGCTCGGTCTCATGTTCACGCTGCCCTTTCTGTGACCTCTGCGTTCACCAGTCGGGAGCGTGCGTGTGACGGTTGTGCGTCGGTTGATCCAGTTGCCGGTGGTGCTGCTGGTGATCTACACGCTCACGCTCGCGCTGGCGTGGGCCGCGCCGGGGAACCCTTTGGACAAGCCGGAGGGACGCCGTCCACCGCCCGAGGTCGAGATGGCGATGCGGCGGCAGTACAACCTCGACAGCTTCTGGTCGTTCTATTTCAGTTACCTGGACCGTGCATCGGGCCTGCGGTACGTGCGCGATCGTTGGACCGGCGCCGCGCAGGCGGAGGACCGCCGGCTGGCCGACCAGGGGCTCGCTCCGCCGGCGCGGCGCGTGTTCGATCTCGGCCCGTCGCTGCAGTACCGGGATCGGACGGTGAACGAGATCATCGGGCAGTCGCTGCCGGTGTCGGTGAGGCTGGGATTGCTGTCGATCCTGATCGCGCTGGTGATCGGCCTGGCGGCGGGCGTGGTGGGCGCGTGGCGGCCCGGTTCGCTGCTGGATGCGGCGACGCTGGGGCTGTCGCTGGTGGGGATCAGCCTGCCGACGTTCGTGATCGGGACGGTGCTGCTGCTGATCTTCCCGGTGTGGCTCGGCGTTGGGAGGGTCGGGCCGCCGCGCGGGCTGGGCGAGATGATGCTGCCGGCGGTGACGCTGAGCCTGCCGACGGCGGCGTACATCGCGCGGCTGACGCGGATGGGGATGATCGAGCAGCTTTCGAGCGATTACGTGCGGACGGCACGGGCCAAGGGCCTGCCCGAGTCGGCCGTCGTTCTGCGGCATGCGCTGCGGAACGCGCTGCTCCCGGTCGTGAGCTTCCTTGGCCCGGCGACGGCGGCGGCGTTGACGGGGTCGTTCGTGGTCGAGCGTGTGTTCTCGGTGCCCGGGCTGGGGCAGCACTTCGTCAGCGCCGTGCAGAACAAGGACCTGTTCCTGATCATCGGTGTGGTGATGATCTACGGGGCGCTGCTGGTGCTCTTCAACCTGGCGTCGGACCTGCTGTACCGGTGGATCGATCCGAGGATCGAGTAAGCGGAATAGGTAGTAGGGAGTCGGCAGTCGGCAGACGGGGGAAAGCAGACAGCGGACAGCAGACAGCAGACGGCGGGGAGAAGTCAGCGGAAGAAAGCCTGGGAAGCTGGTTCAACGCACGGCGGCGACGGCGTTGCGGAACATGAGCATGCCCGGGGTGGGGAGCTTCTTGACGCGGTCGTCGAGGCGTGTCCAGTAGGGGTGGCGGTTCCATTCGAGGTAGCGCTCGGGGTGTGGCATGAGCGCGAAGATCCGCCCGGTGGCGTCGCACACCCCGGCGATGCCGCCTTCGGAGCCGTTGTAGTTGTCGGTGTAGGTGACGGCGATCTGACCGGTGCGGCCCAGTTCGGCGAGCCGATCCGCCGAATCGACGGTGAACCGTCCCTCGCCGTGCGCCACCGGGAGCTGCATCACGTCGGGCTGATCGCTCGGGTCGTAAGCCTCGGCGATGCCCCTGGTCCAGATGCACGGCGACGCGGGGTTGACCTCGAAACCCACCCATCGATCCACGAACCGAGCGGCGATGTTCTCGGCGAGCGCGGCGGTCTGGACGGGTCGCTGCTGCGGCCAGCTCTCGCCCGGACGCGGCCCGGGGAGCAGGCCGACCTGCACCATCACCTGGAACCCGTTGCAGGCGCCGATCATGGGGACGCCGCGGGCGGCGGCGTCGCGCAGCTCGGGCCAGAGTGTTTCGCCCAGGCGCATGGCCATGATCCGCCCCGAGGCGATGTCGTCGCCGTAGCTGAAGCCGCCCGGGAAGCCCATGAGCTGGGCGTCGCGCAGTTTCTGCGGCGACCTGGCGAGCGAGTCGATGTGGACGAGTTCCGGGCGGGCGCCGGCGAGCTCGAATGCTCGGCACATCTCGGCGTCACAGTTGGTGCCGGCGGCTCGGATGACGAGGGCGAGTGGAGAAGTCACGACGGAAGAATAGAGCGGCGATCGGGGGCCCGGGAGCGGGGCGCGCGTGAGGCTGGCGCGGTCGGTGGGGAGGAGCGATCGGCGGATCTATACTGGGCTGAAACGGAGGTTCCTCATGCCCGCGGTGTACCCGTTCAATGCATTGCAGTACCAGGGCGGCAGCGGCGACGTCTCGACGCGCGTCGCGCCGCCGTACGACGTGCTCGACTTGGCGGCCAAGAGCAAGCTGCTCGCGCACGATCCGGCGAACATCGTGGGGATTGATCTTCCGCACGTGCCGGCGAAGGAACTGGGTCCGCCGGAGACGTACGCGTCGGCGGCCGACCGGTTCAGTTCGATGTGCTCGTCGGGCGTGCTGGCGCGGCGGAAGAGCCCGGCGATGTTCGCGTACCGCCAGCGGTTCGTGTTCAACGGGAAGACGCACAACCGGCTGGGCATGGCCTGCACGATCGACGCGGTGCCGTTCGGGCCGCGGGCGGGCGGCGGCGTGCTCCCTCACGAGGAGACGTTCAGCGGGCCCAAGGAAGACCGCTTCGCGCTGATGAAGGCGACGCGGACGCAGCTCTCCCCGATCTTCGGGCTGCACGCGGATGACCGCGGCGCCGCGGTGGCGATCCTGCGGAAGATCATGGAGTCGCGGCCCGCGGACATGACCGCGAGCATGAACGACGGCGTCCACCACGAGGTGTGGACGGTCGAGGACCGCGGCACGATCGAGTCGTACCGCGCGGCGCTCGAGGGCGAGGACATCTTCATCGCCGACGGGCACCACCGGTACACGACCGGTCTCAACTACATCAAGCACCTCGAGTCGCAGGGCGCGGTCGGGGCGGATCACCCGGCTCGTCGGTGCATGATCGTCCTGGTCGGGATGTCGGACCCGGGGTTGGTGATCGGGCCGACGCACCGCGTGCTCGGCGGCATGTCGTCGTACTCGATCGACCGGTTCATCGAGGCGTCTCGAGCGCACCTGGCGATCGCCGAGGGGCCGACGCACCTGGTCGAGATCGAACAAGCCATGGACACGGCGGCGGCGGGTTCGGGCGGGCGGAACGTGCTCGGCCTGATCGACTTCCGCACGCACACGAGCTTCGTGGCGACCTTCAAGGATGCGGACCCGCTCGCGGCCGACTTCGCGGACAAGCCGCGCGAGTGGCGGACGCTGGATGTCGCGCTGATCCAGCACCTGCTGGTGAAGAAGATCTGCGAACCGGTGCTCAACGGCGGCAACGCGGTGAAGTGGGCGTTCCCGCACTCGGTCGAGGAGGTGCTCGACATCGGCCGCGGCCGCGAGACGGGGGCGGGCGGCGGGACGGGCTTTGCGCAGCTCGCGGTGATCGTCCGACCGACGCCGCTGGCGGCGGTCCGAGCGGTCAGCAAGGCCAACCAACTCATGCCGCAGAAGTCGACCTTCTTCTACCCGAAGCTGGCGACCGGGCTGTTCATGAACTCGCTGCACTGAACCGCTCGGGTGCGTGACGGAGCGGCGGCGCGGCGGGCGCGATGTCGTTGCCGAGCTGGCGTGTCCCCCCGCGCCGGGTGATTGAATGGAACAGTCGCGATCGCGGCACGGGCAGCGCACGGATGCGCGCCGGATGACCGGCGTGTGATCCCACCGTGCATTCACGTGCGTTTCATGCCTGCCGTTCACCCCTGACGCCCTCGGGCACAATCAGGGAACACGGCACATGACGTTGGATCTGACACGGCGGACGGTGGTGACGGCGGTGAGGTATTCCGCGCTCTCGGCGGTCTTTACGTCGGGCGATCGTGTCGGCAGGGCGGCGCCAGGACGTTGGGCTGCGCAGCCCGAAGAGCGGCCGCCCGAACAGAAGGGCAGCAAGCCGGAGAAGTCCCCCGACGACACGTCGAGCAAGAAAGGCGGGTCGTCGGGCGGTTCCGAGCCCAAGGGTGAACCCGTCTCACAGACCGCCGCCGCCCATGGCGGCAAGCCGACGATTCCTGGCCCGCCTCCCAAGAAGATCAAGCTCGCGCTGGTCGGGCTGGGCAAGCTGATGGTCGACGAGGTGCTGCCGGCGCTCGGGCAGTCGCAGCGGTGCGAGGTCACGGCGCTCGTGACCGGCAACCCCGAGAAGGGCCGTGCGATCGCGCGGCACTTTGGGATCGATGATGCGAAGATTCTCGGCTACGGCGATATTCCCCGCCTGAAGGACGATCAGTCGGTCGAGGCGGTGTACATCGCGACGCCCAACACGGTGCACACGCGCGACACGGTGGCCGCGCTCGAGGCCGGGACGCACGTCTGCTGCGAGAAGCCGCTGGCGGGCACGGTCGAGGACTGCGAACGCATGATCCGCGCCGCCAAGCAGGCGGGCCGGACGCTCATGACGGCGTACCGCGTCCACCACGAGCCGATCAACAACGAGATGCGGCGGATGATCCGCGAAGGGACGTACGGGCGTCCGCGGTTCGTCAACTTTGATGCGTGCCTGGATGTCGGCAAGCGCGAGCAGTACCGGCTGTCGAAGGAGCTTGCGGGCGGCGGGTCGGTGTTCGACATCGGAATCTACGCCCTCAACACGACGCGGTGGCTGCTCGGCGAATCACCGGTTGAGGCATCGGCGATGATCAACGACCAGTCCGGCGATGAGCGCTTCGACGAGGTCGAGGGCTATATCGCCTTTCAGCTGCGTTTCCCGTCGGGCTGCATCGCCGTGTGCACGTCGAGCTTCGGGACGGCCCGGGTGAACCGGTACAAGGTGATCTGCGAGAGAGGCTGGGTGGGGATGGAGCCGGCGACCGAGTACCGGACGCTGCACGGGTTCCACGGAGATGACACGCAGGTGTGCGAGATCAAGAAGCCATTCTCGGTGAACCAGTTCACCGCGGAGCTGGATCACTTTGCCCGGTGCATCGCGGAGGGCAAGGAGGTCGAATCCTCGGGCGAGGAGGGCCGCAAGGACGTGGATTTCATGCACAAGATCTACCACGCGGCCCGATCCGGGCGGCGGGTGGAACTGTGAGCAGCGTCCCCGGGACGGGGCGATTTGCGTCGCGCCGCCGGCATTTGAACGACGCCGGCGTGAAGGACGCGGCGCGCCAGGGCCTGACCGTCCGGGAGGCGTGGCGTATGCTCGGTGATGAACCCGCTTGCCTCGGCTGTCTTGATCACGTGGAAGCGCAACGCCGCGTACGGGCGGCGCCTTGCAGAGGACCTCTGGGCCGAACAATGGGTTTCGCAGCCCGTTGCCGGTCGCGTGCTTAACCATCCGGCGTGGATCTTCAGCCACCTCAACCTGTATGCGTCGGTCGCGGGGTCGTTGATCCGAGCAGAAGCGTTCGAGGATCCGCTCGGGCATCGGTACGGGCAGAACTCGCGGCCCGAAGCGGGCCTGTCGGCGTACGAGGCGCCGGGGCACTTGCTCGCGGTGTGGAGCGAGCTGCATGAGTCGGCCACGGCTGGGCTCGAGAAGTTGCCGGCAGGGGCGACATCGATGCCCAATCCGCTCGAGCGCTGGCGAGGGGCTCATCCGACGGTGGGGGACATGCTCGTGACGCTGATGGTCAAGCACGAGAGCGGTCATCTCGGCCAGTTCTCGGCGTGGCGGCGGGCGATGGGGCTTCCGCCGGTGGCGGTGTGACGCCTGTTACGGCGCGGGCGCGGGTGGCGCGGGGGTTGTGCCCGTTGACGGCGCCCCAGCCGGCGTTGTCGCGCGGCCTGCCACGCCCGCCCCGCCGCGAGAGATCATGATCAAAGACACCGACACGTTCGCGAGAATCGCGAGCAGGAACAACGCGCCGAGCGACCGGGCCATGGGCGAACGTTCCTCGTCCCCCGCGAGCACGGTACCCATCGGATGCTTGAGCCGGTAGATCACCCCCATGATGCCGTCTTCCCGCCAGCCCTGAGCGGCGCGGGCGATCACGAACAGCGCGATGCCGGTGATGGTGACCACGCGGAAAACGGCCAGGCCCCGCGGATCATCGAGCGACCACCATGTCAGCGTCACGAGCACCGCAAGCCCGGCGAAGAACACCAGGTCCGGGCGGATGCGCGGTGAGGCGGGCCGGCGCGGGGGCTCCTGGTCCGACCCGTACTTGGCGAGAATGGATCCGCCGACAGGCATCCGGATCGCTCCGCCGGAGCGTTCAGCCGAACTTTGCCTTGAGCGCCTTGGCGAACGAGTTGAGGTAGTAGTCGTACCCGATCGCGTAGTGCATGATGGCCCGGGGGATGGGGCTCTTGATCGTGCCGGTCTCGGTGACCGTGACGCGGGTGCGTCCATCGCCCAGGTCCTCGAGGCGGTGCTCCCAGCTCCCCGAGAACGGCCCGTTGTCGTCGGTGATGGTGCGGGTCACGAGCGTGGGGGGTTGCTTGACCGTCTCCTCGAGCACGAACGAGTTGCGGCCCTGCTTCTGGCGGAAGGCGCGGCGACCGTCCTTGTCGGGCAGCATCTCGACGGCATCGACGCCGGGCAGCCACTGCGGGAACGACGGCGGGTCGTCGATGGCCGCCCACACCCTGTCGATCGGCGTGGCGACGTCCACGCTCATGCTCGCGGTGTGCGTCTCGGGCACGAACGAACCGACCACGCCGAGGACGCCAAAGAGCGTGACAAGGAGCCCGACGATGGTGATCACGATATAGATCAGCATGCGCATCTCCACTTGCTCCTGATCACTCAGGTTGACACTCTTGTGCGGACTCTGGTGTGCGACCCGTCCGCGATCATACACGATCTTGTTTCTCCCCGCCGGGCCTCGTTCATGTACCATGCCCGCATGGCGATCCGATCCCTGTTGCATGTCGTCCTGTGGCTTGCCGCCTCGTGCTCTTGCGCGGCCGGCGGGAATGCTCCGCCGGTCCCGCATGTCAATATCGTGTCTCGCGACTGGCTCATCGACGGTTCGCCCTTCGCCGCGACGGTCAGGCGGGAGGCCGTACCGGGAGGTTCGCCGGACGATGTCGGCAACGACGATCGTCGGCAGATCGTGCTGGACAATGGTCTGGTGCGGCGCGTCATCCGGACATGGCCCGGTGCGGCCACCGTGGCGATTGACAATCTCATGACCAGAGCCTCGGAACTGCGGAGCGTGCGTCCCGAAGCAACGGTGACGATCAACGGGAACGAGTGCTCGCTGGGCGGGCTTCTCGGTCAGCCGATTCACAATTACCTCGATCCGAAATGGCTCGATTCCATGACAGACGACCCTGCGGCGTGGCGTCTGGTCTCGGTGACCACGGGGAAGACCGAGCCGCGGATGGACTGGAAGCCGCGTACGCAGTGGCTCAGCGTCAGCCCGGCGTGGCCGCCCGCGGGCGTGTCGGTGCACCTTGAGTTCGCTCCGCTCGGCGGGCAGTTCGCGGGCGTGACGGCCACCGTCCATTACGAGCTGTACGACGGGATTCCGCTCCTGAGCAAGTGGATCACGGTTGCCAACAACGGGCCCGTCAGCATCACGGTCGACGCGTTCAAGGCCGAGATCCTGGCGACGGTTGAGCCGACTTCGATGGTCGGCGGGAACGAATCCGCGTTCGCCGCCTTCCCCCGGTCGATGCACGTCGAGACTGAATATGCCTTCGGCGGGTCGATGGACACGTCGCTCGACAGCCCGGGCGTGCGGTGGAAGGTCGATCCGCTGTATCAAACACAGGTGAACTACGAGCGGCGCACGCCGTGCCTGCTCGAATGCTCGCCGCACCACGGGCCCGCGCAGGTGCTGGCGCCGGGCGAGACGTTCGAGTCGTTTCGCGTGTTCGAGCTGCTCTATGACTCGACCGATCGCGAGCGTCGCGGGCTTTCGCTCCGCCGCATGTACCGCGTCATCGCGCCGTGGGTGCAGGAGAACCCGCTCATCTTCCACGTGCGGTCGGCCGATCCCGCCGCCGTCCGAGCCGCGATCGACCAGGCGGCCACGGTCGGGTTTGAGCTGGTCATCATGACCTTCGGCAGCGGCTTTGACATCGAGAACACCGACCCCGCGTACCGCGACCAGCTCCGCCGGCTCGCCGACGAGGCCCACGCCAGGGGTGTCGCGCTGGGGGGCTACTCCCTGCTCGCCAGCCGCAGCATCGACGAGCACAACGACGTCGTCAACCCCGCGACGGGCAAGCCAGGCGGATTTGCGACCTTTGGGAATTCGCCGTGCATCGGATCACCGTGGGGCCGGTCGTACTTCGAGAAGCTCTACGCCATGTTCGAGGCGACGGGTCTTGATGTGCTCGAGCACGACGGGTCGTACCCGGGCGATGTGTGCGCCTCGACCGACCATCCCGGGCATCGCGGTCTTCAGGACTCGCAGTGGTCGCAGTGGCGCACGATCACCGAGTTCTACCGTTGGTGCCGCAGCCGGGGCGTCTACCTCAACGTTCCGGACTGGTACTACCTCGCCGGATCGAACAAGTGCGGCATGGGCTACCGCGAGACCAACTGGTCGCTCCCGCGCGAGCAGCAGGAGATCATCGAGCGGCAGAACATCCACGACGGCACCTGGACCAAGACGCCCTCGATGGGATGGATGTTCGTCCCGCTCACCGAGTATCACGGCGGCGGCCCGGCGGCGACGATCGAGCCGCTCGCCGACCACCTGGATCACTACGAGCGACGGCTGATGAACCTGCTGGGGGCAGGCGTGCAGGCGTGCTACCGCGGTCCGCGGCTTTATGACACGGACGCGACGCGCGAGATGGTCGGTCGATGGGTCGCGTGGTACAAGCAGCACCGAGCCATCCTCGATTCGGACGTCATTCACGGCCCGCGTCCTGATGGCCGGAACCTTGACTGGCTCCTGCACGTGAACCCGGCGCTGGCGACGCCCGGCATGCTCGTGGTGTACAACCCGTCCGAGCAGGCCGTCTCCGTGGACCTGCCGGTGAACGTGTACTACACGGGGCTTCGGACCCAGGCGCGCGTCCGCGGCGCCGCGGGCAACGCGATCACCGTGCCGGTCGACCCCAGGGGCCTTGCGATGATTCCGGTCACCGTTCCGGCACGGGGCGTGGCCTGGTACGAGTTCTCCCCATGAGCCGGGGTGGACCGCGCTTGCCGCGCGGTATGATGGACGCACCGGGGCTGTGTCGGCGTTGATGCCGGTCCGTTGTTCACCGTCGAGGGGCTTCGCCATGGCAGCGTCCCAGGTTGAATCGAGCAAGAAATACGTCTCGCACGCGCTCGCCGAATGGGCGTGCTCGCTCACATACGACCACCTATCTCCCGCGGCGATCGAGAAGGCCAAGCTGTTCTGGTTCGACTCGATGGGGTGTGCCCTGGGCGGAAGCCAGCAGGAGGACGCCCACATCCTGCTCGCGCACTACCGCGAGATGGCCGGGCTCAGCCCCGATCGGCCGGCCGACAAGGGTCACGGGCCGTGCACGGCGTTCGTCTCGGGGTTCCGGACCAACGCGGTGGACGCGGCGTTCCTCAACGACCACATGATCCGGGCGATGGACTACAACGACATCTACTGGAAGGCTGATCCCTGCCACCCGTCGGACATCATCGCCGGCCCGCTGGCGCTGTGCGAGATGCTCGGGCTGTCGGGCAAGGATCTGATCCTGGCGACGGTGATCGCCTACGAGGTCGAGCAGCGGCTGTGCGAGTTCGGGGTGCCGGGAATCCGCGAGTACGGCTGGCACCACGCGACGCTGACGGCGTTCGCGGCTCCGATCGCGGCGGGCAAGGTGATCGGCCTGAACGCCGACCAGATGGTGCAGGCGATCGGGATCAGCGCCTCGCGGACGTTCACGCCCGGCGCGGTGACGGCGGGAAAGCTCACCAACATGAAGAACACGGTGGACCCGTGGGCGACGCGGATGGGGGTCGAGAGCGCGATGCTCGCGCGGCGCGGATTCAGCGGCCCCGAGCACATGATCGACGGCAAGGAGGGCCTGTACGCGGTCTTCGGCCACGTTCACTACAAGGGCGCGGCCGCGAAGTTCGACACCAACATCCTGCTCGACCGCCTGCCGCGCGGGGCGGAGGACCACTACCGCATCCTTGACTGCGGCATGAAGAGCTTCCCGATCGAGGCGCTCAGCCACGCGCCGCTGACGGCGATGATGAAGTGCGTGAAGGTGAACGAGATCCGGGCCGGCGACGTGGCGGAGATCAAGGTGGAGGTGATCGCCAGAGCCGCGGACATCCTCGGCGACCCGCACAAGTACCGCCCGGACAGCAAGGAGACGGCGGACCATTCGCTGCCGTACTGCATGGCGGTGGGGCTGGTCGACGGGATGGTGACGCCGCTGCAGTTCAAGGAATCGCGCGTGCTCGACAAGGCGCTGATCCCGATCATGGACAAGGTCAAGGTCGTGGCGAACGAGGAATTCGAGGCGCTGTTCCCGAAGTTCCAGCCGTCAAGGGTGACGATCACGACGACGTCGGGCAAATCGTTCTCGACGCGGGTGGACGTGCCCAAGGGCGACCCGCGCGACCCGATGACGGCGGAGGAGATCGCGGTGAAGTTCCACGCGCTGGGGGACACGGTGCTCGGGCGCCAGGCGTGCGAGCGGCTCGCGCACGCGATCCTGGGGCTCGAAAAGGTGGCGGACGTGCGGGCGCTGACGGCGATGACGGTGAAGAGTTGAACGCGGAGGAGTCGAGAGGGATCGGACTGGCGATGTCGGTAAAGAGTTGAACGCAGAGGACGCGGAGAACGCGGAGAGGAAGCTGAATTGGCCAGGAGGGGGAGAGTCGTCGCACAGCGTGCCGAGTCAGCGGGTCATCCTCACACCCGTGGCACGGCCTGCGTGAAGCGAACCATGTATTTCGCTTGCGATCTCACTGTGATCTCCGCGACCTCTGCGTTCACTCTGTTTCCTACGGCAGGTCTTTCCAACCCGCTTTCACCCACGAGAGCTCGACGCCCGAGCGGCGGAGGTACGCGGCGAGCTGGCCCGTGTGGTGGGCGACGTGGCGCGTGCTGTAGATGTGAAGTTCGGCCCGGGTGAAGGGGAGCCACGAGAAGCCCGACGGTTCGCCGAGCGAGTCGTTCGTCTCCGCGTCGGGCCCGTCGCCGAGCACGCGGGCGATCTTGGCTCGGCAGTAGGCCATGTAGTCGAGCATCTCCTCCCGCGAGAACGCGCGGCTGGGGTATTCGTCCTCGAGCTCCTGGCGGCCCTTGGGATGGAAACGCGGCGTGGGTTCCCAGGCTTCGTTGCTCGGCGAGAGGTAGCAATCGACGAAGCACAGCGTGTGGTAGACGACCATCCACACGGGGTACTTTGCCACGCGGCACGAGGCATCGTGCTCGTCGGACCAGTGTTCGGCCGGGCACTTGACGATGCACTCGTTGAGCATCGCCAGCGCGGCCTCGAACTGCGAGCGGAGGATCTGCGTGAGCGGAGTGCGCGGCGTGGACATCGAGCAAGCGTACACGTGATCGGCGCACCGAGTCACAAGGCGTTCGCTGTGCGATCGATCGACAAGAGAGAATCTCGTGATCGCCGGGGTGCAAGAACGCCCGCCGCGGCGAGGATTATCAACCCCGCCGATGGCGCGGGGATCGGAATGTCGATCGGCGTGTTGGGCTCGGTTTCGTAGGCCCACGCGAGCGGAACGTCGTGGTCGGCGATGAGGATCCACCCGTAGTGCCACTGCCCGGCGATCCTGGTGCGGACGCCGACGTACGCGAGGTCGCTGATGCAGGGCGTGCCCTCCGAGAGCGACATGCTGTTGGGGAGATGGATGAAGTAATCGCGTTTTCTCTCCAGCGGGCGTCGCTCCGGATCCGTTCTCCCGGACCGTACTCGCGCAGCGAGTAGGCGATGAAATTGTTTGTCCCACCGTTCCAGTCGAATAGCTTGGGGTCTGTGATTTGTGCTACTTCTGCTCCGGGTTCGCCTCTCATGTAACGCGGCGCGGGATCATGGAGTGCGATGTTGGCCACCCACCACTTGCCGAAGGCGCCATTCTTCCGAGCGCCCAACTGCGAAGCGGGCTGTGTGATGTCGAGGAAGTTGCCGGGGAACTCGCCAAGGCTGTCGTAGTACTCGCCGGTGTCCCAGGTGAACTGTCCGCCGGCGTTGGTGTACGCCACCACTGATCCGTTCAATGCCGCTGCCGGCACGAAGACGAGCAGGAGCCACACCGCCGTCCTGGTCACCATCCTCGTCCCGCTCATCGCCGCACTCCCCGAAGCACGTGCCCTCCAACGTCCGATCATTCTGACGCCCGCTCGTCGAAAGCCCTACACCCC
>JAJVHS010000012.1:26198-37980 GCA_022072615.1 Phycisphaerales bacterium
CCCCCAAATATGCTGGCTCATACTCACCTTGGTTGCCACAAAAACCGCGTTCAAGCGCCTGAAATAAGAAAAGTGACTATCACTTCTCGTTCGACTGCTTAAGAACCTCGTGCGCATACAAGGTCTGTAGCAACCAGCCGCGAAAATCTTGGCTTGGGAAGTCTCCGTCGCGGTCGTCGATCTACTTGCTTGCTCGTTTCACCTTCCCGCCCTTCAGCTCGATCGCGCCCGCTCGCTGGATCACCGTTCCGCACCGCTTGCAGGTGCGGCGTTCCACGGGTCCGCCCCAGAAGTCTTCCATGATCACCTTGAGGTCCTCATCGATCTTTCGGAGCACCCACCGAGCGTCGTGCACCAATGAATCGCACGACGGGCAGTACCACTGCAGCCCGTCCTTCTGCGGGTTGCCCTGGTCATCGAACCCGCGCGGGAACTCGACGATCATGCCGACGGTGCCCGCGGGGCGCTGCGGGCGGTGGGGGATCCAGCGCGGCAGCAGGAACAGCTCGCCCTCGCGCACCACGACGTCGTGCGGGGCCGACCCGTCGAGCGGGCGCACGCGCACGGCGATGTCACCCTTGATCTGGTAGAAGAGTTCCTCCGTCGGGTTGACGTGGTAGTCGTTGCGTGTGTTCGGCCCGCCCGAGACGAACAGGATCATGTCCTGGCTGTCGCGGTAGAGCTGCTTGTTGCTGACGGGCGGCTGGAGGTTGTGCTTGTTGGCGCTGATCCACGCGGCGAGGGGGACGGTGCCGAGGATGGAGCCGTCGGTGATGTTTGACGCGGCTCGTGCTCGCCGAGCGGGAGCGCTGCGGCGAGTGCCGGCGGCGCGACCGCCCGTGGCCGTTGCGGTGGACCGTAACCTGGACGCCGGCTTGGCACGAATCTTCTTCTTTGCCATGTCTTGAGCATATCCAAGGGCGAACTGCCCCGGTCCAAGGGCGATCTGTGGTCGATCGGGCGGGTTTGAAACGCGCAATTCCCGCGCTGCCTGTGGTCCGCACGAGCGTTGCGATGCAATCTTTCTGTTGACTGGTCCATGGCTGCTTGGGTAGCTTGGGATTGCCGTCAAAGCGGCGCTCGACTCGACGTCGGAGGGACCATCCACGTACCGGGCGGGGTAATCTCGTGCAAATGATGAAAACTGGTGGCGGGTGGGAGAGCTGGGTCGCGCCGCTCTTGATCGCGGTGTTGAGCGGCATCGTGGCAACGTCACCGCACTTGCAGCCGGCGAGCCGGACGCCCAACACGACCGCGGCTCGGCTGGTCGAGGAGCGGCCGAGTGACTACGAACCGATCTACGCCCGGGCGTGGGAGGACCCGCTCCTGGCGGTGAGCGATTCGACGGTGCTGCCCGCGCCGGCCGATGTGTCGACGCCGTGGCGCGACAAGACCATCCGCGTGACCAAGGCCTCGGTCGATGCGATCGCGCACGACCAGGCTTCCGCCGACCGGCTGACGATCATCATGCAGGAACTGGTGAGCGGCCCGGGCCTCGAGGACGAGGAATCCAGGCGCCAGGAGCGGCTGGCCACGACCATGGGGCTCGAACGAGCGGGCTTCTCGCCCGATTCGGCGGGGCTGATCCGCATCCGCGTCGAGCGTCCGGTGCGGTCGGGGCTGTCGCGGTTCATGGCCGCGCAGTGGTTCGCCAAGGGCAACCAGCGGTGCCTGCTCGTGTTCGTGCCCGACGGCCTGCTGGACGAGATGATGTCGCTGCCGCGGCTGCGCAGCGTGGCCGAGCAGATCCTCGAGCGCATCAGCAGCCGCGAACCGGCGCGCGTGAAGATCTTCCGACGCAACTCGGGCGGGCTCATCGAGGACCTGGCGTGGGCGGCGGTCATGGACCCATCGCCGGCACGCGCGACGTGGGACGTGATCAACACCGGGTCGACCGTCTCGCTCCGAGCGGTCGCGCTCACCGCCAAGGGCCGCGTGGCTCCGACGGGAGGCACCGCCGCCGGGCTGATGGCCGCGGCCAGGTCTCGCGACGACATCGACCGCTGGTTCTCCCGATCGATTGGTCGTGAAACCGTGGGGCAGGAGGGGGCCGAGTTGCTCCAGCCGCTGGGGAGCTGGCGGCTCGGCCGGGTGCTGAACTCGGATCGCAACCTGGTGGACATTCTGACGACGGAGCTGCGTCTACGGCGGCGGAGCCTTGACGTCACGCGCCACGCGATGGCGGTCGTGTGCGAGTCGGACAGCCCCTACGGCGCCGAGTTCGCCGCCGAGTTCAGGGACCAGGTCGAGTCCGGCCAGGTCCGCGTCATGAACTTCATGTCCGGGCTTGATATCGCCCCGCGGAGCGAGCCCGGGCGGACGGCGTACCAGCGGTACCGCGACGAGGCCGCGAACCTTCAGCGAGCCGGGATCTCCATGCAGCCGACGACCCCGGTGGGTCCGCGGCACGTGGATTACGTCTACCGCCAGCTTGAGTTCTACCAGCGGGACCTTGTCTCGCAAGGCCGCGAACTTTCCGCCGTCCTGATCTGCGCCTACGACCAGTACGACAAGCGCCCGCTTATCCAGCTCATCCGCGACCGTTTCCCCGACACGCTGGTAATGACCACCGATCTGCACGCTTCGCTGACCGATGCGAGCGACTACGAGATCATGCGCAATGTGGTGGTCGCGTCGCACCTGGGTCTGCGCGTGTCGCAGGACGTCCAGGCGGGCTTCCCGCCCTTCCGGTCGTGCTACCAGACGGCGATGTTCCTGGCCGCTATCCACGCCGTCGGCCCGTTCAACGACACGGCGCTGGGGAACCTCGTGGGCGAGATGGACTTCCGAGCCCCGCGCGGCTGGGTCTACGAGATCGGCCAGGGCGTCGCGGTCGCCCTGCCGATGAACAGGCCGGTATCGGCGACGCAGAGCGCGTACGTTCCCAGCGCGCAGCAGCCGGCGGTCTCCGGGAGGAAGGTCATCGGCCTGGGGCTGGCCCTCGTCGGTTCGGCGGCACTGTGCGTTCTGGTTGTCGCACTGCTGGCGCGACGGAGTCGGCTCTTCCGCGGCGGGGAAGTTGATTCGTGGCAGCGGGCGGTGCGGCTGGGGATGCGCCTTCTCGTGGCCACGGCGCTCTACGCGGCCGTCGCGGCACTGGCGATGCGTTTCGGCGATCGCCTCGGCGAACCCTGGGGCCTGATCGACGGCGTCAGCGCGTGGCCGTCGGAACTGCTGCGCTTCGCGGCGATTCTCCTGGGCGCGTATTTCTTCTGGATCTGCTGGTCCCTGATCCGTCACCGGCTCGTCGAGGCCGCGGTCGCGTTCTCCGACGAGGAGGAGGATACGCCGGGCGGTCCGGGCGATCAGCGCGGCGGGTCGTGCGGTGTCGCGGCGTCCGATTCGAGCAGGCCGCGGCGTTTGAAATGGGTTGTGGCCGGCGGCGCCACGCCGGAATCGGCGGTCGACACCTGGCTGCTCGAGCCTGCTCAGGCATGGGTGAATCCCGCCACGGAGACGGGTAACGCGCCGCTGACGTTCAAGCAGCGGTGGCGAGCGTTCCTTCGCGCCATCATGCGGGCCTCCGTCATGGGCTGGTCGTGCCCGCCCCAGGGCCGGGTGATGAGGGTGTACGACCTGCTGGTCGGCCTCCGAGCACGCACCCTGGGGTCGCAGATCTGGATCCGCCTGGCGGTCCTCGGGCTGATCCTGGTATTGGTGGGCTCGGGCCTGCTGCTGTTCCTGGGTGTACCGATGGTGCCCGTCCGCGGTGTCGGGGCGTACAACGTCCACCTGCTCCTGATGATCATCCTGGGCGCCGTGCTCAACGGGCTGGTGCTCCTGGTGCTCGACGCCGGGCACACGTGCAATCGGTTCGTCAACCTGCTCTCGTGCAGGCGCTCACTGTGGCCGAAAGAGGTCCGCGACCCTGCCCGCCGTGCGACGGGGATCGACGACTCGATCATCGATTCATGGCTCGACGTGCGAGCGACGGCGCGGACCACGGCGGTCGTCAACAGCCTGATCTACTTCCCCATCGGGATCATCCTGCTGGCGGCGGTGGCGTGGCACCGCAGCGTGGACGCGTGGCCGCACAGCGCGCTGCTGATCGTGCTGTACGGGCTGAGCATGGTGCTCTGCGTGGTGGTCGGGTGGTCCATGCGCCGCAGCGCCGAGCGCGTGCGGCAGATCGAGGTGGACCGGCTCAAGTCGCGGCTCGCGCAGTTCTCCGCCGAGGCGTCCCCCGCCGGCGCGGCGGTTGCGCTGGTCGCGGGCACCATCGAGGAGAAACCTGTTGCCGAGGCCGGTGCGCTGCCCGAGGCTCGGGAAGCGCTCGAGAGCGCGGTCACCGGCGGCGACGCCGACCAGCAGGTCGGGACCAAGACCGCGCCCGTGCGGGTGGCGGCGGCGGTTGCCGCGGCGTCCCCCGCTCCGGCCCCGCTGGACCGGTCGCACGTCCAGGCGCTGATCGAGCGCATCGAAGCCGTCAAAGAGGGTGCCTTTGCGCCGTGGCGGGACGACCCGATCGTCCGGGGCCTGGTGCTGCCGCTGGTGGGCGTGCTCTCGGTGAAGTTCGCCGAGTGGCTGAACGCGGCGATTCACCAGGCCTGACAAGGGCTTGACGGAACGCTTCTGCTCCTGTATTCCATGGCCTTCTGCCTCCCTCCGTGCGTACCGTTGCTGCTCGGAGGGCGTGGTGCAAGGGGCCAGACATGCGCACCGCCCGTGAATGGGCACTCAGCATCTCCGCGGTCGTCGTGCTGCTCGCCGCCGTCGCCGCCGCCATCGCCGCCGTCACCGGAAGGTGGGACCGGGTCGCCGTCAAGGTCCCGGCGCCCCGCACCGTGGTGCTGTACTCGAGCGTCGACGACCCCGTCCTCCGCGCCGTCGCCGAGCGGTTCCGCCAGCAGATGAACATCATCGTCGAGATTGTCGGCGATACCGAGGCGACCAAGACCACCGGGCTGGTCCAGCGCCTGCTGGCCGAGAAAGACTCGCCCCGAGCCGACGTGTGGTGGTCCAGCGAGGCGCTGGGAACGGTGATGCTCGCCCGGGCGGGCGTGCTCGAACCCATGCCGTCGCCTCCGTTCGACGCGGACGGGAACGCGTGGCCGGCCGAGCACAAGGCGGCGGACGGGTCGTGGCACGCGTTCGCCCAGCGGGCGCGGGTGATCGCGTACAACAGCAAGTGGGTGAACGTGAGCGACGTGCCCCGGTCGCTGGAATCGCTGGTCGATCCGGCGTGGAAGGGCCGGGTCGGGCTGGCTCGGCCGCAGTTCGGAACCACCCGGGCCCACATGGCCGCGATCGCGGCCCGGCACGGGCACGGGGCGCTTCGGCGCTGGCTGGAGGCTCTGAAGGCCAACGATGTGCGGCTCTACGACGGCAACTCCACAGTGGCCCGGGCCGTCGGGATGGGGGAGATCGATGTCGGCCTGGTCGATACCGACGACGTGTGGTCGGCGCAGCGCAACGCGTGGCCGGTGTCGCTCGCGTTTGAGATCCCGGCGGCGGGTTCGTCAGGGGTGGCCGGGGCCGAGTCGCCGGGCGGGGCGAGGCGCCAGCCCGACGCGACGAGCTCGGGAGCGGCCTGGACGGGCGGCCCGCTGCTGATTCCCAACACGGTCGCGGTCGTCAAGGGCGCCCCGCACCCCGCCGAGGCGCGGCTGCTGGCCGAGTTCCTGCTCGCCGAGCACACGGAGAAGCTGCTGGCGACGATGGAGCAGCACACGCTGCCGATCCGCCCGTGGCTTGTCGAAGAGGCCGATCTCAAGGGGTTCATGATTCCCGATGGTGCGGCGGTGGACTGGGAAAAGGCGGCGGATGCGCTGCCCGAAGCGATGAAGATCTGCGAGGAAGTGCTGGGGAACTGATCCGAGAGCTCATTGTGGAATCGCATGGCATGAGTACGGCTGCCCCGCTTGTGCATCAATCCCGTAGGCGATAGATTGTGCGCAACAGGACAGCGCATTCGGGCGGCCGTGAGGTTCCCCGAGAGAACGCGGAGTCCGTCGTACAGCTGCGGCCATGTCGAAAGAAGAGCATGCTAATGCGTGGACGGCCGATGCGATCGGCGCACGCCTCATTCTGGAACTCGCGGTCTCATTGCGAGGCCGAGCGATCGCTATTCAGCGTGACAAGGAGCCGCTATCTCGCGATCTCCGGGAACTTGGATTCACCAAGGCATCGGATGCCGCCAAGGCCGCCCAGGCGTGGGCGAGAACGTGCGTCGAAAGACGGCATGTCAGCGAGTCAGACGCCATGCGATTGTTCTGGTCCGCATCCACATTGTCAGCGGACGCTCCGTACGAGATGCAGTGGTCGGTCGAGATGGCAGAGTCTTATGCATGGGCTCTGAATCTGCGGAAGGCACTGCTGCCGTTCGATGCGATCGGGTTTGATTCAAAGTCGCCTCTCAGGAAACTCCTCCTTTCCAGCGGCGTGTCGGATCGGCTCCGCCGCTGCAAAGTGCGCGGCCCGACTGAACTTCAGGACGCCCGTGCTCGGTCGCACGCGTGGTGCTGGCGAGCACAGCTGTATTGGTGGGATGTCGCGTTCAAGGAGGGCTTGCTCGCACCGAAAGCGAAGAAGTGGAGAGCGGCGGCTCGGCGAGCGTTGCCGGCGGTGATTCGCCTTGCGAGAAGTCGGAAGTGGTTCGTGCCCGTTGAGGGTGACTTCCCGGTAGGTGGCACGCCCTATGGTGAGATCGATCGGCCACTCGCCGACCGCTTGCGCCGCGTTGCCCAAGAGAGGACAGTGGCTCACAAATGGCTCGCCAGCCCTCAGCTGGAGTGGGATTCGATCTCGGCAGACGAATTGACATTGATCCCGCCGGTCGGCGAGGCGCCGCCCGGTGGGCGGGCCGCGCGAAGAAAGTCGCGTGCCTAGCCTTTCTCCCGCCCCGCGTTCAGCGAGCGGGCCAGGAGGCCGCGCCTTGCCGATTTTCGCCAACATCCTCGACGCCGTCGGTCGCACGCCCATGGTCCGGCTGAACAAGGTGGTCGGGCCCGATGACGCGACGGTGCTCGTCAAGTGCGAGTACACCAACCCCACCGGGTCCATCAAGGACCGGATGGCGGTGTACATCCTGAACCAGGCGGAGAAGAAGGGCCTGATCGCGCCGGGCGGGACGATCGTCGAGAACACCTCGGGCAACACAGGCCAGGGCGTCGCGATGTGGGCGGCGGTGAAGGGGTACCGCTGCGTCTTCACCATGCCCGACAAGATGAGCATGGAGAAGGTCAACATGCTCAAGAGCTTCGGCGCCGAGGTCGTGATCACGCCGACCGACGTCCCCGGCGACAGCCCGCAGCACTACGTCGAGACCGCCAAGCGGATCGCCAGGGAAACGCCCAACGCCTTCTACGTCAACCAGTACCACAACCCCGACAACATCGAGGCCCACGAGCTCTCCACCGGCCCCGAGCTGTGGGAAGACACGCAGGGCAAGGTCGACGTGGTCGTCGCGGGGGCGGGCACCGGCGGGACGATCTCCGGGATCGGCCGGTTCTTCAAGAAGAAGGCGCCGCAGGTCAAGATCGTGGGCGTCGACCCCATCGGGTCGATCCATTACCACTACTTCTACACCAAGACCATGCCCACGCCGCACGTGTACAAGGTCGAGGGCGTGGGCGAGGACATCCTCTGCCACGCGATGGACTACTCGGTGGTGGACGAGTTCTACCAGGTGAACGACAAGGAGTCGTTCACGATGGCCCGGCGGCTGGTGCGCGAGGAGGGCCTGTTCTGCGGAGGGTCGGCGGGTTCGAACGTGCACATCGCCGTCCGGCTCGCCAAGCAGCTGGGCAAGGGCAAGACGGTCGTGACGCTGCTGCCCGATTCGGGCACGCGGTACATCACCAAGTTCCTCCAGGACTCGTGGATGAAGGACTACGGGTTCCTCGGCAGCGACCGCGACCTGGGGCTGGTCGAGGACATCCTGAAGGTGCGGGGCAAGGCGCAGGTGATCACGGCGAAGGAGACCGACACGGTCCAGGGCATCATCGACCTGTTCAAGAACCACGGCGTGTCGCAGGTGCCGGTGATCGACGCCAAGGGCCACCCCGTCGGCATGGTCCACGAGGTGGACGTGCTGCGCGGGCTGAACGAGGGCCGCGTGACGCCGACAAGCCCGGCAAGGGCGATCTCCGCCTCCATCGGCGGGCTGATCTACCCCAAGGCAAGGATCGAGGAGCTGTTCCGGATCTTCGAGACCGACCAGGTCGGCGTGGTGGTCGACAACAACCAGATCGTCGGCATCATCAGCAAGGTCGACGTGCTCGAATTCATGACCAGGCGCGGTTGAACCCGAGCCGGGTGCAGAGGTTCCGCGGTGTTGCTCTGCGGGTGGTACCGCTGTGTCCGAGCTGCGGCCGCGCGACCGGCGTCAGTGGCAATCAATGCCGACGTAGTGGACCTTGGCGACCCAGTCGTTCGGCGGCGGCGGGTTGGGGCCGGAGGCGATCATGAGCCATTCCGGTTTGTACGGCACGAAGATGATGCGTGCGAGCACGAGATTCGCCGGCGCGCTGGCGGGAAGGAAGAAGGCTCCGTCCGCGGCGGGGGCGGGGTTGCTGACGTAGTGCCCCAGCGGCGTGTTCGTGCAACTGCTGGGCAGCTTGCAGAAGTACGGCGTCCAGTTCACCGTGAAGCACGTCGGAGCAGCGGGGAGCAGGCCTCCGGGATACTGGTGCACCATGTTGTTGTAGCTGCAGCCGAACCCTCCGATGGCGGCCGGCGCAACCCATCGCTGCAGCTTCCAGTCGTAGAACTGCACCGTAAATCCCACCTTGCCCTGGACGGACTGTGCCTCGATGGTCAGCGAAAGCGAGGTGGGCGTGTTCGGGCCGACGCCGGTCTGGTCGTTGAATGTCCAGGCGGCGACCAGCATCTCCTGTGTCTTGTTGCCGCACTGCTTGTTCCAGATCCAGACGCCCTTGGTGTCCGGCACACCGCCGCACGGATCCGTCGGGCAGCAGCCCGACGCCGTGCTGCGCCGCAGGGCAAGATCCGGCTGCGGCCACATCTCGGCGCTCGTGTAGTCATAGTTGATGGAGTATCCCGCCAGGTTCATGACCGTCGGGCAGGTGCACTCGTCCCAGCGGATCGGGAACAGGTGCACCTGGTCCACGAGGACGCCCAGGTCGTCCTCGTCGCGGACATCAAACGTGAAGTTCGTGCCCTGCGGGACGCTCAGCGGCATGCGCCTCACGAGCGGCTTCCACGTCGAACGCTGAATGTCGGTGTTGGCCGCGCCGGCCAGGGCGGGCACCTCGGGGTAGACGTAGCCCGAGTGCGAGGCGCCCGAGTTGTTCGTGAGCTTCCCGCGGACCGCGGCCGTGCGCGGGCCGCCCGCCACCGATCGATCGCCCGCCACTTCCGCGTACATCGCGTACATCTGCGAGTCGGGGTAGTACATGTAGCTGGTCTGGCCGATCTCCTCGAGGCCCGCTTGAAAAGCCAGGCCGATGACGTTCGGGCAGTTCGGGGCGGCCAACAGGTTGGTGTGGAGCGTCGGCGTGCCGACCTTGACGACCCAGGGCGCGGCGAAGAGCCCCCAGGCTTCGAACGTGCAGTCCTGCACGAGGTTCTGCGCGCTCGCCGTGCCCGCCAGGGCGCACACGGCAAGCGCGGCGAGCACGTTCCGCGAGCTGCCGCTTTCACGACGCGGGGTGATCCGGTTCACCACGCCCGATGCAGCGGCACAACGCATATCACCAGAACCCGACCGGCATGCATATGTCATTGAAACCCCCTTGTGCGCAAGGACGCACGGCACTTCGGGGCGAGTTTACTTGACCTGTACGAGCCGGCTCAAACAAAAATTATGAATTTCACTGGGCCGCGAGCCGGTTCATCTCGCGCCGAGTGGCGTCGTCCATCCGCTTGAGCGGATCGAGCCGCGCGAGCTCCTCCAGCGCAAGTGCCTTCCGGGCCCACTGTTGCGAATCCGCGGAGCGCCCCAGACGCTGGTCCGCCTTCGCCAGTCGCACCGCGTGCTGGAAGTTGTACGGATCGGCCTCGTGCGCGCTCAGCAACGACGCCCGGGCCGCGGGGATCCCGTCGCTCTCCGCGACCAGTCCCCGGTCGACCAGTTCGAGCATCACCGTCGCGTGCCACGCGAGCCCGGAGACGCGGTTGCGCCCGGCCCGTGACGCGGCCTGCGACTCTTCGATCGCCACGCGGACGTAGCGGTCACGTTCTTCGATGTCCGGCAGAAACGCGAGCCTCATCGCCAGCCTGCTCGCGGACTCGCGCAGCGGCTCATAGCCGGGGATCATGCCCGCCGCAACCAGCAGGTCCGCGAGCGACCCGGGCCACAACGCCGCCGCCGCTTCATTGACCGCGCCGGGGGCCCACTGAGCCAGGTCGCGACCCGCGGGCGGCGCGATCGCGAAATCCGAGCACACGCGCTCGACCTGCTGCGCCCGCTCGCCTTGCGTCGGGGCCTGGAGCGCTTCCTGCAGCCGGATCTGAAGGCGCGTGACCTGCACGGCCCGTTCCGCCGCCTGCTCGACCAGCGACTGCCACTGCCACGCCAGCCGTGCTCGTTTCACAACGAAGACGAGCGCTACCGCCACCATGAGCACGAGCGCCGCGAGTGACATGGCCCCGACAAACTTCGCTCGACCGCTTGCGATCGCTGCGGCGCTCGCGTTCGTGGACGGGCTCCCCGCCGCCGCCAGACCGATGACAACCATGAACCACGCCGCCGACCCGATCCAGACCGGCGTCATCTCGATCTGGCTGTGCAGCGCGAGCGAGCACGCCGCCGCGACCAGGCCGAGCATCGCGGCGGTCTGACGCAGCGACGAGGCGGCGATGACAGACACGACGATCCACGCGGCGATGCCCGTCAGTTTCATGACGGCGGTCTCGGGGGCGGTGGCCGTGCGTTCGACCCAGACGCACGCGATGCCCGCCGCCGCGCACGTTGCGAAGATGATGCGTCTCTCGATGGCCAACGCGTCGGCGGTTGCAGGGGCCGTGGAAGCAGGCTCGGCGGGCGCGGCATCGTGCCGGATCACGCTCGCGGCGGTCTTACCCGCCGAGATCAGCCAGACGAGCCACGCAACCAGCAGCGCAGCGCCGCCAAGGCCCAGGGTGGCGACCAGGTCCCACGGCCAGGAGTGCGGGCTCGCGACGTCTTCGGGCGCGATCGGCACCTTGGCCATCATGTACGCGTCCTTGAAGCCCGCCGTGCCGACGCCGGCCACGGGATTCTCCGCGAAGATCCTCGCGGCGCCGCGGATGTAGAACCACCGGAACAGCAGGCTGAGTTCGCCGATCCGCTCGCTGATCAGGCCGCGAGCGAGGATCGCAAGCTGCCCGGCGGCGACCATCGCCAGTGGCAGCAACACCACGGCGACACGCACCCACCTGCTGGAGTTGAAGCTGAAACGCCCGCGCCGCAGCAGCGTCAGGGCGGCGAGGACGACGCCGGCGATCACCGCCGCCGCGATTCCGCCCTTCGACGCGCTGAGCCCAAGTCCCAGGGCCGCGAATGCCGCCGCGGCCAGGAGAATCCGTCGATGGCGGACGGTCGAGGCGCCCAGCGCCATGCCCGCGAGCGCGAGCGCTCCGGCGCCGACGACCGAGGCGAACACGTTCGAGAGGCCGAACCATCCCGTCGCCTCGCGCTGCAGGAGCCGCCGCTCGTACGCGAGCGCCGCCGGCGACCCCGGTTCCCAGCCGTTGGACGCGAGGATCTGGTCGCGGCTGGCCTTGAACGCCGCGATGGTCTGGTCGTGCTCGACGAAATACTGCAGCAGACCCTTGGCCGTGACCACGATGACAGCGCCGACGACGACCGCCGCGAGTACCCGGTGGGCTCGTCCGCCGC
>JAJVHS010000012.1:37990-93229 GCA_022072615.1 Phycisphaerales bacterium
ACGAGCGAGGCCGCTGCCGCGCACGCCGCGAAGCCCGCGGCAAGATCGCTCGTGCTCAGCCAATCTTCGAGCGAGGCGTCTGGATTGAAACCCAAGTGATAGGCCGCCGCGACAAGCCCGCCCGCGGTCAGGGCCGCGGCCAGCGTGCCGGCGAACCCTCGTTCGGTGCGGTCGCTCGACCGCCAGCGCAGGACGAGCACGAGCGTGCCGGCCAGGATCCCGGCCGCGTTCAGCGCCAGGCGCATGGCGGGGCCTACCGCCGTGCCGATGGCGACGTCGCCGATGGTGGGGTCCGAACTCCAGCCCGGCATGGTCTCATACGTCACGAGCATCCGCAGCGAGACAACCGTTCCGATGACCGCCGCCGCGTACGCGACGGCGCTGTGGTCACGCTCGCGACCGGCGGGTGTCATGGCTCGTCCGCCTCGTCCGCGGTGGACATCGCCGGGGCGGCCGGAGATCCCGGGCGGAGCGGCTTTGCCGTGTGGCGGCTGGCGTGCTCGTAGGCGTACAGCACGCCCAGGATCATCAGCGTCTGGGCGACCACCAGGGCGGCCTGCCAATCCTGGAGCGAGCGGAGCGAGATCGCGCCGCAGCCCGTGGCGGCGGTGAGCGCCCAGAGGACGTACACCGCACCGCGCCGCGTCAGCCCGCGCTGCACGAGCCGGTGGCTGACGTGCTGGAGATCGCCCACCAGCGGGTTCTTGCCCTGGCTCAACCGCAGGATGACGACGGTGGTGAAGTCGTACAGCGGGATGGCGAGCACCACCAGCGGCGTGAACACGCCCAGCCACGTCGTCGCGAAACTGCCGGCCTCATGCGTGGCCTCGTGCGCGGCGGCGCCGGCATCGGAGCTGCTCGGCCACGACTCCGCGTAGGTGATCCGCACCGAAAGAAACGCCAGCAGGAGCCCGACCACGAGCGAACCGCCGTCGCCCATGAAGATGGTCGCGGCACGACCCGACCAGGGCCGCGGCGCGTTGAACAGCAGGAAGCCGGCGAGCGACCCGATCAGCAGCGCCAGACACGCCGCGATGAACCACTGCGGCGGCGAGCCGACCAGCGCCGCGGCGAGAAAGAACGCCGCCGCGATCGCGCCGATGCCCGCCGACAGCCCGTCCATGTTGTCCAGGAAGTTCATCGCGTTCATCACGACGATGATCCACGCCACCGTCACCGCGTACGAGAGCCACGCCCCGCCCGCGTACGGGTCCAGCAGCGTCAGCATGCGGGACCCGGTGATCCCGACCAGCGCCGAGCACACGCCGATCATCACGAGCAGCTTCGGAATCGCCTTCAGCGGCCGGCGGTCGTCGGCCAGGCCCATGACGTGCACGATCAGCAGAGCCCCCGCGAGCGCCGCCGCGTCCAGCGTCTTGTCGCGGATCCCCGGCAGATGATCGTGGAGCGCTGGAACCCAGCGCGTGATGACGCCGGCGATCCCGGAATCGGACGCTGACGGCGCCCGATCGAGGCCGGGAAGATTCAGGGCCACGAGCGCCGCGAGCAGCGGGATCGCGACGCCAAGGAACACCGCCACGCCGCCGGTGTTGGGCACCCGCCGGGGTGCTGCCTTCACCTGGCCCGCCACGCCGGGCGAATCAAACGTCTTGAGCCGGTGTCCCAGGCGGATCAGCACCGCCGTCAGCGGCGTCGAGATCGCCGCGCCGACGAGAATGAGGCTGAGGCAGGCCCAGATCATGCGGCCGGCCGTTCCAGGGTGTCTTCGATTGATGGCGCGCAGGACAGCGGGTCACGGCCGGCCCCGAAGCTGCCGGGGGCCCCCGCGCGGCTACTTCTTCCCCGGCTTCTTCTCGTCGTCATCATCCGAGAAGTCAAAGTCGAAGGAGTCGCTGTCGTCATTCGCGTCCTCGTCATCCTCGTCGTCGTCATCGGTCACGGAGGAGACCGGCGCGGGAGCGCGGGAAGAGACGGTGGTGGGGGCCTCGGCCGGCCGCCCGGACCCGGTCGCCGTGGTGGCGACGATGCCGTCCTCGTATGTGTCCTCGGCGTCGACGTCGGGCGGCTTGCCGCCGATGCGGACGGCGCACACGACGTTCCCCACCGAGATCAGGTCCCCCGCGTGCAGCTCCGCCTCGGTCACGCGCTTGCGGTTCACGAAGGTGCCGTTGCTGGACCCCAGGTCCTTGATCCGCAGCGTCTGACCGTCCACCAGGAGCTCGCAGTGCTGCCGGGAGACGTCTCCCGACGGGATGCGGATGTTGCACTCCGTCGCTCGGCCGATGACCGTCCGCGACCGGGCGATCGGCACCAGCCGTTTGTTGAAGTCCGCCGTGACGAGCACCAGTGAGAAGTCCACGCGTTCGCTATCCTTCCCGGCGTGTCCGCCCGTCGCCGGGCAGACACAACCCTATGGCCCACAATACACCGCTCAATGTCCTTCCGCAACGCGACGGGGCCGGCGGCGGTCGCCCGCACCTCGCCAACCGGCTCCCAACCCCCGGCTCGCCCGGGCTGGACCGGCCCGCCAGCCTCTATCTCCACGTCCCATTCTGCTTCCACAAGTGCCATTACTGCGATTTCTACAGCATTGTTGACACCTTCGACCGCCAGCGGGCGTTCTGCGACCGTCTGGAAAGGGAACTGACCGCCCTGGCCGCCTATTCCTGCCCGGGGCCGCTGGAGACGATCTTCGTCGGCGGGGGTACTCCCAGTCTTCTGGCCGTCCCGCTCTGGGAACGGCTCCTGGACCGCCTGCGTGCGCTCTTTGACCTGGCGTCGCCTCGACTCGAGTTCACGGTCGAGTGCAACCCCGAGACCGTGACCCTCGAGCTCATGGCCGTGCTCGCCGCGGGCGGAGTCACCCGCGTCAGCATGGGCGCCCAGTCCTTCGACACCCGCCACCTCAAGACCCTCGAGCGCTGGCACGACCCCGAGAGCGTCCCCCTGGCCCTGGAGTTCGCCCGGGCCGCGGGCATCGGTCGCCAGTCCATCGACCTCATCTTCGGGATTCCCGGCCAGACCCTCGACGACTGGCACCGGGACCTCGACCGGGCCCTTTCCCTGGGCACCGAGCACCTCTCCTGCTACTCCCTCACCTACGAGCCGCAGACCGCGATGACGGCGCGGCTCAATCGCGGAGAATTCGAACCGATCGACGAAGAACTCGAGGTCGCCATGCACCGGGCCACCTGGGCGGCGGTCCGAACCGCGGGCATGGAGCGCTACGAGGTCAGCAACTTTGCTCGGCCGGGCGCGGAATGCCGCCACAACATGGCGTACTGGCGTCAGCGCTCGTGGCTCGCCGCGGGCCCGTCGGCGTCGGGGCACCTGCGGGTCGCGGACACGAGCTCCGGTGACGCCTTCGCCCTGCCCGGGCACCGGTGGAAGAACGTCCCGCGCCTCGACGACTACCTGCGGCTCGACGATGGATCGGGCACGTCTCCGCTGGCCGACCATGAAGGCCCGGACGCGGCCCGGGCCGTCCGCGAACGCATCATGACGGGGCTGCGCCTGGCCGAGGGCGTGAACACCGCCGAAGTGATCGACGCGGCGGCGGTCATCGCGCCGGGATCAGCCGACCGGCTGAGGGCGATCGCATCCCGCCTGATCGACCGCGGGCAGATGCTCGATGTCGAGGGGCGCTGGGTGCTGACCGACGAGGGAATCCTGTTTGCGGACGCGATCGCGGTCGAGTTCTTTGGTGCGGTGGAGTGACGAACACAGCCGCGTGTGCAAACATGCTGGCTACTTGGCTCGCAGTTTGTCGAGACATCCTGTGAGTCGCTCGGCGCTCAGTTCGAGTTCACCCTTCATCTTCTCTGACTGCTCGAGTACTTTCTGGCTGTGGCTGATGGAGAGCGTTGCAGCGTTCGCGATCACGCCGAGGCACTTGCCGGCCTTTTCAAGCATCTCGCACGCCGCCTCGACCGGGCCCAGGTCAACGTGCGCGGCCTCCGACTCGATCTTCCGCCGCACCACCAGCGCCCTTGCGACGCTGACGGCCGCCTTCACGTACACGTCGGTCGTGCGGTCCTCGGGGTCCCACACGACTACCAGGTCATCGCCGTGTCGGCAGAATGAATCGACGCCCGTCAGCCCGCCCGCGGACGCCGAGGCGAAGACGAAGATGCCGATGTCCGCCGCGCGGTTGCGGCGGGCTTCCTCGAGCTCGGCCCGGGCCTGGGCGAGGTTCTTCGCCTGGCGCTTGGCCTCGATCACGATCCTGCGGCCCGCGGCCGCGGTTTCCGCGCCCAGCACGATCACCGCGTCGCCCTTCTTGGAGCGGGGGACTTCGCCCGGCGTGGCGCCGACGGCCTCGAACTGATCGCCGAGCCGGCCGGCCTCGGACGCGAGCAGTTCGCAGAGCGCGGACTCGAAGTCCTGGCCGCCGGCCGTGTTCCGCTCGCGTTCGCCGCGCACGGCCTTGAGCGATTCCACCGCGGCCTTCACGTCCTGCTGGAACTGGGTGTTGCGGTCGCGCAGCTCCGACAGCAGGCCCACGATCTCGCCCTTGAGCTTCGAGAGCGCCGACGCCTGGTTGTCGAGCGTGAACTCGCCGGTGATCCGCTTCTGCGCCTCTTCGACCCGCTGCACGAGCCGGGCCAGGGCACCGTCGGCGTTCCCAAGGTCGAACTCGCGCTGGAAGCGCTGGACGTCGTCGGCGAGTTCCTTGCGGAGCTTGCCGTTGACCTCCGTCAACTGGCCCTTGAACACGCTCAGGGCCGACTGCGGGTCGTTGAGCGAGAACTGGCCGGTCACGCGGCGGCTCTGCTCGTCCAGGGCCTCCTTGATCGCGGTCTTCAGCGACGCGACCAGGCCGTCCTGCTGCTGCGGGTTGAGCAGCTTGAACACGGGGCTCGCCTCGCCGACCTGCCGGGCAAGCGCCTGGGCCATCGTCGAGTTGTCCGCCCCGACATGCCGCCTGAGCAGCTGGTCGAGCTGTCCATCGGGCCGCAGCACCTCGTTCAGCCGCATCGGCAGGTGCCCGTCGGTCGGGTCCAGGTACTGGCGGAGCGCCGCCGCGAGCTGGCTGGCGACCTGCTCGCCGTGTCGGTCGAGCTCGCCGCGCACGCCCGCGATGAGCCGGTCTCCCTCTCCGCGGAGAGCCGCGGCATCGATGGTGCCGGTCGCCTGCGCGATCGCGAGCACGCCCACGCGCAGCGCGGCGAGGGCCGCTCGGTCCCGGGCATCACCTTCCACGAACCCGCGCAGGTAGCGCACGACCTCCGGGTCGCGGACGATGAGCGCCAGGTCGATCGCCCCGTCATCGGCGGTCGGCGTCGGCGCTGAAAGCGCGCTGTTCGCGGCGGGCTGATCGTGCGGCTTGGCTTCGTGGATGGTGCTCGCGTCCATGGATTGATCGTACCGACCACGCCCCCGCGACAGCGCCTTAATTCGCGCCCCGCGCGCACCATCAGCCGCCGTCCATGACAACAGGCCGTCAGCGATCAACCCTCGTGTTCTCGCCCTTCGCGGGCCGGTCCTTCACGCGGTACACAAATCGCAGTCCCGACCACACGTCGGTCACGGCGCAGACCTTGTTGTCCACCAGCCCGGTCGCGAGCCCGTGCGCTCGGACGACATTCTCATCCAGGTCAGTCTTCACGCCCGACGATTTCTTGGGCCAGGCGACCCACAGGCCGCCGGCGAAATCGAGTGCTCGGGCGGCTCGGTCGAAGCCCTTCGCCAGCGACTTCTCATCCCCGCAGAACAGCACGATGACGTCCGCTCGGCGCGAGCGCGGCAGCGACCGTGAGACAACCGCGTCCGGAGGCAGCTCGCCGAGCACATCGTCGAATTCATCGGGGGCGCTGACGAGGACAATCCGGTGCCCTGCCTTGATGCCCAGCTTCGCCGCGAGCGGAGTTCCTGAGTACCCCGGCATGTTTCACCGTCGTGTTCAGTTGCGGCACGCCAGCCGCTACCCCCCGTACACCGCGCCGAGCACTTCGTCCGCGGTCGTGAGCGTACCGGCGTGCCTCGCCACCGCCTGCTCGACTTTCCTCACCGCGTCGGCCCGGGTTTCGCCAAGGGCCACCAGCGCCTCGACCGCCTCCTGCTGGCCCGGCGGCAGCGATGAGGGCCTGGCCTCGGCCCCGGGCTTCAGCTCGGCGAGCTCGGCGGCGCCCAGGTAGATGTCGACCTTGCCGTGCAGTTCGGCCACGATCGTCTCGGCGAGCCGCTTGCCGATCTCGGGCAGCTTGACCAGCGCCCGGGTGTCCTTCTCCGCCACCGCCCGAGCAATCACCGCCGGCTCGACTTCGAGCGCCCGCAGGGCCTTGCGGTTGCCGATCCCCTTGACGGTCGTGAACAGCTCGAAGAACCGCCGGTCCAGCGCGGATTCGAAGCCGATGAGCCGCGGGATGAAAGACGCCCCCTGCCCCTGGCCTTCTAGATAAAGGTGAGTCAGGAAGCTCACGGTGCCGCCCGGGCCGCCGCCGCCGGCAGTCCGTGCCTCCAGCTTCCGACCCAGGTACGCCGGGACCAGGACCTCCAGCGTGATCCCCCCGGGCATGCGCACAATCGCGGTCATCCCCGCCACGGTCTCCAGCACGCCCTCGACTCGATGGATCATGATCGCCCGATGGTACCGGGCTCTGCCCCGGGCCGGGGTCGGCTGAGTTCCGCACCGGTCTCCGGCCCGGCTTCAAGGCAGGTCCGGTAAGTGCCGATAACACCTCCACGCCGGGCTCTCGCTCGGTCTGTCAGGAGCCTTGATTGACCGAGCAAACCCACGAGCCCAGCCGTTCTCCCTCGCCGGCCCGGGCATGCGTGCTCATCGGGACCGGGCGGACCTGCGACCAAGTGGCGTCCCAGCTTTCGTGCCTGTCGACGCCGCCCGTGGTCCACGGGTGCGTCACCTGCGACGGGCGGGCTCCCTCGGCGGCCGTGAAACTCCTGGGTTCGATCGACCAGCTGCCGGCGATCCTCGCCCCGCTTCTCGCGACCGGCACGGTGGCGGTGGTCTGCCTGCCCCGGCGGCTTCGAGCCGTCGCGCTTCGAGCCATGTCGGCGCTCGACCGAGCCGGGATTCCTGCACGGGTCGTGCCCGCCATCGAAGACCTGCTCGAGGGTAACGGCGCCATCGATCCGCTTCGCCGGACGGTGCTCGATTACTCCCGGCTCATCGGACGGACGCCCTACGGCATCGACCGCCGGGCCGTGGCTCGGCTGATCGAGGGCCGGCGCGTGCTTATCACCGGCGCGGGCGGATCGATCGGCTCCGAAATTGCCCAGATTGCCGCGACTTTCGCTCCCTCGAGCCTGGTTCTCATGGAGCGAGCGGAAAACTCGCTGTTTGAGATCAATCGCCGCATCGGCGAACGCTTCCCCACCGTGCACCGGTCGGCCGTCCTCCACGACGTGATCGACGCGCCCGGGACGCTGCGGCACCTGACGGCCCTGAAGCCCGACGTCGTCTTCCACGCGGCGGCGCACAAGCACGTCCCGCTCATGGAGGAGCACCCGTACCACGCCGTCGCGAATAACTTCTTCGGGACCAAGAGCATCGCGGACGCGGCGGTCGCGTGCGGGGCGACCAGGTTCGTGCTGATCTCCTCCGACAAGGCCGTCAAGCCGACCTCGGTGATGGGGGCCACCAAGCGGCTGGCCGAGATGTACGTCCAGGCGATGCACAGGTCGATCTGGGCCCGTCGCCGGCAGGCCACCGCGTCCAGCCCCGCCGCGTCGCTGTGCATGGTGCGGTTCGGCAACGTGCTGGGGTCGGCGTGCAGCGTGCTCCCGATCTGGTCGAGCCAGCTCTCCGACGGCGGTCCCATCACCGTGACCGATCCGCGCATGACGCGGTACTTCATGACCATCCAGGAGGCCGCGGCCCTGGTCATCCAGGCCGGCGCGATCGAAACCGCCGACCCGACGGCCCGGGTGTACGTCCTCGACATGGGCGAGCCGGTCAAAATCCTCGACCTTGCGCGGTCATTCGTCCGGGCGTCGGGCTTCAACCCGGTCGTCGCCGGCGGCGACACCTCCATCGAGGACCCTCAAGACCCGTCGTTCCCCGCGACGGACCTCCCGAGCATGGAGATCCGCCTGACGGGCGCTCGCCCGGGCGAAAAGCTGCACGAAGAACTGGCCTACGCGGCCGAGCTCCTCCAGCCGACGCCATATCCGGGCATCAACGCCTGGGCCGGACCGCTCGGGGACGACTTCAGCCTGACCACACTGGTCTCCGACCTGGCCACGCTGAGCCCGACGAGCGACCGCCGGACGGTGCTCGACGTCATCCGGGCCCACGTTCCCGAACTTCCTGAGCGTCAAACACCCGCTCAAGAACCGAAAATGACGACAAACACCGCCAAGGAATCCATACGGGATACGAACATCACCGCGATAACGGCTTGATTCGCGGGCGCATCTGCGGGACACTTTGCCCAGTCAGCTTGCTCAGACGATCGCCTTCTTCCGGGCGCCGGGCGCCAAAGTTCATGGATGAACGCGGGAGTGGACGACTGGATCGAGTCTGCGCGAGCGAGTGGACGGCAAAGGAACGCGGATGAATCGCAGCAATCCGGCGGAAGTCTTGAGGGACAGCGTCGATGCTCGGCGGAAGGCCGAGGACCTTCTCCGGGGCCTGCTCGAGGCGAAATCGCAGACCGAGTCATTCCTCGCCGAGGGCGGGCGTGAAGATCCGGTGAAGAGCCTGACCGGCCGGTCGGCCATCGACAACGCGATCAACTCCACCAAACGGATGATCGACACCCTTGATCGGGCGATCGAGCAGGTTCGGCGCGAGCTCGACCAGGATGACTGGGTCGAGATCGGCGACGCCGTCGAAGCCCGCTGAGCAGGTTCCGGTTCGAACCGCTAATCGATCTTGGCCCGCGTGTTCTGGCAGGTGATGATGAGCCTGCGCACCGCGCCGACCGACTCCTCGAGGCTCATGGTCGAGATGATCGCCGCCTCCGCCTGGCGGGCGAGCTCGGAGAGCTTCTCGAAACCCACAAGCGGCGCGACGCCGGCGATCTGCTGGCAGAAGACCAGGCACTGGTCGAGGCTTGACGCTCGGACCGCTTCCTCGAGTTTCTTCGCCTGCGCATGCACCTCGTTGATGAAGCTGTCCACGAGCATCGCGGAGGGGTGGCCGGCGGGAAGCGAGGTGCTCGTGAGCCCCTTGCCGTCGTCCATCATGATGAACTCGGCGATGGCCTGGAGCAGGACGCTCTGGGTGAAGGGCTTGGAGATGTAGGCTTCGAGGTTGTGCTTCTCGCGCGACGGCGGCTTGATCTTCTGCGTGGTGAAGGGCAGGATCACGATCACCGGTGAGGCGACCCCCGACTGGCGAAGCTGGGGGAGGATTGAGCTGTCGGGCCTGGCGGCGCTCTCGGCCTCGCAGATAATCAGGTCAACGCCGGCCAGCGCCTTGGCGATGACGTCCTCGGGCTTGGCGATGATGTGCAGTCGGACCTGCGTCTCGCGCAGGTAGTGCCTCATCAGCCGCTGATCGAGCTCCGACCGGGTGACGTAGATCAACGTGCCGCGGAGCGTGCCGGGGTCGACGCGTTCCAGCGAGAACGCCCCGGCCTGCGGGGAGAGCTCGACGAAATCCGCGATCTTGACCGGCGCATCGAACTTGATGCCGACCTCGTGAACGATGCCCGAGAGGTGCGAGCACCTGGCGAGCGTGCCCTTGACCGTGACCTCCGTTCCGTCGTTGTGCGGGAGCGTGACCTCGCAGCGGCTGCCGGGGTAGAGGTAGGAGCTGTGCAGCACGCTCACGCCGCCGCACGAGAGATTCCGGCAGGCGACGCGGACCGACGCCTTGGAACCGCCCAGGTGCGAGACCGTCAGCGGCAGGTGCAGGTGGCGGAAGGGCCAGCGGACGTACTGGCGGTTGGAGACGGCGTGCTGTCCGTCGCGGCGGTCGAGCTCGTCGAGCAGCGCGTTGAGCTTGGCCATGTCCAGCCGCACCGAGTTCGACACCGCGGCGTTGGCGGGCGAGTTGGGACGGGCATCGCCGGTCGGGGCCTTGGTCGTGGACATCCGCGGTTTCTCCGATGGCGTGTGAAGTTCAGGGTCGCCGGCTGTGGAATCGGACGTGCGGGTCGCGCGGTTCAACGGTCAAACCGGCCGGCGGCCCGTCGATCGCCGGGCGGGCGTCCCGGATCAACTGGCGCACGTGCGCCGCTGGTTCTGGGACGTGGGACCGCGCCTACCGCGTCCGGGCCTTCATGCAGGCCGAGATCAGGTGATGGAGATCGAGCGCCGCGTCCTGCACGCGCATGGTCGCCACCAGCGCGGCCTCGGCGCGTCGAGCCACGCTTGACATGCCCTCGAACCCGACCAGCGGCGCGATGCCGGTGATCTTGCGGCACAGCGCCAGGCACGCCTCGGCCTGGCGAGCGCGGACGGCCTGGTCGAGGCTCTCGGCGTGCCTGCGGACTTCCTCGACGAAGCTCTCGGCGAGATAGAACGACGGGTCGTGCGGTTCGAGCGAGGAGATGGTCAGCCCCTTCTGGGCTCCGCCGCGCATGAGCCCGGCGATGACCTGGAGGAGCGTGCGGTCGGAGATGGGCCGGACGAGGGTGGCGTCGGCCTTGAGGCGGGTGGAGGGGTGCATCGACGTGGCCGTTTCGCTGGAGACCAGCACGACCATCGGCGCGCTGAACCCGCTGGACCGGAGCCGCTCGCTCGCCGGGGGTTCGGTCGCGACGTCGAAGTCCGCGTCCAGGAAGATGAAGTCGATCGACTTGGGCGAGAGCTTCACCGCGTCGTCGACGGTCGCGACGGAGCGCATCTCGAGCCCGGTGTCGCGGAGGTAATGGCCGATGACCTGGCTGTCGAGTTCGCTGGCGCCGCAGAGCAGGAGCTGGCCGCTGAGCGCCGCCTTGTCGACCCGTTCGATGGAGAGCACGTCCACCTGCCGCGTATCGGCGATGAAGTCTCCGACCCGGACCTCGCGGTCGAACTTGATGCCGATCTCGTGGACGATCCCGCTGACGTGCGTGCAGCGGGCGATGATGCCCTGGAGCTCGATCGTGCCGCCGTCGCACTTGGGGATGGCGACCACGCACTCGTTCTTGGGGTGCAGGAACGCGTTGTGCAGGACCGAGAGGCCGCCGCAGGAGATGTTCCGCGACGCGACGCCGATCGACGCTCGCGACCCGCCGGAGTGAGTCACGATCATCTGCACCCACGGGTGCCGGAAAGGCCAGCGGACGTACTGGCGGTTGGCCTTCCCGGCGCCGCCCTCGCGGGCATCGAGGAGGTCGAGCAGTTTGCCGAGCCGAGCCGGGTCGAGTCGGAGACTGTTCTGCCTGCGAGAGGCGTCGCTCGCTGGAGCATCTCTGGCCGGTGCGTGTTCTGTCATGGCTTCCCTCGGTTGCGACAAGCCAAGTCCATGGTCGGACCAGTTGTTTCGTCGTTTCCGAGGGTCGTTCGCAGCGGGTGGAGCGAGGGCGTTCACCGGCCGGCTCGGCGGGGCGGGGTTGTACCGTCTGGAGAAGAACCGAGCGTCCGGGAAGCAATGAAGTTTTTACCGCATGTGAATATCCGCTGGAGGTTTTCAGGCGGCGGCGCGCGCACGCAGGCACGCGGTCAGGAGCTGGTGCAGGTCGTTGGCCGCCGCGTCCACGCGCCCCGCCGAGGCCAGCGTCGACTCGGCGCGGCGGGCGATCGCGGACATTCCATCAAAGCCCACCATGGGCGCGATGCCGGCGATCTGCCGGCACACGGCCATGCACGCCTCCTTTTCTGCCGTCCGCAGCGCCGATTCGAGCTGGCTTGCTTGGCGGCGGACCTCGTGCACGAAGCTGGGCACGAGACACTGCGACGGATGGTCGGCGGGGAGTGAAGAGAGGAACACGCCCCTGCCGGTTTCACGCATCAGCCCGGTGATAACCCGGAGCAGCGACTTCTCCTCGACCGGTGTCGTCAGCACCGAGTCGGCTTTCAGCCGCGTGGATGGATGGATTGATGCGACGCCATGGTCCGGGCTGAGGATCACGATCGGCGCACTGACCTCGCTGGAGCGGAGCCGCTCGGTGAGCGAGGGCTCGACGGAGAAATCCATGGCGGCCGAGAGCAGCAGCAGCGAGCGATCCCTCATGAGGGCTGCCCGGATCTGGTCGGGTGTCGTCGCGGTGGAGATGGTGAGCCCGGTCTCCCGCAGGTGGAACCTGACAAGCTGGGACTCCATCTCCGAGGCGCCGGCGATGACAAGGTTGCCCGAGAGGGACGCGGGATCGACACGCTCGACCGAACGGATCTCCGCCTCCGGCCCCAGATCGATAAAGTCGGCGATGTTGAGCTCGGACGAGAACTTGATGCCGACCTCGTGGACGACGCCGCTGAGGTGGACGCAGCGAGCGATGGTCCCGCTCACGATCGCGGCGGGCCCGGACCGCCGCGGGAGCGAGATATGGCACGTGCTCCCCGAATGGACGTAGGCCGAGTGCAGGACGCTCAGCCCGCCGCCCGAGAGGTTGCGGCAGGCAACGGAGATCGAGGTTCGCGAGCCGTCGATCTGGATGATGGTGAGCGGCAGGCAGACGTGCCGGAACGGCCAGCGAACGGACTTTCGACGGGTGACCTTTCCCTGATCCTCGCGTGCGTCGAGCAGGTCAAACAGCTTGCATAGCCGGACGAGGTCGAGGCGGACGGAATTCGCGCGGGCGTCGTGCGACCCGGCGGCCGGTTTATATGCTGTTCGTATCGAAGACGGCATGCGACCCCCTTGCCCCGGTTCACTTCGGCCCCGGGGGCTGGGAGATCCGCAGCCCGACGTCGATTTTGGATCGATTCCGGAGTGCCCCGTCGCACGGTTGGAATCGTTAGACTGACTCGCGCCGTTCGACGCGGCGCATCCGGCCGCCAGCATTTCCCTGGAGAGATGAATGTCCGACACGCCGACTCCGAATTCCGCCGCCGCGCCGTCCCGCCGAGGGTTTCTCAGGACCATGGCGGCGGCCGGGCTCGCCGGTTCGGTCGCGCCCTTTGTGCGCGCGTCCAATAAGTCCGGGCTCGAACCGATCATCGTCGGAACCGGCGAGTACACGTTCGAGGTCATCCACGACTGGGGCACGCTTCCCAAGTCGATGTCGTACGGGAACACGCACGGCGTGTGCGAGACGGCGTCGGGGAACATCCTGATAAAGCACACGGTGGGCGGCGACCCGGAGTGCAAGGACGCGGTGGTTGAGTACGACGCCAAGGGCACATTCGTGCGCAGCTGGGGGTCGGAGTTCCGCGGCGGCGCCCATGGGCTGCACCTGGCGCGCGACGGGTCTGACGATGTGCTGTATCTGTGCGATCCCAACCGCGGGCTGGTCGTGAAGACCGACGTGCGGGGGAACGAGATCTGGCAGCGGGGCTGCCCGGTGGAGTCGGGGCTCTACAACAACCCCGGCGAGTACAAGCCGACCAACGTCGCGGTCGCCGCCGACGGGACGGTGTACGTGGGCGACGGGTACGGCAAGAGCTGGCTTCACATCTACAAGCCCGACGGCACCTACGTCCGGTCCTTCGGCGGACCGGGCAACCAGCGGGGCCAGGTCTCCTGCCCGCACGGGCTGGCGATCGATGCGCGGTCCGGCGTCGAGCGGCTGGTGGTCGCCGACCGGTCCAACCGCCGGCTGCAGTACTTCACGCTCGACGGGCGGCACGACGGGTTTGTGACCGATGAGATGCGGGCACCGTGCCATTTCCATTTCCACGGGTCGGCGATGGTGGTGCCGGACCTCGAGGGCCGGGTCACGATCCTGGACAAGGACAACAAGCTGATCGCGCACCTGTGCGACGGCTGGACGGACAAGGGTTTCGAGCTGCGGGACAAGCCGCGCGATCGATTCGTCCCGGGCAAGTTCATCGCTCCGCACAGCGCGATCTTTGATCACGAGGGCAACATCTTCGTTGTCGAATGGGTCGAGGTGGGCCGGGTGACCAAGCTCCGCAGGGTGTGATCGGGGCGAGGTCGGCGAACGCTGACGACTCGTACACTGGCGTGTGACCTCACGCGCTGATGACCAGACCGCACCGGCGCGCCGCGTGATGACGGCGTCGGCGTGGAGGCGGCGGCGCCGGCGGAGGATCGTCGCGGCCGTCGTCTTCAGTGCGCTGGTCGCCGGGTGCGTCGGACTCCTGTTTCTGTCACGGGCCAAGAGCATCGGCTACCGGCGCGGGTACCAGATGGTCGAGCTGCGCGATGGCATGGTGGGGTACTACGCCAACCGCGTGTACAAGAACTTCACGTGGCTGGACCGCGGACGCGAGGAGGGGCTGCTGATCTCCGCCGCGGCGAAGGTGCCACCCGGGCCGTACCGGCTGTACGCTCGGAACCAGTACTGGGTCGCGGTGTACGTCAAGCTCTGGCACGCGGCGGGCGTGCTCGCGGTGCCGACGGTGTGGCTGTGGTGGCGCGTCGGGCGCCGACCGCGGCGCGGACGGTGCGTCGCGTGCGGGTACGACCTTGCCGGGTTGAAAGCGACCGCCGGGCAGGCTGTTTCATGCCCGGAGTGCGGGGTCGTCGATGATGAACCGCGTGGAGAGTCCTTCTGAAACCGAGCGGCGTTCCCGTCCCGGCGTGCACGGCGTCGTCTTCGCCGGCGGCGGGACGGGCGGGCACATTTTCCCTGGGATCGCGATCGCCGAATCACTCCAGTCGATGCACGGCGACCGGGCCGACTGCTGCTTCGCGGTGTCGGACCGTCCGCTCGACGCGGAGATTCTGCGTGTCGCCGGACGCCAGTTCGTGGTGATCCCGGCGGCGCCGTTTTCGGCCCGCCCGCGCAAGCTGCTGCGATTCGTCGGGCGGTGGGGTCGAGCGGTCCGGACTGCTCGTGAGCTCATCCGCGGCATGAAGGCCAGTTGCGGCGGCGGGGTGGATGTGCTCGCGATGGGCGGGTTCGTCGCGGCGCCGGTGGTGCAGGCGGCGAGGGTTGAGAAGGTGCCGGTGACGCTGGTCAATCTCGACGCGGCGCCGGGGCTGGCCAACCGGTGGATCGCGCGACGAGCGGCCCGGGTGTGCAGCGCGATGGAGGTTGAGGCGGGCCAGCTGGGGACCGGCCGGGTGCAGATGGTGCCGCCGATCGTCCGCCGGGCGGCACGTGCCGCCGGGACGGCGGCCGAGTGCCGCCGGATGCTCGGGCTTGATCCCGACAGGCCAACGCTGCTGGTGACCGGGGCGAGCCAGGGCGCCCGGTCGATCAACGCATTCGTGGCACAGTTTGCGGCCGGACGAGCGGGGCTCTTGCAGCAGGCAGGGTGGCAGGTGATCCATCAGACCGGCAAGGGGGAAGCGGCCGCGGCCGAGCAGGCGTACGCGGCGGCGGGGGTGCCCGCGGTGGTTCGCGAGTTCATCGATGAGATGGGCGTCGCGTGGGGAGCGGCGGACGTCGCGGTCACGCGGTGCGGGGCGGGGAGCGTGGCGGAAGCGTGGGCCAACGCCGTCCCGTCGCTGATGATGCCATACCCCTACCACAAGGATCAGCATCAGAAGAAGAATGCCCAGGTGCTGGTCCAAGCCGGGGCGGCGGTGGTGTGCGATGACCTGATTGAACCCGGCGCGAATGACCGGGCGGTGGGACCGGTGCTCGAGCGGCTGATGCGGGATCCGCAGGAACGGGAGAGGATGCGGCGGGCGTTCGGCGTGCTCGGACCGGCGGACGGGGCCGCTCGGATCGCGAAACTGGTCAGCGGATCGTGGCGCTGAGAACGCCGAACCGGTGCAACGATGTCCGTGAAATCCCAGTAAAGTGAGTTCATGGCGCATTCGCGCGTGTGCTCGGCGTGCGGGCACGACACCTGCGGGACAGCTCCCTTCACCGAGCCCCGATACGGGCTGACGGTGATCCGCTGCGCGGCGTGTTCTGGCGTGATGGCGACGCGGCGATGGGCGGGGTTCGTGGGCTGGTGGCGCCACGCGAGGCGCGTGCTGGATGCTGCCGTCGTGCTCGGGGTGCAGCTCGCGTGCGCGACCGCGGCCATCCTGGGGCTGGCGTTCGTGTCCTTCGGCGTGAGCATCGAACTGTCGCAGGCGGGCTTCTACATTCCTTCGCTCCTCACCGGGGCGAGCGCCGGGTCGGGAGAGACATTGCGGGAATGGGCCGAGGGGCGCGGGTGGGGACCCGTCGCGGGGCTTGGTCTGATCAGTGCCTTTACCGGGATCTGGGTGGGAGCGATGTTCGGGCAGCGCGGCGTGATGCGGGCGTTCGCCATCGTCGCCGGCTCCGCGCTGGTGGTGTCGCAGGTGACGGTCGCGGTGATCCGGGCAAACAGCGGTCCCGGCGGTATTTTTCCGGGCGGCGCCTCGTTCGCCGATCCGGCGGGGACCGCGCTGCTGCTTCTGGCGGGGTTGATCGTCGCCGGCGGGTTCGTCCCGGTCGGCCTGGGGGCCGGGGCGGCATTGCGGCTGCTGCGGCGGAACGTGATCGGCACGCTCGTTCGCATGGAGCGCCGGAGGAGAAGGCGATGAGCGACCAGCAGCGACAGGTCCCGGGTGAGTCACCGGCGCGGGCGGAGGACGCGGATCGCCGGATGCCGGAGATCGTCGGCGACCGCCCGTGCGCCACGTGCGGGTTCAACCTGCACGGGCAGATCATCACGCGCGAGCCGCACTACGGGCTGCTGATCGTGCGCTGCCCTGAGTGCTCGGCGGTGGCGCCGCTCCAGGAATACCCGTCGCTGGGCCGGTGGTCGGTCCGCCTGTCGCGCCTCGCCGCGGCGGTGTTCGTGCTGGCGGTCATCGGCGCCTTCGCCGGGACGTCGATCATGATGGCCGGCATCGCGACCATCTACCGCGAGTCGGCGGTGCGCGAGGTGGCGAGGCGGATCGCGACCGAGCACCGCGATTATCAGAACGCCCAGACGGCCGCGGGCACAACGGGCGCCACGCGCGGGGTCTTCGCGCAGCTCAACGGCTGGGAGTACGACCTGATCGACATGAACTGGTGGGCGACGGTCAACCCCGCGACGTTTACGGGCGACATCCCGGCGTTCTGGTCGCGGCTGACGCGGGAGGAGTGGACGGGCGTGGGCGGCCTGATCCTGCTGTTCGGCGTCGTGGGCAGCGTGTGGTCGGTCATGCTGTGCGCCGTTCCACGCCGGAAGATCCTGCTGTTCGCACTGTTTGTCATGATGGCGGCGCTAACGGTTCACGCCGTGATGACGGTCAGCGACTCGCAGCGCAGCACCCCCCTGACGATGGCGATCGTGCTCGCGCGGCAGCTCGTGAAGGATGATTCGGGCTGGTGGGTGATCGGCCTCGAGACCGCGGCGATCTCGATTGGGCTGATCCTGGGCCGCCCGCTCTGCCGGCTGCTGCTGCGGGCTTTGCTCGTGCCGCGCCACCTGTATGTCTTCGGCTGGCTCTGGACGTGCGACGGCGCCGCCCTGCCCAGGCCGGCGCGCCGTTCCTGATCACGTCGATGCAGCCAGCGATTACCGAGCTGCCGGCTCCGCCGCGGTCGCCGGGCGGGTCACGGGCTTGGGCGCGGTGCCGTACGGCAGCGCGTCGATCAGGCGGGCGTTTTTGACCTTCGGCGGAGGATCGGTGGTGGGGCGGCCCTCGCCGTCGACGGAGGTCGCCGCCAGCGCCGTGATCGTCTCGACGCCCGAGATCGCCTGCGCGAACGAGCAGTAGCTGCCGTCGAGCATCTGCGTTCCCTCGCGGCTGAGGCAGATGAAAACCTGCGACCCGTTGGTGTCGGGGGCGGACTCCCGAGCCATTGACAGCACCCCGTAGGTGTGCGGCAGGCGCGAGCGTTCGAGGTCGATGGAGTATCCCGGAGAGCCCGCGCCCGTGCCCGTCGGGTCGCCGAACTGGATCACGAAGGGCGCGCCGTCCGGGCGGCGAGGAACGATGCGGTGGATCAGGATATCGGTGTAGAACCCGCCCTCGACCAGGTGGAGGAAGTTGTACGCGGTGTTGGGGGCCTCGTCGGGGCGCATCACGAACTGGATGTCGCCGGCCGTGGTTTCCACGACGACCATCTTGTCGACGTAAGTCCGGTAGCCGGTGAACGTTCGCATCGGCTGGGGCTTCCACTCGACGCGGTTCTCGCGGACGACGGCTTCACGCGGGTCCTCCATCGGCTGCAGCACCACCGCCGGGCCGACTCGCTGCTCGCCGACGACGAGCTGGGCGTACAGCAGGCGCTTGGTCGCATCCTCCCACAAGGTCGGGAACAGCGACGCGAGGTTGATGGGGCCTTCCTTCACCGGGGCCGTCTTGACGACGTTCGCGCTGACCGGTTCGAGGAGCTGGATCGACAGCTCGCCCTCCTTGCCGGCGGGACGCGTGACCGACATGGGGATCGGCCGGTCCACGCCGTTGTACAGGTGATCGGGCTTGAGTTGGGCGTGGGCCAGACCCGCGAACGCGCACAGCGCCGTCAGGGTCAGGGCGGAAATGGTCCGGCGTCGGTTGAACGGTGTCATGGCGGAGATGATACGGACGCGGGCGCGGCGCGTTCCCGCGGGGGCGGCGAGCAAAAACAACGCACGCCCGGGAGGCCGGGCGTGCGGTGGTCACGATCGGTTGCCGGCCGCTCAGAGCGCCGACTTCTCGTTCTGGGATTCGTCGATCCAGTCCCAGGCGTGGCTGGTGGTGTTGCCCGACGAGTCATCCTCGTCTTCGGGGAGCAGGTCGGCGAGGTCCCCTCCCGGATCGCTGAGCCATGACACGCCCAGGTCGGCCCGGAGGTAGTTGAGCCCGACCTTGTGGTTGTAGTCGGACTTGGAACGCATGCCGTCGGCGGCGAGCGCGGTGGTCATGGGCTCGATCTGGAAGAGGCGGGGCATCGAATTGCCGCCGACGCCCATCCCGCGGTACTGGTAATTGGAGACGATCTCGCCCTTGCTCTCGCCCCACAGCTTCATGTAGCGGGCAAAGGGGTGCTTGCCGCGGTGCGACGGGCAGTAGTAGACCTTGCCCGGGGCGAGGTACCCGCCGTGGAAGAGCCGTCCGAGGCCGTCCCACAGGATGCCGTCCTTGTACGCCATGGCTTCATCGGCGACGCGGACGATGAGCATCTGATCGGGCTGGCCCTGGGGGCTCTCGCTTCGGCCGCCCCAGGCGGGCGGCTGGAAGCCCGACGGTGGGAGCCGGTCCTTGTTGGCTTCGGCGTAGGTTGAGATGGCGAAGCCGAACTGGCGCAGGTTGTGCGCGCAGGCGACTCGCCGGGCCGTTTCCTGGGCCTTGTTGAGGCCGGGGATGAGCAGCCCGATCAGGGTCGCGATAACGGCGATTGAGACCAGGACTTCAAGAATGGTGAAGGCGGCGCGCGGCATCAGTACCTGGCGCGCATGACGCCGTTGGAATACCTGGGAGCTTGCCCCACGCTCCATCCTGGAGCTGCCGGGGGAGGCCCCTTCCGATGATTGGTCAAGTTGAGGAAACACCACGATGTCTCCGGCGAAGGGGGAACGCCCCGTATCGCCATGTTCAAGATATAGCGTCGGATTGCCGGGAACAAGACAGATTTGAATGCGAATCGATAGAAAAGGCCATGAAGGCAGAAAGGAGCACGCCGAACAAAGCCCAGACGGCTGGGAAGTTTTCGGAAATGGCACGATGCCGGACAAATACTCCTTGCGTTGTTTGACCGTCTCTGGGAGGATTCCGCCCGTACCAGGACGGTCGAGGCACGGGACAAGATGAGCACGAATCCAGGTCAAGAGGCGCAAGACCTTGCGCTGATGCGGCGTGTTGCGGCCAATGACGAATCGGCCGTGGCGTTGCTGTACGACCGTTTCGGCTCGCTGGTGTATCGGATGGCGTTCCAGGCCATGCCGACCCGTGCCGAGGCCGAAGATGCGGTGCAGGAGATATTTGTAAGGCTGTGGCGGACAGCGGATCGTTACGATCCGTCGCGTGCCGCGTTGGTGACATGGGTGATGTTGATTGCTCGGCGACATTTCGTGGACAAGCTGCGTCGCAGCAAGGCAAGGGTGAAGGCGACCTCTCTGGAAGGGTCTCCGGCGCCCGAGTCCGAAACGGTGACGCAGGAAATGGCGCCGAACATTGAAAAGGAAGAGCGGTTGGACTCCTTGCTCAAGAGGATCTCAGGGTTACCCGAACTTCAACAGACGGTGATCCTGCGCGCCTACCTCGGCGGTCAGACGCTGAGGCAGATTGGCGAGGAGCTCGACACGCCCTTGGGAACGATCAAGTCGGCGCTGAGCCGAGCCTTGGTCCGATTGCGAGAACGAGGTAGCGAGGAGTTGGCGACATGAGCACACGGGAGTTGGTCGAGCTCGCGCAGCTCGACGCGATGGGCCTCCTCGACGAGCAGGAAGCTCGCGAGTTCGAGGTGGCCTTCGCGGCTGCTCCGGAAGAGATTCGGGAGCAGATTCGAAAAGAACAATCCAGGCTTTGCGTCCTTGAGCCCGTGCTGCCGGAGGTGAGCCCTCCCGAGCATCTGCGGGGCAAGGTTCTTGCGTCCGTCCACCAGGCCATCGTCGCCTCGATCGTCGAGTCGGCGCCCGCTGAGCCTTCCGCGGACACCGTGCCCGGCCGCGAGCCGGCCATGCCGGCCGCCTCGATCCCGGCGATCGTGCGGCACGACGCCGGCCGATCGATCGGGTCTGACACGCGGCGCCGGGGGACCGCCAAGTTCTGGCGGAGCACTTCCATCGCGTTCGCGGCCGCGGCTGTGGTCCTGGCGATCACCACCCTGCGCCTGCAGGGGATGTACGACGACGTCATCCGGCAGAACAGCACCAGCAAGTCGGTCGAGGCCGTCGGGCAGCTCTTCGGCGACGTGTCGCCCGAGAAGTTCCTGTTCGACAGCAACACCGAGCGGACGGTTCTGACGGCGACGGCTGACGTGCCCGAGGGATCCGAGTGGAAGAAGGTCCGCGCCGCGGTGTGGCACAACGCCGACTGGAAGCAGGCCAAGCTGCTGTGCCAGAACCTTCCGTCCTCCAACGGCGAGAGCTATGAGCTCGTCGTCCTGGACGAGGAAGGCCAGGTCGAGCGCGTCCTGGGGACCCGGCTCCAGCCCACCGCTGGCGGCGTGATGGCGTTCGACGTCGGCACGCAGTTCCGGCCGCAGACCGATCGCCTGGCCCTCCGCGTGCTGACGGGCGCGATGACCCAGGCGACCATCATCCTCGAGCACCGCCCGACCCTGGGCTGAGCGGTTCGAGTACAAGGAATCCGTCACTCCTGGCCGGGGCCCCGCGAGGGGTCCCGGCTTGCTTTTTGGGCGCCGCTGACCGGCGAAGCAGTTGTATCCCATGAGTGTCCCCTGCGTGACTCCGAACTCGATCTCCTCCATCGAGCCCGGCGGCGTTGAGCGAATGCTCGGACGCCAGTGTTGGCGCGGGTGATGAAACCGACATGAAAGAGTGGCAAAGAAAAACCCCGGCTTGCGCCGGGGTTGCGTGATGGTCGCGGGTGATGGCGGCTCAGCAGCCTTCCTGGAACGCGGCGACAAAGGCGTCAAAGTCGTCCGTATCGACGAAGCCGGTCTTGTCGAAATCGGCCTTCTGCACGCCGGCCTCGAAGTCGGCGACGAAGGCGGAGTAATCGTCGAGGTCGACGAAGCCGCTGGCGTCATAGTCCGCCGGGCACCACTGGACCTCGTAGCAGCCCAGGTCCAGCCCGCCGTAGGGGCCGCCGCCGAAGTACACGATGCGGGGGTTGCCGTCGAGATCGAAGGGGTAGTACTCGAAGGTGTTTCCATCGCCGTCGACGTCGGAGAAATCCCAGGGGAGCAGGGACTCGTCGCCGTTCTCCATGGCCGATGAGAACGGGGCCTGGAGGTGGCAGTTGTCGTCGGTGGTGCCGGGGACATTGTCGACGCCGTCGGCGTCCACGAACTGCGGATCGGAGTTCACGCCCTCGATGCAGTTGGAGCTCTTGGTGAGGGTCGCGGTGGCCGCCTTGTCCCACTGCTCATCGACGGTGTAGCTCGCCAGGAGGCCGATGTTGCCCCACAGGATGCTGTTGCGCAGGTTGACCGTGGCCTGGCCCTCGACCCACACGCCCCCGGCCACGGTGCCGGACTTGTTGAGCGAGAACGTGCAGTTGGTGATGGACACGTCGTCGGTGGAGTCGCCGTCCACGCCGACCCCGCCGCCGTCGCTGCCGGCGTGCGTGGACGCGGTGTAGTTGCCCGAGAACAGGCAGTTGAAGAACGCGGCGTCGGCGAAGCTGATCATGGCGCCGCCGCCTCCGCCGAGCGACTCGTTGCCCGTGAACTCGGTGTTGTAGAAGACCGGCTTGCCGACGCCGGCGTGGTGGATGCCGCCGCCGGTACGGTCCGACTCGTTGTTGTAGAACAGCACGTTGTGGAAGCCGGGGTAGAGCGAGGTGTAGGCGCCGCCGCCCTCGAGCGCGGCGTAGTTGGAGATCAGCTTGCACCAGCGCAGGTCGACGCTGGAGTTGACCGCGTAGAGGCCGCCGCCCCTGCTCTTCTCGCCCGGGCCGTTGGCGTAGCCGCCGGCAATGGTGAAGCCGTCGATGACCGTGGAGCTGCCGCAGTTGGAGGCGTCGACGACGTGGTACGAGTTGTCGATCGCCGAGCCGCCGCCGATGGCGCCGGACATCGCGGTGATGTGGAACCACGGGTACAGGCGGCTGTCCAGCGATTGCTCGGTCCCGTTGAACCCGCCGTAGAGGTGCAGGCCCGACGGAACGACGAAGCTGATGTTGCGGTCGACGCCGGTGGTGGGGTAGTAGAAGCCCGAGGCCGTCCAGATCTCGCAGTGGTCGCCGCCGATGAGGGCCGCGGCCTTGAGCACGGGCTGGAGGTCGCTGTAGGCGTATTCCCACGCGTCGCCGAGCTCGTCGTTGGCGGTCTGGGACTTGTCCACGTAGAACCGCAGACGGTCGCCGTCGAGCTTTTCGAGCTGGATCCCCGAGCAGGCAGCGTTGCCCCAGGCCGACTCGCCGACCTCGATCTGGATCGAGCCGTTGGCGGGGATGGTCACGATGTGGACGGCGTGGCTGACGCCGATGGGCAGGTCGTGCGTGATGTTGCCGCCGACAAGCTGCGTCTGGCTCGGCGATCCGTTGACCTTGACCCAGCAGTAGTCTGACGAGAACGCCGGGCGACCGGCGTAGGTGAAGACGGCGTACTTGCCGGCCTCGAGGTGCGAGATGGTGTAGATGAGCTTGCCCGGGCCGCCGCGGAACTGGCCGTCGTCGAGCAGGCGTTCGGGGTTGCCGGTGGTGTTGGAGTCGTTGGAGTTGGTGACGGCGACGCTCTTGTCCCAGGTGAGGGTGACGCCCGTGGGGCCGGGCGCGTGGATGGTGCACAGGTTCATGGTGCCCGGCGAGGCGTTGTTGACGTCGTTCCAGTAGCCCGACCGGCCGGCGGCGCCGTAGAGGGCGGCGGGGTACGCGCCCGGGGTCAGGTTGAGGTCGATGTTGATGGACTGGCCGAGCGTCGAGGACGCTCCGGCGGCGATCAGGAGTGACGCGACCATCATGTTGCAGCGCATGTCGGTTCCTTCTTGCGTGATTGGTGGCACCGCGGAGGGTTGCTCGGTGTGAGCGGTCACGCTCGAGCGGCGCACACCATGCGACGGACGGACGTGCGGCGGCTATCGGTCTTGCGGCGCAGGCGAGCTGGTTCTGCGCCGCGGGTTGGGAGCGCGACGCCGGGGCTCGAGCGGCGGCAAAAAAGCAGTCCGCTCGGGTGCTGACCCGAGCGGACCGGTGAAAGGGGGGTTTGTGCCGATCGGGCCGCGGGCGCCCGGTCGGGGGTGCGAGGCGTACTCAGCAGCCGGCTTCGAACGCGAGCACGAAGGCGGTGAAGTCGTCGGTGTCGACGAAGCCGGTCTGATCGAAGTCGGCGGACGGGTCGCCGGCCTCGAAGGCCAGGACGAAGGCGGTGTAGTCGTCGGTGTCGACGAAACCGCTCTTGTCGAAGTCGGCCGGGCAGGTGTGGTACTGGTACTCGTAGCACCCGCGGTCGACGATGGCCGAGCCCTCGCCCGAGGCCCAGGGGACGTCGAGCACGCGGTCCAGGCCGTCGAGGTCGTAGGGGTAGTACTCGAAGAGGAAGCCGTCGCCGTCGACGTCGCCGAAGTCCATCGGCAGGTAGGTGTTGTCGCCGGTGTCGATGCACGGCGAGGTATCCTGGAGGCGGCAGTCGTCATCGGTGTTGCCGACCACGTTGTCCGCGCCGTCGGAGTCGACGAAGAGGGGGTTGGAGTTCAGACCCTCGACGGTGGTGTTGAACTTGGTGATCGAGGCCGAGCTGTTCTTGCCGTACTGGCGGGCCTCGGCGGTCGCGGAGTTGGGGTCGCTGTTGCCCCAGAGGATCGAGTTGCGGAGGAAGACCTCCATCTGGTTGTTGGCGTAGATGCCGCCGTGGGTCTGGCCGGAGAAGTTGCGGGAGAGGGTGCAGTTGGTGAGGTAGGTCTCGTCGGTGGTGTCGCCCGCGGCCGAGATGGCCCCGCCGTTGCCCGCGGAGGCGGTGTTGCCGGTGAAGAGGCAGTTGAAGAAGGTGGCGTCGGCGAAGAGGATCTTCGCGGCCCCGCCGTCGCCGAGGGCGGAGTTGCCGGCGAAGTTGACTCGGTAGAAGTAGGGGTTGCCGGCGGTGTGGTGGTAGACCGCGCCGCCCGGGCCGTTGCAGTCGTTGTTGTAGAACAGGCAGTTGTTGAACGAGGGGAAGCCGGACGAGTACACGGCGCCGCCGGAGACGCTGGCGTAGTTCGAGATGAACTTGCAGTTGTTGAAATCGATGTTCGAGTCTTCGGCGAGGACCGCGCCGCCCTTGCCGTCGTCGCCGGGGCCGCTGGCCCGGCCGCCGGAGATGGTGAAGCCGTCCACCAGGGTCCCGCTGGAGACGCCGTTTGCCCGGACGACGTGGTAGGAGTTATCGCTGGTCGAGGAGCCGCCGATCGCGCCGGACATGGCGGTGATGAAGAACCAGGGGGTGGTGCGCTGGCTGAGGGAGGTCTCGCTGCCGGAGAACCCGCCGTAGAGGTGCAGGCCGGAGGGGATCACGAACGACGCATCACGGCTCGTGCCGGTGGTCGGGTAATAGAAGCCCTGGCGGGTCCAGATCTCGCAGTAGCCGCCGCCGATGAGCGCCGTCTGGGTCAGGATGGGCTGGAGGTTGTCGTAGGCGTTGCTCCACGACGTGCCGGTGTTGGGGTTGGCGGTCTGCGTCTTGTTGACGTAGAACCGGAGGCGGGTGGAGTCGATCTTCCGGACCTGGATGCCCGTGCACGAGGCGACACCGGAGAAGGTGTCGTTGACCTTGACCACGATCGACCCGCCGGCGGCGACGGTCACGATGTGGATGGCGTGGCTGCTGCCGGGGAGCAGGTCGTCGGACATGTTGCCCGACACGTACTGGTAGCTGCTGGAGGTGCCGGTCACGGTGACGCCGGCCTCGTTGTTGCTGTTGGGCGTCTGGGCGTAGGTGAAGACGGCGTAGGTGCCGGCTTCCATGTTGGCGAAGGTGTACTGGAGCGTGCCGAAGCTCGTCATGAACTGGCCGTCGAGCTGGAGCTTGGTGTAGTCGCCGGAGGTGCCCGAATCGAAGATGCCGCTGATGGCGGTGGTCTTGTTCCAGGTGAAGTTCACGCCGCTGGCCGACCCGTCGACCTTCTGGAGCCCGACCGTGGCGGCCGTGCCGTTGTTGATGTTGTTCCAGGTCCCGGGCTGGGCGGCCGCGCCCCCGAACGCCGACGAGGGGACGCCCGACCCGTTCCCGGACGTGGCGTTGAGGTCGACGTTGAAGGACTGGGCGGTCGCGGTTCCGGCGAACAGCACGAGCGCGGCGATGGCGGTGCAACGAGGCATTGCAGGTTCCTTTCCGATGAGACTGTTCTGCTTGACCGGGCGGCTCACCAGCGAGACGCCGGCCGTGGGGTCTGTCGAGGAGTGTGAGACGACCGACCCCGGCACACACCCCATGCGATGCAGTCGGACCCACCGGCTAAGGCTCGGTGCAAAATAATTGAGGAAGTTCGGTGGAGGGTGGCCGGGCCCAAAAATCGCAGAGGCCCGGGACGAGCCCGAGCCCCCGCGTGCTGGTGATCCGTACGGTCGTCACCGCGAATTTTCGGTCGTGGCGCCTGCGCGCCGCCCTGGCAAAGCGCCTTCAATGCGTCGGACCGGTCAGACCGGGCCAGCCTTCTTTCAGTTTTTTCCCACGACGCGCGACCCGGGACCGGTCGCGGAGGTGTCCTGCGATGATGGGACGACGGTCGGTATCTCTTTCACGCCGCCGCCAAGGCACGCCCGGACGGATGCTCGCCCTGCTGGTCGCCTTGCTTCTGTGCGTCATGGCACGCCCGGCCATGGCACAGGCCGTGGCGGCCATGAGCATGCGGAACGTCGAACGGGAAGGCCCGGGGCGGCCGGTGATGGTCCGGGCCGAGGGTCGTTCCGGCGGCCCTGATTCGCGGCGCACGGACTTCCGCAACCCCGCCTCCGACGCGGAGGATTACGGGCTGACCGCCGAACCGCCGCCGCCGGCTTCGTTCTGGGAGGGGTGGGGCGGGTCGGTCGAGGGCGGGGTCAACGGCGCGAGCGGCAACAGCGAGAACTTCAACCTGCGCATGGGGTTCAGCGCCCAGCGCCGGACGGTGCCGATGGAAACGTCGGTGACGGGGTCGTACACGTGGTCCACCGACGGCGGCGAGAAGACCAAGAGCCGTGGCGAGCTCGAGGGCCGCAACGACTGGAACATGGGCGAGTCACCGTGGTTCGTCTTCGCGGTCGGCAGGGTCGAGTACGACGAGTTCCAGGACTGGCGGTGGCGGCTGTCGGGCATCGCCGGCCCGGGTTACACGCTGGTCAGGAGCGAGCGGACGACGCTCAAGCTTCGAGGCGGTCTTGGCGCTTCACGCGAGCTGGGCGGCAGCCGCAACGAGATCATCCCCGAGCTTGACCTTGGTCTTGACCTCGAGCACAAGCTCACCGAACACCAGAAGATCTACCTCACGCACGATACCTATCCGAGCATCGAGGAGTTCTCCGACTTCCGCAGCGTGACCAAGGCGGGCTGGGAGATCGTGGTTGACCCTGAATCCAACCTGCTGCTGCGGCTCGGGGTCGAGCATCGTCACCAGAGCCGCCCGGGCGAGGGATTCAAGAAGAACGATTTGGACTACTTCGCGCTGATCGGGTGGCAGTTCTGAGGAGAGGTGTCAAGGTGTCGAGGTGTCGAGGTGTCGAGTGAACCTCGAAGCCGGTCGGTGAAGTGATGGAGCCCGGGGGTCGGGTCATTGTGCTAGGGGCAACGACTCGAGCGCTGCAAGGCGGGCCTTGAGCGTCGTTTTGCTGGGCACGAGCCTGGGATCGTCCGACCAGCGGGCGATGGCTCGGCTGAGCAGCGCCTTGGCGGCTTCGATCTGACCGTCATCCGCGAGGGCATCGGAGGCCGAGACCATCACGGAGCCGTTCTGGCGGTACTCGGCGTGCTGCATGTACTGCTCCCAAGAATTGGCGGGCGTTCGCGCCTCGCCGGCGTCAACCAGTTCCATCGCCTGGCGGGCGAGGTCGAGCCGAAGACGTGCCGTGCTCGGGTCGGCCTTGCGGCCCGGGTCCAGCGCCGTCACCAGTTCCGAGAGCGCGACGGGCTCGTCCCGGATGCCGGGCAGGTCCCCGGCTTCGCGCGCGACGGCTTCCGCCTCCGCGTGACGGTCGAGCCGCACGAGGAGTCCGACTCTTGTGGGCCAGGCCCACCACGGCGGCGACATGCCGTCGGTGCGATCGACCGGCACCGAGCACACGCCCCTCGCGGCGTCGAGCGCTGCCGTCTTGTCGCCCCGGTTGATGGCCGCGATGTACTGCTGAACGAGGCGGTTGCTGAAGGCCCGCTGCTCGGCTGCTTCGAGATCGGCTCGGCGGGCGGCATCGAGATCCCAGCGTTCCGCCAGCACGGCATCGACGATCGGAGCGGCATCGACCGGGTGACCCCACCAGGCCAGGCGTCCGTGTTGATCGACGATAAACGTCCGCGGCAGCGCGGCGTCGCGCACCGCCGATCGGAACGCCCGGGTTGATGCGTCCGACGAATCGATCGCGACACGGACGGACGAGTCGGCGGGGAACAGCTCCCGAGCGGTGCGCCGGATGTCCGATGGCGAGTTGTCTTCCTCGATGCGCGTCACGGCCAGCGCGACCACGCGCCCCTGGTGACGGCCGACAAGATCATCGAGCAACGGCAGGGACGCCAGGCACGGACCACACCACGAAGACCAGAAGTCGATGACGTACACGGTGCCCGGTTCGTACGCGGTGACGGGCGGCCCGCGAAGCCATTCCGCGGCCACGACCGGCGGAGCGGGATCTCCCGTGACGAGCGACGCCGGCTCGGCCCGTTCCTCGGGCGTCAGGTACAGCGGGGAGTCGTAGGTGGCGCATCCGGTCGCACACATCCCGATCGCGACCGAGACAATTCCAGCGACCGAGCAGGCGGCCGCGCCCAGACTCCCCCGAGCCACGCGTGTCCTTCGAGTTCCCACGGCGGATGCTCCCCGGTCGGGACATGACATCCCGATGCCGTGATCCTACAGGAATCGAGGCGATGCCAGGGGCTGCCGTTCGCGTTGAGCAGTCGGCGGCCGGAAGCGTTGCACGCCGAAGCTTACGGATGGGTCCGCCGGCCCGGGTGGAACCTTGGCCTGATCGCCGTGCTCCGTGGATGCAAGTGTGTCAGTGCGGTTCGTCCCGCATCACCCGAGCCCACGCGAAATCCACGTTGGGAATCCGGGACCGGGGCATGTTGCGGACGCGGGCCGCGCAGTCGCCGCAGCAGACTCTCAGTAGCCGGTTGGCGACCACGACATTGACGGCGGAATCCTCGTCCAGCTCCACGCCCTGCACGAGGCACTTGTCGATGTCGTACCGCGGGAGGCGGTAATCGATGACGGCGCGATCCAGTTTCTGGATGAAGACTTTCGGGTTTGCAAGGAATGTGCTCTGCTCGTCGGCATCGCAGACCCGAATCAGCCGGTTCATCCAGATGAACTCCGTTGCGTCATCGGGCAACGACCGGTTCGACACGATGGAGAAACTGGTCGGGTACAGCGGTTTCTGATCGGCGATCATGACCTGGTCGAGGCGAGCCATCGCGTCTGGAAGGGCAGCTTCGAACGCCGCGCGGCAGCGCTGGTCGCACACAATGACCTCGCGACCCTGATAGAGCACCGTCACCGCCGGACCGGTCGTGCCCAGGAGCCCGCCGCATGCGGCGCAGGAGGCAAGGTAATAGCCGTCACCTCGGCGCTCGCTGTCGGTCGGGGCCGGCTGTTGGGCGGCCGTCGTCGTGCGCGTCGTCGAAGCGCACCCGGGCAGCGCCGCGGCGAGCGCTGCGCAGAGCGTCCAGAGCGCAAACGCGAGTCGACATTGACAGACGGCACTCATTTGCGATGAGTGTATCCTGATACGCGACGGCGGGTGGAGCGGCGGGGCGATGAGCGTCACCGGCCTGCAGCAATTTTGGCTGATCTCGCGACTGCACCGGTGATTCCCTTGCACCGCGCGGGCGGGAGTAGCGCTGAGCGCCGGAAAAGTGAGCGATGCGCAAAAGCTCCGGCCGGAGACTCCCAACCATGCGATGTCTGCAACGGACTGTCGTGTCCGGGCCCATCCCTCTGACTCTCTGCAAGGACTGCTCATGCACGGACTGATGACTCGCGTGTCGCCCGGTGTCGCCGCTTCGATCACGGTCGCCGCCTCGTTGCTGCCCGCCCACGCCGAGCTCCCGACCGATGCCGAGCTCGCCGCGAGGGTTGACGCCGCGGCGATCAAGATCCTCAGCCAGCCACGGGCGGCGGGGCTTTCCATCGCCGTGGGTCGGTCGGGGAAGGTCATCCTCGCCAGGGGATACGGCATGGCGGACGTCGAGTGGTCGGTGCCGGCGACGGCGGACACGGTGTTCCGGATCGGGTCGGTCACCAAGCAGTTCACGGCCGCCGCGATCATGCGGCTGGTGGAGGCGGGCAAGGTCTCGCTCGACGCGACGGTGCAGACCTACCTGCCGGACTTCCCGGTCAAGCAGTGGCCGGTCACGATCCGTCACCTGCTGACGCACACTTCGGGGATCTGGAGCTACACCGACGACAGCACGTTCATGACGCGCGACGCGTCGCTGGAGCTCACGCCCGACGAGCTGATCGCCACGTTCAAGGACAAGCCGCTCGAGTTCGAGCCGGGCACGCGGTACAACTACAGCAACTCGGCGTACTACCTGCTGGGGTCGGTGATCGAGAAAATCTCGGGCAAGCCGTACGCGGCCTTCGTGCAGGAGGAGTTCTTCTCCCCGCTCGGGCTGACGCGGACCCGGTACGAGAGCAACGGGGCGATCATTCCCGGGCGGGCGCAGGGCTATTCGTTCCGCGACGGAACGCTCGTTAATGACCGCCCGCTGGGCGCGGATGTCCCGGGGGCGGCCGGGTCGCTGCTCTCGACCGCGACCGACCTTGTGAACTGGACCACGGCCCTGACGACCGGCAAGGTGGTCACGCCGGACTCTTTCATCGAGATGACGACGAGCGCGACCCTCAATGACGGCAACCCGACGGGCTACGGGCTGGGGCTCGAGGTCGACATGTGGGAGGGCCGTCGCCGCTTCGCGCACGGTGGCGGCATCTTCGGGTTTACGTCCCGGCTCATCACCCTGCCCGATGACGAGGTGACCGTCGCGGTGCTCATCAACAGCGAGTCGATGAACCCGGGAACGGTGGCCGACACGGTCGCGCGGCTCGCGCTCGGGATCCCGGTGTTCGAGCCCAAGGACCTCTCGCTCTCCGGGCCCGAGATCGACCGGTTCAGCGGCGTGTTCGCGTTCGACGACATCCCGATGGAGATCCGGCTGTTCGAGCGGGACGGCAAGATGTGGGCCCAGGCGACCGGCCAGGGCGAGACGCAGCTCTACTTCCAGGGCGGCGATGAATTCCGAGCGTCGTTCGACCCGCAGGTCAGGATCGTCTTTGAGACCGCCAGCGCGGATGTGTTCACGCTGCACCAGGGGGGCGGGGAGCACCGAGCGAAGCGGAAGAAGTAATCACCTGCGACGGCACTGCACGCTCGCGCGTCATGTGCGGCGTCAGCAACTGATTCGTCCCCGGCATGTGTTACAGAAAGGACTGACTGGAGCCCAACCCGGCCACGCCGTCCGTCGCGCGGCCTCGGGCGCCGCTGGCTCACGCATCCGTCGGCGGGTCGACGTTGAACTTCGAGTCGTTCAGGCCGGCCCGGGCGAGCAGGATGCCGTGGATGAGGTTGAGCTGGTCGGCGACCGTCTGCATGTCGCGCGGGCGGTCGTCGGGGTCGACCTCGACGCAGTGCATGATCAGGTCGTTGAGCTTGGGCGGGATCTTCTTGTTGATCTCGATCGCGGGCGTGGGCTTGGGCATCAGGTGCGGGTCGAGCGAGCTGACCAGCGAGTCGCCCTTGGGGAGCGCGGTGGGGATGAACTTGCGGGTGAGCACCCAGTACATCATCGCGCCGAGGTTGTAGATGTCCGTCTTGGCCGTGATGGGCTTGAGGTGGACCTGCTCGGGGGCGATGTAGTCGGGGGTGCCCTGGATGCGGGGCTTGACGGTGCCCGTCTTGCAGGCCTGGCCCAGGTCGATGATCTTGACGGCGCCGCGGTCGTCGACGACGACGTTGTTGGGCTTCATGTCGGCGTGGACGAAGCCGCGCTCGTGCATGTGGGCCATGGCCGAGGCGGTCTGGTGGAAGATGTGGACCGCCTGCTCGAAGGTCTTGGGGGGCTGGATGTCGATGGAGACGCCGTCGACGAGCTCCATGACCAGGAAGAGCTCCTTGACGGCCAGGAGGCCGGACTTCTTCTTGATGAGCCGGTGGATCTTGCGGATCGCCGGGTGATCAAGGTCGGCGGCGATGCGGCACTCCATCTCGGCCTGCTCGAGGAACCGGTCGTCCTTGGGGCCGATCTTCTCGACGTGCTTGAGGGCCCAGATCTGCTTGTTCTCGGGGTCCTGGACGAGGTAGACGATGGATCGCGCACCGCGACCCAGTTCCGCCATGATGCGGAACCCTTCGACCACCTGCCCGACCTTGTACTCCGTCTGCTCGGATGCCATCGCCGCGGTTCACACCCTTCGGTCCGGTGCCTCCGGCCCGCCCTCCGTTTCGACATGCCGTCACGGTCGGTTGAGCCGACGGCAATCAAGACCGAGGGAAGGTCGGGACCACCGCCGAGGCCTTCAGTCAGAAAAGACGCCGGCCCGGGAGGATCGGCCTCGGACTCCCGGGTCCTGACGGTACGCACCCACCGCCCGCAGGGGCAGGTTCGCCCCGGGTGGCCAGCGGTGGGGGAGTATCAGGGATTGAACCGGAAAAGGCAATCGGCGGTTGAAGAAACCGTTGCGACCCCTGGGGGATGGACAGGGCCATGGCGAACGGCCGAGGTGCCGCGGGCGGTCTTTATCGGCCCGGCGCCGGATCACGAAATTCCGCAGATTCCCCCGCGTTCGACGGGACGTCAGCGGACCAGGGCCGAGATGCGCTCGTGGAACTCGGCACCGGGGAAGAAGCGGCCCGGGCTGCGTCGAGAGGAGACGTCGCTCGCCAGGACGATGCTCTCGCTGCGGACGCCCAGGCGGCGAGCAAGGGCCTGCACGAGGTCAACCAGGCGGTCCACCTGCTCACGGCTGAACTCGCCGCGTTCGCCATCGCCGACCAGGCAGATCGAGACGGCGTTCTGGTCGTACCAGGCCGCGTCCGACCCGTGGGCGTGGCGCGTGGCCTCCTGGAGGAGCCAGCGGTGATCGACGTACAGGCCGCCATCGTCCATGCCGTTGCCGTTGCCGATGATGAAGTGGAACGTCGAGGGATCGGGCCCGCGAGCGGCGAGCGTTTCGGGCGTGCCCGACGGCGTCGCGCTGTGGTGGATCACGATTGACTTCCAGCGGCCGTGCTCGATCGGGCGCCGCGTGCGGAACACGGCCTCCACCGACGGGGGCTGGTCGGTCGACACCAGCGACGCCAGGGCCAGGCCGTCGAGGCGCGGGGCGCCCGACGAGCGGTCCGCCAACCACAGCACTCCACCAACGCCGGTCATCGCCATGACCAGGAGACCCCACACGACCTGCGTGCGGGAGACCGCCTGCGGCGGACGGCTGACGGTTCGGCTTGACTTGCGGCTTGCCATACCGGGACTGCCCCAAGACTTCGTACGCGAGTGTCGCTTCCAACAATGCGACAAACAAACCCGCGGACGAACAGTGTTATCGACGGTCGCGCGCGGGAATGTTCAAAGAGTGTAACGCGTGCAGCGTTCACGGCAACGAATCCGACTGCCACAGGTCGCACATTCGCGACGATCGCCACGGCACGTTGTGGTCCCAGAACGTGGGCCACTATTAGTCGTTATCGAGCAGACGGCCGCGCACATTTGGTTTCTTGTACCCGAATTCGTCCTCGACGGTCGCCGGCGGACGCTGGGCCCGGATGGCGTCGTAGCGGTCGTAGGGACTCCGCTCCTCGTCGGGGGAAAAGAGCGCCTTCTGGCAGCCGGTGGACACCAGCACGAGCACGAGAAGACCGGCCGCGGCGGCGAGCATTCGCGGCGCCCCGACAACACCGTCACTCTGGAATTTCCCGCGGGGGGAGCACGCAAGGGTCATGCGCGCAGTGTACCGCCCAGCAAGAGCTGTGCGGCACACCGGAGGAGAGAGAGAGACTTGATTCAGGCCGGCTCGAATGCGCCGGCGCGTGATTTCTTACCCACTATCGATACGAATGGGGCTCGGCGATGGTTCTTACTTCTTGAAGGCGATGTTCAAGGAATGTTCAGGAGGGCCAAACGGCCATCTTCCCGAACTTGTACCGAACCATCGGCGATGAGCTGCCGCACGCCTTCGTAGATCGCGGAACACACGACGGTCGCGAGATTCAGCGATCGCTCGCCCGGCAGCATGGGGAAGCCGATCGCTCGGTCGCCGGCCCGCTGGAGGACGGAGTCGGGCAGCCCGGCCGTTTCCTGGCCGAAGATCAGGTAGTCCCCCCGCGCGAAGGGTGCATCGAACACCGACCGCCGCGCCTTGGTGGTGAAGTACCACAGGCGCGCGTCCTTGCGTCCGCGGGTGAAGTGCTCGAACGATTCGTGGTGGTGGACTTCCAGCCGCGGCCAGTAGTCGAGGCCGGCTCGTCGGCAGGCTTTCTCCGAGGTGTCGAAGCCCAGTGGATGGACGAGGTGCAGCGAGCACCCCGTGGCGACGCAGGTTCGACCGATGTTCCCCGTGTTATTGGGGATCTCGGGCTGGTGCAGGACCACGTGGAAGAGCGGACTGGCCGGTGTCCCGCTCGGCATTTACTTGGTTCGAGCCTTGAGGTACGCGGCGTCGGCGGTTCGGCGGGCTCGGACTCCGGGGTCGAGCGAGAGGGTGTTGTCGAGGGACGACTCGAAGGACGGGTGCTTGGCCCAGCCCGAGAAGCGGACGGTGCCGTCACTGGAGCAGACGACGACGTAGGGGAGCGGCACGCGGTCGCTGGAGGTGTCGGCGCCGCGCGTGGTGCTGAGCAGCACGCCGGTCGGGTCGACAAAGGTCGAGTGCTGGAGCGCCTTGCCGCGGGTGAAATCGGTGACTTTCTTGAGCAGCCTGGCCGGGTCTTCGGGGGTCTGGTCGGTGGAGCTCGCGTTGGGGTCGGCGAACTTCGTCAGGATGCCGACGACGGCGACGTCGCGGCCCTTGGCCTTCTGGAGCTGGTCCATGCGCTGCATGATGGAGTAGCTTTCGTACGAGTCGAAGGCCCAGAAGTAGAGCACCCACACGCGGCCTTGGAGCTCGGGCTTGGGGCCGATCCAGCCTTCGCCGTCGGGGAGCTGGATGGAGGGCGGGGGGCCTTTGTCTGCGTTGGGATCGGACGATGTGTTGCTGTCCATCCGCTGGAAACGCGTGGGCGGCCAGTGGATTCTCATGAAATCGTCGGGAGTGGGCGCCGTGAATCCGGGCGGGATCGGCGGAATGGAGCTCATGTCCACCGACTCGCGAGCGCCCTGGGACTTGGCGGCCTCGCGGCGCAGGCGGTCGAGTTCGCTCTGGATATCGGCCTTGCGAGCGGAGGCCTTCTCGGCGGTCTCCGCGAGCAGCATCGTGATGGCGGGCTCGACCGACGCGGTGGCGATGTCCGCGAAGCGGAGCTGGCCGGCACGGTCGAGGACGTAGAAATCGGGGTCACCGTCGGAGTCGAGCGCACGGCGGAACTCGCCCTTTTCATCGAGGCCGACGAAGAACCTGGCATCGGCCGAGGCAAGGGCCGGGGCCGCCTTGACCGCTTCGTCCCAGTTCTGGTTGTCGTGGATCGCAGCGACCACCAGGCCCTTGCCTGCATAGGTCTCGGCGAGGCGACGAGCGGTTTCCATGGCTCGGCGAGAGACGGGGTGGTAGTACTTCCAGGTGCAGATGAGAACGACCTGCCCGGAGAGGTCCGCGGCGGCGGGCGCGCGGTCTGCGGACCACCTGGTGACCTTGGACCATGCGGTGGCGTCGAAGGGCGCCAGCTCGCGGGTCGTCAGAGAGTCGCGGCGGGAGCCTGTGCCCTCCCGGAGGATGTTGGGTTGGTCGATGCTTGGCGGGCCGCTCTGAGCGAGCGCGACCGTCACCAGCGGGTTGAGGCCGGCGAGCGCGAGCAGGGCGAGCGGGAGTGTGCGGCGGTACGACATGCGTCAAGGCTCCGGGTCGAGCGTCCGATGGGGGGACAGCCGGGGAATCCGGCTCGGGCGACTGAGTTCAGACGCCTAAGCATACCGGTTGGTTCGCGCTGCGGAGGGCACATCCCTGATCGTGCGTCCGGTTGGACGCGGGATCCGGGGGCTATGGGCGGACCAGGTGGCTGAGGATGACGCCCGCCGCCACGACGACATTGAGCGAATCGACGCCCGGCGTCAGCGGAATCCGGGCATTGAGCCCGCCGGCGGCGAGCAGCGCCCGGGTTGTCTGTGGCGTGAGCCCGGGACCTTCCGAGCCCAGCACCAGCGCGAGGCGATCAGGGGGGGCGATGTGGTGCACGGGAATGTGTGACTGGGCCGCATCGGTCGCGACGAGCGTGAAGCCGAGCGATGCGAGGCCGGTCCAGAAGGCGCCGTCGAGTTCTGCCCGGGCGTATGGCACGCGCAGGGCGTGGCCGATCGAGACCCGGAGCGCCTTGCGGTAGAGGGGGTCTCCGCACGCCGGGCTGAGGATGATCCCGCAGCGATCGCCTCCCAGCGCCGCCGCCACGCGGAACAGGCCGCCGACGTTGTCGTGATTGGTCAGATTCTCCAGCACGACCAGCACCCGGCACGAGCGTGCGAGGTCGGTCGCATCGCGCGCGGCGGGAACCTGTCCGCACGCGAGCACGCCGCGGTGCAGGTGAAACCCGGTGATGGCGTCGAGGACGGGCTGGGTCGCGGTGTAGACCGGGATGGACGCGGGCAGATCGGACAGGGCGTCGCGGAGGGATTCGAGTTTCCCGTCGTGAACGAGCACCGACCTGGTCGTGTAGCTGGAGCGCAGCAGCGTTCGCACTACCAGCGGGCCTTCGGCGATAAAGAGCCCGCCGCGGCGGGCAAGATCCGCGTCCTTCAAGTTCGCGTAGTCGGCGACGCGCGGGTCGGCCAGGTCCTCAATCTTCACCGTGTGCAGCGATTGACCGGCCACGGCCGATGGTACGGCTACATTTGGGGCCAGGAAGGCATCGAGGCATCGAGGCATCGAGGCAGCGAGGTATCACGGTGTGGCCGCGGGTGAGCGGAGGAGCGAGCATTGGAGATCTGGCAGGCTGTCATCCTCGGGCTGGTCGAGGGAATCACGGAGTACCTCCCGATCAGTTCGACGGGCCACCTGATCCTCGCTTCATGGCTCATGGGCCTGGACGATCCGAGCACCAAGCAGGCGGTGGACGACTTCAACATCGTCGTGCAGGGGGGCGCGATCCTCGCGGTGGTGGGGCTCTACTGGCCGAGCGTTCTTCGCATGATTAAGGGCGTGCTGGGGAAGGACAACGGCGGCTTTGCGATGCTGGTGAACCTGGTCATCGCGTTCATCCCGGCGGCGGTGGTGGGGCTGCTGGCGAAGGACTGGATCGAGGAGAAGCTGTTCTGGTCGGGGCCGGTGCTGGGGGCGGTGCTGGTGGGGGCGGTGGTGATGCTGCTGGTGGAGGCCCGTCACCGCGGTCGGATCGGCCCTCCGCGTCACTCGGCGGCATTCAGAACAATTGAGCAGGTCCGCCCGGTGGATGCGCTGTTGATCGGCGTTCTGCAGTGTGCGGCGCTGTGGCCGGGGATGAGCCGGTCGATGGTGTGCATCCTGGGCGGATACGCGGTGGGGCTGCGGCCCCGAGCGGCGGCGGAGTTCAGCTTCCTGCTCGGGCTTCCGACGCTGACGGCCGCGTGCGTCTACAGCCTCGCGAAGAACCTCGCAAGGTCGCACCGCGACGGCACGCCGAACCTCTTCGAAGCCCTGGGCCTGGCGCCGGTGATCGTCGGCGTGGTGGTGGCGACGGTGTCGGCGGCGGTGGCGGTGAGATGGCTCGTGGGCTTCCTGTCGAGGCGCGGGCTGACCCCGTTCGCGTGGTACCGCGTGGGCCTTTTCGTCGTGCTCGCGTTGGTTCTCGGGCTGTCGCCGGCGCGGGTTGAGGTGCGGGCGTCCGAAAACGAGTCGGTTCCGCAAGCCGGCTTGGCGGGCGATCGATGAAGTCAGCTTTCAGCAGGAGCGCCGAGATTCCATGAAGACCGCGGGCAAGACGAGCTTTCCGAAGGCCAGCATCCGGGTCGTGCTCCTGGAAGGGATTCATCCGCGGGGGGCCGAGTTGCTGCGGCAGGAAGGGTTCCAGGTGGAGCTGCTTCCCAAGGCGCTCGAGGGCTCGGCGCTGCACAAGGCGATCGCGGGCGCGCACGTCCTGGGCATCCGTTCCAAGACGCAGGTCGATGCCGCGGCGCTCAAGGCGGCGCAGCGCCTCCTGGCGGTGGGGTGCTTCTGCATCGGCACCAACCAGGTGGATTTGAGCTCGGCGTGCCAGGCGGGCGTGCCGGTCTTCAACTCGCCGTTCAGCAACACCCGCAGCGTGGCGGAACTGACAATCGCCGAGGCGATCGCGCTGTGCCGGCAGATGACCGAGAAATCACGCAAGATGCACGCGGGCGAGTGGGACAAGTCGGCCGAGGGGTCGCACGAGGTGCGTGGCCGGACGATCGGCATCGTGGGGTACGGGCGGATCGGGTCCCAGGTGTCCGTGCTCGCCGAGGCCATGGGCATGCGGGTGGTGTTCTACGACATTCTCCCGCGGCTTGCGCTTGGCAATGCCCGGGGGTGCCGGTCGCTGGGCGAGCTGCTCGAGCAGTCGGACATCGTGACGCTGCACGTGCCCGCGACGGACCAGACGGAGGGAATGATCGGGAAGGCCGAGCTGCGCAAGATGAAGAAGGGCGCGATGCTGATCAACAACGCCCGCGGCGGGGTTGTTGACATCCCGGCCCTGGCCGCGGCGCTGTCGTCGGGCCACCTGTCGGGCGCGGCCTTGGACGTGTTCCCCGTCGAGCCGGTGGGCAAGGGCGAGCCGTTCAAGAGCGAGGTGTGCGGGCTTCCCAACGTGATCCTGACGCCGCACGTGGGCGGGAGCACCGAGGAGGCGCAGGAATCCATCGCGGAGGACGTCGCCACCAAGTTCATCAAGTTCGTGAACGTGGGAACGACGACAGGGGCCGTGAACGTGCCCGAGGTGGAACTGCCCCCGCAGGCCGAACGGGACGGCCCGGGCAAGGGGCCCCGGCGGCACAGGATTCTTCACTTCCACCGGAACGTGCCGGGTGTGCTCAGCGCGATGCACGGCGAGATCGCGCGGCTGGGGGCGAATATCTCGGCCGAGTACCTGCAGACCAACAAGGACATCGGGTACGTGGTGCTCGACGTCGACCCCACCGACGGATCGAAGGTAATGGAGAGCGTGCGGTCGATTCCGGAGACAATCCGCGTGCGGATGCTGTGGTAAGCCGGGTGGCCGCGTACGGCGTGAGGTTGCGCCGGCGCCCGGCTCAGCGCATGGCTCGGAGCCAGCGGTTCCACAGGCCGAGCACCGTGAGCAGGTAGAGCCGTTGCGAGTGGTCCCGACGCGAGGCTGCGTGTTCGGCGGCCATGGCCTTGATCGCCTTGCGGTCCAGGTCGATGCCGAGGCCGTCGAAGGCCGTCACCGATTCGCAGGTGCCGCGGACCAGGTCGCCGAGCTTGCCGTGGTTCGACCGGATCCACTCGCCGATCGGGATGGCGAACCCGGATTTCGGTCGGGACACGATCTCGTCGGGCATGTAACGCCGGGCGACCATCCGCAGCAGTGATTTGGGCCCGTTTGCGGTGAGGGTGGAGGCTGGGAGAGAGAGGCCCAGCTCCATCACGGCGGTCGCCAGGAGCGGAGCGCGGACCTCGAGCGCGACGGCCATGGACGCGGTGTCCACCTTGCGGAGCAGGTCATCGGGGAGGTACGAGGCGACGTCGTAGCGAGCGGGGTCGGTGATCCGGGTGCCCGGCGGCAAACGCAGGGTTGATGCGGGGTCAAGAGCCGGTGCGATCCTGGCCAGGTCGGGCGTCGGGAAGATCGAGAGCAGTTCCTCGTACCCGGCGTGTGCCGCGGCGACCGCGAAACGCCCGAGCTTGTGCGGCTTGCTGCGCGGGTGGAAGCGTTCGAGGGGGCGAGTCGGCAGGACTCGGAGCAGCGGCCCGTAGTCGCGGAGCAGCGACGCGGCCTTGTAGCGGTCATAGCCCATGAAGAGCTCGTCGCCGCCGTCGCCCGAGAGCGCGACAGTGACGTGCCGACGGGCCGCCGCGGCCACCCAGTGCGTCGGGAGGAGCGAACTGTCTCCGAAGGGCAGGCCGAGGCCTTCGATGAGACGCGCGAGATCCTCGGCGGGCCTGGGGCTCACTTCGAGCGTCGCGTGCTTGGTGCCCAGCCGACGGGCGACGGACCGTGCATGCGCCGACTCGTCGTAGCGCGGGTCGGGCATCCGGACGCAGTAGGTGTTCAGCCCGGGCCGGGCCTTCGCGGCGTACGCGGCGACAAGGGATGAATCGATGCCGCCGCTGAGGAAGCACCCCAGCGGGACGTCGGATTCGAGGCGGTCGGCGACGGCTCGGGCAAGTACGCGGTCGAGTTCGTCGAGCGTGATGGCTCGGTTTGGGTCGCGCTGAGCGGGAAGCGTGAAGTAGGGCCGGGAGGTGACGTTCGTGAACGAGCCTTCGGCGACCGCGATGTGCCCGGGGGCGACGGCTGCGATCCCTTGGAGCGGAACGGATGCATCAAAGCCGAAGCGCAGCCAGCGGGCGATCGAATGGGGATCGACCGCCGGGGTGTCGCCAGTGGCGGCGTGGATGAGACGCACGAGCGCCGGGACGGTGCTGGCGAAGGCCAGGCAACGGCTCGGCCCGTGCGGGTCTTGCGGCAACTCGAAGCTCGCGGTGTAGAGCGGTTTTTCGCCGGGTCGATCACGAGCGAGGACCAGGCGCCCGTGGCGGCGGTCCCACAGCGCGAAGGCGAACATGCCTTCGAGGTGCGACGCGAGCGAGGTGTTCCATGCTCGGAATCCGTGCAGGATGGCTTCGGTGTCGCTGTGATCGGTGCGGAAGCGGGCGCCGGCGGCGGCGAGCTGCTGGCGAAGGGCTCGATGGTTGTAGATGCAGCCGTTGAAGACGACGGCGAGGAGGTCGTCGGCGGACGCCGGGGGCGCGGGCGGGAGCGGGCTGGCGGCGTGCTGCTCGGTCCACGCCGGATCGAGCTTGGACGAGGCGACCATGGGCTGGTGGCCGGCGGCGGGATCGATGACGGCGAGGCGGTGGTGGACGAGCAGGACGTCGAGGATCTGCCCGGTCGAGGAGCGGATGCGATCGGTGAAAGTTCCCCGGCCGTCGGGCCCGCGGTGGGCGATGCACGCTGACATGGCATCGACCCAGTCTGCGGGGATTCCGGGCTTGGGCGGCGACGCCGATGAGTCCCATGATCGAAGGATGCCGCCGATGCCGCACATGACCGAGGATAACGAGCAAACCGCATCGGGCAACGGCGGGGCGTCGGGATGCCGCGCGCTGCGCGAGCGAACGAGCAGGGTCGGCGGGGGTGGTGGAGGATGCCGGGTGGGGCTCGGATCGGACCATCTCACCGGCCCCGCGGCGGGTGCCAACCGGGCCAGAGACTGCTACCTTTGGCCCGTCACGTTCGGGAGCCCGCGACCATGGCCGACGACTTTGCGCCAACGCCCAAGGACAAGTTCACCTTCGGACTGTGGACCGTCGGAAACACGGGGCGCGATCCCTTCGGCGAGCCCACGCGAGCGAGGCTGACGCCGGCGGAGATCGTGGACCTGCTCGGCGAGGTCGAGGGGGTGCACGGAGTCAACTTCCACGACAACGACCTGGTGCCGATCGACGCGTCGGCGGAGCAGTCCGAGCAGATCAAGAGCGAGTTCGCCAAGGCGCTCAAGCGCACCAAGATCAAGGTCGCGATGGCGACTACCAACCTGTTCGCCGACCCCGCGTTCCGCGACGGCGCGTTCACGAGCAACGACGCGGAGGTCCGCGCGTACGCGGTGCAGAAGACGATGCGAGCCATGGACCTTGGCGCGGAATTCGGCGCGCAGGTGTACGTGTTCTGGGGCGGGCGGGAGGGCACCGAGACCGACGGGTCGAAGGACCCGATCGAGGCCGAGTTGCGATTCCGCAAGGCGCTCGACTTTCTGTGCGAGTACTCGATCGAGCGCGGGTACGACTACAAGTTTGCGCTCGAGGCCAAGCCCAACGAGCCGCGCGGGCACATGTACTTCGCGACCACCGGCCACTACCTGGCGTTCATCCAGACGCTCAAGCACAAGGACATGGTCGGGGTGAACCCCGAGGTGGCGCACGAGCACATGGCGGGGCTTAACTTCGTTCACGGCGTGGCGGCGGCGCTCTCGGCCGGCAAGCTTTTTCATATCGACCTGAACGACCAGGAGTTCGGGCGTTACGACCAGGACTTCCGCTTCGGCGCGGTGAACATCAAGCACGCGTTCTTCCTGGTGAAGCTGCTCGAGGACCACAAATACGCGGGCTTCAAGCACTTTGACGCGCACGCCTACCGGACGGCGGACCGGGCCGACGTGATCGAGTTTGCCCGGGGGTGCATGAGGACGTACCTGATCCTGCGGGAGAAGGCGCGGCGGTGGGGGGCTGACGACGAGGTGCGGAAGCTGCTCAAGCAGATCAACCGGCCTTCGAAGGACTTGGACGGGCTGTGGGGCGGGTACAGCCGGGCGCACGCCGAGACGCTGCTTGGGATGACGTTCGATCGCGGGGCGATGGCGTCGCGTCCGCTGCCGTACGAGCGGCTCGACCAGCGGACGATGGAAATCCTGATGGGGATCGAATAGCGGCGCATCCAGCCATGGTGGGTGCATGGGCGGCGAGGGCCTGAGAGGGCGTTGGATGAGGCGTCACACGCTAGTGGGCCTTGGTCCTGGCGAGCGCTGTCTCGAGCTCCTGCCGCTCGGGAGCCTCTTTTGGCAAACGCGTGAGCAGTTCCGCGATGGCGGCGTGGACCGGTTCGCTGGGGACGTGATGCGTCAGCAGCTTGAGGGCGCCTGAAGCTGACTCGGGCGACCCGAGTGGCCGGGAACCACCGCGTGGACCGGAGGGCGAAATGGCATCGCAGACCTTCGAGAGCGCGCTCTCCGAGGGCAACGTGATGGGCGACACGATGTCCAGCCGGGCGACCAGCCTCAGGATTGCGTCGTCGAGCTCGGGATTCTCGGCGAGCCTGGGGAGCAACAAATCCACGGCGACACCCGGCGGTATCAACCCGGTGGGTGCGCCATCGGCGGCCGCGGCGGCGATATCGGGGCTCGCGCTTGTCAGCAGTGATTTCCACGCGGTGACCAGTTCGGGGTGATGGGGGGCGATGCTCGGAAGCCGGTTGATGAGGAAGTGGCTGTTGGGAAGAAGATTCAGGAACACCTGCCGAGCCTTGTCGGATCTTGCGGCGAGCCCGGCGAGGGCCCGGTGAGCGAATTGCATCTCCCTTCCGGGAAACTGGTACTGTTCCAACTGGGCGAGGAAGGGATCAATGAACGGGTCGGCCGCGTCGCCCGCGGCTTCGAGCACGCACATCGCCGCGATGGACGGATTCCCGTGGCCCCGTTTTCCAAGCGCCAGGGCGACGAGTTCCTGCGCATGGGCCCGGGCGACCGGGGATTCCTCAAGCAGTTCGAGTTTGTCTTGGTACGTGACGATGAGCCACGCGGCTCGGTCAGCGTCACCGAGGTCCGCTGAGACCAGTCCCCTGACAAGGTCGTCGGTGGTCAGCCCGAAGGGGACTTCGAACCCGCCGTAGTGCAGGATGTGGGCCGAGCACACGTTCCCGATGTCGTGCGATGTCGCCCACAGGTGCTCGCAGTGCCAGTGGAGCAGGTGCCGCTGCCAGACGGCCAGCTCGCCTTCGAAATCGCGTTGCTGAAGGGAGCCCGAGGTGAGCCCGACGGACGCCGGGATCGGCGGCTGCCCCGGCGCCGGGCGGAACTGCCCCGGCGAATTCCAGACGATCAGTTCATCCGGGAGCCACGGGAGCGCGGCGATGAGCGCCGCGTTAGGGATCAGACCGTTGGGGCCGTACTTGTTGACCGAGGGGATCTTCCACGCCGTGTATGCCAGCGGGAGCGCGAGCAGCGACGCGAGGACGTACCGAGGCTTGCGCCGAGTTCTGTAGAAGTCGGCGAGGCGACCGCTGGAGTACCCGCATTCCGGGCACGTGAGCGATTCAAAGTCACCGGAGTCGCCGCGGCGGATGTTCTCATCGAGGTCGTACCAGCATTTTGGGCACCGCGCCCGCCCGCGTGATCGGTCGAAGGTCAACCCGGCCACCGCCATCCCGACGCCGATGAAGATGACAACGCCCGCGCTGATGTCCCAGGGGGAGAGTGATTCAGACTCCATCTGACGGCCGTACAGCAGGGTGTCGAGGAACGCCGCGAGCGCGACCACGACGATGCCGGCGAAAAACGCCAGGATCGCGATCCTGAAGGCGGCGGTCACGGTGACCGCGTCGGAGGGGCGGACGAAGTTGGGAACTGGTTTGCCGGCCGCGGCGAGACGCCTGGCGAGCGTCTGCTCGTACCTCCGCCCGGCGATTCGGAACAGGAGGCTGACCGCCCATGACGCGAGAAACCCGCCGATGACGAGCAGGATGAGTTCCGCGGCCACCACGGGCTCAGTTTAATCCGGCACGGGCGTGCGTGGGCGGCCGTGTTTTTCGGCCGGCGGCGGCTGGGGCGTCCGGCGGGGTGTCTGCCCGTCCGGGCGTGTCGATCCGGCATCCGGTCGCGATCTACGGTTGGAGTCGGGGTGGGGGGCCGGTTTGTCGCCGGTTCGACCCGGATTGACCGATCGGTTATGCTCAGCCTCTTGCGAAATGCCGCTCGGTATCTCCGGAGCGGGCCGACCATCGAGGAAGCGAACGAATGAGCGCCATCCAGACGCCTCCGACCACGCCCGGCGAGATCAACAACGAACGGACGCTGTTCGGGCACCCCCAGGGCCTTTTCCTGCTGTTTCTGGTCGAGATGTGGGAGCGTTTCAGCTACTACGGCATGCGCGGGCTGCTGGTGCTGTACCTCATCACGGTCATCGCGGTGCACCAGGCGACGCCCGGCGTTCACACCAACAGGCTTGATTTCGAGGAGATCGAGGCCGGCACGACCGACACGGTGGCCGCGGTGCAGTCCCGAGACCTGCACCTGGTCGTGGGCACGGCCGCCTCGCCGGTCGTGGACACCAACGAGCCGTCGGGCGGCACACCCCGGCTTGTCATCCAGCGAGCGGTCGTTCCAGCGGCCGGCCAGGATGAAGGGGGCGTCGAGATCCAGACCGGGGATACGGGCCAGGACGTCGTCATCCAGGGGCCCGAGAACGGGAACGATGACCGCGAGACCAGGGGTTTCGAGAACACCGTGGTGCACTACGCGGTGACGAACCCGACCGATGCGCCGGTGAAGGTCCGCATCAGTATCCACCGCAACGGCGAGGCCGATCGGACCTACTTCACGGTCAACGACTCGCCCGAGAGCGTGACGACCGAGATCAAGCCGGATTCGCAGCGAGGGCCGGACGAGGATCCCTTCATGCTGGAGATCCGGGCCAACACGCACGACAGCGGCCGCAACTGGCTCGAATCCGATGCGGCGGTCCTGTACGGCTGGTACACCGGCCTGGCGTACCTGTTCCCCATCCTGGGCGGCATCATCGCCGACAAGCTGATCGGTACGCACCGTTCGATGCTGATCGGCGGCGTGCTGATCTCGATCGGCCACGTGATCCTGGGCATCTCCGGCATGGGTGAGATGGCCCAGAACCGGGCCGGACTCAGTCTCTTCATCATGGGCCTGGCGGTCATCGTGCTCGGCACGGGGCACTTCAAGCCCACGGTGTCGGTGATGGTGGGCCAGCTTTACAAGCCCGGGGACCCGCGGAGGGACGGCGCGTTCACGATCTTCTACATGGGCATCAACCTGGGCGCGTTCATCTGCGCGTTTGTGTGCGGGACGCTGGGCGAGATGGTGGGCTGGCACTACGGCTTTGCCGCGGCCGCGGTGGGAATGCTCCTGGGGCTGGGTCTCTACCTGATGGGCAAGCCCATCCTGCTGCGGGACATCGGCGACCCGCCGCCGAACATGATGGGCCGGGCCAACGGGCCTGCGTTTGGCTTCATGGTCGTCGCCCTGGCGCTCTCTGCCCTGTTCGCGCTGGCCTTCCACTACGGGGCGGTGGCGAAGATCGGCGAACTGTTTGCGTACCTCCAGGAGAATCACAAGCTCGGCTGGACGGTCGTGGGCGTCCTCATCGCGGTCATCCTGGGGTGGGTCGGCTGGTTCGTCAGCATCAACCGGCCGGAAGACCGGGGCCCGATCATCACGATCTTCGTCTTCATGCTCTTCAACGCGTTCTTCTGGATCGCGTTCGAGCAGGCCGGTTCGAGCATCAACATCTTCACCAAGCAGAACACCGACCGCATGCTGGGGTCGTTCGAGGTTCCGGCGACTTGGTTCCAGTCGGTGAACGCGGGTCTGATCTTCATCCTGGCGCCGTTCTTTGCGGCGCTGTGGACCTGGCTGGGCAAGCGCAAGCGCAACCCGAGCCAGCCGGTCAAGATCTCGCTGGGGCTCATCTTCCTGGGGCTGGGCTACATCTTCATGGTGTGGGCCGGCCAGATCGCGATCGGCGGCGCCGCCAAGGCGAGCATGTTCTTCGTCCTGATGTGCTACTTCTGGCACACCGTGGGCGAGCTGTGCCTCTCCCCGACCGGTCTTTCCTACGTCACCAAGGCCGCGCCCGTGAAGTTCGTGTCGCTGCTGATGGGCATCTGGTTCATCTCGAGCTTCATCGCCAACCTCGGCGGTGGCCTGGTGGCGTCGCAGGTCAAGAGCATCGAGGAAGGGACGCTCAAGCTGCCGTGGAACTTCGGCGGCCAAGCCGATTTCTTCTTCCTGTTCGTGGTGACTTCGTGCGTCGCGGGCGTCGTGATCCTCTTGCTCACGCCGCTGCTCAAGATGCTGATGCGCAGCCCCGCCGATTGACGCTGAGCGAAGTCCCGGGCGGGGCAAGGTGCCCGGCGAGGCGGATTTGCGATCAGCCGGGCCTGATGTCACGCCGTCGGCGCGACCACGCGGCCGCGGTCAGTGCCTGGTCTCGTCCATCGACGCGACGATCGGGGTGTCCACCGCGCCGGCCGACGGGCGCACCGCGAGCGTCTGCATTTCCAGGTGCGGGGCGTGCGCGGCACCCGGCCGCGTCCGCAGCAGGAGCGGGATCGTCAGCAGCCGCGCGACCAGCGACGCCACGAACACCGCGGCGTAGGCCTGCCACGATGCGTCGAGGTACCAGATGCCCACGGCGCCCAGGGCGTTGCCCGCCACCATTGCCAGCGAGTTGAGGAACTGATACTGGCTGACGATGCTCGTGCGCTCCTCGGGCGCGGTCGTGTCGAGGAGCATCAGGAACAGGCCGAGCTCGTACGCCGCCCACGCCGCGCCGCTGGCGAGCTGGGTGACGAACAGGAAGACGAAGTTCTCGCTGATCAGCCAGTTGACGCTGAAGGGGACCAGGCCGACGCCCCCGACAACCAGCAACATCCGGGCGCCCCGCTTCTCGGCGGTTGCCCCGCAGAACGGCAGGGCCAAGGCCCGTCCCAGCAGCGGCGCGGCGAGCAGCAGGCTGTACATGTCGGGCTCGGCTTCGAGGCCGAGCTTGCGGAGCATGAACGGGTTGAAGAACGGCTGGGCGATGTGAGCGGCGATGCTCATGCACACGAGGTAGAGGATCAGCCGCCCGTCGGATCCGTGGAAGAACCGGTGGACCAGTTCCTTGGGGCCGACTAGCCGCTGGACGATCGGCAGGGGCCGGGGCTCGGATTGGCGGGTGAGGTAGTACGTGGAGATGGCCCTCGCGACGCAGGCGACGCCGAAGAGCACGCCGAACGCCCGGGTCCCGATGGAGGAGAGGAATTCCCCGGAGAGGCCGGTGCCGGCCAGCCACTCCGGCGCGTGCTCGGCAGCGCGGAGTACGAACCCGCCTCCCAGGAGGCCGGTGAGCACGGCGACCTGCAGCAGGCGGTTGCGCCAGCCGAAGTACCTGGCCCGGACGCGCACCGGCACGTTCATTCCGATCCAGGTGTTCCAGGCTGCCCCGCCCGAAAGGAAGCTGAACCAGTACAGCGAAGCAACGACGAACACCAGCCACCCTGGGCAGATGTCCAGCGCCGCCATCACGGCCAGCGGCAGGAGCGTCGCCGCCTGGAATCCGGCCGTGAAGACGATCCAGGACTTGTACGAACCCAGGCGCCTCACCACCGCCGCGGAGATGAGCTGGAACGCGGCACCGATGACCAGCGGCACCGTCGCGACCAGTGCCGCGGCGACCTCTCCCATGCCCAGCGCGAGCACGAATGCCGGGAAGTAGTTCTCGCCGGCGCCGACCATCACGGAGAACGCGATGCCGTCGATGGTGGATGCCCGGAGGTTGCGGCGGAGCTGCGATGGCGGTCGAGCGTGTTGCACCGGGCCAAGTGTTCGCCGGTCGGGCGCGAAGCTCAAAGCGTGCGGCGTTGAAGCTCGAAGATTGGGCCGAATACCTGCGAGCGGGGGCACACCGACGCCAGAACGAAAGCCGCCCCGGCGTTGCGGGGCGGCGAGACAGCGTCTCAACGAGTTCGGGCCGGCGTCAGCGAGTCTTGACCGCCGGCGCCGGAGTTGTGGCCTTCGAGGCCGGGCTCGTGCGGGTGAGCTCGACCTCCATCATCTTGAACTCCTTGCCGGACTTGGGCTCGGTCGCGTAGGTCTCGATGACCTTCGAGTCCTTGGAGACCTGCTTGTGGATCTCGCGCATGGTGGTGGGCTTCTTGTTGACGGGACATGTGTACGTGTAGCTCCAGGTCATGGTCTTGCCGTCGGAAGACCGGTCGCCGGTGCCGATGGCCATGGTCGTGCCCATGTTGTCGACCCAGGTGGCCTGGAACTTCTTCGCGACGTTGTCGTAGCCCACGATCGAGAAGCCGGTGTACGGGCCCATGCCGGGCATCTCGCCCTTCATGTCGATCGTGATGAAGCGGCCGTCCATGATCGACTGGACCGTCGTGGTGCCTTCGCTCTTCATCGGTTCGCCGCCCGGCGTCATCCACATGGTGCACTTGCTCGACCAGGTCCCCACGCTTTCGGCGAGGAACGCGTGCTCTTGGCCCGGGGTGCCGGCCTCGATGCAGGCCTGCATGTCGGCGTCGGTCCATCCCTCGGGCAGGGGCGGCTGCTGTCCGGGCTGCCCGGCGGGCTGGGCGGTCTTGTCCGCCGGCTTGGCGGGCTGGGTCCTGGTGTCCTTGGCGGGCTGGGCGAACACGAGCGACGCGGAGAGCGAAGCAACGCCCACGAGAACGATTCGCACGATGCGTTTCATTGCTTGGTTCCTTGTTCTGCCGGTGACGAGCAGCGTGCCCCCGCGGTACGCACTCGGCCGGAACGGGCCAGTATACGGCGACCCCCCGGCGCGATGGAGCTGTGACATATGCCAATCAGCGCGGGTCAGTACCTGCATTGCCGAGCGACTTGAGCAGGTCCATATTTGGACACATTGAACATGAATCTGGTATTCATGAACGCCCGCAGCACGGTTCGCGAGGAAGACGGTAAGCTCGATCTCCTGCCGCGGGGAGACCGCGGGCTCCGGGAGGATCCGGCATGGCTTCGTGGAGGCATGGAATACTGGTGGGGGTTTTCGTCGCGCTGTTCGTGGCCGCACCGGCGACGGGGCAGACATCCGATCCGATCACATCCGCGATTGAGAACGCCAGGGGCGTGTTCGAGCGGGCGATCGACCAGGAGCGTCAGAAGCTGCTCGACGCGCTCACGCGAGCCGAGGCTGATCCCGCCATCGACGGGGCCGCGAGGGAGCGCATCGCCGCCGAGCGCAGGCTCTTCGAGGAAGACAGCTCGCTGCCGCCCGTCTCGTTGCCGCGGGATAGCGAGACGTACCAGCGGGAGATCAAGCGGGCGTACGCTGTGCTGAGTGCGAACTGGTCGGGGAAGGCGGCGGCGCTTCGCAAGGCATCGCGCGACGACGAAGCTGCCGCGCTCGAGGAGGAGCTGAGCGGGCTCCGCGAGGAGAACCCGCTTCTTTCATGGACGGACCTCATCTGCACGACTCGTCTGGACGAGGGCGCCTCGTCCGGCTGGTCGGTCGAGGACCGGGAACTGGTCTCCACGGGCACCTTGCCCGGGGTCGTGCGCTTCAGCCCACCGCCGGGGCAGGAGTTCGAACTGGAACTCGACGTGGCCCGAACCGTCGACGATGCGGAGCACGGGCCGCTCGCCGTCGCATTTAACGGGTCACAGCGAGGGGTGCTTGTGATCGGAGGCGGCGAGGAGGGCCGGTCGATCGAGCTCCGCGATGCTCCCGGGGGAGCGGCGACGGCCGAGATCACCGCGCCCGCGAGCCGGAAACTCGCCGCTCGCGTGGTTCTATCGGTGCGGAAGTCGGGCGTGCATGTGAGCGTCGATGGGGAGACGGTGATCGACTGGTCGCCGTCTTCCGGGCAGCTGAAACTGCCCGCGGACGTGTCATCGGAGATGAACGGGTCGCGTCTGGCCATTCTCGGAGAAGGTCCCGGCTTTCGCGTTTCTTCCTTGACGCACCGGGTGCTCGAGCCCGAGCCGCGGCAGGCGGTCGCCACCGCCGGTCGCCGCCAGAAGTCCACACCGGCGACGAGTTCCCAGCCCATCGACCCGTGGGCGACCGGTACGCGCTTTTCCGGGTCATTCGACCACACACGCCCCAGCAGCAGCCGAGGCAGCGCGGAAGTCAGCGTTGTTTCCCGTGGCGCCGACACCGTGACTCTCAAGATCGTCACCAACCGGACGTGGACCATCGAGTTCAATGTCAACGGGCGATCGATCCACGGCTCCTCCGAGAACCCGAATCCGAACAGCCGCGGGAGGATCAGGATCAGCGATCTGGCGGTCTCGGGCGAGCTGGACGGAGACAGGTTGCGTCTCACCTACGTCGGCAAGGCACGGACGATCCGCCCGAACAAGAAGGACGGAAAGTCGCAGAACAACGAGTATCGGGGCACGATCGTCGTCACCAGGCAGTAGCGTCCTTCGACGTGCTCGATCGATCGTCCGTCATCATCAGACTGACCACGTCTTGCGGTCGGGACGCGCCCGACTCGATTCGCGACCGAGCGGTCCACGGGCGGTCGCATTTCTTTCAAGAAAAACTCTTTTTGTCAGCGTTTTCATTCCTCGGTCCGCGTGCATGAAAACGCCTTCAGCGTGGACCCCCGCTGGGGTGATTTTCATGAAGCCGCGGAATTCGGCGCCGGGCCCGGTATACTGGATTTCGTCGGGCCAGATCATGATGCCGGGGGCTTTCGAGTTCGTGATATGGGAGGCAGACCGGGGACCCTTCCACCTTCGAGGCCGGGATGATTCGAGTCTTGTTCGTCGACGATGAGCCGCGTCTGCGCAGCGCGTGGGAACGCCTGTTCGCGGGTCAGGCTGACTTCAAGCTGGTGGGGACGCTCGAGTCCGCCGACGGACTGGGCGACGTCGCCGCACGGGTCGGCGCTGACATCATCGTTCTGGATCTTTCGATGCCGGGGGCGGACCCTCTGGAAATCGTCAAGCAGATGAGCGAGAAGGGCTCCGCCGCGCGGGTCGTGATGTACAGCGGTCACTGCGGGATTGAGCTGATGCAGTCGGCGTTCGACGCCGGCGCGTGGGCGTTTGTCGACAAGCTGGCGCCGACGGCGGAGCTTTTCGACGTGCTGCGCCGCGTGGCGGCGGGCGAGGTCGTGCTGCCCCCGAGGCTCTCGATCCGCAGGTCCTGAGTGCTGATCGATGGACCACGCGCGCCAAACGGCCGGCGCCGGTCGGTTCACATGCCGCGCTCGATCGGCGGGATGAAGATCATCTCCCCGCCCTGGATCTTCACCAGGTTCTCCAGCAGCGACGGGAACTCGTCGTCCTTGTGCAGGTAGCCGCAGGCGCCGGCGTCGAACGCGGCCTCGATGTACTCCTCGCGAAGGTGGCCGCTGAACATCACCACCTTTGACTCCGGGCAGCACGCCACGATCTGACGCACGAGGCCGAACGTGTCGACCTCCGGCATGTCGACGTCCATCAGCACGATCCTGGGGGCGGCGCGGCGCACGAAATCGAGCACGCTGGCCCCGTTGCTCACCCAGCCCGCCCACTCGAATCGGGGGTCGCGCCGGATCACATACGGCATGGCATCGGCCAGCATGGCGTTGTCATCCACCAGGACCACCGTGATGCGGCTGGTGTCCGCCTTCCCCGACCGCGCTGCGTCGCAGGCGGGGCGGGGGGGCGAGCGATCGGACCCGGCGGCCGCGTCGTCGGCGTTGTCGCGGTTGGTTGCTGCCATGCTAGTTGGTCGCGGCGTAAGGGCTGGGTCGCTCGGGTGGGACGGTGTGGATCGTGCCGGGGTGCGGCGGTCCGAGGGTGGACTGCCCGGGGTCCTGGTCCTTCTGGAGGCCGTCGATCTCGCTGGCTGGATCTCCGGCGGGCGACTCAGCGTTCTCGACCGCCTTGAGGAGGGCCCCGCGGATGGCCGTGAACGTCGGCCGTCGACCGAGGTACTGCACACGCCCGCCCAGGAGACCCGGCTCGGGGAGCGGCCACTCGGGGCTCGCTCGAGAACCCGTGGGCCGTTCCGGCGCGGAGGCCGCGCTCTCCAGCACGATTGCCTGGCGCCGTGGGTGCTCGGCCAGGAACGCGATGACGCGCTCGGGCGTGGCCGAGGCTCCGCCCAGGATCCACATTTCCGCGTCGGGAACGCGGCCTTCTTCGCAGTTGAAGACACCGGCCCCGCGAGCCGTCAGCATGGACTTCACCAGGCCCTCGGCCCGGGCGTCGTCGAGGCTCACCGCGGCCCGCAGGCGAGCGCGTGGCGGCGTGTGCGCCGGGGTCTCCCCGGTCGTCCTGAGCGACAGTGTGAAGGTCACGCCGCTGCCCGGGGCCGTCCGAAGGTCCACGCGTCCGCCGGCGGCCTCCACCCAGGCCCGGACCATCGGCAGGCCCATGCCGGTGGAAACCACGCGGGTCTTGGTGCTGAAGTATGGCTCGAAGCACCTGGCGGCGATCTCGGGGGTCATTCCCGGGCCGTTGTCGGAGATCATCAATTGCACGAACGGCCTGCCGTCCTCGGTGGCGAGGCTGCTCGACACCTGGATGACGCCGGGCGTGGTGGTGTGGCCGGATGTGACCGCCTCGCCGGCGTTCTGCACGAGGTTGAACACGGCCTGCGTCAGGCGGGAGGTGGCGATCGAGACGCGCGGCAGGTCCGGCGCGATGCGTCCCTCGAGACGCACGCCGCGGGGCAGCCCTGCCCGGAAAACGCCCTCGACGTCCCGCCACCAGTTCGCCAGGTCGATGCCCGACTGACCTTCCTGTGCGCGGTCGGGATCGGCCGCGAGCAGGCGCAGGCCCGATGCCAGGCGCTGCAGGTACGCCGCCGCCTCGCGGATCGAGGCCACGTCATCGGCCGCGGACGCGGGCAGGTCGAGCTCCGCGAGCGAACCGAGCCTGGCCCGGATGGGCAGGAGGAGGTTGCTCATGTCGTGGCCGAGCCCGGCCGCCAGGGTGCCTACGGTCGCCAGACGCTCGGAGTTGTGCAGCCGCTCGAGCGATTCGCGCAGCTCGCGGGTGCGCTGGGCGACCGCCGCGTCGAGCAACTCGTTGTGCCGCTGGAGTTCCTCTTCGAACTGCTTGCGGCGTGTGATGTCCATGAGGACGCCCAGCGCCCGCACCGGCCGGCCTTCCGCGTCGCGGATGATGCGCCCGCGGTTGATCACCCAGGCCACGCCCTGCTGCGGGCGGACGATGCGGAACTCCGCCGCGTACTCGGATTCGGACGAGTTGACGATGCCCCGGAACGCCGACAACGCCGCCTGGCGGTCCTCGGGGTGCACGACCCGGGCCGCGTCCTCGAGCGGGCCGTCCCACGAGCCGGGGGCGAATCCGAACGTCTCGGGCGCTTCGGCCGCGAAGCTGATCCGCTCGTTCGAAAGGTCCATCTCCCAGGGGAGCAGGTGCGCGGCCGCGATGGCGAGCCGCAACCGTTCTTCACTTTCGCGCAGCGCCGCGTTGGCAACCGTCAGATCGGAGGTTCGGTCGCGGACCATTGTTTCGAGATGGTCGTTGACGCGGCGGAGTTCTTCCTGCACGCGCAGGCGTTCGGAGATCTCGGTCTGGAGCGCGCGGTTGGCGTCGAGCAGGGCCCGGTTCTTGCGGTAGAGGTCGACGAACACCGCAACTTTGCTGCGCAGGATCTGAGGATTGATGGGCTTGGTGAGATAATCGACCGCGCCGACGCCGTAGCCCCGCAGGACCTCGTGCTCGTCCATCAGGTGCGCAGTCAGGAACAGCACCGGGACGTGCTGGGTGCGTTTGCGCTTCTTGATGAGGTCGGCGAGTTCGATGCCGCTGACGCCGGGCATGCGGATGTCGAGCACGATCGCGGCAAAGTCGTGCCGGAGGACCGCCAGCAGGGCCTCCTCGGCGGATTGGGCCCGCACGAGGGTGAACTCCGGCGACTGGAGGATCGCCTCGACCGCGTCCAGGTTCCGCGGCTGGTCATCGACGATCAGGATGGGAGCCGGCTCATTCATTCGTCAGGGGCACCCCGAAAGGCAGGAGACGCACTCGACCGCACCGGCGGCGGGTCATCGGTAGAGCCACACCCTCAGAAGCGACAGGAGCTGCTCGGTGTTCACTGGCTTGGCGATGTAATCCGACGCGCCGGCTTGGAGGCACTTCTCGCGGTCCCCCTTCATGGCCTTGGCGGTCAGCGCGAGGATCGGAAGCGTCCGGAAACGCGGGTCCCGGCGGATCTCGCGCATGGTTTCGTAACCGTCCATCTCGGGCATCATGATGTCCATCAGCACGACGCTCAGGTCCGGCGTCTGCTCGATGATCTCGATCGCCTGGCGGCCGTTGGTGGCGCTGAGCACCTCCATCTCGTAGTTCTCGAGCACGGTGCTGAGGGCGAAGATGTTGCGGGCGTCGTCGTCCACCACCAGCACCTTGCGCCCGCGGAGCACCTCGGACGAGCCGTGGAGCTGGGCGATCATGCTCTGCTTGGAGGCGGGCAGGTCCGCGATGACGCGGTGCAGGAAGAGCGAGGTCTCGTCCAGCAGGCGCTCGGGCGACTGCACGTCCTTGAGGACGACGCTCTTGGCCATGGTCCGCAGCCGAGCCTCTTCCTGGGCCGACAAGTCCTTGCCGGTGTAGACCACCACGGGGATGTCACGCAGCGTGGGCTCGGCCTGGATGCGTTCGAGGAGCTCGAACCCCGTCATGTCCGGCAGGCGCAGGTCCACCACGCAGCAGTCGAAGATCCCGTCCAGCAGCGCCGTCAGCGCCTCGGAGCCGGTGCCGACCGCGCGGATCTGGATGTCGTCGTGCGCGAGCAGCTCGACGATGCTCTGGCGTTCCAGGTCGTTGTCCTCGACCACCAGCAGCCGCTTGGTGTGCGGGGCGATGTAGGTCTTGATGCGGTCGAAGGCCTGCTCGAGCTCCTCCGTCGTCGCGGGCTTGACCAGGTACGAGAAGGCCCCGTGCGAGAGGCCGTGCTGGCGTTCTTCCTCCACCGAGAGCATCTGCACCGGGATGTGCCGGGTGTAAGGATCGAGCTTGAGGTTGTTGAGGACCGTCCAGCCGAGCATGTCGGGCAGGAACACGTCGAGGGTGATCGCCGTCGGCCGGTAGTCTCGCGCCAGCGAGAGCGCGGTCTGCCCGCGCGAGGCCACGATCCCCTTGAAGCCCTTGCCGCGCGCCATGCCCAGCAGCACACGGGCGTAGTGGGGGTCGTCGTCCACGA
>JAJVHS010000047.1:0-77571 GCA_022072615.1 Phycisphaerales bacterium
GGCCGGCTGCTCCACCGGCCCGCGGCGCGAGCGGTCGCCGGGCGCCCGGCCCTCTCCACCGTGTCCGCCGGCGGCCTCGGGACCGAGATCCCTGCCCCCGCGCCCGCGGCCCCGGCGGCGTCGGCGACGCCGCCCGCGGCGCTCACCGTCGCCGTTCAGATCACCCGCGGCGGCGCTGGAGGACGCGGAGACGGATTCCTCCTCATCGTCGTTGAGGATGCCGCCGTGCTCGTCGATCTCGATCGGGTGGACCTCTTCCTCTTCACCCGGCTGCTCGGGCTCGGGCTCGTTCGGCGTATGCATCTCCTGGTCGGTGATGGACCAGCCGCCCTCGGCGGCGTCCTTGCGTGACTCGGGCTCCTCCCAGATCTTCAGGTCCTTCGGGCGCCTGGGCTTGGGGAGGTTGGTCAGATCGATGTCCGCGTTCTGATCGTCGTACGCGTAGAACGAAACGCGGTCGGCCGGCAGCGTTTCGCTCACGCGGACCTCGATGCGCTTCCCGCTGTGACGCTCGATCCGGCCGAGGAACTGGCGCTTGGTGCTCAGCAGCTCGCCCGCGACGCGCGGCGGCACCGCCAGCTCGACCTTGTGCACGCGGTCCATGTCGAGGATCGCGGCAAGCTCGCGCAGGGCGTCGGCCGCCACCGATTCGGGGCGCTGCACGAGCCCTCGCCCGCGGCAGGTCGGGCAATCGTGGAAGTGAACCTGCTCGTGGCTGCCGCGCATGCGCTGGCGCGTCATCTCGAGGATGCCGAACTCGCTGATGGGGGTGATCGTGCTGCGGGCCCGGTCGCGCTTGAGCCTCTCACGGAAGCGAGCCTCGATGTCCTTGCGGTGGGAGGCGTGCCGCATGTCGATCAGGTCGTTGATGACGATGCCGCCCAGGTCGCGCAGCCGGAGCTGGCGGCAGATCTCGTCGACGGCCTCGATGTTGGTCCGGTACGCGTTGTCCTCGGCGTCGCGGGCGTCGCGCGACTTGCCGGAGTTGACGTCGATCGCCACCAGTGCCTCGGTCTGGTCGATCACCAGCCGGCCGCCGGACGGCAGCGGCACTTCCCTCGCGTTGATGAGCGCGATCTGCTGCTCGATGCCGAAGGCATGGAAGATCGGGGCCTTGCCGGGGTAGTGCAGGAGCTTGGTGGACGTGCGGGGAGCGACGATCTTGAGGAACCGGAACGCCCGCTTGAGCGCCAGCTCGTGGTCGATGATGATCTCGTCGGTGTCCGCGGTGAGCACGTCGCGGAGGCAGCGGACCAGCAGGTCGCTCTCGGAGTACAGCAGCCGCGGCTTGTTGCCCGAGACCAGCCGCCGGTCCATGTCCTTCCAGAGCCGCTGGAGATAGGCAAGGTCGCGCTTGAGCTCGGTCTTGGTGCGGTCCATCCCCGCCGTGCGGAGGATGAAGCCGAAGCCCTCGGGGAGCTCGAGCTGATCGAGGATCTCGCGCATCTTGTGCCGCGTTTCCTCGTCCTCGACCTTGCGCGACACGCCGACGCGGTCCATCTGCGGCATCATCACCAGGAAGCGGCCGGGGATCGAGAGGTAGCTCGTCAGCGACGGGCCCTTGGTGCCGACGCCCTCCTTAAGCACCTGCACGACGACCTCCTGGCCGCGGCGCAGGCAGTGCTGGATCGGCGGACGCTCGCGGCGCGGGGTCTTGTGGCCGACGCGCTCGGTGGTCTCCTCCACGTCCTCGCCGGGAAAGTAGCGCGGGTGAAGATCCGAGATGTGAAGGAAGCCGTTCTCTTCGACGCCGAAATCGACGAACGCGGCCTGGATGGAAGCCTCGACGTTCGAGACGCGGCCGAGGTAGATGTTCCCGACGCGGGAAGCGGTGGCGAAGCGCTCGGTGTGGAGCTCCTCGAGCTTGCCGTCTTCAACGACGGCCACGCGGCATTCCTCGCCGGGAACGTAGTTGATCACCATCTGGTTGTGGGGCATGAAACGTCCTTTCCTGGACGCCCGCCGCCGTGGCCCGATCTGGACCGGAGAACCCCCTCGACCTCCGCGGCCTTCGCCGGCGCTGATGCGCCCGGCGCGACCGCTCCCGAATACCGCGAGCCGTCCGTGGGAGCCGGTTCAGTGAACCGGGCCGGACGCCGCCCGCGACTTCTCGACGCTCTGGAGTGACGCGGCCGACGCGGAACGCATCTCGCGGGGGCCGTTTCGCTCAACACGAGCGGAGGACTGTTGAACTCTCCGGCCCCGGGCCCGGCGAGGGCACGAGACCGATATGCTGTTTCCCTTGCACCTTCGCTCGCTGGGCGGCGTCCCACGCGGGATCACTCACCGGCACGATCGTCGAAGGCCTCGGGGACGATCTTGCGTGCACAATCCCTCAGGTACGAGGAAACCTGCACGTCCGAATCAAGCGAGATCACCTTTCGGGCAATCCGCTCGCACTGAGAAACACTGACGCTCCGGATCATCCGCTTGAGGTGCGGGATGGCCGAACTGGTCATCGAAAGGGTACGCAAGCCCAGGCCGATGAGCAAAAGGGCGTATTCGAGGTCCGACGCCGACTCGCCGCAGCACGAAACCGGGATGTTCCGCCGCCGGGCCGCACGCACCGTGTCGCGGATCAGCCGGATCACCGCGGGGTGCGCAGGGTTGTAATAACTCGCCACGCGCTCGTTGGTCCGGTCCACCGCGAGCGTGTACTGGACGAGGTCGTTGGTCCCGATCGAGAAGAAATCGACCTCCTGAGCAAAGGCGTCGGCCATCAGCGCCGCCGAAGGCACCTCGACCATCATCCCGACCTTGATCTCGCGATCGAAGGGGATCGCCTCCTCCTCGAGGTCCTCCATGACGTCGTTCACCAGGTACTTGGCCTGGCGGAACTCCGCGGTGGAGGTCACCAGCGGGAACATAAGCTTGACCGGGCCCAGGGCGCTGGCCCGCAGGATGGCCCGCAGTTGCGTCTTGAACATCGGCTGGCGCCGGAGGCAGTAGCGGATCGAACGCAGCCCCAGGAACGGGTTGCGCTCCGGGATCTCCTCGCGGGCCTGCGTGTACTTGTCGGCGCCCAGGTCGAGCGTGCGGATTGTCAGCGGCATGCCGTCGAGCAGCTCGACGCACCGCCGGTAGGCCTGGAACTGCTCGCGTTCGGTCGGCTCGTGGTCGCTGGTCAGGTAGAGGAACTCCGTCCTGTACAACCCGATGCCGTCCCCGCCCATCTCCTTCACCTTGGCGACCTCGTCGGGAAACTCGATGTTGCCGAGGATCTCGATCTTGGCGCCGTCGAGCGTGACCGACGGCTGACCCGCGAGCTCGCTCAGGGAGAGCTTGTAGACGCGCGCCTGCTCGGTGTAGCCCCGGTACTGCTCGAGCTGCTCGCTGTCGGGGTTGACGATCACGACGCCGCGTTCGCCGTCGAGGATGACCACCGACCCGTCCACGCACGCCGCCGTCGCCTGCTGGCAGCCGACGACCGCCGGGATCCCAAGCGCCCGGGCGACGATCGCCGTGTGCCCGGTCCGGCCGCCCAGATCCGTCGCGAATGCCTTGATCTTCTTGCGGTCAAAGCCCGCGGCCTGGGAAGGGGTGAGATCCCGCGCCACGATCACCGTGTTCTCGCCCGCCAGCTTCACCCGCTGGCCCGTATCCCCGATGAGCTGGCGGAGCAGCCGGATCGACAGGTCGTCGATGTCGTTCACCTTGGTCGTGAACGCGGAGTTCGACATGCTGCGGAAACGAGCCGCCAGGTCCGACATCGTCTGGTAGACGGCGTACTCCGCGGTTACCAGGTCGTTCTCGATCATCCGCCGGATCGGCCCGGTGACGGACTTGTCTTTCAGCAGGCCCTGGTGGACCGCGAAGATCTCGGCGGTCTCCTCCCCCATCTCCTTGGCGGCCTGCTTGCGGAACTCGGCGAGCTCCTCGATCGACGCCTTGAGCGCCTGGTCGAACTTGAGCAGCTCGGCCTTCACGTGGTCGGGCGTGATCGACCGGCGGTGAACCTTGCCGAGTCCCGAATCAAGCACGATCGCCCGGCCGATCACAATCCCCGGCGAAACGCCCAGGCCCTTGAGCGTCCGCGGCGGCTCGGCCGGATCGGGGATCGGAAATTTGCCGCCCGCCAGAGATGCGGCGACCGCGTCGCTCGAGTTGGAACGCTTGTGTGCCAAGGCAGCCGAGTATAGAGGAACGAACAGCCACCAGCGGGAACCTGGCAGGGTCGTCGGTGCGGGCTCCCGAAAGGTCCACCCCTTCGCCAAGCCACACGCTCGGATGGCCGTCCTTCCGTCCCCGCAAAAAGGAAAACGGCGCACCACGGCCGGTGCGCCGTCGCGATCAATCTGATATCGATCCCGGGCCGGTTACTTCTTTTCCCTCCAGGCCTTGATGATCTCCTGCTCGCGTTCGGGCGAGAGGGCCATCGACCCCGGCTCGCCCGGGCCGGGCGGGACGAGCCGCTTGCGCATGTCCTCCGACACGGAGTTCAGCCAGTCGAGGGTCGCCTTGGCGGTGTCGCTGCACGGGCGGAACTTGAGCCCGTGCTTGACCGCCTTGGCCACGCTCACGCGGTGGAAGCCCGCGGTCTCGCCCGTGGGCGGGATATAGAGCGGGTACGCCGCGAAGAGCGCCTCGGTCGGCACGCCCTGCGTGGCCAGGAAGTCCGCCGGGATCCACGTGAACGTGGTCGAGGCGCCGACGCCGTCGCGCGTGCCCTCGCAGAAGGCCTTCATCGTGAGCTCCTTGTCGGGCCCGGTGGCGTTGAAGGCCCCCATCGTCTTGTTCTCGATGAGGTGGATGCAGAACTCGGCGAGATCGCGGACGTCGATCAGCTGGATCGGGTCCGACGGGTCGCCGGGGACCACCATGTCCCCGCCCTTGCTGATGCGTGCCGGCCAGAAGGTGTACCGCCGGGTGTTGTCCCGCGGGCCGACGATGAAGCCCGGACGCACGAGCGTCGTCTTGCCCGGGCAGGCCTGTTCAACGGCCTGCTCGCACAGCACCTTGCCGCCGCCGTAGTTCTCGAACTGAGCCCCAAAGTCCTCGGTGGTCGGGTCGGCGAGCGTCGCGAGCTCCGCCGATTCGTCGGCGCCGGCCCGGGAGTTGCTCTTGTAAACCGAGATGGTGGAGATGAACAGGTACTGGCCGACGTTGGGGCTCAGCAGTTCGGCCGAGGCCTTGGCCATGCGGGGGAAGAACGCCGAGGTATCGATGACCGCGTCCCACTTCTTGCCCTCGAGCTGAGTCAGCCCCTTGGGGCTGTCCGCGTTCTTCTCGCGCGGCTGCCCGGGGGGAGCCATGCGCGGATCGTCCTTCCAGTCATCGGCGGTCTTGTTGGGGTCGCGGTTGCCGTAGAGCACCTCGACGCCGTCGGGGACGACGCTCGGCCGCCCGCCTTCTTTGCGCAGGGTTTCCATCCGGCCGCGGTTGAACAGGGTGACCTTGTGGCCCTTGGCAAGGGCCGCTTCCATGCAGGCCGGGCCGACAAAGCCCGTGCCCCCGAGAATAAGGATCGAAAGCGGAGCCCGGCGGCCCGCCGGGGTGCCCGCGGCCTTCGCGAGCGCGGCGGCGCCGCCCATGGCGAGCGCGCCCGCGGAGAGTGCGGAAGCTTGAAGGAACGATCGGCGTGTGTGGTGCATGTGCATTCCAGTTCTGGCGACCGCCCCGGGTTCCCACACCGGCGACCGGTCGATGATCCAACATTAGTACGATTCGAACGATGCGGCCGACCCGCCGCCCGGCAACAAGTCCCGGCCGACCGCGCAGCAGCGAACACCGGGCATCCAACCGTTCCACCCGCTGATGCGCCGAGCGGTGGAACCCGTCACCATCATTCGCACAATGTCCGGCGCGGACGGTTTCTCTATACTCGCTGGCCCGTCGCTGGTTCCCGGCCGCACGACCTCCCGTCCCATCCGACCCGAGCACCGAGATGCACGAGCCTTCCAAAGACTCGCTCCCGCCGGCCGCACAACCTTCCCCACTGGCGGCTTCCACGGAGGCCCAGCCGTCGCTGGTCCGGCGCATCATCCCCGTCGACCGCGGCGAATGGCGGGCGGTCATCCTCTCGGCACTGTACTTCTTCTTCATCCTGCTGAGCTACTACCTGCTCCGGCCCGTCCGCGAGGTGATGGCGATCAAGCGGGGGTACGACGACCTGCCGTGGCTGATGACCGGCACGCTGGTCGCGATGGCGGGCGCAAACCCCTTGTTCTCGTGGCTGGTGGCGCGGTACCCCCGCCGCATCTTCATCCCGGCAACCTACCGCTTCTTCGCGTTCAACATGCTCGTCTTCCTGGGGCTGTTCTACGCCCGCAAGGTCGTCACGCTCCCCGAGAACTGGGAAGTCTGGCTGGGGTACGCGTTCTACATCTGGCTGAGCGTCTTCAACCTGTTCGTCGTGTCGGTGTTCTGGGGATTCTCCGCCGACATCTACAGGCGCGAGCAGGCGATCCGCCTCTTCGGGCTGATCGCGATCGGCGGCACCATCGGCGCGATCTCCGGCGCGACAATCACCGGGTGGTTCGTCAAGTCGCTCGAGGTCCCGATCCCGGTCATGCTCGCGATCGCGATCCTCCCCCTGGAACTCGCCGTGCAGTGCGTCAAGGCCTTGCTTCGCTGGCAGGCACGCGAGGGCGCGGCCGCAGGCCCCGGCGGTGCGGTCGCGCCGCGCGAACCGGGCCCGGGCATGTGGAAAGGGCTCGAACTGCTCGGGCGCTCCAGCTACCTCATGCTGATCGCGCTCTACATGCTGCTGTTCACCATCAGCTCGACGTTCCTCTACATGGAACAGGCGCGGATCGTCGCGGAGACCTTCGCGTCCGACGCGGACCGCACCGCCGCGTTCGCCAGGATCGACACGTGGACCAACGTCCTGACGCTGACCACGCAGTTCTTCCTGACCGGGCAGGCGATGCGGCTGCTGGGCGTCGGGGGCACGCTGTGCATGCTGCCGGTCGTGACGATCGCGGGCTTCGCGGCGCTGTGGTACAACCCCACCTTCGCGGTGCTGCAGTGGTTCCAGGTGTTCCGCCGCGGCCTCCATTACGCCGTCGACCGGCCGGCTCGCGAGACGCTGTACACGGTGCTCGGCTCCGACGAGAAATACAAGAGCAAGAGCTTCATCGACACGTTCGTGTACCGAGCCGGCGACATGATCGGCGGCTGGACACCCAAGTGGGTCGCGCCGCTGGGCATCGCAGTCCCCTGGCTCGCGATCCCCGTCGGGGCGATGTGGCTGACGGTGGCGGTCGTGCTCGGCATCAAGCAGCGGCAGAAGGCTCGCCTCGCCAAGGGCCAGGCCGCGGCGATCACGTAACGGGAATCAGATCCCCGACTTGCCCTTGTTGATCACCTTGCCGTCGCGGAAGGTGACGCTGATCTCGCCGCCGTCCTTGGACTTCCAGACGTAGGTCTTGTCCTTCCCGCCGCCCTTGGACCCGCTCATCAGGCCGTCGGCGCCGATCGAGACTCCCCCGACGTCGAGCTCCTCGCCCGAGCCGCCGAGCATCGTCTCCACCTCGCTCTGGCTCATGCCGGTGTTGATCGATTTGTACGAGTCCGCCGTCACCTTCTCTTCACAGCCCACCAGGAGAGCCAGGGACGCGGCCATCACGAGGAGCGAGCGGTTGATCATGACGCCCAGCATACCAGAAGAAGGCAGTGGGCAGTAGGCAATAGGAATGTGGCAGGTGGCGGCGGTCAGCGGGCCGCCGCCGAACGCGGGGTCTGCCCGCGCCGCATGCACTCGGAATCGCCGCGGCGACGGGAACAACCGGGCCCTGCCGACCGTTCTCTCTTGCATGATCCCTCGTGCGGGCATGATGTCTCATGGGGCATGATGGAGCATGACACATGCATGGTTCTTCCCGTCGTCGCCGGGCATTCACGATGCTCGAGCTCGCCGTTGTTCTGATCCTGGCGGCGGTCGCTGCCGTCCTGCTGCTGCCCGCCCTGGGCAGGACGAAATGTGGGGCCCGGGGGATGAAGGATGCTTCCCAGATCCGCGGCGTCATGCAAGGCCTGGTCGTCTGGGCCCAGAACAACAAGGACAGCTACCCCCTGCCCTCGGCGCTTGATCTCGACAATACGACGACCAGCGAACAGGGCCGGGCCAAGGACCACACCGCCAACATCCTCTCGCTACTGATCTACAACGGATTCGTGCCCGTGGACCTGCTCGTGAGCCCGGCAGAGGCCAACCCCAACATCGAACCCTTCGCGAACTACCAGTTCGGAAACCCCCAGGCGGCCGCCGACCCGAGCAAGGCGCTTTGGGACCCGGCGTTCAGCGTCGATTTCATCAAAGGAAAGGGCGGGACGAGTTACGCCCACCTCCAGCCGACGACGCCACGCGTCGACACGCTGTGGAAGCCCACATTCAACGCGTCAGAAGCCGTGCTCGGCAACCGCGGGCCGCAGGTCACCGCCGTGCAGGCCACCGAGACCGACGTCACGGTCACCGTCGCCAACCCCGATTCCGTCACGAACCTCATCCACGGCTCGCGGACGTCCTGGGAGGGCCACATCGGCTTCAACGACAACCACGTGGATTCGCTGATGACGCTGGACTGGAACACCATGCAGCCCAAGCCGACGTACCTGAGCACCTCAGGCAAGCGGCTCGTTGACGTCGCCTTCTTTGACGAGCCCGACGACGCCGAAGGCACGAACAGCTTCCTTGGCATTTTCACGACCGCTGGCGAGCAGCCCCAGGACTGGACCGCGATCTGGGATTGAGGTGAGAACAAGAAGGCACTGGGGACTGGGCACGAGGCACAGGTGAAAAAGCAGAAAGGCGGTACGGATTGCAGTCCTCCGCGGGCTGTCGGTGCGCGCGGGCTCGCGGTTGAAGCGCTTGTGAACCCTGCTCATTCCTCGTCGTCGAGCGCGTCGTCGACGTCGCCGCCCATGCCGTCCTTCTCCATGTCGGCGAAGAACGCATCGGCATCGATGTCGTCGTCGAACGGCGCATCACCGTCGGCTTCGTCCGCCGCTTGTTCTGTTCTGGCCGCGGCGTTCTTCTTCGCCTTGCCGCGAGGAACGACGTCCGGCTCGGGCGGGCGTGCCTTGCCGCGCCGCCGCGGCGCCTCATCGGTCGCCTCGACTTCCGGCGCATCCGCCGGCTCATCGAACTCGCTGAAGTAGTCGTCGGCGCCCAGGTTGTCGGCCGGCGCTCCTTCGACCGTCACCGGACGCTTCATGCGCACGCCCGCGGCGGCGATCGGCCCCTCGCCCGGCGCGGCCCGGACCGAGCGCGGTCGGATGTTGAGCTTCATCGGCACTTCCGCGAAGGGCAGCTCCTCGCGGAAGCGGTTCAGCAGGAACCGCTGGTAGTTGGGCGTGAAGAGCTCGGGCTTGTTGACGACCATCGAGATGGTCGGCGGGTTGGTCCCCGTCTGCGCGACGAAGTACACCTTGGCCTGCGTGCCGATCTTGTCCGTCGGACCGCTCGTCTCGAGGATCCGAGCGATGAGCCGGTTCAGCTTGCCTGTGGTCACCCTTGCCGACGCCTGCTGGTGCAGGTCGAACGCCAGCTCGACGGTTTCCTTCACGTTGAGCCCGGACTGTCCGGAGATGAACGAAATCGGGGCGTACCACAGGCCCTTGAGCTCGCGCCGCAGGTATTCCTCGTACCTGCCCGTCGTCACCGGCTTGCCGTCGGGGCCGCGCCGGCCTTCCACCAGGTCCCACTTGTTGACGACGATGATCGTCGGCTTGTGCGCCTTCTGCGCGAGCATCGCGACCTGCTCGTCCACCTGGCTGATCTTCTCCGTCGCGTCGATGAGCACCATGACCACGTCGGCGCGGTCCACCGAGAGCTGGAGCCGGTCGAAGGCGAACCACTCGATCTGGTTGGCGAACGAACGCTTGCGGCGCAGGCCGGCCGTGTCGATCGCGACCAGCACCTTCCCCTCGAACTCGAATCGCACGTCGACCGAGTCGCGCGTGGTGCCCGCGATCTCGCTGACGATCATCCGCGGCTCGCCCGCGAGCGTGTTGACGAGGGTGCTCTTGCCGGCGTTGCGCTTGCCGATGATCGCGAGCTTGAGCTCGGGGAGCGCGTCCTTGGGGTCGACCGCGTGGCCCTCGTCCTCGCCCCGCTTCCTGTGCTGTTTCTGGATGTCGCGGAGCTTCTCGTAAAGCTGGTCGAGGAACTCCCGCCGCATGTAGTTGTTCTTGGCCGAGACGATCCACGGCTCGCCCAGGCCCAGCGCGGACACTTCGAGCGCGTGCGCCTCCCAGCGCTGGCTGTCGGTCTTGGTCGCCACGATCTGGATCGGCGGCGGCGGAGACGCGGTCTCGGTCGCCGCGGCCCGGCCCGGCTTCTTGGATTCCGCGCCGGCGGACTTGCCGCCGCTCTTGGTCTTGGCCGCCCTGCCGCGGGTCTTGGAACTCTTGCCCAGGCGCCGCTCGCGCAGCTTCCGAGCGATCTCCTCGTCCAGCGCGGTCACGCCGGCCTGGGCATCGACCGCGAAGAGCACCAGGTCCGCCGACTCGGTCGCCTGCGCAATCTGGAACTCGATATCCCCTGCCAGGGTCGTGAGATCCTCTCCCACGTCGTCGAAACGCTCGCCCTCGGCCACGTACGCCCCGAAGCCGCCGGTGTCGACCACCTCCGCGATGATGGGCTTGCCCTTGTTCTCGGGAGGATCAAGATGGACGATGGCGGTGACACGATCACGCGTCACCCCCGGCGTCGGGTCGACGATCGACACCTTCGCCCGGGCGAGCATGTTCATGAGCGAGGACTTGCCCACGTTCGGGCGTCCGACAATGGCGATGCGGGGAATTGGCACGGGCGATAGTAGTCGAACCGCCCCGGCATCCTGCGCGACGACGGCGGACGCCACGAGCCTGTGTTCCCGCCGCCTCCGTTTCCCCCATTCCCACCTCCACCTCCACCTCCGCCTCCGCCTCCGCCATTCCCGCCGTCTCCAGCCCCGCCCCCGAACTCCGAGTCGCCCTTGATCATCCCCTGCAGCATGGTCGATGTGGTACACGTCACCGAGATTGAGAGATCCAGCCCGCCTCCACCTCCCAGCCCGACCGCGAGCCCCGCGAACTCGTAGTCAAACACGTGGGGATGCTGGAGCGTCGGCTTGCGCGGAATCGGGGTCAGCGAAACGGAAACCTCACCGGTCGCTCCCCACCCACCGCCACAGGCAACTTCCATGGTCACCGCCGTGCCGGTGACGGGGATGCCCGGGCTGACGGCAAGTTGGATTCCCAATTCGACCTCGGCGACCGCGCCGACACACGCTCCCAGCGACCTGAAGTGGCATGCACAGTGATGTCGCAGTCCCGTGAGCCCCTCCACCGCCGTGAATCCCAGGCCGGCACCCCCTTCACCCTTGAGACCCACGGCGATCGCGAGCGGGCCGATCTTGCTCTCAATCCATGTCAGGAACGGGAACGGCGACGGTGTCGGGACGATGAGCCCGACGCGCGCCCATGCCCGGGCGCTCGAAATGCTCCCGCTGCGAGCAGGCTGAATGACCTCCGAACGCAAGTCCGACCGCACCACGGGGTCGGAAAACAGTGTCATGGCGTCCGACAGCGCAGTGACGATGTGCCTGCGCCGATCGAGTTCAAGGCGAGCCCGCCCCTGGAGTTCCTTCTCAAAGTCATCAAGTCCCTGTCCCCTGGCGAGCAGATCCTCCAATAACTTCTGCAGCGCTTGGCCGATCGGCGTCGCGCCCACCGGGCCGCTCTTGACTTTCGCCAGCAGCGCCTTGGCGCGTTCGACGGCCTTGTCACCGCCCGGGTGGCCCGGGCCGGGTTTCTTCAGCCGGTCCAGGGCCGATTCTGCCTGATCCTTCGCCTTCGACAACAGATCGCGCGGACGCCGATGTTCCATCCCTCAGCCCCCGTCTCGGTTGTGTCCGGACCCCAGAAGAACGAGTCAACGATCCAGCACGCTACCCAGAGCGTCGAGTCCGTACAACAGAAACCTGCCGGAAGTCGGAGCCGCTTTTCCGCCGGGGCATGAACAAACACCTTGCAGGAGCGCGGACGCGCGGTTTCATGCAATATTTCCCATACGGCTTTGATATTCACGTGGGGACGGCGTTTCTGGAGGTGGATGAGCCCGACGCTTCATGAATATCGCGATGATCCAAGCCTCCTCTTCCCGGCACCGGTTGCGGTCGGAGTCCCCCGTGCACACAGGGTGCACGCCGGAATCTTCGACGGCTCAGACGGTCGACTGGGACCTTGTGACCCGGCGATTGCGTCGCTTCGGCATGGCACTGACCGGGCACACGCAGGAAGCCGAGGACCTTGCACAGCAGGCGATCGCGCAGGTGCTGACACGGGCCCCGCACCTGGCCGACCACGCCGGCTTCGGCCGGATGGTGATCACACGGCTCTGGCTCGATCAGCAGCGCTCGATGCGCCGACGCTGGAAGCGGGCACTGGCGTCGGCGACCGCCGCCGTCGCGTCGCTCGCCCCAAGACCGGCGCCGGTCGAGATCAACGAGCAGACGCAGCTCCTGCGCCGGGAGATCGAGGCGCTGCCCGCCAGGCAACGAGCGGCCGTTACGCTGCGCCTCATCGAAGGACTGGAGTATCCCGCCATCGCCCAGGCCATGCAGTGTGATGTGGGAACGGTGCGAGCAACGCTCCACCTCGCAAGGACGAAGCTGAGGAACGCGCTCGAGAGAACGGATCACGCCGGCACTCCAACGCCATGAGCGATCAACGAAACAACCCCGCTCGCGAACCTTGCGATGGCCGCACCGCGTGGGATCGAGCCTTGATCGAGCGCTTCTGCGACGGAGACCTGCCGCCAGACCAGGCCCGGCAACTCACGGAAGACGCCGCGAGCAGTCCGGTGCTCGGGAAAGAAGTGGCGTCGGTGCGCGAGCTCGATTCGCTGATCGCTCGCACGCTGCTCTCGGTGCCGCAACGCGCCGAACCGGCCCCGGCGCTGCGGCTGTTCGCCGGCGCGGCGGTCGCGGCGGCAGCGATTCTGCTTGCTGTCGCGTGGTGGAACTGGCCCCCCAAGCGGACCATCGACCGCGCACCGGCGGTCATTGCGGCGCAAACGGAACACACGCGTGCGGTTGCCGACGCCGAAACATCACCGCCGCCGGTCCGAGGTGTCCGCGTCGTCTTTTCCATCCCGCTGCGCGATCCCGAGGGAGCCTCGCAAGCGCCGGTCCCCGTCCAGGCGGTCGCATCGGCCACCGACGGCGAGCCGACCACCGGCACTCCCGCGAACGACGATGCGGTGGTCGCGGCATCGACGCCCGATGAGTCCGAAATCATGGCGGCCAGGGCGAGGTGGAACGCCGAGTTTGATCGCGCCTTGAGCCGGGGGGACGTCGCCGCCGTCGCGTCCGTCATCGTGCAGGCCGATCAGACCGCGCGGGCACACGTGCTCGCTCGACTCAGCCCGGTCGCGTCGTCGGCGCTCTCGGCTCAGAAGCTGCTCGACGCGCTGCCGGGGGATATCGCCGTCGATGTGTGCCGGGCATGGCTGCGTGACGGGCTGCAGCGCCCGGTCGCTCTCAAGCACCTGCGCGGCCGTGCCCTGGACGGGTCCCTGCGCGATCGGGTGCATGTCGCCGTCCACCAGCTCGTCGAGGAAAACCCCGAGCTGCGCCCGTGGGTGGTCAGCTACACGAACTGGGCGCTGAGCACCGAACCGCCGTCCAAAGCCAAGGACGGGGCCGGCGTTGAAAAGAAGACCATGCCGACCGACGCGGCCAACGCGTGAGTACCGACCCGGGCCTCGCGCCGTGCCGTCACCAAGCCGTTTGCTTCGCACAAGGAGAAGCCGTATGCGACGGAATTTCAGATCAACCTCGGCCGCGCTGATGATCGCGTGCGCCGGGCTCCTCACCGGGAGCGCGCTGGCTCAGACAGCGTCCGAGAACCTCCCCCGTGAGCAGGAAAGCGCCAGGGAAGATCAGCCCATCCACACCCCCCGACGCGACGGCGGGCCCGGCCGCGGGGACCGGCCGCGCATGAACGATGCCGGCCCGCCGGGTGCGATCCCTCGTCGGGAACCCGACGGGGGACCGGAGCATCCCCCGGGACCTCGCGAGATGAGAATGCTCGATCTGCGGGACATGGCCGGGGACTTGCCGCGCTTCCCGCCGCCGAGACGAATGGACCGCCAGGCGGAGGGCCCCCGAAGCCCTTTCGCCCAGGCCCCGGCGGCCGAGAGCCTGCCGCCGGGGACCGACCGGGTGATCGACCTGGTCCGCGCGCTGGCGGCCCCTCTCGACCTCACCGCATGGGAGGTGGCCCCGGGGATCGTGATGGTCGCCGGTTCGACCGAGGACCAGGCCCGGCTCAAGAGCCATTTGGACCAGATGGACGGGCTGTTCCGGGCCCGGCACGACGTGGAGCTGATCGCGGCGAGTTTCCCCGCGGCCCAGAGCCCCGGGCTTGGCGCGGAGATGAGCACGGGCGGCCGGATCCTGGCCCGATGCCGCCAGCGCATGGCCGCGGGCGTGCCCACGACCGTGAACGCTACGGACCAGATGACCTACATCGCGGAATGGGTGCCGATCGTCGCGGACAACGCGGTCGCGTACCAGCCGACCAAGGGCCAGGTGTCGAACGGTTTGGAATGCGAGGTCACTCTGCGCTCCCGCCCGGACCCCCGGACCGGAGACCAGACGCTGCAGGTCGCGGTGACTGGCGAGATCTCCAGCGCGACCATCGCGGAAAAGACCTGGGACGTCGCGATGCCCAACGCCAAGACCACCTTGACCGTCGGCCTGCCCCGCGTCGCGGTCCGGTCGATCGAGTCGACCGGCCCGGCGACCGCCGCGGCAACCGTGATCGCGATCGTTCCCGGGTTTGATCCCGCCGAGGTGATCGCGATCGCCGTGCGGGTCGATCCGAAGTAGCCGGTCGCAATCTGTTGGTTGTTCCGAGGGCCGGGCATGTCCGGCCCTTTTCGTTCCATGTGGAAGGTCGCGAACGGCCGCCGCGAATTCCGTTGCCAGAGCAGGCAAGGTCTGCTAGGCTGACAAACGGCAGATGGTCCGGAAACTCAGGATGCGCCGGTGATCCCGGCCACGGACCGATCAGGGGAGACTCGTGGAAAAGGAAGAATTCGTAACCACGCCGCGGCTGGTTTGCGCTCTACTTTGAGCCGGACCGTGGTGGTGTTGCGCAGTTTTCCGGGGAAGGGAAGAAGGAGTGTTTCAGATGAACGGACGTATGACTCACGGCAGGCTCGTGCCGCGCCCCGTGGCCGCCCTGCTTGTCGCCCTCTGCGCTGCCGCGACCGCGACAGCTCAGCAAAATGTCAGGGACCCGGTGCCGGGCGGCGAGCAGCCGCCTCCGCCGCGGCCCCACATCTTCGCACCCAACGCGGAGCGCGAGGTGGCCGTGCCGCAGTTCATCGTCCCCGATGGCGGCATCTGCCCGGATCGCATCTCCACGGACCGCAACCGCAACAAACCGATCCGCATCAACCACCGGGCGACCGACATCCCGGTGTACGACATCCCGCCCGACGCCAGGCTGGCGCCCGCGGTTGACGACACCGCGAACGACTGGACGCGTTCCCAGCCGCTGTTCCAGGACTTCGCGTCAATGGGCCCCAACGGCCTCACCCCGCCAGACCCGGACCTCGCCACCAACGGCACCTACATCGTCGCGGTGACCAACGACGACTTCGCCGTCTACGACATGTGCGGCAACCTCGAGTACACCGTGGACATCGAGGACTACCTCGGCTACGCCGCCGATTTCCTGCTCTATGACCCCAAGGTCATCTACGACCCCTGGTCCAACCGCTGGGTCATGCTGTGGCACAAGAAGCGGGCCAGCACCGAGGAATCCTCGCTGGTGTTCATCATCACCTCCGGCAGCACGCCCTTCGGACTGACCGGGGCCGGCGCCTACTGGTACGACGTCAACGCGATCCAGGACAACGGAACCGCCGACGAGAGCTGGGCGGACTACTACGACCTGGGCTACAGCAGTACCGCGATCACGTGCGCCGGCAACCAGTTCCGGTGGAACGATAGCTTCCGCTGGGCGCGCGTCCGGTTCCTGGACAAGTCCGAGATCTACAACGCGAACCCCGCCACCATCTACAGCTATTCGAACCTCACCAATGCCGACGGCAGCACAACCACCACGCCCCGCGCCGTCAAGATGCAGACTTCCTGGTCCGAAAGCGGCGCGAACATCGACGGCCTCTTCGTGAACGCTCGCGGTGGCGGCGGCAGCCGGCTGACGCTGTGGAAGCTCACCAACGCCTTCACCGGTTCGTCGCTGACCAAGGCCGATATCAACGTCGGCGCGTACACCAGCCCGCCCAATGCGGTCCAGCCCGACGGCGTGACGCTCGACACCATCGATTGCCGCCTCATGATCGCCGTCGCCACGAGCGACTCTCTCGGCGCCAACGGCATCGAGCTCTTCACTGGTCTCACCACCGGCTTCAACAGCGGCGCCGACTGCCGCCTGCACCTCTTCAAGATCAACCCGGTGGCAGCAGCGCTGGAATGGGAGATCCAGTTCGGCTCCACCAACCAGGACTACTGGTTCCCGTCGGTCGTCGCCGACTACAGCGGCAGCGCGATGTGGGTCTTCTCCCGGACGTCATTCACCGCCGCGGTCGAGCCCGAGGCCCGCTACGTGGACTACGACAAGGGCTCCTTCTCCAGCGCGTCCTCGCTCCTGAGGACCGGCGACGGCAACTACGGCGGATTCCGGTGGGGCGACTACTTCGGCGGTCAGATCGACTGGGCCGACTACTCGGAGAACTTCACCATCCCCGGCCGCCCGGCCAAGTTCTGGATGATGGGCGAGTACGGCGAATCCGGCAGCAGCTGGGGCACCCACATCGGCGCCTCCAGCGTGTTCACCCAGGGCGACCTGGCGAGCGTCACCCCCGCGACCGATTGGAACATCTCCGGCGTTCGCGGTTCGTTCGCGGGCACGACCAGCCGGGCGTACACGCTCGCGCACACCGGTGAAACCGGCGTGCAATACACCGTCACCAGCCTGCCGACCTGGCTGAGCGCCAACCCGACCGACGGCAGGCTCGACCAGGACGGGGCCACCGTCACGCTCACGCTCAACAACGCCGTGGCCAACGGCCTCGCCGCCGGCAACTACACGGACACCGTCGTCTTCAGCGACTGCTTCAACGGCGGCAACTCCTTCTCCCGCACCGTCAACCTGAGCGTGCTCGCCCCCGACCTTGACATCCTCTCCGTCGATGCCGCCAACGGCACCTACCACCCGGCCGAGAACCTGCCGGTCCAGATCCAGGTGCAGAACATCGGTACGTCCTCCACGGGCAGCTACACGATCGACTTCTACGCCTCTTCCAACACCATCATCTCTACCGGCGACAACTACATCGGCAGCCGCAGCTACAGCAGCCTCGGCGCGGGCTCCTCGCGCACGTCCAACCACGTGCTCGACGGCCCCTGCGTTCCCACCGAGGGGCTCTACTACATCGGCGCGATCGCGAACGTCACCAACGACAGCAACACTGGGAACAACAGCGGCTTCGACGCGACCCGCGTGAACATCGAGTACTGCCCGGCCGACGTTGACAATTCCTGCTTCGTCGACACTGACGACTACACCTACTTCGTGGCCCTGTTCGAACTCGGCGTGGACGAAGCCGACTTCGACGGGTCGGGCTTCGTCGACACCGACGACTTCACCGCGTTCGTCCTCGCCTTCGAGGCCGGCTGCTGAGCCGACCGGATCGCGGCATCACAATGCGGTACCAGGGCCCGGCACAACGCCGGGCCCTTTTCTTTCGTCGGAGCTGGTCACAGCAGCCCGAGCTTGAGCAGGTCGCCAACCGGGTCGTCGAACGAGCAGCTCCCGAACGAGAGCGCGAAGCTCTCGCGCGCCCGGGCAACGTCCGTCACGCTCACCAGGAACTCCCGCCAGCCCAGCACTTCCTCGCTGAACCGGAAGTTCGCCGGATCGCTGTCCTCGATCACCCGCCGCACAAGATCCTGGTCGTGGCGGATCGTCCGCACGAGCACCGCCGCGACGAACACATTCAGAAACCCGTGCATCGTGCACGAGGCGCAGCCGGGCTCGTAGGTCAGCGGGTGAATCCCGCGCACGGGGTGATGCAACCCCGCCGTCGCCTTGAAGGGCACGTCCGCCGCCGCGCACGCCTCGATGAACGCCGCGACCTCCTCGGGCGTCGGGAACGCGTTGCCGACGACGCCGCCCGTCCTGATCTTCGCGCCCGCTCCGCTCCCCGACAACGCCGCCACGAACCCGCGGCAATCGGTCGTCACCGGAAACTCAAAGAACGGGAACAGATCCTCCGGCAGCCGGTCCATGAACTCGTCGATCCGCTGCACGTCCAGGACCCGGATCTCGGCCATGTCCACGCGGGCAAGCCCGGCATCCTCCGAGGAGTGCCGCGCGTTGAACCGGTCGATCCGATCCAGCTCCTTCTCGAGCGACTCGACGTCCGGAGCATCAACGATCGCGGAGATCGCCCACGGCTCCAGCCCCACCACGCGCTCCCGGTACCCGCTGGTCGCGTGGGTGCCCGGCATCATCGCCGCCGCCGACTGCGACAGCTCGTCCAGCCGCGCCGCCGGGCACACGAAGCGGCCGAGCATCCACTCCTCGCCGGAGGTCCGTGCCCGGGCGTACGTCTCGGCCGCGCGGTCCATCGACAGCGCCGCGGGCGGGAACAGCCCGGCGTAATCCACGATATCCGTCAGCAGAATCTGGAGAGATCGGGTCATTCCACGGTGGTCCGGTTCTCAGCGGCGGGGTTCTGTCGGAACTACTTGCTCAGCGTAGCCACCAGCCGCCACACCTCGTACGCCGCCAACGAGCGCCCGGTCCGCTGATTAAAGTCCCACACTAACCGATCGAACGCGTTCGAATACGGGAGCTGGTCGCGCTGACCCAGGGAACCGACGGCGTCCTCGACTAGCCGGGCGAGCAGCGCCTCCTCGTCCGGGCGAACCGCGGTCTTGCCGCTGGCGGATCGACCCAGCCGAGGGAGCCGTCCGGCCTTGCGGAGGTTGTGCAGCTTGTGGAACAGCGCACGGTCCGTCAGATCGACGCCGCCGGCCCGGGCGGCGATCGCAAGTTCGCCGAACTCCGGCGTGTACGGCAGGTCGTCGAGCGTCCGGCCGGCGGCACGGTACGCGTCGGTCAGAACTCGCTCGATCGACACCTCGCCGAGCACGGCTTGTCCGGACGTCGAAACTTCCGGCACGGCGGCGCCAAAGAGCGATCCTTCGTCCACCGGCTGCCTCGCTCGGGGGGACTGCCGCGGCGGGACCGCGGGCCGCTCGCCGGATTCGAGCACATCCAGGAACGGCCCGATCCCTACTTCGGGGGTGTTCGACGGATCGAGAAACGCATCCGCGACGCGGTCGAAGAGCGCGTGCCGCCGAGCGTTCCGCAGCCCGCCGTCGAAATGTCCGAAGGGGACGAGGAACCTCCACTTCCGGCCGGGCTCGCTCCCGGCAGCGTTGAAGATCGCGGCCGCCGAGGGCGCAGGGACCACTTCGTCCCGCTCGGCGAGCTTGACCAGCAGCGGGGCCGACGCCTCGTGCGCGTGCACCACCGCGTCGGCGATCCGCACCGCCGACACGAACTTCTCGCGCTCGTGCTGATGCCGTTCCAGCAGCGCACGGATCTGGTACCCCGCGCTCGAACGATCCCGCTCGCGCGGACCCGGCGATGCCTGACTCTCGTCCAGCCGCCAGCGCCAGTCACCCAGGCTCGGAAGCTCCAGCACGATCCTGCTGACCGGGGCGAGCTTCTTCCCCTTGGCCGCGGCCATGATCGCCAGCCCGCCCCCCAGCGACCGGCCGTGCAGAAAGACCGGCTTGGCACCGCCGAGCCACCGCGCCAGCGCCCGGACGCCGTTGACCACATCCGCGACCGCCTGTGGAACAACCCACGTCGCAACCTGAACGGAGACGGGCCCGTCCTCCGCGGAGACCAGCGACTCGAGCCCGTGCGTGACCCAGCCCTCCGCCGACGTCGTGAGCAACCCGCACCCGGCCGCGGACCCCGCGAAGCCGCGCACCCTGATCGCGAGCGTCGCCACGCCCGCGTCGGCGAGAGACTCCCACCGCTCGCGCTCGCCGGCGAGCGGTCCGACGTCGTGGTAGCCGTGAACGCTCACCAGCCCGGCTCGAACCGCGGTCCCGGCCGGCGGCTCGACAAGCGTCGCGCCGATGGTCGCGTGCAGGAGGCTCTCATACTGGTGGGTGGCCGTCGGGTCGGTGCGATCGGCGCCGGAGGATGCCGGGCGAAGGGCCGGCGTCGCCGCGGACACCGCCTTCTCCCACGCGCTCCAGTAAGCAGAGTGCCGCCACGACGGCGAGCGGTCTCCGACGTGCGCGAACGTCGCAACCGGGGAGAGGCCGAAGTCGTCGGGAAGGTGCATGAATGTTCGAGCCGTCAGGCCCGGCGGACGACCGGGCTATTCGCGCCATTCCTTGCCGAACGGATCGCCGTTCCAGCGAGCGACCCAGATCTGGCTGCTCGGCTTCTCCTCGCCCGGCGCGGCGGCGCCGCGCTGGCTTGTCCACATGAGCACCGTCCCGTCGGCGCTGAATGTCGGGAGCACGTCGGCGCCCGGGGCGTGGGTGACACGGCGGCGACGCAGTTCATCGCCGCGCCCGGCGAGGAGCTTCTCGCGGTCGAATTCGACGGCGAACACCTCGTAGTTGCTGTGACCGACCTCGCTGGTCCCGTAGACGAGGTACCGGCCCGACGGATGCCAGAACGGCGCCCAGTTCACGGCGCTGTTGCTCGTCAGCGCGTACTCGCGCTCCATCCCCACCGGCACCGGGGTGCCCGAGGCGTCCGTCTCGAACTTCAGATCGGCGACGTAGATCTGGAGCAGGTCGTCGTTCTTCCGATCGCTGCGGTAGCAGATGCGCTTGCCGTCCGGCGAAAAGAACGGCCCGCCGTCATAGCCCGGCGCGACCACGATCGGGTGGTGCTGGTGGGTCTGGGTGTCGTAGATGTAGATGTCGGCGTCGGCGCGGCCGTCGGGCGTGGTCTTGGACTGGTCGACGTTCGCGTAAAGCACAAAACGCCCGGACTTGTCCCACGAGCATTCGGCGTCATATCCCTCGCGCGTGAACAGCGTGGAGGCGAGGTAATCGGTGCCGCACTGCGCCTGCTCCCTGGGCGACAAGGTCATCGTGATGGGCCGGACCGTCTGGGTCGCGATCTCCATCTCGGACGGGAACGCCCAGCGGTAGCGGTTGGTGCCGACCTGAAAACCGGACCGTTCCTGACCTGACGGCTCGCCCATGGTCGACCCGTACATGACCCGTCCCGGCTGGGTGGGATGGAACCAGCCGCAGGTGTTGGCGGACATCGGCGGGCTGATCATGAACGGCTCGTCGAGTCCGAGAATCCCGCCCGTGGAGTCCCGCCGGACCTTCGCGACATACATCGAGTAGAACATCCCTGGGGCGGCGGCGGGCGAGTCGGGAACGGCGATGGCCTGGAAGATGACCCACGACCCGTCCGGGCTGAAGTACTGCTCGCCGGCCTTGATGAACTTGTCGCGGAACGTGAGCTGCACCCAGTCCGACAGGAGCGGGCGCTCGGCCTCCTGCCACGCCTGGGACGCGGCGGGGGGCGGAGTATCGGGCTGGGTCGGCGTTTCGGCGGGCGGCGGCCGGTGGCCGCACGCCGCAAACACCGATGACGCGACCAGGAGTCCCCCGTAGGCAACGCGCAGGCGGTTCATGCCGAATTGTTAGCCAAGGTCCGGATCAAAAACCGCTGTTTCGGTGTCTTTGATGGCGACCCGGGGCCTCGATCGCCCCCCGATTCCGCAACCAACGGTGGAATCACCGGTAGACTGCGTTGGACCATGGAACGCTCGGAGGAACAACGCCTCATCCGCAAGGCCGCCAAGGGGAACCGAGCGGCCATCGAGGCGCTGGTCCGGGCCCACCAGTCGTCCCTCTACGGCTTCATCGTGCGCTTGACCGGTCGCCCCGAGATCGCCGAGGACGTCGTCCAGGAAGCGTTCGTGCGCGTCATCCTGAACATCCACCGGTTCGACAGCCGGTTCCGGTTCTCCACGTGGCTGTTCACCATCGCTCGGCGGCTGTACCTCAACGCGGCGCAGCGCTCGGCCCCGGGGTTCGACACCGACGCGGTCGAGCGCCGCATGACCACCGATGACGGACCGACGCTGCGGCTCGCACAGGCCGAGAACACCCTGCGCCGGCGTGACCTCGTCAACCGCGCCCTGGCGGTGCTCTCCGTCGAGCAGCGCGAGATCGTGCTGCTCTTCCACCAGCACCAGTGGCCGATCCGAGCGATCGCCGAGCACGTCCAGATCCCCGAGGGCACCGTGAAGAGTCACCTTCACCGCGCCCGCCGCGCGCTGAGGGATGCGCTGGGATCCATGAACGAGGACGATGCCTTTTTTCCGCCGGGCGGCGAGTCATCCATGGAGTCCGGCAGGAGCCATCCGGCTCGCGGGGCGGATGCCTCGGCGCCGGATCGATCGACGCAATGGGCCGGTGAGAATCGTGGCGACCGCGCAGCGCTTTCACCGGGGCGCGAGCAGCGGACATTCGTCCGCGCTCGCCTGGTTCGTACGGAGGTACAGCCGTGAACAGCCGACCGCACGAAAACGCGGGGCGACGTCTGGACGAATCCCCGCATGGGAGCGACGTGGATGCCGTAATCGACGCTTTGCTGGACGGGGATCTGAGCCCGCAGGCCGCCGAAGCGATGCAGCGCCGTCTCGAGGCGCACCCCGGAGCCCGCGCCGAGCTTGAATCTCTGCGGCGCGCGGCCGACTCGCTGCGGCCGCCGGTTGAGAGCCCGGATTTCGCAAGGAGCGTGTGGCGGGAGGTCGCGGTGCGCTCGGCGCTCGAGAACCCGCTCGCGTTCCGCGGTCAATCCGGCGGATGGGTCCTTCCCGTTTCGATCGCGGCCGGCCTGGCGCTGGTGGCGGGCGCGGCCGCGTTGATGGTCGGTTTCCCGAATCGGTCTGCGTCTCCTCACGCGTCACCCTCGATCTCGGCACCGGAGACCTCCGCGTCCCCCACTGCCGCGGCCCCGAGCACCGCCATGCCTGAGCCGGGAACATCGGTCGGGGAGTCGGCGGCGTCGACCGTGGCACGCTCGCAGCGGCCGGCGCTTCCGTTGGGTCCCACCGATCGTCACGAAATCCAGGCGAACTGGAGCACCGAGCTCGCGCCCGGGACCGACCTCGCGGCGGCCACGCCGCTCGCGCCCGAGTCCATCGCGGGCCAGATCGACCCGGTCGTCGAGCCGGGCCAGCTCATTTCGGTCAGGGTCGGCCCGGCGTGGACGCTCTGGTGGGTGCCGCCCGATGGATCATCGCCCCACGCAAAGACGATGCAGCTGCTGACTCGAATCAGCACGCCCACCAACGCGACGGTCGAGAAGCCGGGACCGATGGTCAAGCCCGATTGATCGCCGGTGATCGGCGATCAGCTCGTCTCGCGCTTCACCAGGCTCGTCGAGAGCCTCACCTTCTCGGGCGACGCCTGCGGATCGGCAATGCGCCGAGCGAGCAGTTCGATCGCGCTCGTGCCGATCTGCGCCAGCGGCATGTGGACGGTGGAGAGCCGAGGCCGGGTGAGCGTCGAGAGCCGGGTGTCATCGAACCCCACGACACGGACGTCGCCGGGAATGGAAAGCCCGCCGTCCTGCGCGGCGGTCATGATGCCCCAGGCGATCTCGTCGTTTCCCGCGAGCACGGCGCAGCCCTTGAGCGCGCCGGCCGACGCCGCCTCCTGCGCCCATCGGCGCCCCCACTCCATCGTGTAGTCGCCGAACCGGACCTGGTCGGGCCGCAGCGTGATGCCCCGCTCGGAGAGCACGGACATGAAGGCTCGCGAACGCTGCACGGTGTCGAAGTTCGCTTCCGGGCCGCCAACGAACCGCAGGTTGCTCCCGGGGGTCGCGCTGAGCAGGTGCTCGGTGGCCTCCCGCGCCCCCGTGGTATTGTCGATCAGGATCGTGTCCCGGTCACCGCCGCTGGGGTCGAGGTCGATCATGACGACCGGCAGCGCGCTGGTGCGGATGTACTCAAGCGCGCGGCTGTTGGGCTCGGTGATCATGACCGCCATGCCGTCCAGCAGCGACATCGGGAGCGAGGAGATGAGTTCGTCCCCCTCGGCGGCGGGCTTGCCGGTCCCGTCGAACGTCGTGACCAGCAGGTGGTAACCGGCCTTCCGAGCAGCCGTGTCCGCGGCCCGCAGGATCGACGAATAGAACTCACCGTGCAGGTCCGGAACGGCGAGCCCCAGCAGCTTGCTCTTTCGGGTCATCAGCCCCTGGGCGAACCGGTTCGGGCGAAAGCCCAGGCGTTCGATTGCCGCTCGGACCCGGGCCGCGGTTTCGATCGCCACAAGCTGGTGGCCGTTGATGACCCGGCTGACCGTGGCGATCGAGACCTGGGCGGCGTCGGCCACGTCCTGGATGGAAACGGCCCCTGCCAGTTTGCGAACGCCCGCGGGTCCAGATTGCTGTTCGGATCCCATCTTGGTTCACGTAGAATATCATCCGTTTCCCCATCGAGAAATTGGTGCAGGTTGGAATTGGAATCCACCCATGAGCCGGCCCCTGACTGAGAGCGCTTTCATCGCGGCGCTTGCGGCTGCCCTTGCCATCCCCGCATGCTCCGCCCACTCACGAGCAGCACCGACCGATCTTCCCCAGGACCCGCAATCCGTCGCGGTCGTGGCGGACAAGGGGACACCGCGGCCGCCCTATCAATGGGACGCCGAGGACGCGGCGTTCCTCGACGAGGTCCAGCGCGGGTCGTTCAACTGGTTCTGGTCACAGGCACACCCCGCCAGCGGCCTGGTGCCCGACCGCACGGGGGTGGACTTTGCGAGCGTCGCCGGCGTCGGCTTCCAGCTCGCCGCGTTGCCCATCGGCGTCGAGCGCGGGTGGGTCACGCGCTCGGAAGCGACCGACCGCGCGCTGCTCATCGTGCGCACGCTCGCGTCGGCTCCGACGAACCGGCACAACGGCATCTTCTTCCACTTCCTCGACGCCGCGACCGGCGCGCCGGCCCGCAACGCGTACGAGTGCACCGCGAGCACGATCGACTCGGCGCTGCTGGTGTGCGGCCTGATGACCGCGTCCTCGTATTTCGGGGGCGAGATCGCGACGATCGCCGACACACTCGTCGAAGAATCCGACTGGGCGTCGTACGTGGATCCCGAACCGTCCGAGCCGCACTACCGCGGGTTCATCAGCCTCGGATGGAAGGCCGAAGACAAGGCCGCGCCCAACGGGAACGGGTCGCTGCTGAAGTTCTACTGGGCCGATGCGGGCGACGAACAGCGGCTCGTCGCGTTCCTCGCCACGGGCAACAGCGACACCAGCCGAGCCGTTGACCCGTCCGTGTACTACAAGCTCCGCCGTCGAGTGGGCGAGTACGGGGATGGGCCGATGGTGTGGCTGCCGTGGTCGGGCGCGCTGTTCACCAACTTCTTCGCGCACTGCTGGATCAACTACGCCCAGCTGGGCGCCGATGACCCCGCGGCGCAGGGCGTCGAGCGGCGCATCCGTGTCGACTGGTGGGAGAACTCCCGCCGCGCGGCCCTCATGCACCGCCGCAAGGCGATCGAGAACCCCAAAAACCTCCCGGGCTTCGGCGAGCACATGTGGGGGCTGAGCGCCTGCGACGGCGACAACACGTACCTCGTGCCCGGGCTCTACCCGCGGAACGTGCAGGTCGCGGGCGAACGGCCGAACATCGACGTCGCCATGTACACGCCGCAGGACAACTGGGAGGACGGCACGGTCGCGCCGTACACCGCCGGCTGCGCGATCATGTTCCTCCCGCGCGAGTCGATCGCGGCCCTGCGTCACTACCGCGACCTCAAGAACTCCGCGGGCGAACCCCTGGTGTGGCGCGACCCCAACGCGGGTGGGGTCGGCTTCCTGGATTCGTTCACGCTCGCCACCGGCTGGCATGCCAGTGGGTGCGTCGCGATCGACCAGGGGCCGCTGATTCTGGCGATCGAGAACGCCAGAACGGGGCTTGTATGGAAATTGTTTGGATCCCACCCGCATGCACAGCGTGCGATGCAGCGGCTCAACATGACCCGATAAGGTGGGCGGTTTGCATGCGGAGACTTGACAGCGGACTCCAAAGAGTCGACACTGAAAACGCTTTCAGTGCTCCGTTCACGCCCCGTCGGCACATGACGTTCAGCCCGTGGCGAAACGGACAACGCCTTGGCCGGCCCTTCCTGAGGGGCCGCCGAACCTGGACGACCGGCAATGAGCGATAAGAGCTTTTCCAACCAGTACGGGCATTTTGAAGACGACGGCCGCCGGTACGTCATCACCAATCCAAAGACGCCCACGCCATGGGTCAACGTCATCAGCAACGGCCGGTACGGGCTGGTCGTCAGTCACAACGGCGGCGGGTTCTCGTGGCTCGACAACAGCCAGCTCAACGTGCTGACCCGCTGGGAGATGGACCTGGTGCGCGACCGGTACGGGCGGTTCCTGTACCTCTCCGATCTGGACGACTCGACGGTGTGGTCGCTCTCGCCGGCGCCCTGCTTTGCGCCGTCCGCGGAGCACCGCTGCGAGCACGAAGCGGGTGCGACGACCTTCCACACCGCTCACCACGGCGTGCGTTCGGAATGGACGCTCGCCGCGGCGACCGAGGCGCCAGTCGAGCTGTGGCTGGTCCGTGTCACCAACACCACGCAGCGCCCGCGCCGGCTGCGCATCGCGTCGTTCATGGAATGGTGCTGCGGGGTCGCGCCGGATTCGAAGCGCGAGTTCCACCGGTTGTTCTTCACGTGCGAGCACGACGCTGCGTTGAACGCCGTGATCGCCACCAAAAACATGTGGGACGTGCCAGCTCGGAGCGAACGCGAGCACTGGAACCGGCCGTGGCCGTACGTCGCCGGTCACTCGATGGGCGGCGAGCGCCTCGAATCGCCGATCGTGCTCTGCGACAAGCAGCGTTTCCTGGGCCGGTACGGCGACACGAGCTCGCCCGCGGCGATGAAGCCCGGCCATGCGGGACTGGTGGGCCCGTTCGGCCGCTTCGGGGACGCATCGGCCGCGCTGGGCGGGGATTTCTCGCTCGCTCCCGGCGCGACAGCCACGTTCTACTTCCTGATCGGGATCGGGCAGACCCGCGGCGAGCTCACCGAGTCGCTGCGGACGTTCTCCTCGGTGGACACGGTTGAGCGGGAGATCGGGCGCGCCAAGTCGTCGTGGATCGACCGGCTCTCGCCCACGAAGGTTTCCACTGCGCGCGGCGACCTGGATCTGCTGTGCAACCACTGGCTGCCCTACCAGGCGATCAGCGGGCGGCTCTGGGGCCGGACCGGGTACTACCAGCAGTCGGGAGCGTTCGGCTTCCGCGACCAGCTCCAGGACAGCCAGGTGTGGCTCAACCTGGACCCGCAGCGATCGCGCGATCAGATCCTGCTGCACGCCCGGCACCAGTTCGCCGACGGCAGCGTCTACCACTGGTGGCACCCGCTGACGGAGACCGGTCTGCGGACCAAGTGCAGCGACGATTACCTGTGGCTCGCGTTCATCACGTGCCAGTACCTGAAGGAAACGGGTGATTTCTCGATCCTGTCGGTGAACGAGCCGTTCGTGGACCAGGCGGCGCCGGCCACGCTGCTTGACCACTGCGAGCGCGCGATCGCTCGGACGTTCTCGCGGCTCAGCGCCCGGGGGATCCCGCTGATCGGGTCGTGCGACTGGAACGACGGCCTCTCGTCGATGGGCATCGAGGATCGCGGCGAGTCGGTATGGCTCGGCTGGTTCCTGTGCACGATCCTGTCGGACATGGAGCGTCTGTACGACCGCCTGGGCATTGATTCCAAGGCGGCGGAGTGCTCGGCGCGGCGCAAGACGATGATCCAGGCGCTGAACACGCACGCGTGGGACGGGGCGTGGTACCGCTACGGCACCAAGGACGACGGCCAGTGGGTCGGGTCGACGCAGAGCCCCGAGGGACGCATCCACCTCAACGCCCAGACGTGGGCGATCCTGAGCGACGCGGCGCCGGCGGACCGGGCCCAGCAGGCGTGGAACTCGGTCAAGCAGCACCTGCTCACCGACTACGGGCCCCTGCTGCTCGCCCCCGCGTACACGGTGCCGGACCCGACGATCGGCTACATCACGCGGTACGCCCCGGGGACGCGCGAGAACGGCGGCGTGTACATGCACGCGGCGACCTGGGCGCTGGCGGCGGCGTGCCAGATGAAGGACGCCGCGTCCGCCGAGCGGATCTGGAACTCGGTGTCGCCGCCGGTCCGCGGCGCGGACGCCGAGGCGTACTTCGCCGAGCCGTACGTGGTGCCGGGCAACGTCGACGGTCCTCTGTCGGACCTGCCCGGGCGGGCGGGCTGGACGTGGTACACGGGGTCTGCCCAGTGGCTGCGCCGGGTGGCGCTGGAGTGGGTGGTGGGTGTCCGCCCGACCTGGGACGGGCTGCTGGTCGACCCCTGCGCGTTCGCGTCCCTGGGGAAGGTGAACCTGACGCGGCGGTACCGCGGGTGCGCGGTGACGGTGCGGTTCGACGCGGCGGGCTTCCGGCCCGGAACCCGGCCGCGGGTGACGGTTGACGGAACCCAGGTCGAGGGCGGCGTCGTACCAACAAGGATGATCGACGGCAAGTCGTCGGTCGGGATCGAAGGCACGTGGCCCGCCGAGCAGGTGGTTGTGAAGGCCCCGGCGAGCGTCTCCACTGGGAGAAAACCATGAACACGGCTCTGCGGAAGAAGCTCTCTCGCGGCGGAGACCTTGCCCGTCGCGCGTTCACGCTGATCGAGCTGCTGGTGGTGATCGCGATCATCGCGCTGCTCATCAGCATCCTGCTGCCGTCGCTGTCGCAGGCGCGGGAGGCGGCCCGCGACATGATCTGCATGAGCAACGAGAAGCAGGTCGGCCTGGCGATCCAGCTGTACATGGACGACCAGAAGGACCCGCAGTTCGTCAATGTCATCAAGGATCCGACCAAGCCGACGATCAAGCACCGCTACCTGATCTGCGTGGCGCTGAAGGACGTGATCGGAACCCCGACGAGCAAGGTCTATATCTGCCCGTCGGCCAGGGGCGCCAACAGCGTTCGCGATCCGTACGTGCGGGCGCAGATGGAGCTCAAGGGCATCTACCACATCTGGGGCGACAAGGAGTCGACCAAGAACGACGACGGCCTCGTCTACCAGACCGAGTACTGGGTGAACGACTCCCCGGTCGCGCGGTACAACGCGGTCAACCGCCTGCACGGCGTGGCGGGCCAGAAGCTCCGCCTGATCGAGCATCCCGACGAGGTGGTGTGGCTCGCCGACGCCGTCGACTGGATCCCGCGTCACGGCGGCAAGTCGTCGATCCCCAACAGCAAGGACACCAAGTACACCGACAACCTGAGCGGCAAGTCGAACCTGCTCTTCGGCGATCTGAGCGTCCGCAAGCTCGGCCTGTACGACTACTGGTTCCCCGAGTCGACCGACAAGTACGGCGCGCCGGGCCCGTTCTACAACTGGGGCCACTACTACCCCGACCAGTACGGGCCGTGAGCACGATCACAGGGCCGCGGTGTATGCTGAGGCGGCCTGGACGGGAGCAACCGACATCATGGAAAAGCTTCGAAAGTTCATCAATGACCGCCCGTGGCTCGGCTGGGCTTTCGCGGGCGTGATCCTGGTCGTGAGCCTCTTTGTGTACCGTGCACTGTCGGGCAAGAACGACCCTTACAGCGTGGATCGCCTGTCCGAAATCGTGACGCTCAAGTGCGCGGAGACGGGTTTCGAGTGGCAGATGACGCGCGGCGAGATGGAGCGCGAGCTGCGGTCGCGGGTGGGCATGGCCAAGCCCGAGGACGGGCTCCAGAACCCGCAGACCGGCAAGTTCACGGGCTTCCCCTTCGACAAGTCGGAGTGGACCGAGACGATCGAACGGCTCAACGGCGAGCGGCAGGAAGTCATCAACCGCCGAAAGAACCAGTCGACCGGCAAGCAGGCCGCGCCCGCGGGCAAGTAGGCCACGCGTCCGTTCCCCCGTTGCCCGGGAGCCTCGGCCGACCGAACGAGCCGATCCATGCCAACCGCTCGAACCGTCATGCAATGGACCAGGCGCGGCGTGCTGGGCGCGCTGGCGGCGGGCGGCGCGGGGCTGGTGCTGGCGGGTCCGCGTCGGGCGCACGACGCCCCCTCCGACCGCGTCGTCATCGACTACTGGGAGAAGTGGACGCAGGACGAAGGCCGGGCGATGCAGAACGTCGTCGACCGGTTCAACGCGTCGCAATCCCGCATCTTCGTCCGGTACTTCTCGATCAGCGACATCGACCGCAAGGCGTCGATCGCGATCGCGGGCGGATCGCCCCCGGACATCGTCGGCCTTTGGAACTTCAACGTCCCGGGCTACGCGACCTCGGGCGCCATCCAGCCGCTGGGCGATCTGTTCGACTCGGGCACGCTCCGCATGGACGATTACGCCCCGGCGGTCCGGCGGCTGATGATGCACCGCGGCACGCCCTACGCGCTGGTGAACACCTGCGGGACCGTCGGCCTGTACTACAACCGCAAGCTCTTCAAGGAGGCGGGGCTCGACCCGCGGCGCCCGCCGCGCACCATCGCCGAGCTCGACGAGTACGCCGCGAAGCTCGCGATCATCGAGCCGTCGGGCCGCATCGAACGGGCCGGCTTCGTCCACACCGAGCCGGGCTGGTGGACGTGGTTCTGGGGGCAGTATTTCGGCGGCGACCTCTACGACCAGCCGACCGACCGTTCCACGGCGTCCTCGGCGATCAACACCCTTGCGTACGAATGGGTGGCGACCTACCCGCAGCGCTACGGGGTCAAGAACCTCGTGGCGCTCCAGGCGGGCCTGGGCAACTACGGGTCGGGTCAGAACGCGTTCCTCTCGGGGCGCGTGGCGATGGTGCTGCAGGGCCCGTGGCTGGCGAACGTGATCGCCAGGTACGCTCCCTCGCTTGATTACGCGGTCGCCGCTCCGCCGGTGGACGAATCGATCTACCGGGCCGACGAACCGATCTCGCTGCTGGACAGCGATGTGCTCATGCTCCCCAGCGGATGCCCGCACCCGCGCGAGTCGATGGAGTTCCTCGCCTTCACGCAGCGGCCCGACGTGGTCGAGTATCTCAGCACGGTCCACTGCAAGAACTCGCCGCTCCTGAGGGCCTCCGACGAGTTCCTTGCCAACCACCCGAACCGATCGGTGAGCGTGCACGGCGAGCTGGCGGCGAGCCCGCGGGCATTCATCTTCCCGCGGACGCCGGCGTGGCCGATGTTCCGCGACGAGATGGAGGCGGGTTTCCACCGCATCTGGCGGCTGGAGGATTCGCCCGCGTCGGTGCTCAAAAAGGTGGACGTGCGCATGCAGCAGGCGCTGGACGTGTCGCGCCGGCGGCTGGAGCGTCGTCGGGCGGCGACGGGAGGCGTGTCATGAGCCGGTCCTCCGCCCCGCCCGTGGTTGCGCCGACGGGCGTGTCCGCCAGGCGACGTTCGCAGGGCTCGCTGCAGGTCGGCCGCGAGGTGGGCGTGCTGCGCGGGCTGCTCTGGGCGTCGCCCTGGCTGGTGGGGTTCATCGCGTTCATGGCGGTGCCCGTCGGGATGAGCCTGTATTACAGCTTCACCGACTACAACCTCGTGCAACGCCCGGTGTTCATCGGGCTTGAGAACTATGAGCGCATGATCACCGACGACCTGTTCTGGAAAGCCGTCGGGAACACCGTGCTCTACGCGGCGATGTCGATCCCGCTGTGCACCGTCGCGGCGCTGGTGATCGCCTCGCTGCTCAACAAGCCGATCATGGGCGTCTCGATCTACCGGGCCGCCGTGTTCCTGCCGACGCTGGTCCCGGCGGTCGCGTCCGCCATGGTGTGGCTGTGGCTGTACAACGGCGACCTGGGGCTGATCAACAGGATCCTGCGTCCAATGCTCGAGCCGCTGGGCGTCACGCCACCCAACTGGATCGGCCTGCGCGGCAGCGGCGACAAGTTCTGGGCGATGCCGGCGCTGGTCTTCATGAGCGTGTGGAGCGTGGGCCAGTCGGTGGTGATCTACCTGGCGGCGATGCGCGACGTGCCGGCGGCGCTGTACGAGGCGGCGGCGCTGGACGGCATGGGCCCGGTGGCGAAGTTCCGGCACGTGACACTTCCGGCGATCTCGCCGGTCATCCTGTTCAGCGTGATCACGTCGATCATCAATTCGTCGCAGATCTTCGGGGCCCCGTACATCATGACCCAGGGAGGCCCGGACCGCGCGACGTACGTCTACTCGATGTACCTCTACGACGCGGCGTTCGTGTACGACGCGCTGGGAATGGGGTACGCCAGCGCCATGGCGTGGGTGCAGCTGGTCGTCATCGTGCTGCTCACGGTCCTGACGCTGGTGATGTCACGGTCGCTGGTCTACTACCGAGCCGCATGAGCACCGCAGCGCCGTCAACTTCCGCCAACGTGTCCGGCCCGCGCCGCCGGCGGATCGGCCCCGGCTGGGCACGGTCGATCGCCAGGCACGCGCTGCTGGCCGCGATCAGCATCGCGTTCGCGCTGCCGCTGATCTGGATGGCGGCGACATCGCTCAAGCCGGAGGTGCAGGCGGCCGCGGGCGGGATGAGCCTGCTGCCCGACCCGCCGTCAAAGACCGTGGAGTACGCGGCCGCGAACTACAAGGCGGTGCTCGCGGATCCGACGGTGAACTTTCCGCTGTACATGCGCAACACGATCCTGGTGGCGACGCTGAGCATGGCGGGGATGGTGTTCTCTAGCGCGGTGGTCGCGTACGGGCTGTCGCGGCTGAAGTGGCGCGGGCGCGGGCCGGTGCTGGCCCTGGTGCTCGGGACGATGATGATCCCCTTCCCGGTGATCATGCTGCCGCAGTACCTAATCTTCAAGGAGCTGGGGTGGATCGGGTCGCTCAAGCCGCTGTGGATCCCGGCGTGGACGGGCGGGGCGTTCAGCGTGTTCCTGCTGCGTCAGTTCTTCCTGACGATCCCGCGCGAGCTCGACGAGGCGGCGGCGGTCGACGGCTGCTCGGCGTGGGGAACGTTCTGGCGCGTGATCCTCCCGGTCTCAAAGCCGGCGCTGGCCGTGGTGGCGCTGCTGCACTTTGTGTACACCTGGAACGATTTCCTGGGGCCGCTGATCTTCGTGAATCACCGCGATCAGTTCACGCTGGCGCTAGGGCTGCAGCTCTACCAGAGCCAGGCCGGGAACATCGAGTGGAGCCTGCTGATGGCGGCCAGCACGATGGTGGTGGCGCCGGTGGTGATCGTGTTCCTGGCCGCGCAGCGGTTCTTTGTCGAGGGGGTGTCCTCGCAGGGGCTCAAAGAGTAGAAGCGGTCGTATTCTGGACGGGTGGCCGAGAACCTGAAAAATGTGGACGGGGAGGGCGAATGGAATTGACACGGGCCCCCGGCGCTGCTCAAATGTAAGCGCTTTCTTCAGGAGTTTTGGCCGTATTTTTGGTGCATTCTGGACGGTCTGTCGTCAGAATCGCACGCCCGCATCTGAACCATCGGTCCGAGGAGTTGAGTCATGAGGAAGATCACGATCGCTGTTCTGCTCGCCTCGCTCGCCACGCCGGCGATGGCGCAGCAACCGTACAACGGAAGCTTTGAGGATTACGACCCGTTCCTGTGGCTGCCCGTGGGCTGGGGCAACTTCACCAACGCCGGCGAGAACTACCGCCGCATCGGCGACGGCGCCGGGCCGATCCTGGTGCGCACCGGCGAGGCCTCGATCGAGCTGGCTAGCGGCAACAACTTCGCGGGCTTCACCACCGACGTGATCGACCCCAACACCGGTGATTACAACAACCCGTCGGTCGAGTTCATCGAGACGGGCGTCGGCCTCGCGGGCGGCGACTGCGTGGTCTCGGGCTGGTACGCGATCCCGGCCGATCAGCCGCTGGTGGGCGTCAAGTCCTGCATCAAGCTCGAGTTCCGTCGCCCGGACAACTCGATCTCCCATCCCTACGAACTGCTCAACATCGACGGCCACACCAATGGTGAATGGGTGTACTGGGAGATGGTCGTGACCCGGGCCCAGATCGCCGACATCTGGTCGCAGTACCCGCCGGCCCCCTGGAAGGTCAGCGTGCTGCCCATGCGGTTCGGCAGCTTCGCCGGGACGGGCACGATCTTCTGGGACGACATCGAGTTCTTCCAGTACTGCATCGCCGACTTCGACCGGTCTCGCTTCGTCGACACCGACGACTTCGACGCCTTCGTCCGGGCGTTCGAGAACGGGGACGAGTCGTGCGACGTCGACGGCAGCGGGTTCGTCGACACCGACGACTACGACTTCTTTGTCCAGCGGTACGAGCTGGGCTGCTGAAAGCAGGTTCTCGGACGTAAGAAACGCGTTCCATTGGCATCGCAAGTCGGTGCCAATGGAACTTCAACCGCCCGGTGTGCGAATTTACTTAAAGCGCAGGTTGAAAGCGTTTCCAAAATCGGTTGTCAATCAGCGGAATTCTGATCAGGGAATTCCACCGCGGCAGAGCGTCTTCTCCGGCCGCGGCACCGGGGGAAGTGAAGGGATCCGTGTCCATGGCCGCCGGTCGGCGGCCGCAACGTAGGGAGCAAGAGAGATGAACGCCAAGCGTGCAGGGATCGTTCTCATGGTGGTCGCCGGTCTGGCCGCGGCCGCGTCGGCCCGTCCGGTTGACGGCGCCAACGTCAACATGCGGGTGTTTAACGATGATCCGGACTCGGACGCCTCGTTCGTGAACAACTACCCGACGTCGATCGCGATCACCGACAAGAACGTGAACGGCGACGGCATCCCCGGCGAGTTCGCCAACCGCCACAACTTCCGCCTCTCCAGCGGCGGCGTGGACGCGGCCTTCGCCAACAACGTGAGCTTCTCGTTCGCGGCCGATGTGACCATCAACGGCCCGGGCTTCGCCGAGGGCGGCCTGAACATCAGCCCCTGGTGGTCGCAGCAGGTCGACGGCAACTTCATGCTGAACACAGGCAACCATGAGGTCGCGGTGTTCGGCGGTCGTCTGCCCTTCTACAGCTTCACGGCCAATCACGGCGTGAAGTACTTCGCCGGCCAGACCGTCCGCTGCGGCGTCATCTACAACGCCAACAGCCTGACCGCCGAGGACCCCGGCACGATCGAGTACACCTACTTCGACGGCACCAACAGCTACTCGTCCGGCGTCATCGCGTTCGACCAGGGCAACCCGGCCGAGGATCCGCCGCACGGTCTGTGGGGCCTGCTCAACGACTACATGGTCGGCGGGTACTACATGGCCTTCGTCGACACCTTCAGCCCCGATCCTTCCAGCGGCATCGTCTTCGGCAACATCGAGTACGTGCCTGCTCCGGCTTCGGCCGCGCTCCTGGGCCTCGCCGGCCTGGTCGCTGGCCGCCGCCGCCGCTGAATGTGCCACCGCGAGCCGCGGCTGATCGACCCTGCCGCGCTTGACTGGTGAGATTCAGGGTTCCACTCTCGTAGCAGGCCCGCCCGTCGGCGGGCCTGTTGCATTCAATGGACATGATCGTGCGCAAAATCGCCGCCGCCCTCGCCGTTCTCCTCCTCTCCCTGCCTCTGGCGGCACGAGCGTCCGCCGCTGCGGCCGCCCCCCCGCTCTTTGCGGACTCCGGCGAGCACGCAGCGGGTTGGGAAGTGTTCAACTCGGAGGGAGTCGACCTTAGACTGTCCGTTGGAACGGACCCGACCGACGGCAAGCCGGCCCTGAAGCTCGAGTTCGATTTCAGGCTCGGATCCGGGTACGCGGGGATCCGCAGAAGAGTGGGTGCGCCGCTCCCCGCGAACTACCAGCTCAGCTTCGATCTGCGGTCGGACCTGCCGGAAAACAACCTCGAGACCAAGCTGGTCTCGCCCGACGGTCATGACGTCTGGTGGGTGAACCGGCGGGCGATGGAGTTCCCGCGGCAGTGGACGACGCTCACGGCTCGGCGAAGGCACTTCGAGTTCGCGTGGGGTCCCTCCGGCGGCAGGCCGATGGATACGGTCGGGTCGGTGGAGATCGTCGTCGCGTCGGCGGAGGGCGGCAGAGGAACGCTGTGGCTCCGCAACATCGAGATGCGCGAACTTGCGGCGGTGTCGCCGGATCAGCCGCGGCTCATCGAGTTCTTTACCGCCCCGGGTGCGGCTCCCCGCACGGGCGAACGCGAGAATCCGCTGATCCTGAAGGGTTGGCACCCGCCGCGGGACGGCGCCGCTTCCCTTGAGCTGCACCTCCTCAACCCGCCGGAAATCGGCGGGCTCGACATCGAGTGGGCGCGGGACGGCGTTCCATCGAGCCTGGTGCTCGAGGCCTCAGACGACCGCGTCCGCTGGCGACCCGTCCGCACGGTCGAGTGCCGCACCGCCCGGCAGTTTGTTCGCTTGGGCGAATTCGGCCACCCCTGGCTGCGGCTGACCGCCACGGCGGATGGGAACCGCTCTGTCAAAGCCGATCGGCTCGCGGTTGTCCCCGTCGAGCACGCGACGGCGACGGGCTTTGCCATGTACACGGCGCGACAGCTCCCCCGCGGCATGCTGCCCCGCGGGTTTCTCGGCGAGCAGTCGTACTGGACCGTGATCGGCGTGCCCGAAGGCCGGGACGAAGCGCTGATGAGCGAGGACGGCGCGGTGGAAGTCGGACGCGGGGACTTCACGGTCGAGCCGTTCCTCGAGCTGCCCTCGGGCATCGTGGGCTGGCACGAGAGTTCGATCACGCACTCGCTCGCACGAGGGGCGCTGCCGATCCCGACGGTGACGCGCCGAGCCGACGGGCTCGCGCTGGAGATCACGTGCGCGGCGGACGGCGCGGCCGACGCGGGCGACCTGCTCGTGAGGTACCGACTCATCAACGAGTCGAAGGACCGCCGGCAAGGCAGACTGGTGCTCGCGGTTCGCCCGTACCAGGTGAACCCGCCGACGCAGTGGCTCAACCTGCCGGGCGGAGCGGCGCCCGTCCGGTCGGTCGCTTGGAGCGGCCCCGAGCTTGTGGTGAACGCGAAGGAAAAGACGCCGCGGCGAATCATGTTCTCGGCGGGCATGTCGCAGCGCCGCGCGGCCGCGGGAGACTGGGGTGATTCGCTCCGGCCGAACGGTTACATCCTGGCGACCGACGGGCAGGAGATCACGGACAGCACCGGAGCGGCGTCGGCCGGCGCCGCGTATGAGTTTGCCCTCGACCCCGGTCAAAGCGCCACGTGGTGGGCCACCTCGCCTCTGACGCCCGGCACGGCGCCTTCGATCAGCGCCGACAGGCTCGCCCTTGATGCCGAGAAGCGTCTGGCATCGGCGATCGAGTTCTGGCGCGAGCGGATCACGCCGGTGAAACTGCAGCTTCCACGGGCCCACCAGGCGGTTGCAGATACGGCGATCTCCACCGTGGCGTACATCCTGATCAACAAGGACGGGCCGGGCATCCAGCCCGGTTCTCGAAACTACGAGCGGTCGTGGATCCGCGACGGATCGCTGACCTCCGCGGCGCTGCTCGCATTCGGGCACGCGGACGAGGTGCGCCGGTTCATCGAGTGGTACGGGGCCAGGCAATTTGACTCGGGGGCGGTACCGTGCGTCGTCGATCGCCGCGGCCCGGACCCCGTGGCCGAGCACGACAGCCACGGGCAGTTCATCTGGCTGGTGTGGAACTACTACCGGCACACCGGCGACCGGGCGCTGCTCGAAGGCCAGTTCCCGCGCGTGCTGAAGGCCGCCCAGCACATTCAGCAGCTGCGCACTCAGAGATTGACGGACGAATGGACACGGAGCGAGCGAACGCTCGCCGAGCCGGGCAAACCGCCGGTACCGGCCGCCGCGTTCGCCGGTCTTGTGCCCGCGTCCATCAGCCACGAGGGCTACTCAGCCAAGCCGATGCATTCCTACTGGGACGACGCGTTCTGCCTTCTGGGGCTGCGGTGTGCGACACAGGCAGCCCACGCGGTCGGTGATTCGACCTGGGCGGCGCAGATCGACGACTGGGCTCGCCAGATGGCGCGGTCGATGGATTCGTCGGTCGCGATGGCGACCGACGCACACGGCATCGACTACTTCCCGGGCTGCGTGGAACTCGGCGACTTCGACCCGACTTCCACGACCGTCGCCCTGTGGCCGTGCTCGATCGGATCGGATGTCTTGACGCCGTTCATCGAGCGGACATTCGAACGGAACTGGAATGCGTTCGTGGGGCGGCGCGATGCTTCGCCCGCAACCTGGCGGGACTACACGCCGTACGAGCTGAGGCAGGTGGGCGCGTACGTGCAGCTCGGTCGCCCGGACCGAGCCGCCGAGGTCCTTGACTTTCACATGGCGTACCGTCGACCGGCGGCGTGGAACCACTGGGCTGAGGTCGTACGCCCGGACCCGCGCACGGCGGGGTTCGTGGGTGATATGCCCCATACGTGGTGCGGTTCGGACTTCCTGAACTCGCTTCGCATGATGTTTGCCTATGAGCGCCCCGGCGATTCATCGATCGTGCTGCTGGGCGGCATTCCCGGATCCTGGATCGCGACCGGCGAACCCATCAGCGTGGCGGATCTGGGGATGCCCGGCGGGAGGCTCTCGCTGGCGGTGCAGCGACACGGCGACCGGGTGTCCATTCGAGCCGCGGGAACCCTGAAGAGTCCGGCCGGTGGTTTCCGCGTCCGTCTCCCGGATGGGACTTCGGAAAGTGGTGTTACATTGAACGGCGAACCTGCACGCGCCCATCTGGGCGAGGTACGCTTGGACATCTTGCCGTCCACCATCGACCTGGCCTGGGATGACCCAGCGAACGTCGGTCGATGACCGGTGAAGGAGCCGAGCGTGCAGTTTCCAAGAGACTTCCTCTGGGGCGTAGCCTCCAGTGCCTACCAGGTTGAAGGGGCCGCGACCGCCGATGGGCGCGGGCCATCAGTGTGGGACACATTCTGCAAGACACCGGGCGCGGTCCGCGACGGTCACACCGGCGAAGCGGCCTGCGACCACTATCACCGCTTCCGTGAGGACGTCAAGCTCATCGCCGACATGGGCGTGAAGGCGTACCGCTTCAGCGTGTCCTGGAGCAGGGTGTTCCCCGGCGGCGACGGGGCCATCAACGACAAGGGCCTGTCGTTCTACAGCCGCCTCGTCGACACGCTGCTGGACGCGGGGATCCAGCCGTGGCTGACCCTGTTTCACTGGGACTATCCGCAGGCGCTGCAGGATCGCGGCGGCTGGCTGAACGCGTCGAGCCCGCAATGGTTCGCCGCCTACTCGGCCGCCGTGGCACGCGCGCTGGGCGATCGTGTCGGCCACTGGATGACGATCAACGAGCCGCAGATCTTCATCGGTCACGGGCACCGCGACGGAACCCACGCGCCGGGGCTGAAGCTCTCGACCGCCGACCGGCTCAAGGCGTCGTGCAACGTGCTGCTCGCCCACGGGCTGAGCGCCGCCGCGATCCGCGAGCACGCGCCCCGGCCGGTGCAGGTCGGGTGGGCGGTGTGCGGGCGCGCCGACTACCCGGCGACGAACTCGCCGCAGGACATCGAGGCGGCTCGGCTCGCGTTCAACTCGGTCACCGCGGACGACGCGTGGAGCAACACGTTCTGGGCGGACCCGGCGTGCCTGGGCCGTTTCCCGGCCGATGCGCTCGCCCTGTTCGAGGGGAGCATGCCCGTACTGACCGACGCCGACCTGCGCACCATGTCGCCGCCGCTAGATTTCTACGGCGTCAACATCTACAGCGGGAGCCGGTGGAAGATGGGTCCCGAGGGGAAGCCGCAACTCGTCCCGCAGCGGCCTGGCCACCCGCAGACGGCCTTCGGCTGGCCGGTGACGCCCGAGTGCATGGAATGGGCCATCCGTTTCCTGCATGAACGCTACAAGCTGCCGGTCTACATCACCGAGAACGGCCTGGCGTGCACCGACTGGGTCGACCTCAACGGACGCGTGATCGATGCGCAGCGGATCGATTTCACGCGGCGGTACCTTGCCTCGGTCGGCAAGGCCGCGGCCGACGGCCTGTGCAAGGGTTACTTCCACTGGTCGATCCTCGACAATTTCGAGTGGGCCGAGGGGTACCGGATGCGCTTCGGGCTCGTGCACGTCGACTTTGACACGCTCGTCCGGACGCCCAAGGCGTCGGCCGCGTGGTACTCCAAGGTTGCGCGGAGCGGGTCCATCGATCACTCGCTCACGCTGTGATCGGCGGCCGGGGATAGCTCCGTGGCGTCCCGGCCGGGGTTCGTCTGCGCGGCCCGCGCGGTGTGCGCGGGCGTGTGCCTCGGGCATGCATCGCAAGTCCTTGCATGGTCTTTGACGGACGTGACCACGTGTGGCCTAGTCCAGTGCCGCCCGGGAGCCACGCCGAGAGACCAGCATGGTGATGCCCTCTGGACCACATCATCACCGGGCGATGCAGCTCGCTCGGGAGGCGCTCCGGCTTCCACCGACCGAGCGCGACGGATACCTGGCCGCGCAGTGCGGCGGCGACCTGTCCCTGCTCTCGCTGGCAAAGTGCGCGACCGACGCGATGCTCTCGGCGACGCGTACGCCGCCGGCGACGCAGGCGGAACCGGGTGAGATCGTCGAGGTCGATCCGCACGCATCGGCCACGATCTTCGGCGTCGCATCGACCCATGCCGGCGATTTTCAATCTCAGGGCACGGGCGCGACGCACGCTCCCGCCGGCGGCACGCATCCGGCGAGGCTGGGCGCCTACCGCATTCTCGGCGTCCTTGGCGAGGGCGGCATGGGTGTTGTCTACCTGGCCGAGCAGGATCGTCCCCGAAGAACCGTCGCGCTGAAGGTCGTCCGCGCCGGGATGATGTCGCCGGCGATGCTGCGGAGATTCGAGCACGAATCCCAGGTGCTCGGAAGGCTCCAGCACCCAGGCATCGCTCAGGTGTTCGAGGCAGGCGTTGCGCTGGGGGACGACGGCAGGCCGACGCCGTTCTTCGCGATGGAGTACGTGCGCGGCCGGTCGCTCGCCGAGCACGTGCGCGAGGGTGGCCTGGAGATCGCAACGCGGCTCGAGCTCATCGCGAGCGTGTGCGACGCCGTCCAGCACGCCCACAGCCACGGTGTCATCCACCGGGACCTCAAGCCGGGCAACATCCTCGTGACCGCCGAGGGCCACGTCAAAGTGCTCGACTTCGGAATCGCCCGAGCGACCGACGCCGATGTCCGAGCCACCATGCAGACTGATGCGGGCCAGCTTGTGGGGACGATCGCGTACATGAGCCCCGAGCAGATCGCCGCGGACCCGGCCACGCTGGATACCAGGTCCGACGTTTTCTCGCTCGGCGTCGTGCTGTACGAGCTGCTGACCGGATCCCTGCCGCTGGATGTCGTCGGCAAGTCGATCGTGGAAGCGGCTCGGCTGATCGCCACCGTCGACCCGCCGCAGGCCTCGCGCGTCATGCCGGCGCTGCGGGGCGACCTGTCGACGATCATCGCCAAGGCGATGGAAAAGGACCGCGACCGGCGTTACCAGACGGCGTCGGAGCTTGCGGCCGACATCCGCCGGTACCTCCGGGACGAGCCGATCACCGCTCGCCCACCGACCGCGGCGTACCAGTTCCGCAAGTTCGCCGCCCGGAACCGCGGGCTGGTGACGGCCGCCGGCGCGGCGGTGGCGCTGCTGTGCCTGGGCGTGGTGGGAACGTCGATGGGCATGGCACGAGCGATCGCGCAGCAGGAACTGACGCAGCAGCAGAAAACACGGGCCGACGACGAAGCCCGGACGGCCGAGGCGCTCAACGAGTTCCTCGTCAACCGCATGCTCGCCGCCGCGACGCCCGAGGAGGCGCAGGGGCGGCAGGTGACAGTGAGCGAAGTCGTGGACAAGGCGGCGGGCGAGATCGACGGGGCGTTCGCCGACCGCCCGCTGGTGAAGGCCAAGCTGTACGACGCGGTAGGCAAGACGTATACGTCGCTGGGTGAGTACGAGAAGGCCGAGAAGTTCATGGTCGGCGCGGTCGGTATCCGGCGCGAGTACGGCCATGGCTCGGCGGCCGAGACGGGCGCCGCGTTGTACCAGCTCGGGTCGCTGCGGTTCCGGCAGACCCGCTGGGAGGATGCGAGGGCCTTGTTCGAGGAATCGGCGGGGGTGTTCGCGGCGACGGGAAAGAACGACAAGGAGCTGATCGAGGCGCGGTCGTCCATCGCGGCGTGCCTGCGGAACCTCGGCAAGCTCGAGGAAGCCGAGCAGCAGCAGCGGCTGGCGATCGAGGAAGCGGGCCGACGGCTCGGCCCCGAGCACCAGACGACGCTGACAGCGATGACCAATCTCGCGATCGTGCTGCACGACTCAGGGCGCATCAAGGAGGCCCGCGAGTTCTACCAGACGGTCGCGGACACACGCCGCCGCGTGCTGGGCGAGAACCACCCGGGCACGCTGCTCGCGGTCGGGAATCTCGCGACCGCGCTGTACGATCTCGGCGACGTCGAAGGCGCCGAGCGAGCCATGACGGAAGTGATGGAGGCGCGGCGCCGGGTCAGCGGCGCCGACCACCCGGACACGATCTCCGACATGTCGAACGTCGCGGTGATGCGCGAGAAACTCGGGCGCGTGACCGAGGCCGAGACGCTATACCGCGAGGCGCTCGAGATCGCCAGGCGCCGCCTGGGCGACAGCCACGAGACCACGGCGATCACCCTGAGCAACCTCGCCTCGAACCTGGGCCGGCAGGAACGGCACGAAGAGGCCGAGCAGTGCTTCCGGCAATCGATCGAGATCCTCACGAGTTCAAACGGGCCCGGCCACGCCGAGACGCTCCAGACGCGGCTGTCGTACGGCCGATGGCTTTTTGGTCGCGATCGTCTCGAGGATGCCCGCCGGGAGCTTGGGGAGGTGAACTCAGCCTCGGCAAAGGCGTTCGGAGAGGATTTCCCGATCACGGTGGGCAGCGCTGCCACGCTGGCGCTCATCCTGGAGAAGCTGGGCGATACCCAGGCGGCGCTGGCAATGGCCCAGAAAGCGCTCGACGGCCGCACGAAGCTGCTCGGCGCGGATCATCCAGCCGTCGCGGAGATGCGCGACGTGGTGACACGGCTGATCGGCAAGTAGGACAGGGTTACTGCCCGGGCAAAAGCTGGATGCACGCCACGGTCGCGTCGTCCTCGAGCGTTCCCCCGCCGTGGCGCACGACCGCGTCGATGATCTGCTGCACGAGGGACGCGGGGGAGTCCGCCGTCCCTAGCAGCGACCGGATCCCCTCGACTCCGAAGCGACGACCCGAATTGTCCTTCTGCTCGGTAACGCCGTCGGTATACAGCACCAGGCGGTCGCCGGGGCGGATCGTCATCCGTGACGACCGGAATGAGGCGGCGGGCGAGACCCCGATGGGGATCGCGCCGGCGGGAACGGTCTCCTGCGGCACTCCGCCGGCGGTCTCAAGCAGCAGCCAGTGCCCGTGGCCGGCATCGACGTACTCGATCGAACCATCGGGGCTGAAGACGCCGACCCAGAGCGACACGAAGCGCCCGCCCAGCGACTTGGACGCGACGTACGCGTTGACGGCCGACAACGCCGCGGCGGGGTCCTGCGTCGCCAGGAGCTGAGCGTTGAGAAACGCCTGGGTCGAGGCCATCAGCATGGCCGATCCGATGCCGTGGCCGGCGACGTCGCCGATCGCGACCGCCACGCGGCCGTCGCCCAGCGGGACCACGTCGAACAGGTCGCCGGCGACGAACGCACCCGGCCGCATCCGCATGCCGTAGGTCAGGAACTCGCTCTGGCCGTCGCTCTCGGGCAGGATGAACTGCTGGGCCTCGTGCGCGGCGGTGAGCTCGGCCGCGAGCGACTGCTGACGGCGCTCAAGATCGGCCCTGACGATGTTCGCGAAGGTGAGACCCAGCGCGGTCGCGAGCGCTTCGCAGAAGCCCGCGACATCCGGATCGACCGGCGCTTCCTGCTCGCGAGCGTCGAGGTACAGGAACCCGGCGATCGCGTCGCCGATGTGGATGGGCGCACACAGCGCCGAATGAACATTCATCCCCGCGAGCGAATGGCTCGTCACACGGGTCTGCGGCGCGAGCACCGCGGTCTTGCCTTTCTCCGCGGTCGCGATAAGCGACCGGCTGAAGCCGATGTTGGAGGCGGCGCCCGAGTCGCGCTGGCGCGAGGCGATCACCACCACTTCCGATTCGGCGATCCTGCGGAGGATGGCGGCGTGGGCATAGCCGCTCCCGTCGAGCGCGTAGTTGATGGCGATCAGCGCCGCTTCCTGCGTCGTCGCGGCCGCGTCGAGCTTGCCCAGGCACTCGGTGAGCGCTCTCAGGCGTCGACCAACGTGCGGCGAGATCGCCGCCAGCGGCTGGACGTGCCCGGCGATCGTGGTGTCGTCACGCAGCGCCACGGTGCTCGGTCGCGCGATGGAGCCCGCGTGCTTCTCCGTGAGCCTGAGCAGGAACGGGCCGATCTGCATGAGATCGCCGACCGTGAGCGGCGTTGCCTGGTTGGGCGGGATCCGCAGGCTGTTCACGTGCGTGCCGTGCGTGCTGCCCAGGTCGGTGAGCAGGACGGTGTCTCCGCGGACGGTAATCCCGGCGTGACGGCGGGACACTGTTTCGGCCAGGAGCACAATGTCCGAGTCGGCGGCTCGGCCGATGGAGACCGGTCGGTCGCTGCGCAGCACGAACGGCGGTCGATCCATGTCGCCGATGAACTCGAGCGCCCACTGCACCGAGCTGGGTTGCGGCTGTCTCAGGCCAAATGATAGAAACGCGGCGCCCGGCTTGCGGGCGCCGCGTGGAGGCAGCTTCTCAATCGCGCCGCGGCGCTCAGCACCCGCCCTCGAATCCGCGTACAAAGGCGTCGAAATCCTCCGTATCCACGAAGCCGGACTTGTCGTAATCGGCAAGGTCCGACCCCGCCTCGAACGCCGCGACGAAGGTTGTGTAGTCCTCGACGTCCAGGAAACCCGACCCGTCAACATCGGCCGGGCACGGACCCGGGCAGCCCGCCGACCCGCAGAAGAGCGGGACCCTGGCGACCTGCGAGAGCGCCTCTCCGCCGGGCGCGCCGGGGTCGCTCACGAACCACTGCATGAAGATGAACTGGCCGGGGCTGAACCTGGTCGGACTGAGCTGCCAGTGGAATGTCGCCAAGCCCGCGCCCGCGGCGCCGGGCGACGTCGTCACCTCGCCCACGAACTCGGTGGGCGTGATGATGCCGCCGCTGGGCGGGGTGGTCGCGTACGCCAGTCGCGCGGTCCGCCCTCCGAGCGCCAGGCTGATCCCGACTCGGAAGTCCTCGGTACCGATCATGGGGGGCGTGTCGGCGATGATCCGGGGGACCACGCCGCCCGACCCGGGGGTTCCGCCGCCGAGATTGGTGATCCGGTCTCCCGGCCGTTCGCTCGCGAGCGTCGGCTTGTCGAACGGGAAGACCTGGTCTCGGACGCGCGGGTCCAGGAGGCCGTTGGTCAGGAAATCCTGGATGGCGACAGCCGCCGGCGGCGGAACGTTCACGGTGTCCATCACCGGATCCTGATTGTCGGGGAACTGGGGCGGTCCGCCCGGGGCCCGGGCATAGAAGCGGATGACCTCCGTCAGATTCGGCAACTGACCGGTGTGCATGAACGATTGCTTGAGTCCGACGTTGCGCAGTCCAGGCACCTTGAACTTGCCGCGGTCACTGTCGTTGCCGGTGATCTCGGCTCGACCGCGGTCCTCGCGGGGCGGCCGGTGCCCGACGTTGCGGAACGAGTTGTCCGTGAACAGCGGCGGAAGGTGGCACTGGTTGCAGTTGCTCGCCTGGAACGCCTGCCATCCGTTTCGCTGCTGCAGGGTCAGGGCGTTCGTGTTCCCGGCAATGAAGGCGTCCCACGGCGTCTGGTCGGCGATCAGTGTTCGCTCGTAGGTGGCGATCGCCATCGCCACCCGGGCGGCGGTGATCTGTGGATCGCCGAACGCCCGGTCGAACAGTTCGGGGTAGCTGGGCCCGGTCACCAGTACCGAGGCCACATCCGCGGGGTGATTGGTCGCGAGGTTGAGCGGGCGGACGTGCTCAAGCTTGCTCACAACGTCGGCCCAGTCGATGTCTTCATGGGCCATCTCGACGGAACTCACGGGCGGATCGACGGACTGGCTTTCCAGCGCGCCGCCGGCGGCGATCACCACCTGACCCGACTGCGGATCCCGGAACTCGCCGGAGGCACGGCCATCCCAGAAAAGCTCGGCGGCGTAGGCCGCGTTGATCGGGCTGTTGGCGGCTCTGGACGTGACCTGCGGCCGGAGTTCGAACACCGCGTCGGGTGTGAAGTTCATGGCCGCGTCCGACCGGATGACGCCGGGCGACGCCCGCTTGTCGTCAGGGGTCCCGACGATGCCATCCGGGCCGGGGTTGTTCGCCAGCCGCGGATCGCTGCCCGCCCGGCCCATCACGTGGCACGTCGCGCACGCGACCGAGTTGGTGGCCGAGAGCTGCTCGTCAAAGAACAGGATCTTTCCCAGGACCCGCTTCTCCTCGGACATCGGGTTCTCGGTCGGTACGGGAACGGGCGGCAGCGCCGCGAACGCGGCGTAGGCGATCGCCAGAACCGCCCCCGCCGCCACGGGCATGCCCGCCGTCGCGGTCACGATCGTCGCCCGTCCCCACCTGGCCTTCCTGCGCACGGCTTGAGAATCGTTGCTCATGCGAGCGATTGGCCGCGATCGACCTTTGGGGGACGAGAATGTTGACCACACGCGCCAAATGAGCGACCCTTGAGAAACTTGGAAGGTCGCTGTCCCCCGGACCGGGCTTCGTGCAAAGGAAGTACGGCGCGTGCATATTCATCCTGGCCCGTCGGGCCGAGAAGTCTTCGAGATCCTCGTCCGCGAGCACGCGGACATGCTCGCGGCGTACACGCGCAGTCTGCTGTGGTCCGACTCCGCGGCGGACGACCTTTTTCAGGAAACCATGCTCACCGCTTGGAAGCAGCTCGGCACCTACGACAAGACGCGGCCGTTCGGTCCGTGGCTGCGGGGCATTGCTCGGAACCTGTCCCTGGAGGCTGAACGCCGCAACCGGCACCGCCCGGCGTCGATCGATCAGGCCGTGCTCGACGCGCTCGACGACCGCTACAACCGCCTCACCCCTCCCGGGCACAGTTTCCGCGACCGAGCCGAGCGCGTGCTCGTGTGCATCTCCCGGCTCCCGGACGCCATGCGCGAGGTGGTGGAGATGATGTACGCCCGGGGCCTCATGCTGAGGCAGATCGCCGGGTCGCTGGGCCAGTCGGAGGAATCCATCAAGAAGCGTGCGCAGCGCGCACGGCAGCTCCTCGCCGATTGCGTGCTCGGGGGTGATGCGCCTTGAACCCGCACGATGAACACAACTCTTCAGACGTCGGCGCGGCTTCCCCGGGCGCCGACGAGCTTTTCGCGCACGGGCTGCTCTCGGTCGTTCACGAGGCAACCGACCAGCCGCGCGAAATCCGCGTCCGGCGGGTCCTGGAGGCGCTGCACCCCGGCCGGCGTGGGGGTGCAGCGCCCCGCCGACGACTGGCTCGCCTGCTCGGCGCGGGCACTGTCTGCGCGGCCGCGGTCGCCGCGCTTGTGTTCCTGATCTCCCCCGTCACCCCGCCGACCTACGCCAGCGCGTTCACCGAATCGATCAGCGTCCTCCGCAGCCCCGGCGACCGTCGTTACACGGTGACCGCGGCGCTGGGACCGGCCGATCAACTCGAGAACGGGCCGCACGCGACGATTGACACGCGCTTCCCCAATCAGATGCTCCTGCGGCTGACCCGTCCCGACGGGCACGAAATCATCGCCGGTCACGACCAGGCGGGCGAATGGGCGATCACGCCGCTCGGAACCGTGGATCGCGAGAACCCGCGACGCGCGTGGCCGGGCTGGTCGATGCAGGACGGCGAATCGCTCTTTGCGGACTCGATCGACACGTGGCTCGAGGCCGCGGCTCATTCCTATTCGTTCGGTGAGGTGACCTCGAGGCCGATTCCAGGCCGTGAAGCCCAGGGCGACATGGAGTACCGGGTCGGCGTGCGGAAGCCCGAGCCCGGAGCGCTCGGGACGCGGCTTCGGAGCCCTGACCGGATCGAAGTCTGGATCAACCGGGAAACGAAGGTTCTCGAGCGGATGGAGATGCTCTGGAAGCCGCAGCCACCAAGGCGGGAGGGTGAATGGCCCGGGCGCGAGGGCCCGCGTCCGAGGCCCGATGTTCCGCCGGGGAACGGGTTTGACATGCGGCCGCACCCACCCTTCCCACCCAAGGGTCCGCCCCCTGAGGCAAATGACGACTCCCACGTTCCGCCCGGGCCGCAGGGCACTCCGCCGGATGGCGGTCCCGAGCGGCGGGATGTACGCGACGGACACGTGATGCCGGGGGACCTCGGTCGCCCGGGCGACGGACGCGGTCCGCACGGCGGACCCGACGGCCCGCGGCGGCCGCCGCTGCGTCGGCTGATCATCGAGCGCACCGACCCGCCGGCGTTCGAAGACGACTGGTTCTCACCCCAGCGCCACATGCGCGACGTCCCGGGCGATGCACGCTGATCCCCCGAGCACCGATCGGTCGAGCACGTTTTACTTCAGCACGCGCACCAGGCTCGAATAGCTGTCGGTCCACAGCACGTCGCGCGGCCGCGGCTCGAGCCGGCTCCAGCGCGCAAGGTCGTCGATCATGGGGGACAAGTCGCCCTTGTCACCCATGAGCACCCACGTGGAGGCCAGGTGCCCCTGGCCCTTGGTGACGGCGTCGCCGGCCGGGTCGCGCTGGATGATCGCGGTGAGCCCCAGTTCCCTGGCCGCGCTCGCCATCACGCCCGACAGGTCAAGATGCAGGTTGGTGATGTTCGCCGCGATGATCCCGCCCGGTTTCTTGAGCTTGCGGCGGTACATCTCGAACGCCTCGACGGTGAGCACGTGCGCGGGCACCGAATCCGAGCTGAACGCGTCGAGCACGATCACGTCGAACTCGCCGTCGGGTTCGTGGCTGAGCACCAGCCGGCCGTCACCGAGTTTGGCTTCGGCCCGCTCCCCCGCGCCAGACAGGAACGTGAACAGCGACGGGTCCGAGGCAATGCGGATCACCGCGTCGTCGATCTCGTAGAAGGTGAACCTCGCGCCGGGGAGCGCATAGGCGGCGATGCTGCCGACGCCCAGGCCGATGATCCCGACACGCCGGATTCGCTCGGGATTCTGGGCCGCGAGTCCGATGAACATCTGCCCCACCGGCCCGGACGGGTGGTAGTACGTTGTGGGCACCTTCTCCCAGCGCGTCTGCTTCCCGGGAAGGTCGCGGTTCTGCAGTCCGTGCCAAGTCGTCCCGTGGATGAGCACGCGCTGCGAACCGGAAAGGTCCTCCTTCACGCGGTGGACGCCGTAGAAGGATCGTTCCTGGTGGAGGACCCGCTCGGTGGCGTAGTCGGGCACGACCTTCGCGACTCCGACGATCACCGCGATCCCCGCCGCAAACACCCACGTGCGGCTCACCGCGATCGCCGCGACGGCGGCCGGAGCAAGCACGCGCAGCGTCATGGCGAGCGTCTGGTCGGCATCGCCGGCCTCGGCTCTCTGAACGGCGATTCCACCGCCCACGAGCCCGACGACGAGCACCGCCGCCGCCAACTCCGCGAAGCGGATCATCTTGGGCCCGCCGCTCCGTGGCAGAGGCCGCAGCAGGCACGCCGCCACCAGTGCGATGGGATACTCGAGGATGTCCGAGAACACGGCCGGCGCAAGCAGGGCGTTGAACAGCCCCCCGACCATCCCGCCGACGGACATCCACAGGAAATACTCGGTCAGGTGGGTGGAGGACGGCCGGGACTCGGCGAGGCGCTTGTGGCACATCCACGCCGCGAAAAAGAAGGTCGCGATGTGCAGGACGACCAGCGGCCCTATCGGCTTGCGCGCGTACAACCCCGTCGCCAGTGCGACCCCGATCGCCCCCGCCGCCACCAGGTACCCCAGCACCCGTGCCCCGACGAACTGCCGCGTCGCAAACGCGAGCACGAACGTCAGGAGGTAGAGCGCCAGAGGGATCACCCATAACAGCGGCATCGCGGCGACGTCGGTCGAGATGTGCTGCGTCGCTCCCAGCAGCAGCGATGATGGAACCGCCGCCAGCAGTACCCACCAGCCGCGGCGCGACCATGAGATCCGATCGGACGAGGCCGCCGCCGACTGCTCATCCGGGCCCGGCCGGCGCGCGCGGAGCCACAGCACGATTGCGCACGACGCCGCGAGCGCGACAAAGCCCATGAACCCCGTCGACCACCACCGCTCCTGTTCACGGAGGCCGGTGAAAGGCTCAACCAGGAACGGGTAGGCGAGGAGCCCCAGGAAGCTGCCCGCGTTGCTCGCGGCGTAGAGGAAGTACGGGTCCGCGGACTGGGCGTGTCCGGTGCGTGAGAACCACTTCTGAAGCAGCGGCCCGGTGGTGGCGAGCAGGAAGAACGGCAGCCCGACCGACATCGCGAGCAGTCGGAGCAGGTACAGCGCCAGTTCGGCCTCCGCTCCGCGGCCGACCGCCTGCGGAGGTTCGGGCGCGCTCTCGGGGAGACCGACGGGCAGCGCGAGGAACACCACCGCAATGAGCAGCACCGTGTGAATCGCCGCCTGGGCACGCGGGCGGAGCTTGCTCAGCCCGTGGGAGTACGCGTAGCCGGCGAGCAGGGCCGCCTGAAAGAACAGCATCGACGTCGTCCAGACGGCCGGCGTCCCTCCCAGCAGCGGCAGCACCTGCTTGGCCGCCATCGGCTGCACCATGAAGAGCAGGGCCGCTGAAACGAAGATGGCAAGCGTGTACAGCCCGAGCATGCACCTGGCTCCGTCAACTGGCCACCGGGCACCCTGCCGCGATCCAGGGGGGCCAGAGTTTAGAACCCAGCCTCCGACCCGGTGCCCGGCGTGGAGACCGCGGCCAGGAACCACTCGCACACCTCGCGGACGGCCCCGTCGCCGCCGCGCCGGTTGGTCACGAGTCCCGCGACCGCCATCGCTTCGGGATACGCGTCCGCGACGGCGATGGAGACCCCGACGGCCCGCATGCACGACACGTCGTTCACGTCGTTGCCGACGTACGCCATCTCCGCCAAGGAGACGCGCCGTTCAGCGCAGATCCGGACGAGTTCCGAGAGCTTGTCGTCGATCCCTTGGCGGCACTCGATCTTGAGCTTGCGGCAACGGGCCGAAACGACCGGGTTCTCCTCCTTGGAGACCACCAACATCGCCATGCCGGCCTGACGAAGCCGCTCGAGCCCGAGGCCGTCGGACCGGTTGCACAGCACGCCCTCGGTGCCGTCCTGCATCACCAGGACCTGGTTGTTCGACCACACGCCGTCAAAGTCAAAGACCAGGAGCTTGATGGACGCCAGGGACGCGGTCGGCCGAGACGGGCACGGACGAAGCGACTGGATCGCGGAAACCGGCACCGGCTCCAGCCCGCTGTCGCCGGCGATGTACACGGCCGATCCGCCGGGCGCGATGGCCGCGTGCTCAGCACGCAGCACCGTCCGCGTCCTCCCGTCGGACGTGGTCAGGGCAAACGGGACGAACGGCCGGGCCGAGTGCAGCCTGCGGAACTGGTCGAGCATCCACGATGGTATTGGCCGCAATCACCGGCCGCCAACCGACCCGGCGCCTTCGCGGGTCGTCAGAAGTTGAAGATCGCCTCGAGAACCTTGGGGATCAGCCCCTTGGTGGAAGCGTCCTTCACCTCGCCTTCCTGCTTGGTCACGATGTCGAGGTCGGCGAGCTGCGACGAGAGCACGGTGTTCGCGTCGGTGACGTCTTCCTTCCGGCACGAACCCGACAGGATGATCGTCTGCTTCTCCTCGCCCGTCGCCACCGACTTGCGGGCCTCCAGCACCAGCACGCCGTTGGGCTTGACGTCGATCACCTTCGCCTGGATCCGAGCCGAAAAGCGATCGGTCCGCTCGAATGTCCCGTCGCCGTTGAACTTGTTCCTGCTTCCCAGTTCCAGCTCGACCACCGGCGTGCTGTTGCCGGTCTGGAGCTCGCCGTCGATGAGCTTCTTGAGACTCGGGAACTTCTCGATCGCCGCCGCCCAGTCGTACTTCTTCTCGGTATCGAGCGACTGCTCGGACTTCTGCTTGCTGGTCTCGTCGATGATGATGGTGACCAGGTCGTTGATCTGGACCTGTCGCGGCGGCGGCGCTTCGGTGTAGGTCAGGCTGGCTTCGCGCAGCGGCGCCTGGACGTCGGGCTTGCCGTCGGCCCCGATCGGCACCTCGGAGGGACGCTGAAACAGGCTCTGGGCCTGGGCCGTCGCGCACGCGACAGAGACCATCAACCCGCCCGCCGCAACCGCTCGCATCGTCATGCTGTTCATCGCACCGCTCCACGGTCGCCGACCGAACCGGGCCTGGATTCAACCTTCGCGTCGGCGAGATTGCTGAACCGAGCAGCCCGCTTGCCGGTTGACCGGCCGTTCATGCTTGAACCCGCGAGATTCTGGCCACCGCCGCGGCTGACCGTCAGCCCGCCGACGCGGACTTCTTCCGCCGCCGGAGATGAATCGGGTGCCGACATTCCCGACGGGGTCGCCCGGGCGACCGCGGCAACGGTTGAGTCCAGCACCATCACCGCTCGGCCGCGGCTGTTAATCCGAGCACGGACCGCTTTCTTGCCCTCGACCGTCTGGAACTCGACGACTTCGCCGATGCGCCCCGATTCCGTGGCGCGCATCATCCGCTGGAGCACCACGCCTCCCGAGAGACAGTCGATGTTGACCAGGTCGCCGCGCTCGACCACCAACGGCGGCTCGACGTCCTGGAGTGTGATCACCTGCCCGGGCTTGATGCGCCCCCGGCTGACCATCCCCACCACGGCCGCCGGCTCGGCCGGCTGCTCGGCGGCGCCGATCCACCGCTTCTCGACGATGGTGTTGCCGCCGCCGAGTGGCGTTCCACGGCCGAGCTGCCCGACCGCAACCACCACCTCGCGATTGACCTCCACATCGGCTCGGAGCACTTCCTCGACGAGAATCCTCTCCCCCTCGAAGACCCGCACCGACAGCGACACGCGGTCCGACTTGCCGACGGTGTGGATCTCCACGACGCGGCCTTGCACCGGCATCTCGAGAACCTCGCGATCCTGGTCGAGGAACGAGACCCGCAGGTCCGCCGGCGCGACACCCAGGATCTGGCCGAGCCGTTCGATCGCGAGCGTTCGCACGCACGGGCCCTCGCGAGTCGGCGCCGGCGGGGCTTCGCTCACAACCGGACTATTCACCACGGGACGCGGCGCCGGCCGCATCACCGTGCAGGCCGAGCCACGGATCACGATGCCCGCCCAGTTCACGCCGCTTCGGCGCTGCATCGCGTCGCGCACCTGCTCGACACCGACGGTCTGCGTGCCGGTGGCCATGCCGCCTTCGGACGGCGATTCGGCGACCGCCAGGTCCCGCCACGCGTCCGAATCCGGGCCGGAAAGCTCGGCGATCGCCCCGAGGGTGACCGGTTGATCCGCGTCGAGCCTCGCCGTCGGACGGATTTCGACAACCACCTGACCCAGGACCGTGTGCGCAGTGCCGAAAAACATCGCCACGGCCATGAACGCTCGCGCCCATGCCCGGCCCGCGCGACGGCATCGCATGCCGGCTGATTCACAGGAGTTGGATTCCGAGGCGTTCACTGGCGGTCGCTCACTCGATGCTCAACCGGGCGTTACGTTCTTAGCTGCGAGACGGTCCTCAGCACCTCGTCGGACGCGCGGATGACCTGGCTGTTCATGTCGAACGCCCGCTGCGTGCGGATCAGTTCGATCAGTTCCTTGGTCGGGTCCACGTTCGACGCTTCGAGGTAGCCCTGCAGGAGCTTGCCTCGGTTCTCGGTGCTCGGCTCGCCGGTCTGTGCGGGGCCGGAGGCGGCGGTCTCGATCCACAGGTTCTCGCCAATCGATTCAAGCCCCGCCGGGTTGATGAAGGTCGCGATCTCGATCTGACCGACGACGGTCGGCTCGATGTTTCCGGGCTGGATGACGCTCACCTCTCCATTGGAACTGATGGAGACCTGCGTGGCGTCCTCGGGGATGGAGATGTTCGGGTCCAGACGCCGCCCCTGGTCGTTGGCGAGCACGATCTCGCCCTCGGAGTTCAGCGTGAAGTTCCCGGCCCGGGCGTACCCGTAACCGTTGCCGACTTCGGGCTCGGTCTGGACTCGGAAGAACCCGTTGCCCTCGATCATGATGTCGAGCGTTCGCCCGGTCGCCAGCGGGGCGCCCTGTTCGAAGCTCTGCTGGGTCGCGGAGACCTGTACGCCCAGGCCGACATAGAGGCCCGTGGGCCGCTGGTCGCCGTTGGCGTTCTCGGTGCCCGCCTGCGCCCGTTCGAGGTAGAGCAGGTCCTGGAAGTTGGCCCGGCTCTGCTTGAAGCCGGGGGTGTTGACGTTCGCCAGGTTGTTGGCGATGACGTCAAGCTGGGTGTTGAGCGCCGTCAGGCCCGTGGACGCTGATTGCAGCGCGATGATCGCCATCGACCCCTCCTTACGCCATCCGTCCGAGCTGCGCGATCGCGCGCTCGGTCATCCGATCCTGGTAGCTGATCATGGCCAGGTTGGCCGAGGCGGCCCGCCCGGCGCTCTGCACATCGAGCAGCGCCGTGATCTCGTCCACCGACGCCCGCTCGCGGGCTCCCTGCACGATCGTGCCGGTCGCCGGCGCCAGGTTGTTCATGGCGGTCGCCGGCGCGGCGAACAGATTCTCGCCCATCTTCCGCAGCTCCCGGCGATTGGGAACATCCACCAGCCTCAGCGTGGCGATCTCACGCTCGCCCTGCCGAACGACCCCGTTCGTCCCCACCGTCACCGGACCGACACCCGTAATCTCGATCGGCCGGTTCTGGTCGTCGAGCACCGGCATCCCGGTAGTCGCCATGACCAGGTGCCCCTCGCTGTTGAGCGTAAAACGCCCGTCGCGCGTCAGCCGCAGCCGGTCCGCCGACCCCGAGGTGGCCGCCCGGACGACGAAGAAGCCATTGCCTTCAATCGCCAGGTCGAGCGGGTTCGCGCTCGAGTCGAGCGACCCCTGCGCAAAGTTGGTCACCGGCGTCGCCACCTGCACCCCGCCGCCGAGTTTCTCCAGCAGGTCGTTCGACGGCATCGACAGCAGGCCGTCCTCCTGACGTACGACGAGCCGCTGGCGATTGGCGGGCACGTCCGCCTTGAACCCGGGCGTGTTGATGTTCGCCAGGTTGTTGGCGTAGACGTCCTGCCGGTACAGCGCCGTGAGCGCCCCAGAGGCGGAGAGTTGAAGTCCGTAATTCATGCGCGGCCTCGCCGGACCTTCCACAACCGGCGTGCCACGTTGAACCCTCGCTCCACCGGCCCGGCGCCAACCACGTTTTTGCCCGGATGAGCTGAGCACTCCATGTGCGGCGATCTGTGAATGCCCGAGGACGCGGTAGGAGACCGACGGCCCGCAGCGCAATTTCAGCGCGTCATCCCGCTCCGCATTGGCCACGGTTCTTGCCGCACGGGCAGCACCCGCCAGAGACCGGCAGGGACGAGCCACCCGCGGCGGCGCCGGCACCGGTCGCAAAAGTCGAGTGCTTGCGGCGGAAGACACGCCCGCGTCCGTCGGGATCCTCCACCGGCGAATCCGCCTGGCTCATCGGCCGCATGAGTTCGATGACCGTTCCGTCTTCCTCGCACTGATATTCGTACAAAGGCATGGCAAATCTCGTCTTGAGCGTCTCCGACAACCCGTGATTGTTGCCGGGACTAGAGCCGTGGATCGACCGATGGCGAGCATCAGCGTCGTGATGCCCCTGTTCAAAGGGCCTCCAAGGCCCAAAGCTTCCTGACATATTCCGAACAAAGACGTCTGTTCCTGAAATCGGCTCCTACGCTTGCCGCCCTTGGACGCCACGAGGTTTCTGCCCTCCGCCCGGTGGCGCCAGCCCATCCATCGCAACGGAGTTTTCCCATGCTCGGTCGAGTCTTTAAAGCCTACGACGTCCGCGGGACGTATCCCGATCCGCTCAACGAGAATCTCGCCTGGCAGATCGGCTATGGATGCTCGAAGTACCTGCTCGGCGACGCGCAGGCCGCGGGCGAGACGTCGCCGATGATGCACAACATCGTGGTGGGCCGCGACATGCGGTCGAGCAGCCCGGCGCTCAGCAAAGCGTTGATCCACGGCATCAACGATCACGGCGGCAACGTCATCGACCTCGGGCTGGTCGATACCTCGATGATCTACTTCGCCGTCAATCACTTGGATTGCGCGGGCGGCGTCATGGTCACCGCGTCCCACAACCCGCCGCAGTACAACGGCTTCAAGGTCTCCAAGCGCAAGGCCAAGCCCGTGGGCGAGGCGACCGGCCTGGCCGACATCCGCAAGCACGCGGCGATGGTCGACAAGCTCACGCTCGTGCCCGGCAAGGGCCGCGTCGAGCAGCGCGACCTCTGGGCCGCGTACGTCAAACACGTCCGGTCGTTCCTGGACCTGGGGTCGACGAAGCTGAAGATCGTCGTCGACGCGAGCAACGGGATGGCCGGCACCATGGTGCCCCGAATCTTCGGGTCCGCCCTCGCCAAGACCGCCGGGATCCAGGCCGTGCCCGGGCTCACCATCGTCGAGCTCAACTTCGAGAACACCAAGAACCAGTTCGCGCACGAGCCCAACCCGCTCGTCGCCGCGAACCTGCGCCAGCTCCAGGGCGCGGTGGTGGCGGAGAAGGCCGATCTTGGCGTGTGCTTCGACGGCGACGCGGACCGCTGCGTGATCGTCGATGAGATGGGCAACATCGTCGGCTGCGACCACCTGACGGCGCTGGTCGCCAAGCACATGCTCAGCCGCGACCCGGGTGCGGCCGTGGTCTACGACCTGCGCTCGACCAAGGCGGTCGAGGAAGAAATCAGGGCCGCCGGCGGCAAGCCGGTGCGCGGGCGCGTCGGCCACGTGTTCATGAAGGCCGCGATGTCCGAGCACCAGGCCATCTTCGGCGGCGAGCTCTCCGGCCACTTCTACTTCCGCGACAATTTCAACGCCGACTCGGGCGCCATCGCCATGGCCGAGGTGCTCTCCATCCTCGCCAAGTCCGGCAAGAAGATGTCCCAGCTCATCCACCCGATCGCCCGCTACCCGCAGTCGGGCGAGATCAACTTCACCATCGAGGACAAGGACGCGGCGATCGCCGAGCTGCGCAAGACGTTCGGCGGCCAGGGCCAGATCGACGACCTCGACGGCATCACCATCGACTGCTTCGCGAAGGACGGGTGGTGGATCAATGTCCGCAAGAGCAACACCGAGCCGCTGCTGCGGCTGAACGCCGAGGCCCGGGACCGCAAGACCCTCGAACAGGTGCTCTCGCGCGTGTCGCCGATGCTCGGGCGGAAGGTCGATCACTAAGCCGCTCGGAACCATTGCGAAGTTGCGCGGACATATCGTATTGATCCGGTCGACAGTTTCCGGTACGCTCATCCTCGCCACGGCCTGAGGCTGAAATGTGGCGGGGGTAGGGGTACCTGATGAACACATAAACGGGAAGCACGCGCAACGGTACATCCCGCCTTCGTTGTGCGGTCGTCGAAAGTGCTCGGCGCAGTCATCGTGCGCACGGTATTGCATGCCGTGGTAATGATCCCAGTTCGCATACGTACGGGAGGACAATATGAAGTACTGCATGGTTCTTTCGGTCGCCGTTGTCGGTTCTCTGGCCACGTCATCGCTCGCCCAGAATTTCGGGGCTCGGATCGTCGATGGCAGCGCGGTCCTGGACTACACGGCGAACGGAACGGGGTCGCTGCCGACCATCCCGTTCGGCAACGGGGGCGATGTATTGATGCATTTCCAGCTCGATGGCGCCCCGGGTGCGCCGGGCACAAGCCACGTTGCGAGCGGCAACTGGTTCTACCGCTTCGCCGGCGACACCCGCGAGCGACATCTTGCAAACGCGGTGTCGCGCAACGTTTCCGGCAACTACGCCGAATGGGAGTTTGACAAGGTGTACACCGGCGGGTCAACCCTTACGCAGGTTCCCGACGTGATCGCGCACATGGACTACCTGGTGACGGACACCGGGCCTGACACCGCCATCTACTCGACGGGCCTGTGCTTCACGAACTTCGGGACCCAGACGCACGTGATCGACATCTTTTACGCGGTGGATATCGACCTGGGCACGACCACGGGCGGTGACACATATCTGCCCCTCTCGGTCAACAGCTCTGGCCGCATGTGGACCATCACCGACGGCAGCACCACGGGCCTGATGTTCGGGCGGTATGCCGACGGGGCCGTGTGCGGGCCGTTCAGCACGATCATGGGATCGATGACCGATCCGTTCCTCAGCAACTACATCCCCGACCCCAACCCGGGCGGATTCCCTGCGGGCGACAACGCCGCGATCATGCAGCGGCAGATCCTGCTGCCACCCGGCCAGCGGGTGTGTGTTGAAACGGTGGTCGGTATCGGGCGCAACGGCGCGATTCCCGATGTGCCCGCACCGGGCGCTTCGGTTCTCGCGGCCATCGCCGGGCTCGCCGCGCATCGGCGCACGCGGCGGACGTAGCCTCCCTGTCATTTGGCGATCCGCCCGCGCCCGTCGATCTCCACGTACTTCATGATCGCTCGCGCTGACTGGTCCGGTGCGGGCGGTCGGTTGTGGCGGGCGCCGGGCCTGGCGTACCAGAACGCCACCGACGAATAGCCGAGCTGGTGCCGCGCCTCGCGGATGTCGACGCCGGGCGAGCACTCCATGTCCATCCGCAGGCGCGATCTGAACGGGATCGCGTCGAGGCCGCGCTCCCGCGTCACGATGTTGTAGCCAAGGGTCGCGCCATCCAGGCCGCCGACGCGCACGTTGGCCAGGAAGGGATGACTGAACTCATCGCGTCGCGTGGGCACCTCGCCGCCCGCCCAGCCGTAGTAGTCCTCGGTGCCGGTCCCGAAATGCGTCGGAAATCCGGCGTCCCACGCGCCATCGACATAGATCTTCTCGTCGCCCTCGCCCCACCACGTGCCCTTCTGCGGATTGAGCACCGTCCGCGCGTCGCCGACGTACACACCGGTCCCCGTCACCTCGACGAAATTCCAGTCCAGGAAGGTGTTGCCCGGCACCGTTTCATCCGGTCGCCAGCCGGCGTAGAAATGCATCGAGTGCTCGTCCCACGTCCAGCCGTTGGTCCCGACCTGCGCCGCGATCGTGATATCGGAAGCGCCGGTGTTGATGAAGCGCACCTTCCCGATCGATGCGTACGGCATCACCCAGCGCGACCGGAACTCCCCGTCCTCCGTGACGCTCCGCTTCAGCGTGGCAAACGGGTGCACGGCGTCAGCGCTGCAGAAGTAGTCCCCCACGGGCACCCATACGCACGGCGCACCGTCGAAGTCCGCCGCGATCACCAGCGACCGCAGCAGGCTCGGGTTCTCCACCGCCTCCGGAAACGAGAGCATGATCTCGCGCACCGCGTGCGGCCCGGGCGGGAGCTGGATTCCCCATTCCGCTCCCGCCGCCACCACCCGCGGCGGCGCGTTCAGTCGCCACTCGCTGGTCACCGGTGGAACCGACCCGAGCCGGTCGGCAATCTCCTTCCTGGCGGCCTCGGCTCGGTCGATCGCTTCCTTCGAATAGGTCTCGACCACCGTCCCCGGCTCGTACGCGCGGTAGTTGATGATGTAATAGAACGGCTTGGCGTTCGTCACCACCCGGCAGGATCTGGCGAACGGGATCGGCATGTACAGATCGCCCGCTCGAGCCGTGAAGCGAGCAAACGGCTCGCCGATCGACCCTTTGGCGGTCACCAGCGGGATGAACGGCTCATCAATGACCGGCTGCGCCGACCCATCGAGGTAGATCCGGATGTTCGGCCCGGTGCGGTCCGCGAAGTCGTAATAGAAGAAGGGCGTCCAGATACGGGTGATGCAGCCCGGGCCTTCGTGCTCCATGAGGACCCACTCGTCGGTCCCGTCGGGCCGCTTTTCCTGCCGGATGAAACCCGTCCCGTCGCTGTCGGCGAACCAGCCCGGCGCGTCGCGGTGCGTGGATTCGCGGTTGTAGCTGGATGCCTGCAGCGAGTCGTACCACGGGCTCGGCAGCCGGGCGAGGGCGTCGCCGTTGGCCATTTCTTCAAGGAGTGATTCGAGCGTGACAGCCTGCCCGCGAGCGAACGTTGAAACACCGACCAGCATGAGCATCGCCAGGTTCCGCATGACACATCATTGACGCTCAGGATCGCGCCAGCAGGCGGCACGGTCGCGTGGTACGCTTTGCATCATGATGCAGGACACTCGTGAACGGTGGCGGGCACTGGTTGCGGTCGTTTTCGCGGTCACCGCGATGGCGCTGCCCGGCTGCGGTTCACAGGACAAGGCCGCCGCAGGCGCAACGAGCACGGACTACGTCTTTGTGTACCTCAAGACAGGTCCCGCCACCGACAAGACGCCCGAGGAACGCCAGGAGATCTTCCGCGGGCACATGTCGAACATGCAGCGGCTCGCGGACGAGGGCAAGCTCATCGTCGCCGGGCCGTTCAACAAGCCCAACGACACCACGTGGCGCGGCATTTTCATCATGGATACGCCGACCGTCGCCCAGGCACGGGAGCTGGTCGCGACCGACCCGGGCATCAAGTCCGGCGTGTTCATCATGGAATGCCACCCGTTCCGAGCGTCGCCCGCCCTGCGAAAGACGCTCGACCTCGAGAAGGAACTCAAGGCCAAGGGCACGCCGCAGGCAAAGCCCGGCGAGCCGCCGCCGAACATCCGCGGTTACGTCATGGTGACCTCGCGTGATGCGCACGAAACGGCCCGGGCGATCGCCAGGTCGGCGTTCGCGGGCAAGGTCGTGTGGTGCGGGCTGATGGACCCCGACAAAAAGACCGACCAGCAGACGACGGCGGGCGTGTTTGTGCTCGACGCGACCGATGTGGGCGCGGTGAAGCCGGAACTGCCGGAAGATGCGCTCGGCGGATCGATCGATGGGTGGTGGTCTACCACGACGCTCGTGCAGTTGCCCGAGGCGGCGCGAGTGCTGCCGTAACTCACGTCGTGCGCCGGCACCACCCGCGGGCCGCAGGTCAGCGTTACCTTGCCGGTTGCCTGGCAACTTCCTTTCCTGCCGGTTTCTTTACCGTCTTCCTTGTTGCTTTCGTTGCTGCCTTGTTTGCCGCCGGTGCCGGTACCCGAATCGACTTATGGCGGGAGGTCGCCGACCTGGCTCGTGCCCGCACCGCTTCCACGCACGCGGCGATCCGCTTGGCTCGGGTCTCGGGCTTCCTGGCCTCTTCGATTGCTTCGGCGTGCTCACGCTGGTGCGTATAGCTCAATGACTTCCAGGCATCGCTCAGGCCCGCCGCGTTGAGGGCGGCCGCGAGCTCGCGCGGGGCCTTCACGACCCGCGGCTTGTCGTCGAGCGTGAGCGTGACCGACACCCGCTGGCCCGGCTCGACACCAGCCGCTTCGCGGTTGCTCTTGCGCAGGCCGATGACCGTGTCACCGCGCATGATGCTGATCGTCGAACGGTACGAGTGCGCGTTGATGGTCACGGTCACGGGCGCTCGCACCTTGCCGAACACGGCCTTGGGGTCAAAGTCGAGCGGCAGCGAGCACATCGTGGTCCCGCCCGAATCCGCCGTGACCTTTGTGGTGAAGGTATGTGACGTCACCATGTATCGAGCATACCGCGCCATGCCCGGCCCGGGTGCCGACGCCTGCGGCCGCCGTCTCACGCGCGCGCTGGATTCGCCTGACCGAATCGAGGAGACTTTCACGACGCGGTGACGACCACCGCTCGCATCGTCGACCGGCACGGCTTCTCGCCGAACCGCTCGGCGAGCGCCCTGGCCGCGGTCTGGCTCACCCGAGCAGGGTCCGCCCCGCGTTCGGCAAGCTGCGACGAGAGCGGCGTTCCCTCGACAAAGCCGCGAGCGACGTGGTCGGCCGTCGGCGCCTCGCTCGGGAACCCGACTGTTTCGATGGTGCACCGCTCAAACCCGCCCGCCCGGACGACGCGCTCGATCTCGGCTCGGTCGTTCCATCCGTAGGGCAGCTTCGCGAGAAATCCAGGCGGGTCCGTCGGGAACAGGTCGCACACGATGTCGTGAACGATTCGCGGCAGCGGGTTGTGCTCGAGCGAATCCCAGACGTTGAAAACGTACCGCCCGCCAGGCTTGAGCACGCGCCTTGCCTCCTGCATCGCCTTCACCTTGTCGGCAAAGAACATCACGCCGTACTGCGCGGCGAGCGAATCAAACGACCGATCCTCGAAGGGCAGCGTGCACGCGTCAGCCTGCTTGAACTCGACGCTCGGGTGCCTGACCACCGACCGAGCGACGCCGAGCATGCCGTCGCTCACGTCCGTGGCGATCAGCGTGGCTCGCTGCGGCAACGAACGGGCGAGATGTTCGGTGACGATCCCGGTGCCGCAGGCCAATTCGAGCACCCGCTCGCCTTCGCGCACGCCCAGCCGCTGCGCCATGTCACGGGCGTACGCGTCGAAGATGAGCGGCCCAAGAAACGTGTGATAGGTCTGCGGCACGGACCCGCTGAATGCCGGCGTGGTTGCCATGGGTGGACTCCCGGAACTGCATCCAGTCTACCCGGGCCGACCGATCGGAACGAACGAAAGTGCTCGCGAACATGCGTCGCCGAACACGGAGCTTCACATCGCCAATCTCGCGAGGAACACGCCGGGACAGCGCCACTGCTACACCACCCTGGTCTCGTCCTTCGCAATCCCCAGCGCCGGCCTCACATCCACCTGCACGAGCACGTCGCGCCCGGCCTTCTCCGCCTGCATCCGCTTGGCCGTCTCAGGATCGACGTAGTCCGAATGGCACGACAGCTTTCCGCCGTGTTCACCTTCCGAGGGACCTTCTTCCCTGGATGCCTCGGCGCCTTGATGCCTCGATGCCTTCTCTCCTTCGCCGCGTCCTGCCATCTGCTTCTTGGTCTTGCTCGCGAGCTTGTGGATCTCGTCGGGCGAGAGCACGCCGCGCTTGGCGAGGATCTCCTGCTGCTCGGGCGTCAGCGCGGCGGACTTGACCGGCGCGCCAACCTTGCCGCCCGCGCCCACGCGCTCGAAGCCCTCGGCCTTGCCCGAAGCGAACTCCTGGATCTCCTTGCTGATGCGCACCGAGCACCAGTCGTGCCCGCACATCGCGCAGAAGTCCGTGTCGACGTCCAGGTCCTCGTCGTGGTACGCCCGTGCCGTGTCCGGGTCGAACGAGAGCTCGAAGTGCTTCTCCCAGTTGAGCGCGGCCCGGGCCTTGGTCAATTCATCATCGCGGTCGCGCGTGCCGGGAATCCCCAAGGCCACGTCCGCCGCGTGGGCCGCGATCCTGTACGCGATGCACCCCTGCTTGACGTCATCTTTCTTCGGCAGCCCCAAATGCTCCTTGGGCGTCACGTAGCACAGCATCGCCGCGCCGTGGTACGCCATCGCCGTGGCGCCGATGCACGACGTGATGTGGTCGTAGCCGGGGAACATGTCGGTGACGAGCGGCCCGAGCACGTAGAACGGCGCGCCGTGGCACAGCGTCCGCTGCACCTTCGCGTTCCACTCAATCTGGTCGAACGGCACGTGGCCGGGGCCCTCGATCATCACCTGCACGCCGTGGCGCCAGGCTCGTTCGGTCAGTTCGCCCAGCGTTTCGAGCTCGGCGATCTGGGCGATGTCCGTCGCGTCGGCGAGCCCGCCGGGCCGCAGCCCGTCGCCGATCGAGAACGTCACGTCGTACTGCCGCAGGATCCGGCAGATGTCATCCCAGCGGTCGTACATGATGTTCTCCTTGCCGTGGACGAGCATCCACTTCGCCAGGAGACTCCCGCCGCGCGAGACGATGCCGATGAGCCGGTTCTTGACGTGCTTGAGGTGCCCGCGGCGCACGCCCGCGTGGATCGTGAAGTAATCGACGCCCTGCTGCGCCTGGTGGTGCAGGCTCGCCTCGATCGTCGGCCAGTCCAGGTCCTCGATCTTCTTGCCGATGATCATCGAGTAGATCGGCACGGTGCCGATGGGGACGGTGCTGGCCCTGATGATCGCCTCGCGGCATTCGTCGAGGTTGCCGCCGGTCGAAAGGTCCATGACCGTGTCAGCGCCCCACTTCTCCGCCCACTTGAGCTTCTCGACTTCCTCGTCCGTGCCGCTCGATACCGGCGAGGCGCCCATGTTGGCGTTGACCTTGGTCCGGCTCGCGCGGCCGATGGCCATGGGATCGAGGTTGTACCGCAGGTGGTTGATGTTCGCGGGGATCACCATCCGGCCAGCGGCGACCTCGTCGCGAACGGCCTCGGCCCCGCGGCCGCCGGTGAGTTCATCAAAGTGCGGCTCGCGCTCGGCGACGCGCTTCATCTGCGGCGTGACGATGCCGAGCCTCGCCTGCTCGAGCTGCGTGACGGGCGTGAATCCGCGCGGGTAGATCACCCGCACCCGCTCGCCCCGCGCCGTCTCGAACTCGACGAACAGGTTCGACTCGCCCATGCAGTTGGCACAGCCGCCCACGGCGCCGGTGCGACCAGCGCCGTCCGCGGCGGGCCGTCCCGCGCTCTTGCCCAGCGACACCATGCTCCACCCCGCGGGGAGGAAATCCCACGCGGTCTTGTCACTGGGCGCGGGCATGCCGGGCGTATCGGGGCTCGCGAACATCAGCGGCCCGCCCAGATCGGGCGCGAGCGCAAACGACCCCGGCGTCGTGACCTCGGGGGCATGACCAGGGTTGCGGGCGCCGCGGATGGGAAATGCAAAGCGTGTCATAGGTCGTTCCATGAATTACGACGAGCACTCGGTCTCTTGCTGCCAATCCACGACGTCGATGTCGGGAAGCTTGCCGACGCCGAGTTGGCGCAGGATGTTCAGGCACTGGGCCCGGTGGTAGTGGCCGTGCGTCAGCACGTGGATGTACGCCGCGGCGGCGGTGAACTGGTACGACTTGTCGCCGAAGTTCACGGGGATGATCGCGCCCGGCGAAGCGACGACGACGGGCTTGAGCTCGGCCAGTTCCGCGTGTGCCTTCTCGGCGATCGCCGCCAGCTCCTGCGGAGTCCGCTCGCGGTAATCAACCGGGCCCGTGAAGCCGGGCCTCGCGGCCTCGATCGGCGGGCGCACCGACCGCTTCGCGAGCCGATCCGACCATCGCAGCATGGCGCTCACGACATGCGTCAGCGTCGCGTGCAGCCCGCCCCGCTCGGCCGGGCCGATCGGGAACGGCTGGTGAAACTGCTCACGCGAGAGCCGCCCGCAGAGCCCGAGCACGGTTGCGTTGCCCCAGCGGTTGTGCCCGAGCAGGATGTCGTAGGGATCAGCGGAAACCGGCGACTTCATCGCTTTCCCTCCGCCGGTGCGAACCGGGTCAGGTTCTACGGGTGCTTCTCAGCGGTCGGCCCCGAATGGCCGCCGCGCCCCGAAGCGAAAGGATGAGTGTAGGTGAGCAGGCGAGCCGAGGAACGGCTGCGCTCGCCTCTCAGAACCGCGTACGGTTTGCTTCATGAACGGCGTACCCCATCTCCAGTACATCCTGCTCGCGGTGCTTGCGACACTCGCATCGGCGTGCCGTGCGAGCCAGGACACAAGCGAGCCGGGCCCGTCATCTCCCAGCATCGTTCTCATCCTCGTCGACGACATGGGATACGGCGACCTGTCGTGCTACGGGCAATCGCGCTGGAAGACGCCCAACCTCGACAGGCTGGCGGCCGCGGGTGTACGCCTCACCGACTTCTACTCGGCGCAGGCAGTCTGCTCCGCCTCCCGCGCCGCGCTGCTCACGGGCTGCTACCCCAACAGGCTGCACATCGCGGGCGCGCTGGGCCCGCGCAGCAAGGTCGGCCTGCATCCCGATGAGACCACCATCGCCGAACTCTGCAAGGCTCGCGGATACGCCACCGCCATCTATGGCAAGTGGCACCTGGGCGATGCTCCGAACCTTCTGCCGACGCGACAGGGCTTTGATGAGTGGTGCGGCATCCCGTACTCGAACGACATGTGGCCGTTGCACCCGGACCTTGTAAGACTCCCGCCGGAGTCCGATGCTCGCAAACGCGGTTACCCGCCCCTGCCTCTCTACGAGAACGGCGCGATCATCGACCCGGAGATCACGCCCGACGAGCAGAAGGGACTGACGAAGCTGTTCACGGACCGGGCCTGCGCGTTCATCGAAAAGCACAGCGAGCATCCGTTCTTCGTTTATGTTCCTTTCCCGATGCCGCACGTGCCGCTCTTCGTATCCCCCCAGTTCGAGTACACGAGCGGCGCGGGCCTCTACGGCGATGTCATCCAGGAGATCGATGCATCGGTCGGTCGCATCGTCGAGCGGATCGACTCGCTCGGCCTTGGCGCACGCACGCTGATCATCTTCACTTCCGACAATGGGCCCTGGCTGTCGTACGGCAACCACGCGGGGACGACCGGCGGGTTGCGCGAGGGGAAGGGAACGTCGTGGGAAGGCGGTGTACGCGCGCCGTTCGTCGCGCGGTGGACGGGTCGCCTTCCCGCCGGCAAGGTCATCCGCACACCCGCCATGACCATCGACCTGCTCCCGACGATCGCGGCGTTCATTGGGGCCGAAGGCGACCATGCACCACGCATCGACGGCTCGGATCTCTCGCGCCTGCTGACGGACGGCGCTGACCCTTCGCTCGACGACCGCGCGCTCGCGTTCTATTACAACGCCAACGACCTCGAGGCTGTCCGGATGGGTCAGTGGAAGCTGGTGCTGCCCCACCAGTATCGCACGCTCGCCGGCGACGCAGGAAAGGACGGCTCGCCCGGACCGTACAAGCAGGTCAGGTCTGGGCTTGAGCTCTACGACCTGCTGACGGACCCGCTCGAGTCTGACGATGTCGCCGACGCACACCCGGAGGTTCTGGCTCGCTTCCAGCCGGTGCTGGAGCGGTTCAGAGCCGATCTAGGGGATGATCTGACCAAGCGACAAGGCAGCGGACGGCGGGAGGCGGGACGATCGCAGCCGGTCGAAGGAACGAAGTGAAGGATCCGAGTCTGCCTTGCAAGCCCTAGTACTTCTTCGCCGGCGAACTCGAAGTCAGGAAGTTCGCGATCCACGTCGACCCGAAGCACCCGATCGCGTACGCCCCCACCACGCTCGGCGCGAGCAGCATCGGCATCGTGAGGATCACGACGCACATGGCCGCCAGGCCCGCCGCGAGCGCGATCATCGTCACCCGCGGCTTGCCCTCACGCATCAGCCCGGCGAGCGACACAGGGATGATGAGCATCGCCGTCACCAGCGAGCCCAGCTCGTAGTACGACCCGCCGATCACGGCCCACATCGTCAGAAAAACCACCGGAGGGATGAGCGACAGCCCGAACACCGCCGCTCCGATCCGCTGCGCCGGGCGGAGCACGTGCCGGCCGAACGGATCGACGAACAGCACCAGGTTGAAAAGCGGCACCGCCACGATGGTGCCCAGTGCGAACACCATGTACGCGATGATCAGCGGCGTGAGGAACGGCGCCGCGGCCGCGTTGGAATTCTTCACCGCGCCCAGAACCTTGAACCCGACGAACGCGCCGATGATGATCAGCCACTGCGCGCGGCCGCTCAGCCGCCCCATGAACAGGAAGTACGCCAGGAACACCCGGTAGATCGGCGAACGGGCCTTCATCGCCTCCATCACGCCCGACCGGGCCCATTCCATGTCCGGCGCGAGCCGCAGCGCCTCGCGGAAATGCTCCATCGCGGGCCGCGGCTTGCCGTCGTGCAGAAGCGTCCAGCCCATGTTCGCGTGGCTGGACGCGTTGAGCGGATTCCTGGCGAGCGTCGCGGCGATCGCCTCGCCCGCCTCCTGCCTCCGGCCCAGGTTCGTCAGCGCCAGGCTGCGCAGGTTGATGCACGCCTCATGCTCGGCGTCGCATTCAAGCCCTGCCTCGGCCGCCTTGAGCGCCCCTTCATGATCGCGCTGCGCCAGCGCGATCCGGGCCCGCATCGCCCAGCAGTCGGCGTCCGATGGATCGAGCCTCAGCGCCTCTTCGATCGCCGCACGAGCCTCGTCGATCATGTTGCGGTCTTCGTACAGGCTCGAGAGCACGTAATGGCCGTACGACCAGTCCGGCGCCAGCGCCACGGCCTGCCGAGCGGCATCGGTCGCCGGCTCCCACTTCTGGAGCTCGCCCAGGCACAGGGCCATCATCGCGAACGCCTCGGGGTCGCGCGGGTCGGCGGCGATCGCCTGGCCGAACTCCTTCTCAGCAAGGTCGTACCGCCGCTGGCTCATCAGCATCCGGCCGCGCGTCACGTGCGTGTTGGCGTGTTGCATGCGCTGGTACCCGTCGGTCGGCTCGGATCGCGTTACCGCAGCTTGAGATAATCGAGCACGTCGTCGTACAGCCCGCCCTGGTTGGAGAACAGCGCGTAGTTCTTGGCCGTCGAGAACCACTCCGACGCCGACGGCTTGAGCCCCTTGGCCGCCGCGACCAGGTCCGCCGTCCGGATCGGCTCGGGAATCCCTTTCTGCATCGCCTGGCGGAGCTTGCCCTCGATCGTGAGATCGATGAGGTTCTTGATGTCCGCCCCGCTGAACTTGTCGGTCAGCCTGGCAACCTTGTCGAAGTCGATCGACTCGGTCGGCTTGCCCGCGAGCATGATCCTCAGGATCTGCGAACGCGCCTCCATGTCCGGCGGCGGCACGAAGATGATGCGATCAAACCTGCCCGGCCTGCGGAAGGCCGGATCGATGTGCCAGGGCGCGTTGGTCGCCGCCAGGATCAGCACGCCCTCGTTCGACGCGTTCACCCCGTCGAGCTCCGACAGGAACTGGTTCACCAGATGACGAGCCGACGAGTGCCGCATGTCCGTCCTCGCGGCGCCCAGCGCGTCCACCTCGTCGAAGAACAGCACGCACGGACGAGCCGCCCTGGCCTGCTCGAACAGCTCGTGCAGGTTCCGCTCGCTCTCGCCCATCCACATGTTGAGGATGTCATTGATCCCCACCGCGATGAACCGCGCCTTGACCTCCCCCGCCGTGGCCCGAGCCAGGTGCGTCTTGCCGCAGCCCGGCGGCCCGTACATCAGGATGCCCCCGCCAATCGTCTTGCCGTACGCCTTGTACAGCTCGGGGTGCTGGAGCGGGTGGATGATCTTGAGCCGGATCTCGTCCTTGACCTTGCCCATCCCGCCGACGTCCGAGAACGTCAACTTGGGCCGCTCGATCTCGGTCACTGGCGCCGCGTGATGGTCACCGTCCTCCGCGATGACCCGCTCGCGCTCGTCCTCGTCGGGGTCACCCGGCTCCGCGGCCGAGCCCGACAGGCCCAACTGCTCGGCGAGCGTGGGATCAGCCACCGATGGGTCGCTTTCCACGGCCTGGCGGTACTGGTACGAGGCTCGGCCAGCTTCACCAACTCGAAGGAGCGCCTGCGCGAACAAGACCCGCACCGCGGGCGTCATGGCCGCGGAGTTGTGATCGGCGAGGTCCTCGAAGACGACCACCGCGTGCGATGAACGCTCCAGGCGCAGGTAGCACTTGGCGAGCGAGACCTTGAGGCCGTGATCGGTGGGCGACAGGGCGATGGCCTGGCGGAACTCACGCTCGGCTTCATCGGCCCGGCCGAAACCCATCAGCACCTCCGCCAGGTGCCGGCGGAGGGCCACGTTGTCGGGCGAAGCCTGTAACGCCTCCCTCAGCGCGCGAACTGTTTCTTCGCCCGGTCTGGACATCGCGGGTTCCTCAAGTGTTGCGGGATCATACCGCGCGGCCGCCGCTGCTCGGCGCGCCGGGGTCGAACCCCTTGGAGGCGTTGAATTCGACGCTCCCGCCCCGCGGCACCGTGAGCGTCCGCCACGGAGCGTTCCGCCGACCCGCCAGCACCCGGGCCGTCTGCACGATCTGCCCGCAGTGGTACGCGGTGTGACTCAGCGAACGCGCCAGCGCGAGCGCCAGGGTGTGAGCCTCGCCGCGGATCATCAGCGTGCGGTCCAGATCGAGGTCCGAGCAGGCCGCGAGCACGGCCTCGACGGTCCCCCAGCCGCCGCGCCACTGTTCGTCGAGCGCATCCCGGTCGGGCAGGTCGTCCACAAACTCTCGGTCGCGATTCCGCCACGGCTTCTCGCCGTCGGTCGTGAATGGATCGCTCCAGCGCGACCGCAGGTTGCCGGCGACATGCTTCATGACGACCGCGATGGAATTGACCTCGGGATGGAGCGGTTCGCGAAGGTCGTCCCAGCCGAGCTGTGCGGCGGCCCGGTCGGCAAGGTCCCGATATCGACGGAACTCGGCTTCAAAGGCGGCGATGACGACCCGCCCCATGGCTCGCTCCGGCGAAAGGGGCTCTGGGACGAGGCCCCGCCGCGTCCGCGGGCATCGTATCGCGACCTCAAGTCTTCACGATCCACTGGGCTTCTCCGCCCGCACGACCGTTACAGGTGGTTTAGACGAGCGCCGGAGGTGTGATGCCGATCCAAAGCTACGTCGATACTCCCCGGACATCCACCTGTCTCGAGGGGAGCAACCGCATGTCGATCGCCAAGGGACTCATCTACTCCGCCATCGGCGCCGCCATCGCTTCTGCCACGTGGGTCGGGCTCATCCGGGCCACCGACTTCAGCCTCTGGATCTTCGCGCCGGTCGTGGGCGGAGCAGCGGGCTACGGGATGATGCGGGCCACGCGCATGCGGGGCGGGATTGCCGCCGGCGCGGTCGCGGCAGTCATTGCGCTCGCCGGCATCTTCGGCGTCCGTTACTACGTCGCGTCCACGACCGTCGACGAGTACCTCACCGTGACCGAGGAAGATGCGCTGGAGACCATCGCGAGCGAAGTCGCGACCGAGCTCGAGGAACAGGACATCTCCCCCTACGACGACGAAGGCGACTACATCTCGACCGTCTACGAGACCGCCGAACAGCGATGGGCAGCGCTCAGCGAATCCGAGCAGCACGAGTTCCTCGCGGCCCTCGAAAGCGAATCACAGCCCGAGAGCACCGCCGCCGTGCTGACACCGCTCGCCCTGCTCTTTGACTTCGGCATCTTCGGAACGATCTTCGCAGCCCTTGCGGCGGGGACCGCCTTCAAGACCGCGAGCATGACACTCGAGCAGGCGCTCATGCAGAAGGGCTTCGACGCCGAGGAAGCCCAGCGACAGGCCGCGGCGATGCGGAACGAAGATCAGCCCGCGGCGGCGTCGGGCTTCTCGCGAATCCCGCCGCCGTCCGCTGTTCCCAGCCCCGCCCCCGTCGGCTTCAACGCGGACCGGTCCAGGACCGATCGCCCCGCGCCGCTGTCCTTCCCGCCGTCGGCTCCGGCCGGCCGCCCGGACCGCGGATCCGATTCCCGTGCGGCGTAACCGGCGGTTCACTGCCGGCGGCCCGCGCCGCTCACCCGGCAGAACTTCGGTAGATCGCATCCAGCGCTCCGCCGATCTCCCCGTATTCAAACTCGAACCCTTCCTCGGCCAGGCGCACCGGCACTACGTATCGTCCATACAGGGCCAGGTCGGGATCGGTGCGCAGCACCACGCGTGACGCGAACCGCACGATCCATTCCGGCGCCGGCAGCCCGAAGGGAACCCCCGCCGCTCGCCGAAGCTCACGCATGAATTCGCGGTTGGATACGGGGCGCGGCGACGATGCAACGTAAACACCCGCCATGCCCGGGTGCCGAAGCGCCCGTTCGAAGATGCGATTGAGATCCCCCGCGTGGATCCAGCTCATGCCCTGGTCGCCGGCCCCCACCGTTCCACCCAGCCCAAGCCGCGCGAGCATGCCAAGCTTCTTGAGGGCTCCACCCTCCTTCGCGAGCACAAAGCCGGTCCTGAGCACCACACCTCTCACCCCCGGCGGCAACGCCGCGCAGAAGGCCTCCTCCCATGCTCGGCCGACCGTCGGCGCCAGCCCGTAACCCAGGGCGCTTGATTCATCACACCGCGCCCGGGGCGGATCGCCGTAAATGTGCGCCGTGCTCATCTGCACCCAGACCGGCGGCGGCGCGCACGCCAGGCGCATCGCCTCGCCGAGCACCCGGGTCGATTCGACGCGTGACCGCAGGATCTCATCGCAGTGGTCGGGCGACTTGATGCAGTCCACCGACCGGCCGCAAAGGTTCACGAGGCCGCTCGCACCCTCCAGACACGCCGACCACCCGCCGAGCGTCCGCCCGTCCCACGCGACGCGTTCGAACGCCTCGTCGCCGCCGCCCGACCGCGTCAGGACGGTGACCCGGGCCCCACGGGACACCAGGTGCCGGCCGAGCAGCCGTCCGAGAACCCCGCTCCCGCCCGCGATGACGACCCGTTTGAGTTCGCCAGGCATCGTCAGAAGCGTACCACGGGATTCCATTGTTTTCAATCGTTTTTGAAACTACAATTGGAGCATGAAGACCGTCGTGCTCACGGGCGGGCTCGGCTACTCGGGGAGCGTCATCGCCCGGCGACTGCTCGAGCGGGGCGACCGGGTCAGGACGCTGACCAACTCGCCGGACCGGCCGTCGCCGATCGCCCACCGGCTCGACATCCGGCGAATGGACTTCGCCGACCCCGACGCGCTGGTGGCGGCCATGGACGGAGCGGACGCGTTCATCAACACGTACTGGGTGCGGTTCAATCACAGGCTGTTCAGTTTCGACCAGGCGGTCGCGAACACGCGGCTGCTGTTCGAATCGGCCCGGCGCGCCGGCGTTCCGCGCATCGTTCACACGAGCATCCTCAAGGCCGAGCAAGGCCGCGGCCTCGCGTACTACGACGGCAAACTGCGGCTCGAGCAGGATCTGCGGAAACTCGGCGTCAGCAGCGTGATCGTCCGCCCGGGCGTGCTGTTCGGACGCGGAGATATCCTGCTCAACAACATCGCATGGGCGCTGCGGCGCCTGCCGATCTTCGGCGTCTTCGGCGCCGGTGAGTACAAGCTCCAGCCCATGCACGTGGATGACTTTGCCGACCTCGTCGTCGGGGCGGTCGACGGGGACGCTCCGGCGGTGTGCGATGCCGTCGGCCCGGAGACCTTCAGCTACCGCGACCTGGTGGCCCTCCTGGGACGCGCCATCGGTGTTCGACGGCGGGTGGTCTCGCTGCCGCCGTCGGTGGCGTACGCGTTTTCGCGACTGGTCGGGCCATTCGTCGGGGACATCGTCATCACGCGGGAGGAGATCGAGGGCCTCATGCGCGGCCTGCTGTTCTCTGACTCGCAGGCCCGCGGCTCCGTCCGCCTGTCGGAGTGGGTCCGGTCGCACTCGCATGAACTCGGCGTGCGTTACGCCAGCGAACTGGGGCGTCGAACGGACCGCGCCGCGGCCTACACCCGACTTTGAGGCCTCTGGAGCCCCGGCTTTCCACTGGGTCTTCGGCGCGGTACGCTGCTGGCGTGGAACCGGCCCTGCTCGTGCAGTCCTGCGCCACCGTGGACCGCGTGCGACCCACGCTCGGCAGCGGTCATGCCCGCTCTGGGGCTCGACCTCTCCCGTTTCCAGCGGTCGCGCGCGACGGGCATTCTGCCAGCAGGTTACAGCCGCGGCGTCCGACGACGATCCGCGGCGTCTCGCCGAGCAATTCAGCTCGCATCAGCCGGGCTACGCCTCACCTCAAAGGAGCGGACGCATGTCGATGCTTCACAATGCCGTTTTCTCTCCCGACTCAGGCTCGGTGCCCGGCGCCGCCAGCGCGCAAGGAACCGGCGAAACCAAGCCGAAGATCCACGGTTTTGCGTCGGGGACCATGGAGCACAGCGGGGACAAGTGGAAGCGTCCGCTCAACCGCAACGGCACGGGCGCCACGCATGTGCGCACGTTCCAGGGCAAGATGACCGCCCAGGGGCTGGAGTTCCTCGACCGGCACATCAACGACTGGCTCGACGCCCACCCCGAAGCGGAAGTGAAGTTCTCCACGACGCAGATCGGCGAAGTGGCGACCGCGACGGGCAAGGAACAGGTCATCGTCGTGCAGCTGTGGCTGTAGCTCAGCGCGCGTGGCGAGCCGAATGATCGTTGCGTCGCAGGGGCAAACACTTGCGTGTGTTGCGGGGTGCCCCGTGTACCTCATAATGATGTCTGTTATGCGTGGCCGGATGCGAGAGCGCACATGATCTTGCGGACCAGAGACATCACCGTATGATGAGTCCCACATGCACTTTCTCGGGAACGAAGTGCTCCTCGCGGAGGTCGCGTGAAGGGATCGCCACAGAACGCTCCGGACCAGCACGAGCATGAGCTTCGGTATTTCATCCTTGATTCGCTCGCGGTCCCCGCGGCTGTGCTCACCGCCACCGGCTCCATCGAGCGGGTGAACGCGGCGTGGGCTCAGTCATCCGGCGCCGCCGCGCTTCTGGGCAACGTCGGCGGGAACGTCCTGGCGTCGTGCGAGCAACTGAACGTCTCGCGCCAATTGCGGTCGGATCTCGGGGCCGTGCTCGCCGGCGACCGCCCCGCCGCGACCGTTGATATTTCGTCGGGACACGCCGCCTTCCATGCAGTCGCGACGGGGTTCAAGCCTCGCGGCGGTCTGTTGGTTGTGACGGCGGCCCGGTCGGACGCGGGCCGATCGGGAAGGCCGCGGGGGGTCGCCTTCGAGCACGAGCACCTTGCGACGATCGTGGACAGCGCCATGGACGCGATCATCACGGTCGATGAGACCCAGCACGTGGTGATGTTCAACGCCAGCGCCGAGCGCATCTTCGGCGTGCCCGTGGAGATGGCGGTCGGCTCGCACCTGGACCGCTTCATCCCGGAGCGCTTCCGCGTTGCGCACCGGCACCACGTCCAGTCCTTCGGCCAGACCGGCGTCACGACGCGCGCGATGGGCCGGCTGGGGACCTTGTACGGCCTCCGTTCCGATGGCAAGGAGTTTCCGATCGAGGCCTCGATCTCGCAGGCAACCGCGGGCGGCCGGCGCCTGTACACCGTGATCCTGCGGGACGTCTCCGAGCGCCGCATGCTGGAGGAACAGCTCATCCACTCCCAGAAGATGGAGGGAATCGGGCGTTTGGCGGGCGGCGTCGCGCACGACTTCAACAACCTGCTCACCGTGATGTTCGGCTACCTCGGCGTCGCGTCATCCTTCCTCGACCCCGATCACAAGGCACAGGCGGCCCTGACGCACACGCGAGAGGCCGCCGACCGGGCCGCCAAGCTCACGCGCCAGCTCCTGGCCTTCGCCCGCAAGCAGATCGTGACGCCCCGGGTGTTCTCGCTGCGCGACGCCGTCATGTCGCTGGTCCCCATGCTCAGGCGGCTGATCGGCGAGGATGTAACGCTCGACGTGCAATGCGCGGAGGACACCGGGTACGTGAAGGCCGACGTCGGCCAGCTCGAGCAGGTCATCATGAACCTGGCGGTGAACGCCAAGGACGCGATGCCCACCGGCGGCACCCTGACGATCCGCACGGCGAACATCACGCTCGACGACAGTTACTGCCGCACGCACGTCGGCGCGACACCAGGTCCGCACGTCGTCATCACCGTCGCGGACACGGGCGTGGGGATGCCGCCCGAGGTTCTGCAGCGGCTGTTCGAACCGTTCTTCACCACCAAGCGCCCCGGCCAGGGAACGGGGCTGGGCCTCGCGACGTGCCACGGCGTCGTCCGGCAGTTGAACGGGCACATCAACGTCCAGAGCCAGGTGGGCGTGGGAACATCGGTCCACGTCCTGCTGCCGCGCGAACCGGAAGGGTCGGTCGGCCAGCTCGAGGTCAAACCGGCGACGCCGGCCACCGGCGGATCCGAGACGATCCTGCTCGTCGAAGACAACCTGATGGTGCGCGAACTGGTCAGCGGCGCGCTGACGAATGTCGGCTACCGGGTCATTTCCGCCGACGGCGGCTCCCGAGCGGTCCACGCCGCCGCCGACACCCCGGGCCAGATCGACCTGCTTGTCACGGACGTCATCATGCCGGAGATGAGCGGCGTGCGGCTCGCGGAGACCATCTCACGCGCTCGCCCGGCCATTAAGGTCCTGTACATGTCGGGCTATAACGAGGAGACGGTGCTCCACCACGGTGTCGAGACCGAAACCATGGCGTTCCTGCCCAAACCGTTCACGGTCGACGCCCTGCTGACCAAGATCCGGTCGGTTCTCGGATCGCCGGCGAGAACGACCACTCGGTAGGTTCTCGCCGGGCACCATCGGCCCGCCGCCGGTCCCCGCACGCCGCCGCCGCTCCGGATACTCTCGTGGCGATGGCGACCGCCGCGATGCGTCCATTGGAACTGCAGGCGAAGGAACTGGTCAAGTCCTTCGGCGAGCAGCCCGTGATCAGGAAGATCAGCCTGGACATCGCGCGTGGCGAGATGGTGTGCGTCGTGGGGGGCAGCGGGAGCGGCAAGACGGTGCTCATGCACATGCTCGCCGGGCTGCTGGCCACCGACGCGGGCCGCGTCTGGGCGGCAGACCATTCCCTGCCGTCGGCCCCCCTGGTCGACCTGGCAACCCTCGATTCCGACGCCATCGACCGTGTGCGGCTGCACTGGGCCGTGGTCTTCCAGAAAAACGCGCTCTTCAGCGGGACGGTGTTCGACAACATCGCCCTGCTCCTGCGCGAGCACCACGCGATGGCCCGGCCGATGGACCCGCCCATCGATGACGACCTGGTCCGCGAAAAGGCGAGCATGGCCCTCACCGCGGTGGCGCTCAACGCCGCGGACGTCATCGACAAGGACCGGGACGCGCTCTCGGGCGGCATGGCCAAGCGCGTCGCGATCGCCCGGGCCATCGCCATCGATCCCGCGCTCATCTTCTACGACGAACCGACAACCGGGCTTGATCCGGTCATCAGCGGCCACATCCACGAGCTGATCTTTAGCACGCACCACGCCGCGCGGAGCTCGGGCACTGCCCGAACCTCGCTCATCGTCACGCACGACAAGGAACTGCTCAGGCGCCTCCAGCCGCGCGTGCTCATGCTGCACGAGGGAGAGATCGCATTCGACGGCCCGTACTCGGCGTTCCAGTCGCAACCGACGGGGCCCGCGCACGACTACCTCCAGGCGATGCCTGTGTTGCACGCTCGTCGATAGCGCTTCCGCGGGGGTGCCTGCGGACGTATGCTGTGCCGCATGGAAGTCCCAGCCGATCCCGGTTCCGTGGCCGATTCGGGCACTCATGCTCGCCATCAAGCACCCGACCGGCGCGTGCCGACCGTCGGATCGACCATCGGCGCGTTCTTCGTCATGCTCGCCGTGAGCACGGTCGGCCTGTTTGCCGTCGGCATCATCGTGGCGCTGGTGCTCATCATGGCAGGCACGGCACCCAATGACGTGGGAAAGCGGTTCGAAACCGAGCCCGAGCTGGGCATCATCGTGGGGAGCGGGTTCCAGGCCGGGGCGCTCATCGTCGCGTTCGCGTGGCGACCACGCCGAGCAATCGGTGCACGCAAGCGCCTGGGCCTCGTCAGCCCGGGGCTCTCGGCCGGATCATGGGCCACCCTGTTGCTCGCGTCGGGCGTTCCGATGTGGCTGTCGCTGCTGGCGGCCTCGACAGTCCCGTCACTGGGCGGGGGTGAGCAATTGGAGGACATGTGGGGAACGTTCTCGGTCGCCGGCAGCATCGCCTGGGTGCTGTACATCGGCCTGGTTCCCGGTTTCTGCGAGGAGCTGTTCTTCCGCGGCTTCTTTCAACGCCGGCTGCAGTATCACTGGAGCACGCCGGCATCGATCGCGCTGGCATCGATCCTGTTCGCCCTGCTCCACGTCGACCCGCCGGCGATGGCGCTGGCGCTGATACTGGGCGTGTGGCTCGGCTGGGTGGCGTGGCGGACCGGTTCGATCCTGCCCACGATCGCGACTCACGTGCTGGTGAACGCCTCGTGGAACACCGGCCAGATCATCGTCCGCCAGGCGAACATCCCGGAGGTGTACGTCTGGTGGGCCG